>NZ_JBSFVD010000003.1:0-567215 GCF_053592135.1 Streptomyces sp. NPDC002784 | reverse complement strand
AAACGCCCGGTTACATTCCGAACCCGGAAGCTAAGCCTTACAGCGCCGATGGTACTGCAGGGGGGACCCTGTGGGAGAGTAGGACGCCGCCGAACTCCTTTTACAGCTCTGGCTCTTGGGCATCCGCCCAGGAGCCAGAGCTTTTTTGCGTTGAGGTAAGGTCAGGGAGCATCGTTCGCACGTTTCCCTCAGGAGGCCCCGGGTGGAGGTCCAGGAGACCCGTGTCCAGACGGACAGGGTCCTCACCATCCCCAACATCCTCAGCATGGCTCGGCTCGTTGGCGTGCCCGTGTTCCTGTGGCTGATCCTCTGGCCGGAGTTCGGCGGGCCGAAGAGCGATGGCTGGGCCCTGCTGGTGCTGATGCTGAGCGGGATCAGTGACTACCTGGACGGCAAGCTCGCGCGGCGCTGGAACCAGATCAGCAGCCTCGGCCGGCTCCTGGACCCCGCCGCGGACCGGCTCTACATCCTCTCGACTTTGGTCGGACTGACCTGGCGGGAGATTCTGCCGCTCTGGTTGACCGGTGTACTTCTGGCGCGAGAACTGCTGCTGCTGGTGATGGTGGGCATCCTCAGACGTCACGGCTATCCGCCGCCCCAGGTGAACTTCCTGGGCAAGGCGGCTACCTTCAACCTGATGTACGCCTTCCCGTTGCTCCTGCTCAGTGACGGAAGTGGGTGGCTCCCGTCACTTGCTGCTATTTTCGGATGGGCGTTCGCAGGATGGGGTACAACGCTCTATTGGTGGGCAGGAGTCCTCTACGTGGTACAGGTCCGCCGCCTTGTCCGTGCGGACACCATGGCCGATTGAACCTCGCCCATTGCCGGGCTCCAGCGGCTCGATGGCCCGCTGACGAAAAGTGCGGGACAATCTGGACGGGTGAAGTCGGCTAGACCGTCGTCTTAGAGGAGGACGCTTCCGACATGAAGGCCGTCGTGATGGCCGGAGGCGAAGGCACACGCCTTCGTCCCATGACCTCAAGCATGCCCAAGCCGCTCCTGCCGGTGGCCAACCGGCCGATCATGGAGCATGTGCTGCGGCTGCTCAAAAGGCATGGGTTGAACGAGACCGTCGTAACTGTCCAGTTCCTGGCCTCCTTGGTCAAGAACTACTTCGGTGACGGTGAAGAGCTCGGGATGGAGCTCACCTATGCCAATGAGGAGAAGCCACTCGGTACCGCCGGAAGCGTCAAGAACGCCGAAGAGGCGTTGAAGGACGACGCCTTCGTTGTGATCTCCGGCGATGCCCTGACCGACTTCGACCTCACCGACCTGATCCGTTTCCACAAGGAGAAGGGCGCGCTGGTCACCGTCTGCCTGACGCGGGTGCCGAATCCTCTTGAATTCGGAATCACCATCGTCGATGAGGAAGGCAAGGTCGAGCGTTTCCTCGAGAAGCCGACCTGGGGCCAGGTCTTCTCGGACACGGTGAACACCGGCATTTACGTCATGGAGCCCGAGGTCTTCGACTACGTCGAGGCCGATGTGCCCGTCGACTGGTCCGGCGATGTCTTCCCGCAGTTGATGAAGGAAGGCAAGCCGATCTACGGCTATATCGCGGAGGGCTACTGGGAGGACGTCGGCACCCACGAGAGCTATGTGAAGGCGCAGGCCGATGTCCTGGAGGGCAAGGTCGACGTCGAGCTCGACGGGTTCGAGATCTCCCCTGGCGTGTGGGTGGCCGAGGGCGCCGAGGTGCATCCCGACGCCGTTCTTCGTGGTCCTCTCTACATCGGGGACTACGCCAAGGTGGAAGCCGGCGCCGAGATCCGCGAGCACACCGTGGTCGGCTCCAACGTGGTCGTGAAGAGCGGCGCCTTCCTGCACAAGGCCGTCGTCCACGACAACGTGTATGTCGGGCAGCAGAGCAACCTTCGGGGATGTGTCGTCGGCAAGAACACCGACATCATGCGCGCCGCCCGGATCGAGGACGGCGCCGTCATCGGCGACGAGTGCCTGATCGGTGAAGAGTCGATCATTCAGGGCAATGTGCGGGTCTATCCGTTCAAGATCATTGAGGCCGGTGCGTTCGTCAACACCTCGGTGATCTGGGAGTCCCGGGGCCAGGCGCATCTGTTCGGTGCCCGTGGCGTGTCCGGAATCCTCAATGTGGAGATCACGCCGGAACTCGCCGTACGCCTCGCCGGTGCCTATGCGACGACCCTCAAGAAGGGGTCGACCGTCACCACGGCCCGCGACCACTCCCGTGGTGCTCGGGCGCTGAAGCGTGCGGTGATCTCCGCGCTGCAGGCGAGCGCCATCGACGTACGGGATCTGGAGAACGTACCGCTGCCCGTGGCGCGGCAGCAGACCGCTCGTGGCAGCGCCGGCGGGATCATGATCCGGACGACGCCCGGTGTGCCGGACTCCGTGGACATCATGTTCTTCGACAGCCAGGGCGCCGATCTGTCGCAAGGCAGTCAGCGCAAGCTGGACCGGGTGTTCGCGCGACAGGAGTACCGGCGGGCGTTCCCCGGTGAGATCGGGGATCTCCATTTCCCGGCCAGCGTGTTCGACTCGTACACCGGATCGCTGCTGCGGAACGTGGACACGACCGGGATCGCGGAGTCCGGGCTCAAGGTCGTCGTGGATGCCTCCAACGGCAGTGCCGGCCTGGTGCTGCCCAGCCTGCTCGGCAAGCTGGGTGTGGACGCGCTGACCATCAATCCCGGTCTCGATGAGTCCCGGCCGACCGAGACGGCGGACGCTCGTCGTTCCGGGCTGGTGCGGCTGGGGGAGATCGTCGCCTCCGCGCGGGCCGCGTTCGGGGTGAGGTTCGACCCGGTCGGTGAGCGGCTGTCGCTGGTCGACGAGAAGGGGCGGATCGTCGAGGACGACCGGGCGCTGCTCGTGATGCTCGACCTGGTGGCTGCCGAGCGGCGCAGTGGACGGGTGGCGCTGCCGGTGACCACCACGAGGATCGCCGAGCAGGTGGCGGCGTACCACGGGACGCAGGTGGACTGGACGACGACGTCGCCCGACGACCTGACGCGGGTCGGCCGGGACGAGACCACCATCTTCGGCGGTGACGGCAAGGGCGGGTTCATCGTCCCCGAGTTCAGCGGTGTCTTCGACGGCACGGCGGCCTTCGTACGGCTGATCGGGCTGGTAGCGCGGACGCAGCTCACCCTCAGCCAGATCGACGCGCGGATTCCGCGGGCGCACGTCCTCAAGCGGGATCTGGCGACTCCGTGGGCGGTCAAGGGACTCGTGATGCGACGGGTCGTGGAGGCTGCCGGTGACCGGTTCGTGGACACCACGGACGGTGTGCGGGTGGTGGAGACCGACGGGCGCTGGGTGATGGTTCTGCCCGACCCGGCCGAGGCCGTCACCCATCTGTGGGCGGAGGGTCCCGACGACGCGTCGGCCCAGGCCCTGCTCGACGAGTGGTCGGCCGTGGTGGACAGCGCCGGGCGCTGAAATCCCCAGCACGCGCGCGTGCCGGACAAGTGTCCCCAAGGGGGCCTGTCCGGCACGCCGGTGGGGCCATTCGGAGGTACTGGGCGCGACGTGCGACGATGTGCGGCATGCCGCAGCAGCCCCCCGTTCGGAGCACTCCTACGCGACCCTCGCGCCCGGACGCCTCCATGTCGCTGCTCACCAACGTCATGGATCACAGCCTCGATGACGGGTACGCCGAGGCGGCGGCCCGGAAGAAGGCGGCGGACGGCGGTCTGCCCAAGACCCTCAGGGCGAAGCTCGGACTCGCGGCCGGTCTGGTGCTGGCCGCCCTCGTCGTCACCGTCGGGGCGGCCCAGGCGCGGGTCGCGGCTCCTGTGGTGGCGAAGGAGCGCGAGGAGCTGATCGACCGGATCGATCAGGAGACCGAGGCCGCGGACAAGCTCGAGGACAGCGTCGACGAGCTGCGCGAAGAGGTGAGCGCGCGCCAGCGTGAGGCGCTGAAGGAGAGCGGCAGCGAGCAGGGGGAGCTCGTGGGCATCCTGTCCGGCGCCGTCGAGGTGCACGGACCCGGCGTGAAGCTGGTCGTCGACGACGCCCGGGAAGCCGGTGGGGGCGGTGACGGGGATCCGCGCGAGACCTCCGGGTTCTCCGACACCGGGCGGGTGCGCGACCGTGACATGCAGCGGGTGGTCAACGGGCTGTGGGAGTCGGGCGCCGAGGCGATCTCCATCAACGGGCAGCGGCTGACGGCGCTGTCGGCGATCAGGGCCGCGGGCGACGCCATACTGGTCGACAACAAGCCGCTGGTACCGCCGTACACCGTGCTCGCGGTGGGGGACGGGGAGCGGCTGAGCACCAGGTTCCAGGACAGTGCCGACGGGCTGTATCTGCATGCCCTGCAGGAGAACTTCGGCATCCGGACGGCCATCTCCGTGGAAGAGGACCTCCGGCTGCCGGCGGCACCCAGTGTGACCGTGCGAACAGCGCAGCCGAACACCGAGAAGAGCGAGAAGGGCACATCGTGATCGCCGTACTGGGCCTCGTCGTGGGAGTCGTGGCCGGCCTGCTGGTCCGGCCTGAGGTTCCGGCGGTCGTGGAGCCTTATCTGCCGATCGCCGTCGTGGCGGCGCTGGACGCCGTCTTCGGTGGCCTGCGGGCCATGCTCGACGGGATCTTCGACGACAAGGTCTTCGTGGTGTCCTTCCTGTCCAATGTGGTCGTCGCCGCGCTGATCGTGTTCCTCGGCGACAAGTTGGGCGTGGGGGCGCAGCTGTCCACCGGTGTCGTCGTGGTCCTCGGGATCCGCATCTTCTCCAATGCCGCGGCGATCCGCCGGCACGTGTTCCGGGCGTGAGACCGATGAGCAACCAGGACGAGGCGGCCGAGAACAGGCTGCGCAAGGAACTGCCCGACGAGGTCCCGTCCCAGGCGGCCGCGGTTGGCGCGCACGACCCGGAGACGCGGCCGGAGCTCACCGGACGGCAGCGGCTCGCCAAGGGGCTCTGGCCGCCGCGGGTCACCCGGGCCCAACTGATCGTCGCCCTGTTGCTGTTCGGCCTCGGCTTCGGCCTGGCCGTGCAGGTCGCCTCCAACAGCGACGGGGACGACGCCCTGCGCGGCGCACGCCAGGAGGATCTTGTCCGGATCCTCGATGAACTGGATGACCGCACACAGCGTCTTGAGGACGAGAAGCGGGGACTCGAGCAGCAGCGGGACGAGCTCGAGAACAGTTCGAACCAGGCCGAGGAGGCTCGTCGGCAGACGGTCGAGAAGGAGCGGCAACTCGGCATCCTGGCGGGCACGGTGGCGGCGCAAGGACCTGGCATCACGGTGGTCATCGACGACACGAAGGGGACGGTCGAGGCGGACATGCTGCTCGACGCCATTCAGGAGTTGCGTGCGGCCGGGGCGGAGGCGATCCAGGTGAACGGGGTACGCGTGGTGGCAGGGACCTATCTGACCGATTCGGGAAACTCCGTGAGCGTCGACGGGAACAAGATCAACGCGCCCTATCGTTTCAAGGTCATCGGCAAGCCGCAGGACCTCGAACCGGCGCTCAACATCCCTGGAGGCGTGGTGCAGACCCTCGAGAAGGAGCAGGCCGTCGTGACGGTCGAGCGGTCGGACAAGATCGTTGTGGACGCCTTGCGAGCCGCGGAGCAGCCTGACTACGCTCGGTCGTCCTCGCGGTGAATCGGGGGTGCATGGGGGACGTCCCGCGAGGGCATGAGGTTGCGGGGGGTCGGCGCACCGAATGGGTGGTGCGTGGTGGAAACTGTCTGGTGGATACGGACGTTGTGAGGATGTCCGGGTCGGCCGGAGTGTGCAGTCAGGGTTCGTCCTGCCCCACGGGCGGGTCTGTTTCAGTCAAGGGGAATCGCCCGTGAAGTTGTTTGCGAAGTTGTTCGGCAAGAGCGCGCGGCAGGGCAACGAAAACGCCACCGCCCGCCACCGCGCGCAGCCTGACGCAGAGGGCCAGCGGCCATTGTTCCGGGACCAGGTGGGTGGCCCGGGCGGGGACATTTCCGGAGGTCAGGGCGCGCCGTCTGTTGACCCTGCCCAGGCCGGAGGCATAGGTTTCGGGCAACCCTCAACCTCAGGTACGGGTGGAGGGTTCACCGCCGACCCGTATGCGTCCAATGCCCCGGCGGGGCAGCCGCGGCAGGAGGATCCGTCCATGTCGGCCCTGGTGTGCACGAGGTGCGGTAACCGCAACGCGGAGAACAGCCGCTTCTGTTCCAACTGCGGTGCTCCGCTGCGGGCGGGCGCGGTGCCCGAGCGTCCGTCCGAGACCACCTCCACGATCTCCATCTCCGGTCTCGAGGCCTACGACGCCGAGGCCACCGGCCAGACGCAGATGCCGGCGCTGTCCCCCGAGGCGCAGGCCGCCGTCGAGGCGCTGCCGCTCGGCTCCGCGCTCCTGGTGGTGCGCCGCGGGCCGAACTCGGGCAGCCGCTTCCTGCTGGACAGCGATCTGACCACGGCCGGCCGTCACCCGCAGAGCGACATCTTCCTGGACGACGTCACCGTCTCGCGTCGGCACGTGGAGTTCCGCCGGAGCCCGGACGGCTCGTTCACCGTGGCCGACGTGGGCAGCCTGAACGGCACGTACGTCAACCGCGAGCGGATCGACCAGGTCGCCCTGTCGAACGGTGACGAGGTGCAGATCGGCAAGTACCGGCTGGTCTTCTACGCGAGCCAGCGAGGCTACTGACCCTTCCCCGGAGAAGGTCCATGCTTCACACACCGAGCGGCGGTGCCGGACACGGCACCGCCGCCACGGACAGCGGGCTGATGAGCATCGGCACCGTGCTGAGCGTGCTGCGCGACGAGTTCCCCGAAGTCACCATCTCCAAGATCCGTTTCCTGGAGTCCGAGGGACTCGTCGAACCGCAGCGGACCCCTTCGGGATACCGCAAGTTCAGCGCCGACGACGTCGAGAGACTCGGCCATGTGCTGAGGATGCAGCGGGACCACTATCTGCCCCTGAAGGTGATCAGGGAGCACCTGGACGCCATGGAGCGCGGCGAGGCCGTCGCGCTGCCCACCGTGGGCCGACAGCGCGACGGAGAGGCGGGACCGGAGCTCTCCGAGGCTCCTACGGCGGCCCGGATCGGGCGGAGCGAGCTGCTGGCCGCCGCGGAGATCGGCGAGCGGGAGCTCGAGGAGTGGGAGTCGTACGGGCTGATCGCCCCGCTGCCGGACGGGGCGTACGACGCCGAGGCGGTCACCGTGGCCTCGCTCGTCGTCGAACTGGGGCGGTTCGGGATCGAGCCGCGGCATCTTCGGGCGATGAAGGCAGCCGCGGACCGGGAGGCCGGCCTCGTGGACCAGGTCGTGGCACCGCTCAGACGCCATCGCAACCCGCAGACCAGGGCCCATGCCGAGGCCCGTACGAAGGAGCTGGCGGGGCTCACGGTGAGGCTGCACGCGGCGCTCGTGCAGACCGCGCTCGGGGTACGGCTGCCCTGACCCGGAGGGCCTGGGCAGTCCGGATGGACCGCCCGTTTCCTGCCCGACTACCCAAACGTCCCGGGCACGGCCTAGGGTTGCTGTGTGAACGAGCTCGATGTCGTAGGTGTCCGGGTCGAAATGCCCTCCAACCAACCGATCGTGCTCCTGCGCGAAGTGGGAGGCGACCGTTACCTCCCCATCTGGATCGGGCCGGGGGAGGCCACGGCCATCGCCTTCGCCCAGCAGGGCATGGCTCCCGCACGACCGCTGACCCACGACCTGTTCAAGGACGTGCTGGAGGCCGTCGGCCAGGAGCTCACCGAAGTGCGCATCACGGACCTGCGTGAAGGCGTCTTCTACGCCGAGCTGGTGTTCGCCAGCGGCGTCGAGGTGAGCGCGCGTCCCTCCGACGCCATAGCACTGGCCCTGCGCACCGGAACGCCGATCTACGGCAGTGACGGCGTGCTGGACGACGCGGGGATCGCGATTCCGGACGAGCAGGAGGACGAGGTGGAGAAGTTCCGCGAGTTCCTCGACCAGATCTCGCCCGAGGATTTCGGCACGAGCAGCCAGTGAGACGGCCCGGGTCCCGGCAATTGCCAGCGGCGAGTGAGAGCGTCCTGCGGCCCGCTCCGAGCGCATTCGGCTAGCCTTTCCCCGCGGTGGGGTACGGGAAACCACTCCTAGGGTGATTATCACTCGGCGTGCCGAGTGTGGCGATCGTTGACGCACCCCTGGTGACTGCCTACCGTCGAGAAGGCAGGTCAAGGACGGAGGTCGGCGTGAGAAGCAGCGGCGACGGTACGGCTGGGGGTGCCCCCGGACGCGGTCTCGGGGAGAGCGGTCCGTACCCTCCCCCGAGCTCACGACTCCGCTCCGGCGGGGGATACCCCCAGCCGGGTGGTGCGGCCGACCGCGCCCCGCAGCGACCGACGGCGGCCGTGCCGAGCGGCGGAGGGGCGACGTCCATGACGTGCGAGCAGATCGGCTACCGGGGCCCGACGGCCTGCGCGGCGGCCGGCATCACCTATCGGCAGCTGGACTACTGGGCTCGTACGGGGCTCGTCGAGCCGAGCGTGCGGCCCGCACACGGGTCGGGGACGCAGCGTCTGTACAGCTTCCGGGACGTCGTCGTCCTGAAGATCGTCAAGCGGTTCCTCGACACCGGTGTCTCGCTCCAGAACATCCGTACCGCGGTGCAGCATCTGCGGGAGCGGGGCTTTCGTGACCTGGAGCGCATGACGCTGATGAGCGACGGCGCCACGGTCTACGAGTGCACCTCGCCCGACGAGGTCCACGCGTTGCTCCAGGGCGGGCAGGGAGTCTTCGGGATCGCCGTCGGTGTGGTGTGGCGGGACGTGGAGAGCGCGCTGTCGCAGCTGCATGGGGAGCGTATCGACACCGGGGAGACGCTGGTCGGCCCCAACCCGGCGGACGAGCTGGCGCGGCGGCGGAACCGGGCGGTCTGAGGACGGCTCCGCCGCGTGGGCGGTGCGGGGCGGCGTGGAGGCCGCTCGGGGGCATTGTCAGTGGCGTAGGGCAGCATCGGACATGTGAGAAACACGCCCACGATCCTGCATCTCGACATGGATGCCTTCTTCGCCTCGGCGGAGCAGGCGTCCAAGCCGAGTCTGCGCGGAAAGGCGGTCATCGTGGGCGGGCTGGGGCCGCGTGGTGTGGTGGCCACCGCGTCCTACGAGGCCCGGGTCTTCGGGGTGCATTCGGCGATGCCGATGGCGCAGGCCCGGCGGCTCGCGCCGAACGCCGCGTATCTCGTGCCGCGGTTCGGGTTCTACCGGTCGATCAGTGAGCAGGTGATGGCGCTGCTGCGGGCGCTGTCGCCGCTGGTGGAGCCGTTGAGTCTGGACGAGGCGTTCGTCGATCTGGAGGCCGGGGGAGCGGCCTGGGACGAGGCGTCGGCGCGGCTGGCGGGGGCGAAGCTGCGGGCGGACATACGGGCGGTCACCGGGCTGACCGGGTCCGTGGGGCTCGCCGCGTGCAAGATGCTCGCGAAGATCGCGTCCGAGCAGGCCAAACCGGACGGTCTGGTGGTGATCGAGCCGGGGAGCGAGCGGGCGATGCTGGGGCCGATGCCGGTGCGGACCCTGCCGGGGGTGGGGCCGGCCACTGGGGATCATCTGCGGCGGGCCGGGATCCACACGGTCGAGGAGCTGGCCGAGGCGGGCGAGGACGAGCTCGTGCGGATGCTGGGGAAGGCGCACGGGCATGCGTTGTACGCCATGGCGCTGGCGCGGGACGAGCGGCCGGTGGTGGCTGAGCGGGAGACGAAGTCGGTATCCGTGGAGGACACGTACGACGTGGACATCCATGACCGGGTGCGGGTGGGGCTGGAGGTGCAGCGGCTCGCGGATCGGTGTGTGCGGCGGTTGCGGGAGGCGGGGTTGTCCGGGCGGACCATCGTGCTGAAGGTGCGGCGGTACGACTTCTCCACGCTGACTCGGTCCGAGACGTTGCGGGGGCCCACGGATGATCCGGCGGTCGTGCGGGAGGCCGCGGGGCGGTTGCTGGAGTCGGTGGACACGACGGGGGGTGTGCGGTTGCTGGGGGTGGGGGTCAGTGGGCTGGCCGACTACACGCAGGAGGATCTGTTCGCGCAGGCCGCGGGGGAGCGGGGTGCGGAGGATGTGGGGGAGGACGGGGCCGGCGGGGCCGGCGGGGTCGGCGGGGCTGGGGTTGTGGGGGCGGTTGCGGAGGTGGGGGCGGCTGTCGAGCGGCGGTGGGCTGCTGGGCATGACGTCCGGCATGCGGAGTTCGGGCATGGGTGGGTGCAGGGGAGTGGGGTGGGGCGGGTGACTGTGCGGTTCGAGACGCCGGAGTCCGGGCCGGGGCGGGTGCGGACGTTTCGGGTCGATGATCCTGAGCTTGTTCCTGCGGAGCCGTTGCCGTTGGTGCCGCGGCGGCCTGGGGTTGCTGTGGATGAGATGCGGGCGTGAGGGGGCGGGGTTGGTGGGGGGGGGCACTCGCCCGCGTTGGCGGGGTGCCGCTGCGCCCACCCGTGCCGCCCCAGCGGCACGACTGCCCGCAGCGGCGGCGGGCTGGGGCGGGGGCGGGGTGGCCGCGGGCCGGGGGTTGTGCGGGCGGTGGGCTGTTAGGGCTGCGGGCAACAGGTTGAGGGCTGGGCGGCTGTGCGGCAACGGGGCGCGTGGGCTGTGGGTTACACGGCATGCGAATTGCAGCTACGGGCACGCGGCCACGCAACTAGGGGGCCGAGGGACGCGGCCGCTCCGCTGCGGGCGTGCCGCAGGCACTGGGCGGCGGGGCGCGGCCAACCAGCTGCGGGGGGCGGAGGGAGGCGGAGGCTTAGCTCCTGGGGCTGCGAGGGGGTGCCCGGTTGCGGGTTGTGGGGTTGTCGGGTGGGCGGTTGCGTCGGTGAGAGGGGGGTGGCTGTAGGGGCTTAGGTGTCTGCTTCTTCTGTGCCTGCCAACTTGCCGAAGTCGTGGTCGGGGGGTGTGGGGGAGGTCAGGTCCAGGCCGTAGTGGTGGTAGAGCTGGAGTTCCTGTTCCGGGGAGAGGTGGCGGCCTACTCCGAAGTCGGGGGCGTCCTTGATCAGGGAGCGGTCGAAGGGGACGCGGAGGGTGCCGTCCACCAGTTCGCTGGGCTCCAGGGGGACGAAGGCGTCCCTGCTGAACAGGCCCGTTCGTATGGCTGCCCACTCCGGTACGCCGGTGGCATCGTCGAGGTAGACCTCGTCGATGGTGCCGAGCTTCGTACCGTTGCGGTCGAACGCCTTGCGGCCGATCAGGTTGCGCGGATCGATGTCGGTCTGCACGTGCCCTCCACTTGGTCGCAACTCATCCGTAAGCACTACGAAAGAGCACATTCGGGCGCGCGGCCACTCGAACGCCTGGCCGTTGACCTCGCTGGTAGGCTGACAGCGGCTGCTGACCCCGTGCGGGAGAGTCCTCCGGACACCATCCGGAGGCGCCGAAGGAGCAAATCCTCCCCGGAATCTCTCAGGCCCACGTACCGCACGGACGAGGTCACTCTGGAAAGCAGAGCGGGTGTCGACGGCTTCCGCTCTCACCGACGGTGAAAGCCGGGCGCCCTCGTGCCCCCGGTGAAGCTCTCAGGTTGAGATGACAGAGGGGGAGGCCGTCCGGGTACCCGTGCCGTGGTGCCCCTCGAAGGTCGTGTCGACCAGGAGGCCTCCGCAATGACCGCCTACCGCATTCCGCTCTCCGAGCTCGAACAAGGGATCCCCTTCGAGCAGCGTCACATCGGTCCTGATCATGAGGCTCGGGCCAAGATGCTCGCCCAGGTCGGCTACGGCTCGCTGGACGAGCTGACCGCCGCCGCGGTGCCGGACGTGATCAAGAACGCCGACGCCCTCGACCTGCCGGGCGCGCGGAGCGAGGCCGAGGTGCTCGCCGAGCTGCGGAGCCTTGCGGACCGCAACCAGGTGCTCGACTCCATGATCGGGCTCGGTTACTACGGCACCTTCACGCCGCCGGTCATCCTGCGCAACGTGATGGAGAACCCGGCCTGGTACACGGCCTACACGCCGTACCAGCCGGAGATCTCGCAGGGCCGCCTGGAGGCCCTGCTGAACTTCCAGACGATGGTCGCCGAGCTCACCGGGCTGCCCACCTCCGGCGCCTCGCTGCTCGACGAGGGCACGGCCGCCGCCGAGGCCATGGCGCTGTCCCGGCGCATGGGCAAGAACAAGAAGGGCCTGTTCCTCATCGACGCGGACGCCCTTCCGCAGACCATCGCCGTGATCCAGACGCGGGCCGAGCCCACGGGCGTCGAGGTGGTCGTCGCCGACCTGAGCGAGGGCATTCCGGCCGACATCGCCGCGCGCGAGATCAACGGCGTGCTCATCCAGTACCCCGGCGCCTCCGGTGCCGTACGGGACATCAAGCCCGTCATCGAGCAGGCCCATGAACTCGGGGCGCTGGTCACCGTGGCCGCCGATCTGCTCGCGCTGACGCTGCTGACCTCCCCCGGCGAGCTGGGCGCGGACATCGCGATCGGCACCACGCAGCGCTTCGGTGTGCCGATGGGCTTCGGCGGTCCGCACGCCGGTTACATGGCCGTGCACGAGAAGTTCGCGCGCAGCCTGCCCGGGCGGCTGGTCGGGGTGTCCGTGGACGCCGACGGCAACAAGGCCTACCGGCTCGCGCTCCAGACGCGTGAGCAGCACATCCGCCGGGAGAAGGCGACCAGCAACATCTGTACGGCGCAGGTGCTGCTCGCCGTCATGGCCGGCATGTACGCCGTCTATCACGGGCCCGAGGGGCTGAAGAGCATCGCCCGGCGGGTCCACCGGTACACCTCGATCCTGGCCGCGGGGCTCACCGCCGGCGGAGTCGAGGTCGTGCACGGCTCCTACTTCGACACGCTCACCGTGCGGGTGCCCGGTCGGGCCGCCGAGGTCGTCGCGGCCGCGCGGGACAACGGCGTGAACCTCTGGCCGGTCGACGCCGACCACGTCTCCCTCGCCTGCGACGAGACCACCGGCCGGGCCCAGCTCGCCGCGGTGTGGAGCGCCTTCGGGGTGGACGGGGACGTCGAGGCGCTGGACGCGCGGGCCGAGGACGCGCTGCCCGAGGCGCAGCTGCGCGGGGACGAGTTCCTGGCCCACCCGGTCTTCCACCAGTACCGCTCCGAGACCGCGATGCTGCGCTACCTGCGCCGCCTCGCCGACCGTGACTACGCGCTCGACCGCGGCATGATCCCGCTGGGCTCCTGCACGATGAAGCTCAACGCGACGACCGAGATGGAGCCGGTCACCTGGCCGGAGTTCGGCCAGCTGCACCCCTTCGCCCCCGCCGAGCAGGCGCAGGGCTACCTCACGCTCATCCAGGAGCTGGAGGAACGTCTCGCCGAGGTCACCGGGTACGACAAGGTCAGCCTCCAGCCGAACGCCGGCTCGCAGGGTGAGCTGGCCGGTCTGCTCGCCGTCCGCGGCTACCACCGGGCCAACGGCGACGAGCAGCGCACCGTCTGCCTCATCCCGTCCTCCGCACACGGCACCAACGCCGCCAGCGCCGTGATGGCGGGCATGAAGGTCGTCGTCGTCCGGACCGCCGAGGACGGCGAGATCGACGTCGAGGACCTGCGGGCGAAGATCGAGCAGTACCGTGACGAGCTGTCGGTGCTGATGATCACGTACCCCTCGACGCACGGCGTCTTCGAGGAGCACGTGGCCGACATCTGTGCGCAGGTGCACGAGGCGGGCGGGCAGGTCTACGTCGACGGCGCCAACCTCAACGCGCTGGTGGGCCTGGCCAAGCCGGGTCACTTCGGCGGTGACGTCTCGCATCTGAACCTGCACAAGACCTTCTGCATCCCGCACGGCGGCGGTGGCCCGGGCGTCGGCCCGGTGGGTGTGCGGGCGCACCTGGCGCCGTACCTGCCGAACCACCCGATGCAGCCGAGCGCCGGGCCCGAGACCGGTGTCGGGCCGATCTCGGCGGCGCCGTGGGGCTCCGCGGGGATCCTGCCGATCTCGTGGTCGTACGTCCGGCTCATGGGCGGCGAGGGCCTGAAGCGGGCTACGCAGGTCGCGGTGCTCAGCGCGAACTACATCGCCAAGCGCCTCGAGCCGCACTACCCCGTGCTGTACACCGGCCCGGGCGGGCTCGTCGCGCACGAGTGCATCATCGATCTGCGGCCGCTCACCAAGGCGACCGGTGTGAGCGTCGACGACGTCGCGAAGCGGCTCATCGACTACGGCTTCCACGCGCCGACGATGTCCTTCCCGGTGGCCGGCACGCTGATGATCGAGCCGACCGAGTCCGAGGACCTCATCGAGCTGGACCGGTTCTGCGAGGCGATGATCGCCATTCGCGGGGAGATCGAGAAGGTCGGCTCCGGCGAGTGGGCCGCGGACGACAACCCGCTGCGGAACGCTCCGCACACCGCCGCCGCGCTGGGCGGGGACTGGGAGCACGCGTACAGCCGCGAGGAGGCCGTGTTCCCGGACGGGGTCTCGGCCGCGGACAAGTACTGGCCGCCGGTGCGCCGTATCGACCAGGCCTTCGGCGACCGGAACCTCGTGTGCTCGTGCCCGCCGATGGACGCGTACGAGGGCTGATCCGGCGCAGGCGAGGGGCTCCGCCCGGGCTGTACGGCTCGGGGGAGCCCTTCGCTGTGCCTAGGCCGGGTAGGCGTGGGTCTGCGTCGCCTTGACCGTGGCCCAGACCGGGGCGCCCGGGTGCAGGTCCAGCTCCGCCGCGGCGACCGTGGTGAGGTCGGCGGCGAGGGGGAGTTCGCCGGTGAGGTCGGCGCGGATCTGGTCGCCGTGGGTTTCCAGCCCCTCCACCTGACAGTGCCAGAGGTTGCGGGCGCTGGCGCCGGTGGGGCGGTCGCGGAACAGGGTGACGGCGCCCGGGGGGAACGCGACGAAGACCGGGCCGGTGAGGTCCTCCGTGGTGGTGATGACGGGACCCGCGTCCAGCCGGACCGTGTGGCCCGCCGCCGTGCCCTTGTAGAGGTTCAGGCCCACCAGCTGGGCGATGTAGTCCGTGCGGGGGTGGCGGGCGATGTCCGAGGGGGTGCCCTCCTGGACGATCCGGCCCTGCTCGATGACCACCAGGCGGTCCGCCAGGACCATGGCGTCCAGGGGGTCGTGGGTGACCAGGACCGCCACCGCCGCGAACTCGGCGAGATGCCGGCGCAGCTGGGCCCGGACCTCCAGGCGGGTGCGGGCGTCCAGGGCCGCCAGGGGCTCGTCGAGGAGCAGGAGGCGCGGGTTCGTGGCGAGGGCCCGGGCCAGCGCGACGCGTTGGGCCTGGCCGCCGGAGAGGTGGCGGGGTCTGGCGTGCGCGTGGTCGGCGAGGCCCATGCGGTCCAGCCAGGTCCGCGCCCGGGCGCGGGACTCGGCCTTGGTGGCGCCTTGGCAGCGGGGGCCGAAGGCGACGTTGTCGAGGGCGGTGAGGTGGGGGAAGAGGAGGTAGTCCTGGAAGACGACGCCGACGGGGCGGTGCTCGGGGGGCGTGCGGTCCAGGGGGGTGCCGTCGAGGCGCAGGTGGCCGGCGGTCAGGGGGACCAGGCCGGCGAGGGCCCGCAGGGCGGTGGTCTTGCCCGCGCCGTTGGGGCCGAGCAGGGCCACGACGTCGCCGGGGGCGGCGGTGAGCTCGATGTCCAGGTGGAAGGTGTCCCGGTCGACGATCAGGTGGGTGTCCAGGCCCGGGCGGGTGTCGGTCATGGGGTCGCCATCCATCGGTCCCGTAGTGCTGCCAGCACCGTGATGGACACCGCGAGGAGCACCAGGCTCAGGGCGATGGCGGCTGCCGGGTCGGACTGGAGGGCCAGGTAGACCGAGAGGGGCATGGTCTGGGTGCGGCCCGGGAAGTTGCCCGCGAAGGTGATGGTGGCGCCGAACTCGCCCAGTGCGCGCGCCCAGGCGAGGACCGCTCCGGCCGCGATGCCCGGGGCGATCAGCGGCAGCGTCACCCTGCGGAACGCCGTGAAGCGGGACGCGCCCAAGGTCATGGCCGCCTCCTCGTAGCGGGGATCCGCCGCCCGGAGCGTGCCCTCGACGCTGATGACGAGGAACGGCATCGCCACGAAGGTCTCCGCCACCACCACGCCCGCGGTCGTGAAGGGGAGCGTGACGCCGAACCAGCTGTCCAGCCACTGGCCCACCACGCCGTTGCGGCCCAGCGCCAGGAGCAGCGCCACACCGCCCACCACCGGGGGCAGGACCAGCGGCAGGGTCACCAGGGCGCGGACCAGGCCACGGCCGGGGAAGTCGGTCCTGGCCAGCAGCCAGGCCAGCGGGACGCCCAGGAACAGGCTCAGGGCGGTGGCCGCCGTCGCGCAGAGCAGGGACAGGCGCAGGGCGTCCCACACCTCGGGGCTGGTCAGCTGGTCCGGCAGGGTGCTCCACGGGGTCCGGACCAGCAGGGCGATCAGCGGGACGACCAGGAACGCCAGACCCAGCAGCGCGGGGAGCAGCAGCGGCAGCGGCACCAGGCGGCGCCGCGGGCGCCCGGGGCCGCCTTTCGAGGGCGCGGCGGGGTGCGTCACGGCTTCAGGAACCCGGCCTCGGTCAGGACCCTCCGGCCCTCGGCGGACCGCACCAGGGCCATGAACGCCTTGGCCGTGTCCGGATTCGGCGCGTCCTCGAGGAGGGCGATCGGGTAGTCGTTGACGGCGTCGGCGGCCTCGGGGAAGTCCACGCCGTCCACCTTGTCACCCGCCGCCTGCACATCCGTCCGGTACACGACGGCGGCGTCGGCCTCCTTGAGTTCCACCTTGGTCAGGGCGCCCTTGACGTCCTGCTCGTAGGAGACGGGCGTGACCTCCAGCCCCGCCGTCGTCAGCGCCTTGTCCGCCGCTGCGCCGCAGGGCACGGTCCTGTCGCACAGGACGACCTTCAGGCCGGGCTCGGTGAGGTCCTTCAGGGAGGAGATCGCGTCCGGGTTGCCCGGCAGGGTGGCGATCTCCAGCCGGTTGCGGGCGAACGTGGCCGGCGTGCCCGCCACGTCCTTCGCGGCCGTCACGATCTCCATGGTCTGCGGGCTGGCCGCGGCGAACACGTCCGCGGGGGCGCCGCCCGTGATGTTCGCCGCGAGGGTGTCGCTGCCGCCGAAGCTGAAGGTGACCTCGGTGCCGGGGTGCTCCTTCTCGAACGTCTCGCCGAGCTGGGTGAAGCTCTCCTGGAGGGAGGCGGCGGCGAAGACGGTGACCGTGCCGGAGAGCCTGGACGAGCCCGAGGAGCCGGACGCCTCGGAGGAGGACCCGGACGAGGAGGAGCAGGCGCTCAGCAGGAGCAGTACGGCGGCTCCCGCGCCGGCCGCCTGCACGGTCCTGCGGGTCCGGCGGGCGTAAGGGGTCTTCACGGGTCCACTCCCTCGGTCTCCGGGGGAAGGAAGCCGCCGGGACTCATCGTCGGCTTCCCCCTCGCATACGCCGATCATACTTACGCAGATGCGAGGGGGAAGTCTGCTGGCTCTTTGTATGAGCGAGGGGGAAGCGGGATGGAGGTTCGTATGTGCGAGACGGGGGAGGGGCTCAGGTGCGGTCGATGTGTACGTTTGTCGACTTCACCCGGGCCGTGGCCTCCATGCCGACCTCCAGGCCCAGCTCCTCCACGGCCTCCCGGGTGAGCAGGGAGACCAGCCGGTGCGGGCCGGCCTGGATCTCCACCTGGGCGGCCACGTCACCGAGTTTGATCGCGGTGACGATGCCGGGGAAGGCGTTGCGGGCCGAGGTGTAGGGGGCCTCCTCGTCGGGCGCGGCCGTCCTGGCGAGCTCCACCGAGAACTCGGCCAGGTCCCGGCCGTCGATGAGCCGTCGGCCGCTGTCGTCGCGATGGGTCGCCATCCGGCCCGCGTCCGCCCAGCGGCGGGCGGTGTCCGGGCTGACTCCGAGAAGTCGTGCGGCCTGGCCGATCGTGTAGGACTGCATGCCGGTCACGATAGGGCGTCGACCTCGGCTTTCGGCCGTCGGCGTAAGAGAACCGTCAAGGACGGTCGGTGATCCGTATGGGAGCCGTCAACGGCGGTCGGATGCGGTCAGGGGAGAGGTTCGCTCTACCCGTCCCTGTTTTCACACCGCATCTCAACTCCAGGAGCTCACGATGGCCGATCTGGCCTTCGTCGTCACCACGGTCGCGGTCTTCGCGCTGGTGGCACTCGTCGCCAAGGGGGTGACCAGGCTGTGACCGCCGAGAACATCGTCGGCCTCGTCGTGGCCGTGGCCCTGCTGGGCTATCTCGTCCTCGCCCTGATCTTCCCCGAGAGGTTCTGAGCGCTGATGGGTCCCGTACTCGCCGGCGTGCTTCAGCTGCTGGCACTGGCAGGGGCGCTCGCCCTCGTCCACATCCCCCTCGGCAACCACCTGGCCCGGGTCTACTCCTGCGACCGTCACTGGCGCGTCGAGAAGTGGATCTACCGGGGGATCGGAGCCGACCCCGACACCCGGATGCGCTGGCCCGCCTATCTGCGCGCCCTGCTGGCCTTCTCGCTCGTCGGAGTCCTCTTCCTGTACGCCCTCCAGCGGCTCCAGGGCGTGCTGCCCGGCTCGCTGGGGTTCGCGTCGATCGACCCGGACCAGGCGTTCAACACCGCCGTGTCCTTCGTGACCAACACCAACTGGCAGTCCTACGCCGGTGAACAGGCCATGGGCCATGTCGTGCAGACCGCCGGTCTCGCCGTGCAGAACTTCGTCTCCGCCGCGGTCGGCATGGCCGTCGCGGTCGCGCTGATACGCGGGTTCGCGCGGTCGCGTACCGGTGAACTCGGCAACTTCTGGGCCGACTTGGTGCGGGGCGTCGTACGCGTGCTGGTGCCGCTGGCTGTCGTCGCGGCGGTGGTGCTCGCCGGCTGCGGGGTCATCCAGAACTTCTCCGGCATCCATGAGGTCGGGCAGTTCACGGGCGGCTCGCGGGAGTGGAACGGGGGTGCCGTCGCCTCGCAGGAGGCCATCAAGGTGCTGGGCACCAACGGCGGTGGTTATTTCAACGCCAACTCCGCGCATCCGTTTGAGAATCCGACGCCGTTGTCGAACCTCTTCGAGATCTTCCTGATGCTTCTCATCCCGTTCTCCCTGACCCGGACGTTCGGGGTCATGACCGGCTCGGTCCGGCAGGGGTACGCCGTCCTCGCCGCCATGGGCGTCATCTGGCTCGGCTTCGTCACGCTGATGATGTGGGCCGAATTCGCCCACCACGGCCCGGCGTTCGAGATCGCCGGCGGGGCGTACGAGGGCAAGGAGGTCCGCTTCGGGGTCGGCGCCTCCTCGATCTTCGCCACGTCGACGACGCTCACCTCGACCGGTGCGGTGAACTCCTTCCACTCCTCCTTCACCGGCCTCGGCGGCGGCATCGCCCTGCTCGGCATGATGCTGGGCGAGATCGCGCCCGGGGGTGCCGGATCCGGCCTCTACGGCATGCTGATCATGGCGATCATCGCGGTGTTCCTCGCCGGTCTGATGGTCGGCCGTACGCCCGAGTACCTCGGCAAGAAGATCGGCACCCGCGAGATCAAGGCGGCGGCCTGCTTCATCCTCGTCACCCCGGCCCTGGTGCTGGTCTGCACCGCCGCGGCGATGGCACTGCCCACTCCGCCCCACTCGATGACCAACGGCGGGGCCCACGGATTCACCGAGATCCTCTACGCCTACACGTCCGCCGCCAACAACAACGGCTCGGCCTTCGCCGGGCTGAACGCGGACACGCAGTGGTTCAACAGCACCCTCGGCCTGTGCATGCTGCTCGGCCGTTTCCTGCCCATGGTGTTCGTGCTGGCGCTGGCCGGCTCGCTCGCCGAGCAGCGGCCGGTGCCGGTCACCGCGGGCACCCTGCGCACCGAGAAACCGCTGTTCACCGGCGTGCTGGTGGGCGCCATCCTGATCATCACCGGTCTGACCTACTTCCCGGCCCTGGCGCTGGGACCGCTCGCCGAGGGGTTGGCGGCATGACCATCGACGTAACGCGTCCCGAGGACGCCATGTCCACCACCGCCCCGGCACGGGCCCCGCACACCGTCGGCGCGGGTCTGTTCGCGCCCCGGCAGATGCTGCGGTCGCTGCCGGACGCCTTCCGCAAGCTCGATCCGCGGGTGATGATCAAGTCTCCCGTGATGTTCGTGGTGCTGGCCGGCTCGGTGCTGACGACCGGGTTCTCCTTCGCGGATCCCGGAGACTGGTTCGGCTGGACGATCAGCGTCTGGCTGTGGCTGACGGTCCTCTTCGCGAACCTCGCGGAGGCCGTGGCCGAAGGACGCGGCAAGGCGCAGGCGGACACCCTGCGCAAGGCCAGGACCGGCACGGTGGCCCGCAAGGCCGACGGGACCGTGGTCGCCGGGACCGAGCTGCGGGTCGGCGATCTGGTCGTCTGCGAGGCGGGCGATGTCATCCCCGGCGACGGGGACGTCGTCGAGGGCGTGGCCAGTGTCGACGAGTCGGCGATCACCGGTGAGTCGGCGCCGGTCATCCGCGAGTCGGGCGGGGACCGCTCGGCCGTCACCGGGGGTACCAAGGTGCTCTCCGACCGGATCGTCGTGAAGATCACGACCAAGCCGGGGGAGACCTTCGTCGACCGGATGATCAACCTGGTCGAGGGCGCCGCGCGGCAGAAGACGCCGAACGAGATCGCGCTGAACATCCTGCTGGCGTCCCTGACGATCGTGTTCCTGCTCGCCTGCGCCACCCTGCCGCCGTTCGCCGGTCATGCGGGCGCCCACCTGACGATGGTCGTGCTGGTGGCGCTGCTGGTCTGTCTGATCCCTACCACCATCGGCGCGCTGCTCTCCGCGATCGGCATCGCGGGCATGGACCGGCTGGTGCAGCGCAATGTGCTCGCCACGTCGGGCCGTGCGGTCGAGGCCGCGGGTGATGTCTCCACGCTGCTGCTCGACAAGACCGGCACCATCACGCTCGGCAACCGGCAGGCGGCGGAGTTCGTGCCGGTGCGCGGGGTGACCGCCGCCGAACTCGCCGAGGCCGCCCAGCTGTCGTCGCTGGCGGACGAGACGCCCGAGGGCCGTTCCGTCGTCGTCCTGGCCAAGGAGCGGTTCGGGCTGCGTGAGCGGCGCGAGGGCGAGCCGGCGCAGGCCCGCTGGATCCCCTTCACCGCCCAGACCCGGATGTCGGGTGTGGATGTCGCCGGGCGCAAGGTCCGCAAGGGCGCCGCCGGTTCGGTGCTGGCCTGGGTGGCCGAGCAGGGCGGCCAGGTCGCCGAGGACGCCAGGGAGCTGGCCGAGCTGATCGCCGCGGCGGGCGGTACGCCCCTGCTGGTCGCGGTGGAGGATGCCGGCGGGGCCCGGGTGCTCGGTGTCATCCACCTCAAGGACGTCGTCAAGGAGGGCATGCGCGAGCGGTTCGGGGAACTGCGCCGGATGGGCATCAGGACCGTCATGATCACCGGGGACAACCCGCTCACCGCCAAGGCCATCGCGGAGGAGGCCGGCGTCGACGACTTCCTCGCGGAGGCCACCCCCGAGGACAAGATGGCGCTGATCAAGCGGGAGCAGGCCGGCGGAAGGCTGGTCGCGATGACGGGCGACGGCACGAACGACGCCCCGGCGCTCGCCCAGGCGGACGTCGGCGTGGCGATGAACACGGGGACGTCGGCCGCCAAGGAGGCCGGCAACATGGTCGACCTCGACTCGGATCCGACGAAGCTGATCGAGATCGTGGAGATCGGCAAGCAGTTGCTGATCACTCGTGGAGCGCTGACCACGTTCTCCATAGCCAACGATGTCGCGAAGTACTTCGCGATCATCCCGGCGCTGTTCGCGGCCGTCCATCCGGGCCTGGACAGGCTGAACATCATGGGCCTGTCCTCGCCGGACTCGGCGATCCTGTCCGCGGTCGTCTTCAACGCGCTGATCATCGTCGCCCTGGTGCCGCTCGCGCTGCGCGGAGTGCGGTACCGGCCGATGAGCGCGGACCGGATGCTCCGCCGCAACCTCGCGGTCTACGGACTCGGCGGACTGATCGCGCCCTTCGTCGGCATCAAGCTCATCGATCTGATCATCTCGCTGATCCCCGGGATCGGGTGAAGGACCATGAACAACTCCGTGCTGAACACCGGCCGTTTGCTGGGCGCGGCGCTTCGGGCGCTGCTCGTGTTGACCGTGTTCACAGGCGTGCTGTATCCGCTCTCCGTCACAGGTGTGGCGCAGGCGCTCTTCCCCACCGAGGCGAACGGCTCGGAGGTGAAGGCGGACGGCCGGGTCGTCGGCTCCGCCCTGATCGGACAACAGGGCTACAGCCTGGACTGGTTCCAGCCCCGCCCCGCCAACGGACTGGGTGAGAACTCGGTCAACACCCAGTACCGGCTGACCCTCTCCGGCGCTACCAACCGCTCGGCCGACAATCCAGAGCTCATCAAGTGGGTCAAGGAGGCGAAGGCCAAGGTCGTCGAGGAGAACTCGACCGCCGGCCACCGGGTCAGGCTCTCCGACGTACCCCCCGACGCCGTCACCTCCTCCGGCTCAGGGCTCGACCCGGACATCTCCCCGGCGTACGCCGGACTCCAGGTCCACCGGGTCGCCGAGCGCAACCACCTCTCCGTCGCCCGCGTCGAGCGGCTCGTCGCCGACCACACCGAGGGCCGCACCCTCGGCTTCCTCGGCGAACCCCGCGTGAACGTGCTCGCACTCAACATCGCGCTCAAGGAGTTGATCGACGGCCGCTGACCGCCAGGGGCTCGCGGGGCTTCTTGTCCGCCCCCGCGGGCCCCCTTACAGTCCGCTCCGTAAGGTTCGCCACCCAGACCGAATGTTTCGCTCGGTCTCCGGAAGGACTGACGCATGCGGACGTACGACAACCCCGTCCTCGCCGGCTTCCACCCCGACCCCAGTGTGTGCCGGGTCGGCGAGGACTACTACCTGGTCTGCTCCAGCTTCGAGTACTTCCCCGCGCTGCCGCTCTTCCACAGCCGCGACCTGGTCGACTGGCGGCAGATCGGCCATGTCCTCGACCGGCCCGAGCAGTTCGAGGTGCCGCACGACCTGCGCGCCTCCGACGGCATCTACGCACCCACGATCCGCCATCACCGGGGCCGCTTCCACGTCATCACCACCAACGTCGGCGCGGGGGGCAATTTCCTCGTCACCGCCGACCACCCCGAGGGCCCCTGGTCGGACCCGGTGTGGATCGACCTGCCCGGGATCGACCCCGACCTCGCCTGGGACGAGGACGGCACGTGCTGGAGCGCCGTCGCCGGGGTGGGTCTCGCGCGCATCGACCCCGTGGCCGGGACGGTGCTCGAAGGGCCGCTCCCCGTCTGGTCCGGCACGGGCATGGCGGACCCCGAGGGGCCGCACCTGTACCGCGTCGGCGCGTGGTGGTACCTGATGGTCGCCGAGGGCGGCACCGCGGACGGGCACAGCGTGTCGATCGCCCGGGCGCGCACACCCCGGGGGCCCTTCGAACCGGCCCCGCACAACCCCGTGGTGAGCAACCGCAGCACCGGGCTGCCCATCCAGTGCACCGGCCACGCGGACCTCGTCCAGGCGGCCGACGGCCGGTGGTGGATGGTGCTGCTCGGGACGCGTCCGCGCGGCTCCTTCCCGAAGTTCCACGTCCTCGGCCGGGAGACCTTCCTGGCCCCGGTGGAGTGGGTGGACGGCTGGCCGTACGTCGGCACGGTACGCGAGCGGTACGAAGCTCCGGCCGCCCTGCACCCCTTCCCGCCCGAGCCCGCCCGGGACGACTTCGACGCGCCCGTCCTCGCCCCGCACTTCATCTCCCCGCGCCACCGCCCCGAGGGGTCGACGGCCGAGCGCCCGGGATGGCTCACCCTGCACGCCACCGGCGACAGCCTCGACCGGCCGGGCCACACCTTCGTCGGCCGTCGCCAGCAGCACCACGACTGCCGGGTGGCCACCCGGCTGGACGGTGGACCGGGGAGCCGCGCGGGCCTGTCCGTCCGCATGGACGAGGCGCACCACTACGACCTGGAGGCGCACGACGGCACGGTCAGCGTGCTGGCCCGGATCGGCCCGCTGCGCCAGTGCGTCGGCCGACTCCCCGTGCCCGCGGGGCCCGTGACCCTGGCCGTGGAGTTCCGGACGACCGACGCGCCGCCGCCCGCGGAGGGCGTCCGCCCCGCCGCTCCCGACACGATCGCCTTCTCGGTCGAAAGCCCTGAGGGCGCTGTCACGGTGGCCGAGCTCGACGGGCGCTACCTCTCCACCCAGGTCGCGGGCGGCTTCACCGGACGGGTCATCGGCATGTACGTCACCGCGGGCAGCGCGGCCTTCGACTGGTTCGAGTACCGGAAACGGGGCCCCGAGCCCCGCTGAACCCGGCTGTCTCACGACCGAGGGCGCGTCACAGTCGGATTCCCCGTGCACGAGGGGTTGCCACCCATCAAGCGCTGTCTCTAGGGTGCGGCAGCAGCGAAGCTTTCTGGATTCACAGCGAAACTTTCGAAATTCCTGGTGGGCGGAGTGACATGCCGTCCCGGATCTCAAGGAGCGCATGATGGGCGACCCGGCACTGTCCCGCCGCGGCTTCCTGGCGGCCTCCGCCGCAGCCGGTCTGAGCATGACGGCACTGAGCGGCTGCGGCGGCGACTCGGACGGAGGGTCGTCCGACGGCACGACCACGGTCGAGTGGTGGAACATCTCCACCACCCAGCCCACGAAGGACGTATGGGCAGGTCTCGCGCGGAAGTTCGAGGCCCAGAACCCCAAGGTGAAGATAAAGATCGTCCAGCTGGAGAACGACGCCTACAAGTCGAAGATGACGGCGCTGACCGCCTCCGGGAAGCTTCCGGACATCTTCCACACCTGGGGCGGGGGCGTACTGCGGCAGCAGATCGACGCCGGTCTCGTCGAGGACCTCACGGACCGCACCAAGGAGTGGGCCGAAGGGCTGGTGCCGGTCGCCAAGGAGCCGTACCTGGTCGACGGGAAGCTGTACGGCATTCCCTTCGACATCGGCATGATCGGCTTCTGGTACAACAAGGCGCTGTTCAAGAAGGCGGGCATCAGCGCACCTCCCGCCACCTGGAGCGCCTTCCTGGAGGCGGTCGGCAAGCTGAAGTCCGCCGGTGTCACCCCGCTCGCCCTCGCGGGCAAGGAGACCTGGACCGGCATGTACTACTGGGCGTACCTGGCCATGCGCACCGCCGGTGCCGAGGCTCTGCAGAAGGCCAACGACGACAAGGACTTCACCGCCCCGGGCCTCGTCCAGGCCGGCGAACACCTCAAGGAACTCGTCGAACTGCAGCCGTTCCAGAAGGGCTTCCTCGGCGCCTCCTACTCCGGGCCCACCGGACAGGCGGCCACCGTCGGCAACGGCAAGGCGGCCATGGAGCTCATGGGCCAGTGGGCGCCCGTCGTGCAGGCGGACGCCGGGAAGGGCCTCGGGGACGACCTCGGCTTCTTCCCCTTCCCCACGGTCGAGGGCGGACAGGGCGCGATCACCGAGGTGTTCGGCGGGGGCGGCGGCCACGCCCTGCGCAGCGGCGCCCCGCAGGCGGCGGTGGACTTCCTGAAGTTCTTCGCCTCGGAGGCGACCGACCGGGAGCTGGTCAAGAAGACCGGCGTGCTGCCCGTCGTACCGGCCGCCGCGAGCGCCATCACCGACCCCAACATCAAGGCCGTACAGCAGGAGTTGACGGCCGCGACCGGGTTCCAGCTCTACCTCGACCAGGCGTACGCGCCCGCCCTCGGCCAGGAGGTCAACGACAGCGTCGGGGCGCTGATCGCCGGGTCCAAGTCGCCCGAGCAGGTCACCGACTCGATCACCAAGGTCGCGAAGGAAGAGCAGTAAGCGCCGATGACCTTCACCTCGCTCAAGGACGAACGGAGCGGTCTCGACCTCCCGCCCCCGCCCGCCCCCGCGGGCCGGGGGCGGGCCAGGCGCCGGACGCTGAACTGGTTCACCGCGGTCTCCTTCCAGGTGCCCGCCCTCGCCCTGTTCGGCGTCCTGGTCCTGCTGCCGATCCTGTTCGCGCTGTACGCCGCGTTCTTCCGGTGGGGCGGCTTCGGCATGCCCTCCGACTACATCGGCGTCGACAACTTCACCCGGCTCTTCGCGGACCCGGTCTTCCTCGGCGACCTGTGGCGCTGCCTCGTCCTGGTCGTGCTCTCGCTGGTGCTCCAGCTGCCGTTCGCGCTCGCCATGGCCGTCGCGCTCAACCAGCGCATGCGCGGCCGGGCCGTGTACCGGATGCTGTTCTTCGCGCCGTACGTGCTCTCCGAGGCCATCACCGGTGTGCTGTTCAGCATGATCTTCGCGCCGGGCGAGGGGCTCGCCGACGAGATCCTCGACGGGGTGGGCCTCGAAGGGCTGGGCGGTGAGTGGTTCGCCGACCCCGACATGGTGATGGCCACCCTGTTCCTGGTCATGACCTGGAAGTACTTCGGCTTCCACATGATGCTCTACCTGGCCGGACTCCAGTCCATCCCCAAGGAACTGCACGAGGCGGCGCTGATCGACGGCGCCGGGCCCTGGCAGCGGTTCCGCAGTGTGACCCTGCCGCTGCTCGCGCCCACCCTCCGGATCAGCGTCTTCCTGTCCGTCATCGGGGCGATCCAGCTCTTCGACCTGGTCTGGGTGGTCACCGCGGGCGGCCCCGACCATCACTCCGAGACCATGGCCGTGACCATGTTCCAGTTCGGCTTCAAGCGCTACCAGGTCGGCTACGCCAGCGCGATCAGCGTGGTCATGTTCGGCATCAGCCTCGTCTTCGCCCTCGCCTACCAGCGGTTCGTGCTCCGCCGGGACCTGGAGGGCGCGACCACCACCATGCGGGGAGGCGGCACGTGACCGTCCGTTCCACCAAGCGCGGGCGCTCGATGCCGCTGCACCTCGTCCTGATCGTGGTCGGCGCGGTGATGGGCATCCCCCTGCTGTACGCGGTGCTCTCCGGCTTCAAGTCCACCGACCAGCTCTCCCGCAACCCCATCGGGCTGCCCGACCCCTGGGTGACCGGCAACTACACCGACATCCTGGCCACGGGCGACTTCTGGCGGCTGGTCGGCAACAGCACCCTGATCGCCGTGGCCACGACGGCCATCGTGGTCGCCGCGTCGGCGCTCGCCGCGTTCTCCTTCGCGCGGTTCGCCTTCCGGGGCCGGGAGGTGCTGTTCACCCTGTTCACGATGGGGCTGATGTTCCCCTTCGCGGTGGCGGCGCTGCCGCTGTTCCTGCTGCTGCGCGAGATGAACCTGCTGGACAACCCCCTGGGGGTGATTCTCCCGCAGGCCGCCTTCGGGCTGCCGATGACCATCATCATCCTGCGCGGCTTCTTCCGGCAGATCCCCGGTGAGCTGGAGGAGGCGGCCACCCTCGACGGCTGCGGTCCGCTCGGCTTCTTCTGGCGGGTGCTGCTGCCCATGGCGCGGCCCGCGCTCGGCACCGTCTCGGTGCTGGCCGTCGTCACCAGCTGGAACAACTTCTTCCTGCCGCTGCTCGTCTTCAACGAGCCCACCTGGTGGACCATTCCGATCGGCGTTCAGCAGTTCCAGGGCCAGTACTCGCAGGACGTGGCCCGTGTGTTCGCCTATCTCGTCCTCGCCATGGTCCCCGCCCTGGCCTTCTACGCCGTCGCCGAGCGCCAGCTCGTCGGCGGTCTCACCGCCGGCGCCACGAAGGGATGACCCGCGCCGCGGACGTACGGCTCACCCACCCCTGTTCCGTGAGGAGTCGCACCATGCGCAAGAACCGTCTCCGAGTCGTCGGTGTCCTCGCCGCCGTGCTGGTCGCCGTCACCGGGCCGGCCGCCGTGGCCCACGACGAGCCGCCCACGCTCGCCGACCTCGCCCAGCGCCACGGCCGCTACTTCGGCAGTGCCACCGACAACCCCCAGCTCACCGACGCCCCGTATGTCTCGCTCCTCGGAAGCGGGTTCGACCAGATCACCCCCGGCAACGGCATGAAGTGGTACGCCACGGAGCCCCAGCAGGGCGTCTTCGACTTCTCGCAGGGCGACGAGATCGTCGACCTGGCCCGCGCCAACCACCAGAAGGTGCGCGGCCACACCCTGGTCTGGCACAGCCAGTTGCCGGACTGGCTCACCGGCCGCGAGTGGACGGCCGGCGAGCTGAGGGCCGTACTGAAGAAGCACATCCAGACGGAGGTACGGCACTACCGCGGCAAGGTCTTCGCCTGGGACGTCGTCAACGAGGCCTTCAACGAGGACGGCACCTACCGGGACACGATCTTCTACCGGACCCTCGGACCCGGCTACATCGCCGACGCCCTGCGCTGGGCCCACCAGGCCGACCCACGGGTGAAGTTGTACCTCAACGACTACAACATCGAGTCGATCGGGCCCAAGAGCGACGCCTACTACCGGCTCGCCAAGGAGCTGAGGGCGCAGGGCGTCCCCCTGCACGGCATCGGCCTCCAGGCCCATCTGGCGCTGCAGTACGGCTATCCGGCCACGCTGGAGGACAACCTCCGCCGTTTCGCGCGGCTCGGTCTGGACACCGCGCTCACCGAGGTCGACATCCGGATGTACCTGCCCGCGGACGAGGAGAAGCTGGCCACGCAGGCCGAGTGGTACCGGGACCTGACCGAGGCGTGCCTCGCGGTGCGCCGGTGCGTGGGCATCACGCTCTGGGACTACACGGACAAGTACTCGTGGATCCCGGCCTTCTTCGAGGGTGAGGGCGCGGCCCTGCCCTGGGACGAGGAGCTTCGGCCCAAGCCCGCGTACTACGCGATCCGGGACGCGCTGAAGTAGCCGTCACCGCGCGGACGGTGGCGTGATACGGGGAGGGACCACCGCCGGACATGGGTCGGGGCCGGAGCGCAGAACGGATCTGCGGACCGGCCCCCAAGGTCTCCGCGCGGTCGGTCGACCGCCCGGCCGCGCTCAGGCCGCGGTCATCACCTGGCCGGCGCCCACTGGGCGGTGCGGGGCGATGATCTGGCCGTCGGGCAGGAGCTCACCGGTGTCCTCGAAGAGCAGAACGCCGTTGCACAGCAGGCTCCAGCCCTGTTCCGGGTGGTGCGCCACGAGGCGCGCCGATTCCCGGTCGGCGGAGTCTGCGGAGGGACACGGTGGCTGGTGCTGGCACATGGGTGGGATCTTTCGCTCTGACGTGTTGTTCATGGCCGCCCCCGTTGCGACAAGTGGTTCGAACCCAGTGTTGCCCCACGGGCGTCGATCCGCAGGGATTTCGATGCACCGCTTCTCACAGGTTGAGGACGCGTCACCCGCGCGGACGGTTCATCCCAACTGCACTGTCATTTCGGGTGGTTCAGGGGGGCCGGATGGGGCTAGTCCATGCAGGTAGTGGGCTCTGGAGAGCGCACCGGCGCTCGTACGAGCGTATGGCCGCCGCGGGCAGCGCCGTACCCCGCGGCCGGCGACCGGCGGCGGGGCACGGGACCCTGGGTGGGGGCGGTCAGGCGGGTGAGCCGAGGAGCGGCGCCCGGGTCACGCGGCGGGTCAGCACCGAGAGGAGATCGGCGGCCTGATGCGGCCGGTGGGCCGCGATGCCGGGGGGTGCCGGGGCCAGCGGCACCAGGAGATCCGTGGGCTCGGGATGGCCGGCGGAGGCGTCGGCGGCGATGTCGCCGTGCAGCCACAGGGCCAGCATGTACAGGCCGGGGATCGACAGCAGCCGTGGCTGGTAGGGCGCCTGCATCGTCTCGGCCTGACGCAGCGCGCGCTCGGTGGACGTGATGTAGGGCCCCTCGAAGAAGTGCGAGAAGGCCCACCCGTCGGGCGTCAGCCGGGTCTCGGCGGCGGCGACGGCGCGGTCGCCGCAGCGGATCAGGAACCGCCATCCGGCGAGCCGGGTGGTGGAGGGCCCGGTGGCGGTGATGCCGTCCAGGACATGCACCGGCAACGGCAGTTCGGGGGTCGCGGGTCCCTGGGCGGAGCGCAGGGCGGGAGTTCGGGCCTCGCGGACCGCGGTGGGGGACCCGAGTGCGGTGATGACGGAACGAAGTGCGGGCGCGGGAGCCGGGGGGACATGCAGCGGCATGGTGGGTCGCCTCTCATGAGACAGGCACGGTGGCGCGAGGGCGGGGGCGGACGGCGCTGTCAGCTCGCGAAGGCGGAGAGGCTCGGGCCGAGGTCCTGCGTGCGTGGGTGTGCGAGAGGCCCGCCGCACGTCCATCGCTGCGGCAGGTTCTCCGACCGGGCGCCAAGCATCCGCCTTGTTCGCGGAGTTTATACGACAAGTGTTCAGGGAGTGTTTCGGCTAGCCGTTTCGGACGCACTCGGCAAGGGCGCATTCGGACGGCGATCCGTGGGTTTCATCCCGATTCCGGAAGGAGTGTAAGGCGGTGACCTCGGGAAATAAGGGAGAAGCGGTCGGCCAATTCTCGTCGGCGTTTTTCACGAGTTCGTCGGCCGCTCGAACCTGCACACTGCCCCATGCCTGGTGAATGTGCCGCCGGTCACGTTCGACAGCCTAGCGGGCCCTGAGCCGAGGCGGGACGTTATCGATCGCTTGGGCGGGGCATCATCCCACGTGACCCAGGACACCGACGGCCGATCTTCGGCCCGACCGATCGAGAGGGATGCTTCCATGGGCGAGAAGGTCGCGGCAGGTCGGTTCGATCTGGCCGACCGCCAGCACTACCGCGACAAGCTCCGGAAGTGTCTGGCGGGCCTGGAGCGGCTTCTGGCGGAGAAGCGGTTCGATCGCCCGAAGAACCTCATGGGGCTCGAGATCGAATTGAATCTCGCTGGAGCCGACGGCATGCCGAGAATGTTGAATGCGCAGGTTCTCGAGCGGATCGCGAGCCGGGATTTCCAAACGGAACTCGCGATGTTCAACCTGGAGGTGAACATAGCCCCCCACCGGCTGGGTGGGCGGGTATTCGACCAGCTCGCCGAGGAACTCCGCACCTCGCTGGCATATGCCGACCGGAAAGCCGGTGAGCTGGACGCGGGAATCGTGATGATCGGCATTCTGCCGACCCTCGACCGGGACGACCTGGTCTCCTCCAACCTCTCCGACGTCGACCGCTACACCTTGCTCAACGACCAGATCGTGGCCGCCCGCGGCGAGGACTTCCTGCTCGACATCGACGGCGTGGAACGTCTGACCTGCACCTCGAAGTCCATAGCGCCCGAGGCCGCCTGCACCTCGGTCCAGCTGCACCTCCAGGTCACCCCGGGCCGCTTCGCCGACGTCTGGAACGCCGCCCAGGCCGTGGCCGCCGTCCAGGTCGCGGTCGGCGCCAACTCGCCGTTCCTGTTCGGCCGGGAGCTGTGGCGCGAGTCCCGCCCGCCGCTGTTCACCCAGTCCACCGACACCCGCCCGCCCGAGCTCCAGGCGCAGGGGGTGCGCCCGCGCACCTGGTTCGGCGAGCGCTGGATCTCCTCCGCCTACGACCTCTTCGAGGAGAACCTGCGCTACTACCCCGCCCTGCTGCCGATCTGCGACGACGAGGACCCGCTCCAGGTGCTCGACGAGGGCGGCATCCCCTCACTGGCGGAACTCGTCCTGCACAACGGCACGGTCTACCGCTGGAACCGCCCGGTCTACGGCGTCGCCGACGGCGTCCCGCACCTGCGCGTCGAGAACCGCGTCCTGCCCGCCGGCCCCACCATCACCGACGTCCTCGCCAACGCCGCCTTCTACTACGGCCTCATCCGCGCCCTCGCCGAGGAACCGCGCCCGGTGTGGACGCGGCTGCCCTTCGAGGCGGCCGCCGCCAACTTCGACACCGCCTGCCAGTACGGCATCGACGCCCGCCTCCAGTGGCCCCGGCGCGGACGCTACGGCGGCGTCGCGGAGATCGACGCGGCCACCCTCGTACGTGACGAACTGCTGCCGCTCGCCGCGAGCGGGCTGGACGCGTGGGGCGTGGAGGCCGCCGACCGGGACCTGTACCTCGGGGTGATCGAGGAGCGCTGCCGGCGGCGGGCCAACGGGGCCTCCTGGCAGTCCGCCACCTTCCACCGCGCCCTGGAGCAGGGCCTGTCCCGGGACGCCGCCCTGGCCGCCACGACCCGCCGCTACCGCCAGCTGATGCACGTGGGCGACCCGGTCCACGCCTGGCCCGTCGGCCTGCCGGAGACCATGCCGCTGGGCTGAGGGGCGCCTGGACGGGGGTCGCCGCCGTCCGCCGCATACTGGTCGGGCAAGCTGTGACGTCCTATGACGGTGGTGCCCTGGGAGGCAGTGTGCAGGCGGAGGCGGGCCGTGTGTCCGAGTCGTTCCCGCAGGAGGGGCCCCCGCGCCGGATCCTCCGTGACGAGCTGCTGCTCGTACTGGCGCTCTCGCTCGGGGCGAGCGGGGTCTCCGCCCTCATCAGCTTCATCGGCTCGGTCACCAGGCCCGGCGGTCTGAAGGACCAGGCGGCCACCCTCAACGCCTCCGCCGCTCCCGGGCGGCCCTGGCTGGACCTCGCCTGGCAGCTCTTCGGCATCACGACGTCCCTGGTGCCGGTCCTCCTCGTGGCGCACTTCCTGCTGCGGGAGGGCAGCGGTCTGCGGGCCCTCGGGTTCGACCGCACCCGCCCCTGGCCGGACCTCGGCCGGGGCGCCGCCATCGCCGCGGTGATCGGCAGCAGCGGCATCGCCTTCTATCTCGCCGCCCGGGGCCTGGGCTTCAACCTGACCGTGGTCCCCGAGGCGCTGCCCGAGGTGTGGTGGAAGTACCCGGTACTGATCCTCTCGGCGCTCCAGAACGCGGTCCTCGAAGAGGTCATCGTGGTCGGCTATCTGCTGCGCCGGCTCCACCAGCTGGGCTGGACGCCCGGGGCCGCGCTGATGGCCGGCTCGGTGCTGCGCGGCTCGTACCACCTCTACCAGGGCATCGGCGGCTTCATCGGGAACCTGGTGATGGGCGTGGTGTTCGTCTACCTCTACCGCCGCTGGGGCCGGGTCGGCCCGCTGGTGGTGGCGCACTCGCTGCTCGACATCGGCGCGTTCGTGGGGTACGCCCTGCTCGCGGGCAAGGTGGACTGGCTGCCCACGGCGTGAACGGCGTGAAGGGCGCGGACAGGGGCGTACGCGGGATGCGTACGCCCCTTCCGTCTGTCCGGGCTCAGGCCAGCAGCTCGCCGTCGATCACCGTGACCGCGCGGCCGCTGAGCAGGGTGCGGTCGCCGCGCACCTCCGTGCGGACCAGGCCCGAGCGGCGGGACGCCTGGAGGCCCGTGAGTTCGGGGCGGCCGAGGCGCTGCGACCAGAACGGGGCCAGCGCGGTGTGGGCGCTGCCGGTGACCGGGTCCTCGTCGATGCCGATGTTCGGGAAGAAGCAGCGGGAGACGAAGTCGTAGCCGCGTGCGGGGTCCTCGGCGCGGGCGGTGGCGATGATGCCGCGCTCGGAGCGGGCGCCGAGGGAGCGGTGGTCGGGGTTCAGGGCGCGGACGGTCTTCTCGTCGGCGAGCTCCACCAGCAGGTTGCCCACGTCCGGGCCGGTGTCGAAGACGGCCAGTGGCTCGGCACCCAGTGCCTCGGCGGCGCCGTCGGGGATCTCGGCCGCCGTGAGCGGCGCCGTCGGGAAGTCCAGGGTGAACGAGCCGTCCTCGCGGGGCGTGGCGATCAGGACGCCGCTGCGGGTGGCGAACCGCACCGGGCCCTCGTGGGCGCCGGTGCTGTGCAGGACGTGGGCCGTGGCGAGTGTGGCGTGACCGCACATCGGGACCTCGGCGGCGGGGGTGAACCAGCGCAGCGCCCAGTCGGCCTCCGGGTCGTCGGGGAGTCGGTGGGCGAACGCGGTCTCGGCGTGGTTGACCTCCATGGCGATCTGCTGGAGCCGGTCGTCGGCGGGGAAGGCGTCGAGGAGGAGGACCCCGGCGGGGTTCCCGGCGAAGGGGCGGTCGGTGAAGGCGTCGACGATTCGGATGCGCATGAGCCGACCGTAGAGGGGTGACGAAGCCGCAGGCCAAGGCCAATTCGGGGTCAGTGGACCGGCCGGGGGTTGTCACGCGAACTATTCCGATATATCGTTGAGGCATCGCGACAGATCAACGATGGAATGGAGTGATTGACATGCGTTCCCATGGATTCGCACAGGGACACGGTGGAGCCGGCCGAGGCGGTTTCGAGGGTGGCCGCGCCGCCTTCGGGCCGTTCGGGCCGGGTGGACCCGGCTTCGGTGGACCGGGCTTCGGCCCCGGGCACTGGGGCCCCAGGGGTCGCGGCGGACCTCGGGGGAGGGCGAGGCGGGGTGATGTACGCGCCTCGATCCTGGCCCTGCTCAAGGACCGGCCGATGCACGGCTACGAGATGATCCAGGAGATCGCCGAGCGCAGCGGCGGGGCGTGGAAGCCCAGCCCCGGCTCGGTGTACCCCACCCTCCAGCTGCTGGAGGACGAGGGCCTGATCGTCAGCGAGAGCGAGGGCGGCAAGAAGCTGTTCTCCCTCACCGACGCCGGCCGCACCGCGGCCGAGGAGGGCCCCGAGGCCCCCTGGGAGGACGCCTCCAAGGGCGTCGACTGGGAGGCCCTCGGCGAGATCCGCCAGGCGGGCTTCGGTCTGATGGAGGCCTTCGGGCAGGTCTGGAAGACCGGCAGCAAGGAACAGCGCGAGAAGGCGATCTCCGTGATCAACGACGCGCGCAAGAAGATGTACCTGATCCTCGCCGACGAGGACTGACGGCCTCCCGCCGTGAGACGAAGGCGCCCCGCGGAGCGATCCGCGGGGCGCCTTCTCGCGTACGGCCCTCCTGTACGGCCCTCACGTCACCAGCCCGGCGCGGGCGAGGCTCGGCCGACGAGCCGTATCACCGCCGCGTCGAACAGGTCCCACGCGCGCGGGAAGGCGCTCTCGTCGTGGCAGTGCCAGGCGTCCCAGAACAGGTCGGCGGGCAGCGCGTCCTCCGGGGCGTACACCCGGTAGACGTACTGTCTTCCGTCCACGGCCGGCAACGCCACCAGCCAGCACATGCTCTCCATGCACCTGTGGGACGTACGGGAGCGTGCCGTGGTTGCGCGCGGGGCGCGACGCAAGGCGGCGCGCGCCCGCGGGGGAAGCCCGGCGTGATCTCCTCCTCAAGGAGGAGATTCCGGCCCGCCGGGTCCACTCTGTGTGGGACGCGAAGATGCGTCCCGCCGGGGATGCCGTGCCGGGCGGAGGCTGATGGGGTAAGGGATGTGCCACCCCGAACCCCTCACCGGCCGGACCCTCACCAGGCCGGCGGACGCTTCGACAACGATGCCAGGCTCAGTGCCGAACTGGCAGCGGTGATCTCCGGCGCACGGCGTCGCGTGGCACGGGACGCGGACCGCCAGGTCGACACCGCCCACCTGCTGCACTCCCTGCTGGAGCACGACCCTGAGGTGCGGGACGTCCTCGACGACGGGCCCCGGATCGCCCGGCTGCTCGGCTATCTCGTCCAGCGCAGCATCGGCTACGGCCTGCGCTGGCAGGGCAGTGTCGAGGACTCCGGGACGGAACCCGTGGTGACCGAGGCGGAGGGCTTCTCCCCGCTGGCCGCCGGTGCGCTGGAGTACGCCTGCGAACGCGCCGCCCGCCGCGGGGACGGACCCGCCCGGGGCGTGGACCTGCTGGCCGCCATCGTCGTGGACAGCCAGGCGCGGGCCGTCGAGGTGCTGGCCCATGCCGGGATCGACCCGGGCGAGGTGCACGCCCGTATCGACAGCCGCCCCGGGAGTTACGTCGGCGAGAGCGGCTGCTGAAGGGTGCCGCTGCCGAGGTGCCTGGTGCCGTCCAGTCGTTGAGACAGGTGTCATCGGGGGTGACGCTCATGTCATCGCCTGTCATCATGTGCCGGTGCGTACGTCAACGAGCAGTCAGGGCAATGGCGGCAAGGGGATGGGGCTCGGTCTCGCCCTCGTCTCCGCGCTCGCCTTCGGCGGATCCGGTGTCGCGGCCAAGCCGCTGATCGAGGCGGGCCTCGACCCGCTGCACGTGGTGTGGCTGAGGGTGACCGGGGCGGCCCTGGTGATGCTGCCGCTCGCCGTCCGCCATCGCGCCCTGCTGCGCCGCCGCCCCGCGCTGCTCGCCGGGTTCGGACTGCTCGGGGTGGCCGGCGTCCAGGCGTTCTACTTCGCCTCCATCTCCCGTATCCCGGTCGGAGTCGCGCTGCTCGTGGAGTACCTCGCGCCCGCGCTGGTGCTGGGCTGGGTGCGGTTCGTGCAGCGCCGTCCGGTGACCCGGGCCGCGGCGCTCGGAGTGGTCCTCGCGGTGGGCGGTCTCGCCTGTGTCGTCGAGGTCTGGGCCGGGCTCGGCTTCGACGCCCTCGGCCTGCTCCTCGCCCTCGGCGCGGCCTGCTGCCAGGTCGGCTACTTCGTCCTGTCCGACCAGGGCAGCGACGCGGCCGAGGAGGCGCCGGACCCGCTCGGCGTCATCGCCTACGGCCTGCTCGTGGGCGCCGCCGTGCTGACCGTGGTGGCCCGGCCCTGGTCGATGGAGTGGGCCGTACTCGCGAACAGCGCGGACATGGACGGCACCCCCGTCGCGGCGGCGCTGCTGCTCTCCTGGATCGTGCTGATCGCCACGGTCCTCGCCTATGTGACCGGCGTGGTCTCGGTGCGCCGGCTCTCCCCGCAGGTCGCGGGCGTGGTCGCCTGCCTGGAAGCGGTCATCGCTACGGTGCTGGCCTGGGTCCTGCTGGGCGAGCACCTCTCCGCTCCGCAGATCATCGGCGGGGCGGTCGTCCTGCTCGGCGCCTTCATCGCCCAGTCCTCGGCACCGGTGAAGGGCTCCGCCGAGCCGGTGGCCAGTGGTGGTGAGGAGCGGGAGTTGTCGCGGCGGGGTTCTGCGGCGTGAGGGGTGCGTCCGGGTCTGCGGTCATCATCGGCGGGCCGGACGTATTGCCTGGGGCTCCTGTCCGGGAGCTCTCGGGGTCGGCGGAGGGTTCTGCTGAGCCGATGGCGAGTGGAGGCGGGGTGTCTCGGCACGGATGTGGCGCGTAAGGCTTGCGTCCGGGACCGCGGGTCCGGCGGGGTGGTCGTGGTGCCTGGGGCTTTCAGCGCGGAGGTCTCGGCGTGCGTGGCCTTCGGCGGGGCGAGCGGGAGTCGGCAGGGCCCGGGATCGCGGATCAGGGGCCGGGCCGGACGGGAGTGCGGCGGCTGTCGGGGTGAGGCCGCCGCGTCCGTCGTGCACGTCGTGGGTCACAGCGCCTTGAGGTAGGCGGGCACCTCGGTGCCGGGCGCCAGGTTCGGGTCGTCGACCGGGGTGTCGTAACCCTTGCGCAGCGGGACCACGCCCGCCCAGTGGGGGAGGGCGAGGTCCTCGGGTTCGTCGTTGACGCCGCCGGTGCGGAGCTTGGCGGAGACCTCGTTCAGGTCGAGGCGGATGACGGCGGTGGCGGCCAGTTCCTTCTTGTTGGCGGGCCGGGAGTCAGCCGAGCGGCCCGGCACGACGTGGTCGACCAGCGCGTCCAGCGCGATCCGCTTCTCCTCGGGGTCCGTCACCTGGTGGGCGATGCCGTGCACCACCACGGACCGGTAGTTCATCGAGTGGTGGAAGGCCGAGCGGGCCAGAATCAGCGCGTCCACGTGGGTGACCGTCAGGCACACCGGCAGCCCCGGGTCGGCCTGTCCCGTCATCCGCAGCGGGCGCGAGCCCGTCGAGCCGTGCACGTAGAGCCGGTCGCCGACCCGCCCGAAGAGCGTCGGCAGCACCACCGGGGCGCCGTCCCGGACGAAGCCCAGATGGCAGACGTAGGCCTCGTCGAGTATCGAGTGCACCAGTTCCTTGTCGTACGACGCCCGCTCGGCGGAGCGCGTGGGGACCGTGCGGTCGGTCGGCGTGTAGGCGGCGGGCTGCGACGTCGGCTGTGCGGTCCCCTGCATTGCGGTCTCCATTGCACTAGTGCATAATTGGGTTTGTGCTAGGAGAATACCGGATCAGGGGTCGGCGCGCAGCTGAGATTGCGGCCGGTATCGAGGCGGCGGTCGGCTCCGGGGAACTGGAGCCGGGACAACCGCTGCCGCCCATGCGGGACTTGGCGGTGGAGCTGGGCGTCAACCCCAACACCGTCGCGGCCGCGTACCGGACCCTGCGGGAGCGGGGGGTCATCGAGACCGCCGGGCGCCGGGGCAGCCGGGTGCGGCCCAAACCAGCCACCACCGCGCGCGATTACGTCCGGGAAGAGGTGCCCGCCGGAGTGCGGGACCTGGCGAACGGCAACCCGGACCCGGCGCTGCTGCCCCCGCTCGGCCCGGCGTTCGCGGCCGCGGCGGACCAGGGTGACCGGACGCCGGTCCTCTACGGGGACGACCCGCTGGATCCGGAGCTGGCGCGGGCCGCACGCGCCGAACTGGACGCCGACGGGGTTCCGGACGGGCCCCTCGTCGTCACCTCCGGCGCGCTGGACGCCATCGAGCGCGTCCTCGCCGCGCATCTGAAGCCGGGGGACACCGTCGCCGTCGAGGACCCCGGCTGGGGCAGCGTCCTGGACCTCGTCCCGGCGCTCGGGCTGCGCGTGGCGCCCGTGGGCGTGGACGACGAGGGGCCGCTCCCCGACGACGTACGCCACGCGCTCGGCGCCGGGGCCCGCGCCCTGATCGTCACCGACCGGGCGCAGAACCCGACCGGCGCCGCGGTGAGCGCCACGCGTGCGCGTGCGCTGCGTTCCGTGCTCCGGGAGTACCCGGACACCCTGCTGATCGAGGACGACCACGGGCACGCCATCGTCGACGTCCCGCTGCACCCCTTGGCCGGCACCACCCGGCACTGGGCCTTCGCCCGCTCCGCCGCCAAGGCCTACGGCCCCGACCTGCGGTTCGCGGTGCTTACTGGTGACGAGGTGACCCTAGACCGGGTGCGCGGCCGCCAGCGCCTCGGGCCCGGCTGGGTCAGCCTGATCGTGCAGCGGGCCGTGGTCCGGCTGTGGTCAGACGGCTCGGTCGACCCGAAGGTCGTGGCGGCGGCCTACGGCGGACGCCGGGACCGGCTCATCGGGGCGCTCGCGGAGCGGGGTATCACCGCCCGGGGGCGCACCGGCATGAACGTCTGGATCCCCGTCCCCGACGAGACCGGCGCCGTCTCCCGCCTCCTCCACGCCGGCTGGGCCGTCGCCCCGGGGGCCCGCTTCCGCCTGAACACCAGCCCCGGCCTGCGCATCACGATCTCCACCCTGACCGAACCGGAGACCCACGCCCTGGCCGAAGCCGTCGCCGCGGCCGTACGCCCGTCGCGGGGCCGGAGCGGCGTGTAGGGCTGACTTCGGCCGGTGTCCGCGGGGTCGGTCGTAGGCGGGCCGCGCCGCGGAGGGCGTAGCTGCGTCCGTGGTGCCCCCCGCCGGCGTTGGCCCAGGCCCGGGCAGACCCCGACGCCTGGGCTGTACGGCCGTCCTCGTCGGGGCAGGGTTCGGGCCGGTGATCGCGTCGCGCGGTCGGGGGCGGTCGGCCGGGATCGCGTGGCGCGGTCGGCGTCGGTGGGGATCACGTCGCGCTCGGGGGACGTATCCGTGTCAGGGCCGCCCCCGTGGGCACGGCCGCCGACTAGGGTGCCGTCTTCGCCGGGGTCCGTACCGGGTCGGCCGTCTCGGTCGGGATGGGGGCGCGTTCGCGGGGGCGGATCTGGGTCAGGGCCGCACCTGCCAGGACGATGGCCGCGCCGACCGGGGTCGACCAGGTCAGGGACTCGCCGAGCAGGGTGACGCCTGCCGCGGTGGCGATGACCGGGATGAAGTAGGTGACCATCTGGGCCGTCGTCGGGCCGACCTCGGCGACCAGGCCGTACTGGAGGAGCACCGCGATGCCCGTGCCCAGGGCGCCGAGGGCCGCGACGGCGAGCAGGGGGAGCAGCGGGAAGGTCTCCGGGGTCGTGGTGAACACGGGGGTCACGACGGCGAGTTGGAGGGTGGCGAGCAGCAACTGGGCGCCGGTCAGCGACAGGTGCGAGGAGTCGGAGCCGGCCAGCGTGCGGCGGACGTAGATCCAGCCGACCGGGTAGCAGAGCGAGGCCAGCAGGGCCATGCCGGTGCCCCGGGCGTCCATGCCGGTGAAGCCCTGCCAGGCGCCGAGCACCGTCAGGACGCCGAGGAAGCCCACGCCGAGACCCGCGAGCCGCATCCGGGTGGGCCGGTCCTCGGAGAGCGCGACCAGGGACAGGGCCATGCCCCACAGCGGGGACGTGGCGTTGCAGATACCCGCGAGCGTCGACGGGATCGTCAGCTCCGCGTAGGCGAACAGCGAGAACGGCAGCGCGTTCAGCAGCAGCGCGGCGACCGTCAGATGCCCCCACGTGCGCGCCCCGCGCGGGAGCCGGTCCCGCCGCATCGCCATCGCGACCGCGAGCACCGCCGTGCCGAACACCAGCCGGCCGAGAGTGACCTGGAACGGCGCGAATCCCTCGGTGCCCACCTTGATGAGCAGAAAGCTGAAACCCCAGATGAGGGAGAGGACGGCGAAGCGCAGCCGCCAGTCGAGCAGGGAGCGAGAGCGGGTCATGGGATCAGGGTGAGGGCTCAGGACGTCGTAGCACAAGCGAGATTTTTCGAGCTTCATCTCGTAGTATTGCTTACATGTTGAACCTGGAGCGCCTGCGCACCCTGGACGCCCTCGCCCGGCACGGCTCGGTCAGCGGCGCGGCCGAAGGGCTGCACATCACCACGTCCGCCGTCTCCCAGCAGATGTCCAAGCTGGAGCGGGAGGTCGGCCAGCGGCTGCTCGCCAAGAACGGCCGCGGGGTCCGGCTCACCGATGCCGGGCGGCTGCTCGCGGAGCACGCGGCGCGGATCCTGTCCCAGGTGGAGCTGGCCCAGGCCGACCTGGAGGCGCAGCGCGGCCAGGTCGCGGGGGAGCTCAGACTCGCGGCGTTCCCGACCGCCGCGCGCGGACTCTTCCCCGCCGCCCTCGCCGGACTGCGCACCGAGCACCCCGCCCTGCGGCTGCGCTCCTGCGAGCTGGAACCGGAGCAGGCCGTGGCCGGAGTGGTGCGCGGCGATCTGGACCTGGCGGTGGTCCTCGACTGGTACAACAAGCCGATGCCGCTGCCGGACGGCCTGGTCAAGGCGCCGATCCTGGACGACCCCGCCGATGTGGCGATGCCGGTCGGCCACCGGTTCGCGGGCCGCGAGGAGGTGGATCTCGCGGAGTTCGCCGAGGACGAGTGGATCACCTGGGGGCAGGGCGAGTTCTGCCACGAGTGGCTGATGTTCACCCTCCGCTCCAAGGGCATCGAGCCGATCGTCGGCCACCGCGCCGCCGAGACCCACACCCAGCTCGGTCTGGTCGCCGCGGGCCTCGGCGTGTGCGTCGTCCCGCTGCTGGGCCGTCACCCGATGCCCGCGGAGGTCGTCACCGTGCCGCTCAAGCAGCGGGTGCGGCGGCAGGTGTACGTGATCTGGCGAGCGGACGCCGACCGCCGCCCGTCGATCCGGGCGGCGGTGCGGGCACTGCGGTCGGCGGGGGAGCGGGTGGGTGCTACGGCGACGGCAGCCTCTGCGGAGCGGGCGGGCGTTACAGCGACGACAGCTTCCTGAAGTCCCAGGACACGATCTTCTCCGGCGTCAGCCGCATCCACGCGTGCCGGCCGTCGTGCGGCATCTCCTCCAGACCGAAGTTCTTCCGCGCGAACAGCGTCTCCGGCACGTCGAGTTCGGCGCACAGCTCCCCGGTGCGCGGGATCTCGCCCACGAACTCCACGGTCCCGGACAGCTCCACGCCGCGCAGCTCGTCGTACTCCTCGCCCGTGTCGACGACGACGGCGACCCGCTGGTCACGGCGCAGCTGAGCCCAACGCCTGCTGCGCACCACCGAGTAGAGCCACAGCGAGGTGCCGTCCCAGGCGAACCACAGGGTGCTCACATGCGGGGCGCCGTCCGCCGACACCGTGGCGACCCGGCAGGTGCGCTGGGTGGCCAGGAACTCGTCCAGCTCACCCGGTGTCATCATGATCTTCCGGCCCCGGCGCTGAGTGACGGTCATGCGTCCCCCTCTTCTCCCACGTCGTGTCAGAGGAGATCCTCTGACATCACGTCAGAAAAGAATGGGTCGTCTTCCCTCCTCGCGCAATGGTCGTTACCCTCGCCCGCCCGGACCGCCGACGACAAGGGGGAACCGTGCCGTCGTACGAGCAGCTCACTGAAGTCCTCGACCCGGCCACCGCCGTGCTGCTCACGGTCGAGTGCCAGCAGGGCGTCGTCGGACCGGACGGCGCCCTGCCCGAACTCGCCAAGCAGGCCCGCTCCTCCGGGGCTCTCGCCAACGTGGCCCGGCTGGTGGACGGCGCCCACGCCCGCGGGCTCCAGGTGATCCACGCGATCGCCGAGCGCCGCCCCGACGGCCGCGGCGCGAACCGCAACGCGCGTCTGTTCCGCGCCGCCGAACGACTCCCGGTCCAGCAGCTGTCCGGCACCACCGCGGTCCGCCTCGCGGCCCCGATCGAGGTCACCGAGGAGGACTTCGTCGTACGGCGGCTGCACGGCCTGTCGCCGATCCACGGGACCGAGGCCGACGCCCTGCTGCGCAACCTGGGCTGCCGCACGCTGGTGGTGACCGGGGTATCGGCCAACGTGGCGATCCCGAACGCCGTGTTCGACGCCGTCAACCGCGGCTACACGGTCGTGGTGCCCACCGACGCGATAGCCGGAGTGCCCTCCGAGTACACCCGCGCGATGATCCGCAACACCCTGGCCCTGGTCGCCACGCTGACCACGACAGCCGACATGCTCGCCGCCCTGCGGGTCAGGCGAGCGTGATCGAGTCGCCGTCCACGGCCACCTCCCGCGCGGGCAGCGGCTGGGTGGCGGGCCCCTTCTGCACGCTGCCGTCCTCGATGGAGAACCGGCTGTTGTGGCAGGGGCAGGTGATGGAGCCCTCGGAGACGCCCGTCACCGGACACCCCTGATGGGTGCACTCGAACGAGAACGCCTTGAAGGTGCCCGCCGTCGGCTGGGTGACGACCACCTTGTGGTCCTTGAGGACCTTGCCACCGCCCTCGGGAATGTCCGAGGTCCGTGCGACGACGTTCCCAGCCGGCCCGGCGGACTCGGCCGACTCGGCGGGCCCGGCCGCCCCGGACGGCTCCTCGTCCTCCGACCCGCACGCGTTCAGCGCGAAGGTGAGGCCCACCGCGCCGACCGCCGCCACGACGGTACGGCGGCTCGGGGTCGCGACGGGGTGGAGCGGTTCGCTGGTCATGCCGGTCTTCCCTTCCACGGAGGTATGCCTTGCGCCCACAGGTACGGGCGGCGCGCGGGTGCCGTTCAGAGCGCCAGTAACCTGGGGCGATGCTCAAGGAAGTCATCGCGACCCGGTTCATCACGCCGCTGCGTGAGGGCGGCTCGCTGCCGGGACTCGTCGAGGCCGACGACTTCGGGACGTACGTCATGAAGTTCCGCGGCGCGGGGCAGGGCCGCAAGACGCTGGTGGCCGAGGTGGTGTGCGGGGAACTCGCCCGGCGCCTGGGGTTCCGGATGCCCCGGCTCGTGACGGTCGCCCTCGATCCCGTGCTCGGGCTCGGCGAACCCGACCAGCAGGTGCAGGAGCTGCTCCGGGCCAGCGGCGGCACCAACCTCGGCATGGACTTCCTGTCCGGCGCGCTCGGCTTCGACCCGCTCGCCTTCGCGGTGAGCCCCGAGGAGGCCGGGCGGATCGTCTGGTTCGACGCCCTGGTCAACAACGTCGACCGTTCCTGGCGCAACCCCAACCTGCTGATGTGGCGCGGCGACCTGTGGCTCATCGACCACGGCGCCACCATGATCTGGCAGCACAACTGGCCCGCCGCCGAAGCCTCCGCGGCCCGCCCCTACGACGCCCGCGACCACGCCCTCATGCCCTTCGGCCCCGATGTGGCCGCGGCCGCCGGGGAGTTGGCGCCCCTGGTCACCGAGGACCTGCTCGCCGAGGTGACCGCCGAGATCCCGGACGCCTGGCTCGCCGACGAACCCGGCTTCGACACCCCGGAGGACCTCAGACGGGCCTGCGCCCGCCCGCTGCTGGCCAGGGCAGCCGTCATCCACGAGCGAATCGAGGGCACCGCGTGAGCGACGACCGCCACTTCATCAAGGGGGGCCCGAGCGAGCGCGAGGTCTTCGAGTACGCCGTCCTGCGCGTCGTGCCCCGCGTCGAGCGCGGCGAGTGCATCAACGCCGGGGTGCTGGTCTACTGCCGCGCCAAGGCGTACGTCGGGGCACTCACCCACCTCGACGAGCGCCGCCTGCTGGCGCTGGACCCGGAGGCCGACCTGGCCGGTGTGCGCGCCGCGCTCGGCGCGGTGGAGCGGGTCTGCGCCGGGGGAGCGGCGGCGGGCCAGGCGGCCCCGGACGACGCGGGCCGCCGCTTCCGCTGGCTCATCGCCCCCCGCTCCACGATCGTCCAGCCCGGCCCGGTCCACACCGGGCTGACGACCGACCCGGCGGCGGAGACGGCACGGCTCCTGGAACTGCTCGTCCGCTGAGTCAGGCGCGGCGGCGCTTGACCACGTATCCCGCCGCGACGGCACCGCCGGCGACGAAGGCGATCCCGGCCGCGGTCTCCCAGCCGCTGATACCGGAGTCGGTGGCGCCGCCCACTCCACCGCGCACGCCGAGCGTCGGACTGGCGGTGACGCGGGTGGGGGTGGCGGTGGGGGTGGGTGTGGCCGTGACGGGGGCGGGGATCGAGGTGGCGGGCGCGAGCGTGCCGAGGGCGGCGGTGCCGCGCCGGGGCAGCACCTCGCAGGCGATGCCGTCGTCGGGCCCCTGGTCCTCGTCGAGGTCGTGCGGATCACTGGGGTCGGAGTTGTAGACGGCCTGCGCCTCCTCCTGGTACGTGAAGTTGACGCAGTCCAGGTCCTGCGCGTGGGCGATGCCGGCCGGCGGCACGATGGCGGCTATGGCTATCAGCGTGCCGGCGGCTGCGGTGCGAGGGCGCATGGTGCGCCTCCTTTCCGGCCACGAGGGCCTCCGGCCGACGCTAGGGGCCGACCGGCGCGGGGACGCGCTCAGCTGGGCCGATCGGGTGGCGGGGGAGGGGCGCCGCGAGCCGGGGGCGCGGGGAATGGATCACACGTGGCGGTGTGCCGTTGACACCGGGTGCCAGGGCTTCTAGCGTCACGTCTGCTGAAGGTACTAAGCGGTCGCTCACCGATGGGCGGACCGTGGAGCCGCACCCCCAAGGGCGAGGAGAAGCAGCCATGTCCACCACTGACCAGCGGGTCGCCGTAGTCACCGGCGCAGCGCGCGGTATCGGCGCCGCCACCGCCGTACGTCTGGCCGCCGAGGGCCGCGTGGTCGCCGTCATCGACCTCGACGAGGCGGCCTGCAAGGACACCGTGGAGAAGATCACCGCGGCGGGCGGCAAGGCCCTCGCGGTCGGCTGCGACGTCTCCGACGAGGCACAGGTCGAGGCGGCCGTCGCGCGGATCGCGGCGGAGCTCGGCGCGCCCACGATCCTGGTCAACAACGCGGGCGTGCTGCGCGACAACCTGCTGTTCAAGATGAGCGTCTCCGACTGGGACACGGTCATGAACGTCCACCTGCGCGGCGCCTTCCTGATGTCGAAGGCCTGTCAGAAGCACATGGTGGACGCCAAGTTCGGCCGGATCGTCAACCTCTCCTCGTCCTCCGCGCTCGGCAACCGCGGCCAGGTCAACTACTCCGCCGCCAAGGCCGGTATGCAGGGTTTCACCAAGACCCTCGCCATCGAGCTCGGCAAGTTCGGGGTCACCGCCAACGCCGTCGCCCCCGGCTTCATCGCCACCGACATGACGGCGGCCACCGCCGAGCGCGTCGGCATGGGCTTCGAGGACTTCAAGGCCGCGGCCGCCACCCAGATCCCCGTCCAGCGTGTCGGCTACCCCGAGGACATCGCGGGCGCCATCGCCTACTTCACGGGTGATGACGCCGGCTTCGTCTCCGGCCAGGTGCTGTACGTCGCCGGCGGACCGCTCGACTAGAGGATCAGGCACATGACTGCAGTGGAACTCTCCGGCAAGGCCGCCCTCATCACGGGCGGCAGCCGCGGCATCGGCTACGGCGTCGCCGAGGCGCTCGTCGCCCGCGGCGACCGCGTGGCCATCACCGGCCGCAACGAGGACTCCCTCAAGGAGGCCGTCGAGCAGCTCGGCTCGGACCGCGCGATCTACATCGCCGGCAAGGCCCACGACGAGGCCCACCAGGCCATCGCCGTGGAACGCACCATGGAGGCATTCGGCCGCGTCGACTTCCTGGTCAACAACGCCGGCACCAACCCGGTCTTCGGCCCGATCGCCGACCTCGACCTGGGTGTCGCCCGCAAGGTGTTCGAGACCAACGTGATCTCGGCGCTCGGCTTCGCCCAGAAGACCTGGCACGCCTGGCAGAAGGAGAACGGCGGCGCGATCGTCAACATCGCCTCCGTCGCGGGCATCGCGCCCTCGCCCTTCATCGCCGCCTACGGCGTCAGCAAGGCCGCGCTGATCAACCTGACCCAGCAGCTGGCGCACGAGTTCGCGCCCGGCGTGCGGGTCAACGCGATCGCCCCGGCCGTGGTGAAGACCAAGTTCGCCCAGGCGCTGTACGAGGGCCGGGAGGAGGAGGCGGCCGCCTCCTACCCGCTGGCCCGGCTGGGCGTGCCCTCCGACATCGGGGGCGCCGCCGCCTTCCTCACCTCCGAGCAGTCCGACTGGGTCACCGGTCAGACGCTCGTCGTCGACGGCGGCATCTTCCTCAACGCCGGCGTCGGCTGACCCGCGTCGGGCCCGTGTCTCCCGGCGGGGGCACGGGCCCGAATCCGCCCAAGCCGGTCGTCCCGCGCCAACCCAATAGATTCACCGACGACTGACAACGTAGTCAAAGGTTTATCGATCAAGAACCCTTGTGAGACACCGGTTCAATCGGCCGAGCTCTGCGGTATGGTCTGCCGACCCTTGGTATGGCAGATCGAGGAGCGTGCGCGTGTTCAACCGGAACCGATGCCTGCGGCAGGTAGCGGCCATCGCGTCCATATCGTCCCTGATGACTGGATGCGGAATTCTCTCCTCGGACTCTTCCGAGGAGGAAGGGCCGATCGTCGTGGGCACCACCAGTGCGCCGAGCACGCTGGATCCCGCCGCGTCGTGGGACAGCTCCTGGGAACTGTTCCGCAACATCTACCAGACGCTGCTCAGCTACCCCGCCGGAGCGAGCGTGCCCGAGCCGGACGCGGCCGAGGAGTGCGCGTTCACCGACAGCACGAACACGGCCTACCGCTGCGAACTGCGTGACGGGCTGGAGTTCTCGGACGGCAGCACGCTGGACGCCCAGGCCGTCAAGTACTCGATCGACCGCATCCGGGACATCAACGTCAACGGCGGTCCCGCCGGTCTGCTGGGCAGCCTCGACCGGGTCCAGGCGCTGGGCGACCGTGAGGTCGTCTTCCATCTCAACAAGCCGGACGCCACCTTCCCGTTCGTGCTCGCCACGCCCGCCATGTCGATCGTCGACCCGGACAGCTACCCCGCGGACAAGGTGCGCGAGGACGGCCGGGTCGTCGGCTCCGGCCCCTACACGCTCCAGTCCTACGAGGACGGCAAGTCGGCCGAGCTGGTCCGCAACGACAAGTACGAGGGCTACGCGGAGCGCGAGAACAGCGCCGTGACGATCCGCTACTTCCAGGACTCCGGCGAGATGGTGGGCGCCCTGCGCGAGCACGAGCTCGACGTCGCCTTCCGCGGTATCGCCGCCGACGACATCCTCAAGCTCCAGACGCACGAGGCGCAGAAGGAGTTCCAGGTCGTCGAGAGCGTCAGCACCCAGATCAGCTACCTGGTCTTCAACCCCAAGGACCCGTGGGCCGCCAAACCCGCCGTCCGCAAGGCCATCGCCCAGGTCCTGGACCGCCCGGCCATCGCGCACAAGGTCTACAAGGACACCGTCGAGCCGCTGTACTCCATGGTCCCCAAGGGCCTGACCGGGCACACCACCGGCTTCTTCGACGACTACGGCCAGCCCAGCACCTCCAAGGCCCGCCAGATCCTCTCCGAGGCCGGCATCACCGACAAGGTGCCGCTCACCCTCTGGTACACCACCGACCGCTACGGCTCCGAGACCAAGGCGGAGTTCGAGGAGATCAAGAAGCAGCTGGACGGATCCGGACTGTTCGAGATCACCCTCAAGAGCCGCCCCTGGAAGACGTACGTCACCGGCTACCAGAAGGGCGAGTACCCGGTGTTCGGCCGCGGCTGGTCCCCCGACTTCCCCGACGCCGACAACTTCATCGCCCCCTTCGTCGGCGACCAGAACGCCCTCGGTACGCCCTACCCGGCCCCGGAGATCACCGGCAAGCTGCTGCCGCGCTCCCGCCAGGAGAGCGACCGCGCCAACGTGGAGAAGGACTTCGAGGAGGCGCAGAAGATCCTCGTCGAGGACGCCCGGCTGCTGCCGCTGTGGCAGGGGCGGCAGTACGTGGCGGCCAACAACGACATCTCCGGCGCGGAGCGGGCGCTGGACCCGTCGACGATCATGATGATGGGCGCGCTGTACCGCAAGACCAGCTGGTAGGGCCGTCCGCGGGGCGCGTTGTCAGTGGTCGCCGGTAGGTTCTGTGGTCAGGAAGCGACGCACGTCGTAGTGACCGCACACCGAAGGAAGTTGACGTGACCGACATCGCCATGCTGCCCGAGTCCTGGCGCGGGGTTCTGGGCGACGAACTGCAGCAGCCCTACTTCAAGGAGCTGACGGAGTTCGTCGAGGAGGAGCGAGCGAAGGGTCCCGTCTACCCTCCGCGCGAGGAGGTCTTCGCCGCGCTGGACGCGACGCCCTTCGACCGGGTGAAGGTCCTGATCCTCGGTCAGGACCCCTACCACGGCGAAGGGCAGGGCCATGGCCTGTGCTTCTCGGTCCGTCCCGGTGTGCGGACCCCGCCCTCGCTGCGGAACATCTACAAGGAGATGGAGCAGGAGCTGGGCCTGCCGGTCCCGGACAACGGCTATCTGATGCCGTGGGCCCAGCAGGGCGTCCTGCTGCTCAACGCGGTCCTCACCGTCCGCTCCGGCGAGGCCAACTCCCACAAGGGCAAGGGCTGGGAGAGGTTCACCGACGCGGTGATCCGCGCGGTCGCCGGCCGGCCCGACCCGGCGGTGTTCGTGCTGTGGGGCAACTACGCGCAGAAGAAGCTCCCGCTGATCGACGAGACGCGGCACGCGGTGGTCAAGGGCGCGCACCCCTCACCGCTGTCGGCCAAGAAGTTCTTCGGCTCCCGCCCGTTCACCCAGATCAACGAGGCGGTCGCGGCGCAGGGCCACGAGCCGATCGACTGGCGGCTGCCGAACCTGGGCTGACCTGGTGCGGGGCCGCTCCTGCGGGTCGGCCCCGCCTCGCCGGGATTGCCGGTGGCTGCGGTTAGCGTCGGGGGCGACCAGGCGCCGAGGGTGTGGAGGACGCGGTGGCGGAGCGACAGGAGCGGACGGCGCCGGATGCCGTGATGACACGGATCGGGCAGGTCGTGATGTTGCATCACGCGGGCGACCGCGAGGAGGCCCGGCACCGCCTGCTCGGTCTGTGGGCCGAGATCGGCGAGGACGGCGACCCGCTGCACCGCTGCACCCTGGCCCACTACCTGGCCGACACCCAGGACGAGCCGGACGACGAACTCGCCTGGGACCTCAGGGCGTTGACGGCGGCGGAGGAACTGACCGACGACCGCCTCGCCGAGCACGAGGGGGCGCTCGCGGTCCGGGCGCTGTATCCGTCGCTGCATCTGAACCTCGCCGCCGACTATGTGAAGCTGGACCGCGCCGAGGCGGCGCGGACGCATCTGCGGCGGGCCCGGACGGCGGCGGACGCGCTCGCCGAGGACAGCTACGGGGACGGGGTGCGGGCGGCGATCCACCGGCTGGCGCTGCGGCTGGGGGAGGAGGGGGACTCCTCCGGAGGCTGGGGGCCGCCGGGGCAGCGGCCCTGACGGTCAACGCCCGTACGTCTGCTCGCAGATCCTCGTCTCCGGGCTGTCCTTGCGCCAGCCGCCGTACTTCCTGCCCAGGGCGCAGACGTCGGTGTTCTTGCGGACCGAATCCGCGACGTCCGGGATCTCGACCCGGGGGTGCGGCGGAGCGGGGCGCTCGGGGCGGGGGTGTGCCGGGCGGGGATGGCTCGGGGGTGCGTCCGGCCGGGCGGGTGGTGCCGCCGGCGGCGGGGCCGGGCGGGTCGGCCGCCGGGTCGCCGGGGGTGTGCGTTCCGGGCGGCGGGGCGGGCCGATGAGTTCCAGCGCCTCCTGGGCCGGCGCCTTCACGATCTGCGGCTCCGCCCTGCCGTCCGGCCGGGGCACGGAGGGCTGGGGCGGTGCCGTGACCGGCCCCGGGACGGGCGGGTGCTGGACGGTCACACAGCCCGCCAGGGCCGAGGCGGCCACGGTGACCAGGAGCGTTGCGGTCGTCGTCGTTCGATGCACCCGGGCCACTCTGGTGGTTGGGGCCCCCTTCGGGACAGCGGACAAGCGCAGGATGCCCCGCACGGGTGATCTCCGCCCCCGTACGGAGGCCGTGGGTCCGCCGACGGTGACGTCAGTCGCCGGTGGACCCGTCGACGCGCTCGCGGAGGAGGTCGGCGTGGCCGTTGTGGCGCGCGTACTCCTCGATCATGTGGGTGTAGATCCAGCGGAGGTTGAAGGTCTCCCCGGCCCGGCTGGTGCCCTTGGAGAAGTCGTCGAGACCCAGGCCGGCGGTGTTGCGCCGGGCCCGTTCGATCTCGGCCTGCCAGGTGTCGTGGGCCTCCTGCCAGGTGTCCGCGTCGGAGAAGTGGAAGTCGCCGTCCCGGTCCTGCTCGGAGGAGTAGAGCACCCCGAGGTCCTCGTCGAGGAGCACCTCGTGGAACCAGTACCGCTCGACCTCGGCCATGTGCCGCACCAGCCCCATCAGGGTGAGTTCCGACGGCTCCACGGAGGCGGTCCTGAGCTGGGCCTCGGTCAGGCCCGCGCACTTCCACCCGAGGGTCTGCCGGTGGTAGTCGAGCCAGCCCTCCAGCATGGTGCGCTCATCGGCGTTCACGGCGGGTTCACGGCGTTCAGTCGTCATGGCCGCATCCTTGCCCAACTCGCCGACGCCCACCAGCGGTTTTACGACGGCCCGAACATCCCTTCCAGCAGTTCGCGCAGTCCGGCGCGCACCTCGTCCAGGGTCGGTTGCCGCGCACCGAAGGAACCGGCCACGCAGGAGAACATCAGCCCGTCCGCCCACGCCACCAGGGACAGCACGTGCCGGGCCGGGTCCGTCGACCCCAGCGCGGTCATCAGCGCGCCGAGCTGTTCGTGGAAGCGGGCGCCGGTGGCGTCGAAGTAGGCGCGCAGCTCGGGGCGTCGGGTGGCCTCCAGGGCCAGTTCGTAGCGGGCGAGCGTCAGTTCGCGGTTGCGGGTCAGGGAGCGGTGCGTGGCCAGGGCGAGTCCGTCCACCAGGGCGTCCCGGCCGCCGCGCGGGTCCGGCATCTCCTCCAGGGCCAGTACCCGGGCCTCGCGTTCGGCGAGCCGCCGTACCGCCAGTTCCAGAAGGGCCTGCCGGGTGCGGGCCAGGTTGGAGGTCGAGCCCTGGGGGAGTCCGGCCGCCTCGTCGGCCGCCCGGTGGGTCAGGCCCCGCATGCCGCGCTCGGCGAGCAGACGGAGGGCGGCGTCGGCGACGAGGTCGGCGCGGGCGGCGCCTGCGGTGCGTGCGGACATGGAGATCAACCTACCCGGCTCACTACATCCGTAGTACCGTAGTGCTCACTACAGCTGTAGTTGCATCGGGAGGAACCATGGCACAGCCGAAGCGGGCCGTCGTGATCGGTGGCGGGATCGGCGGGCTGACCGCCGCCGCGGCACTGCACCGCAGCGGCCTGGAGGTGACCGTGCTGGAGCGGGCCCCGTCGCTGGAGCCGGTCGGCGCGGCGATCTCGCTCGCTCCCAACTCCCTGCGCGCCCTGGACGTCATCGGCCTCGGCGACGAGATCCGCGACCTGGCCGCCTGGCAGGGCGACGGAGGACTGCGCGCCCCGTCCGGACGGTGGCTCGCGCGCACCGACGCCACCGCCGCGGCCGAACGCTTCGGCGGCCCCCTGGTCCTGCTGCACCGGGCCACCCTCGTCACCAGCCTGGCTGCGGGCCTCCCGCCGGGCACGGTCCGCACGGGCGTCACCGCGACCGTCGCCGATCCCGGCGCCGCCGGCCGCCCGGCCCGCGTGAGCACCCCGGACGGCGACCGGGAGGCCGATCTGGTGGTGGCCGCCGACGGCATCCACTCCGCCGTACGCGGGGCGCTGTTCCCGGACCATCCCGGAGCCGTGTACTGCGGGTTCACCACCTGGCGGGTCGTGATCCCGGTCCCCGGCGCGGAGTTCGCCTCCCACGAGACCTGGGGCCGGGGCCGCATCTGGGGCTCGCACCCCCTCAAGGACGGCCGGGTGTACGCCTACGCGGCAGCCCTGGCGCCCGCCGGGGAGCGCGCCCCCGACGACGAGCGGGCCGAACTGCTGCGCCGCTACGGCGACTGGCACCACCCCGTGCCCGCGATCCTCGCCGCGGCCCGCCCCGAGGACGTCCTGCGCCACGACGTCCACCACGTCGCCCCACCGCTGCCCGCCTTCCATCGCGGCCGGGTGGCCCTCGTCGGCGACGCCGCGCACGCCATGCCGCCGATGCTGGGGCAGGGCGGCAACCAGGCGATCGAGGACGCCATCGTGCTGGCGCACCATGCCGGCGACCTCGCGGCCTACAGCGCGGCCCGCCGTCCGCGGGCGACCGCCATCGCCCGGCAGTCCGTCAGGACCGCCCGCCTCAACCTGATGACCGGCCGCGCGAGCATCGCCGTACGCGACGCCCTGATCACCGCCGTCGCCAAGGCCGGGCCCGTGCTGCTCCTGCGGGGCTTCGACGGCATCGCCGACTGGCGGCCCCCGCAGCCGCCGTATGCTTCCGTCGTGTCACCCCCCGGAACACGGTAGGAGCATCAGTGAAGGTCGGCTGCATCGGACTCGGCGACATCGCACAGAAGGCATACCTGCCCGTGCTCGGCCACCAGCCCGGTGTGGAAGTGCACCTCCAGACCCGCACGCCCGCCACGCTCCACCGCGTCGCCGACACCCTGCACCTGCCCGCGCGGCAGCGCCACGCCGATCTGGACTCGCTGCTCGCGCAGGGCCTGGACGCGGCCTTCGTGCACGCGCCCACGGTCGTGCACCCGCAGATCGTGGCGCGGCTGCTGGAGGCGGGTGTGCCGACGTACGTCGACAAGCCGCTGGCGTACGAACTCGCCGACTCCGAGCGGCTGGTGGAGCTCGCCGAGCGGCGCGGGGTGAGCCTCGTCGTCGGCTTCAACCGGCGCCACGCACCCGGGTACGCGCAGTGCCTGGAGCATCCGCGCGAGCTGATCCTCATGCAGAAGAACCGGATCGGGCTCCCCGAGGAGCCGCGCACGATGATCCTGGACGACTTCATCCATGTCGTGGACACCCTGCGCTTCCTGGTGCCGGGGACCGTCGACGACGTGACCGTGCGGGCCCGTGCCGAGGGCGGTCTGCTGCACCATGTGGTGCTCCAGCTCGCCGGCGACGGGTTCACCGCCCTCGGGGTGATGAACCGGCTCAGCGGCTCGGCCGAGGAGATCCTGGAGGTGTCCGGGCAGGACACCAAGCGTCAGGTGCTCAATCTCGCCGAGGTGATCGACCACAAGGGGCAGCCGACGGTGCGCCGGCGCGGCGACTGGGTGCCGGTGGCCCGGCAGCGCGGCATCGAGCAGGCGGTGCTGGCGTTCCTGGACGCGGTGCGCGCGGGCAAGGTGCTCAGCGCCCGGGACGCGCTGGCGACCCATGAGTTGTGCGAGCGGGTGGTACGGGCGGTCCAGGAGCAGGGCGCCTGATCCGCAGGGTCCGCACGCCCTCGGCCACGCACCAGGCGGCGAGGATCAGCAGCGCCGCCTGCACCGGCCAGTCGCCGAACCGGACGTAGGGCGTGGTGCCCCGGGCCAGCGGCACGTCGTAGACCTGCGCCGTGCGCGCGCTGGTGCCGAGCCAGGAGCCGACGCGCTGTCCGCTCGCGTCGTGCACGGCGGACACGCCGGTCAGGGTCGCGTGCACCATCGGCCGGCCGGTCTCGGCGGCGCGCAGGGCGGCGAGGGAGGCGTGCTGCTCGGGGGCCCAGCTCTGCTGGAACGTCGACGTCGCCGACTGGGCGACCAGCACCTGGGCGCCGTCCTCGGCGAGATGGCGGCTCATGTCGGGGAAGGCCGACTCGAAGCAGACCATCGGGCCCACGCGCAGGCCGCTTCCGGCGCGCATGACGACCTGTTCGGAGCCGCGGCGCCGGTCCTCGCCGGCCGCCTCGCCGACCGAGGTGGCCCAGCCGAGCAGGGAGCGGGCGGGGACGTACTCGCCGAAGGGGACGAGCCGCATCTTGTCGTAGCGGGCGCCGGTCAGGCCGTCGGGGCCGACCAGCACCGAACTCTTGTAGATGCCCGGCCGGTCGGAGCGGCGGGCGTCGACGTTGACGAGTACCGGCGCTCCGGTCTCGTGGGAGAGGGCCGCGAGCCGGTCCGCCAGGTCGGGGCGGCGGCCGAGGTCGAAGCCGACGCTGCTCTCGCCCCACACCACCAGATCCACGTCCTGGCCGACGAGTTCGCGGGTGAGCCGTTCCTCCGCGGCGAAGCGCCGGTCGGCGCTGTCGGTGCCGCCCTGGATGACGCCCGGCTGGACGACGGCGATCCGGGTCCGCCCGTCGGCGTCGGGCCGCGGCGACCAGACCCAGGCCGCGGAGGTGACGGTGGCCGTGGCGACCAGGCCCGCGACGGCGGGGACGCGCGCGCCGGGGACCGAGACGAGGACGGCGACGGCGACGTTGAGCGCCACCACCAGAAAGCTGAGCAGCCAGATCCCGCCGACCGAGGCGAGCCGCAGCGCCGCCTCCACCGGCCACTGACTGGCCCCGAGCACGCCCCAGGGGCCGCCGAGCCCTTCCCAGGAACGGATCAGCTCCGCTCCCAGCCAGCCCGACGGCAGGACCGCGAGGGCGGCCCCGGTCCGGCCCGGTCCGGGGGCGCCGGCGAGGAAGCGGCGCACCAGCCACCCCCACGGGGCCCACAGGGCGCCGAGCAGCGCCGCGAGGACGAAGGTGAAGACGTGCAGGTTCGGCAGCAGCCAGTGGTGCATGGCCAGCATGAAGCCGAAACCGCCGCACCAGCCGTCGCGGAGCGCCCGGCGGCCGGTCGGGGCGGTGCGCAGCAACAGCAGCCAGGGCACCAGGGCGACGTAGGCGAACCACCACAGGGCGGGGCCCGGAAAGGCGAGGACGGGCAGGGCACCGGCCGCCGTGGCGACGAGGGAACGCCGCCACGGGATGACGAGCCATCGGCCGAACCTCTGCATGCGGCGCCTCCCTGACCCGTGGTTCCTCCAGTGTGCGCGCTGGTGTCGGCCCCTAAACAGAGCGTCCGCAGGGAATCGATCATCGTGTCGTGGGCAGCTGCCGCCACTTCTCGCGCACGACGACCCGGTCGAGCCGCCAGCCGTCGTCGGTGCGGGTCATGCCGAAGGAGTACCGGCCGCCGCAGACGAAGTCGGGGGCGGCCGAGGGCTCGCCCTCGCGGGCGAGGCGCATCGGGTTGACGTAGTCGGCCTGCACCTGGGCGGTGTCCCCGGTGTCCTGGTCCAGGGTCCCGAAGCGGACGCGGCGGTTGACGATGAGGTGCTGGCGCATCGGGAAGAGCCGCATGTTCTCCGCGAGCCACTCGGCGATCTGTCCGGCGTCCCCCTCGATACCGCCCGCGGAGCGGTAGTCCGCGCGCCCCGCGGGGGCGAACAGCCCGCGGTACGCCTCCCAGTCGCCGTCGTCCACGGCCACCGCGTACTCGGTGACCAGACCGTCGACGGCCAGCCGGTCCATCACGGTCGCGAGCTCCACACGCTGCGTCATCGGCTCAGTGTTGGGCATGGGACGAGTGACGCCAAGAGGCGTGCCGCGACTGCCGTCGCCCTATGCCGCCTCGATGACCTCGCTGCGGATCGCGGACGCCCATTCGACGACCAGCAGTTCGTACTCGGCGCGCTCCTGGGCGGTCAGGGTGCCGCCCGCGCGCACCCACAGGGCGCGGATCTGCTCGTTCACCTCGGCGGCGGAGCGCACGGAACCAGGGGTTAAGAAATCCGGGGACATGCGGACAAGCCTAGGGGCAAGCACTGACACTGCGCTACCGAACGGCTACGCATCCCGTATGTGATGAGTCACGGAAATTCCGGCCGCGGTCAGTGCGCCGGCTCGCCCGCGTGCGGGCTCAGCGCACCGGTGGCCACCAGCACGATGATCAGGATGCCGAGGGCGATGCGGTACCAGACGAAGGGCATGAAGCTCTTGGTCGAGATGAACTTCATGAACCACGCGATGACGGCGTATCCGGTGACGAAGGCGATGACCGTCGCGAAGATCGTCGGACCCCAGGTGACGTGGCCGCCCTCCATCGCGTCCTTGAGTTCGAACAGGCCGGAGGCGAGGACCGCGGGGATCGCGAGGAGGAAGGAGTAACGGGCCGCCGCCTCGCGGGTGTAACCCATGAACAGGCCGCCGCTGATGGTGGCGCCGGACCGGGAGACGCCCGGGACCAGGGCCGCGGACTGGCAGAGGCCGAAGATCAGGCCGTCGCGGACGTTGAGGTCCTTGAGTTCCTTGCGCTGCTTGGCCGCGCGGTGCTTGCCGCCGCTTTCGTCGCGGGCCGCCATGCGGTCGGCGATGCCGATGATGATGCCGACCACGATGAGCATGGTCGCGGTGATGCGCAGATCGCGGAACGGGCCCTCGATCTGGTCCTTCAGCGTCACGCCGAGCACGCCGATCGGGATCGAGCCGACGATCACCAGCCAGCCCATCTGGGCGTCGTGGTCGCTGCGCATCGCCTTGTTCGTGAGCGATCTGGACCACGCCAGGATGATCCGCCCGATGTCCTGGCGGAAGTAGATCAGCACGGCCGCTTCCGTGCCGATCTGGGTGATCGCGGTGAAGGCCGCGCCCGGGTCCTCCCAGCCGGAGAACGCCGCGGTCAGTCGCAGGTGGGCGCTGGAGGACACGGGGAGGAACTCGGTCAGCCCCTGGACGAGTCCGAGGATGAGGGATTCAAACCAGGTCATGAAAGTACGACGTCCAAGTGCTGATGGCGGTAGGCGAGAACGGCCACACCGCGCCACGGGGGCACGGTGATCACAGTGGTCGAGGGCAGCGTAGCGCCCCTCGACGACGGCCATGGCACAGGGGTTTGGCAGAGAGCGCCCGGCCCCGCCCGTCGCTAGCCTGGATTCATGGCTACCGTGCGGGTCAGCGGGATGGAGATCGCCTACGCGCGCGTGGGAGACGGACCGGGGCCGCCGCTGGTCCTGGTGCACGGCGCGGGTCTGGACGGCCGGATGTGGCGGCCGCAGACCGAGGCGCTGGCCGACGACTTCACGGTCGTCGCCTGGGACGAACCGGGCGCCGGGCGCTCCTCGGACGTGCCCGGCGGATTCGGGCTCCCCGACTACGCCCGCGCCCTCGCCGCCGTCATCGAGGATCTGCGGCTCGGCCCGGCCCATGTCGCCGGGCTCTCCTGGGGCGGCACCGTGGTGCTGGAGCTGTACCGGCAGCGGCCGGAGCTGGTCAGGACGCTGCTCCTGGCCGACACCTACGCGGGCTGGCAGGGCTCGCTGCCGGCCGACGAGGTGACCGCGCGGGTGGTGGCCGCCGAGCGGATGCTCGCCGCGCCGCCCGAGGAGTTCGATCCGACGCTGCCGGGGCTGTTCGCCGCCGGCGCTCCGCCCGCCGAGTTCGCGGCCCTGCTCGACGCGATGCGGCGCGATGTGCGCCCCAAGACGCTGGGGGCGCAGCTGCACATGATGGCCGAGGCCGATCTCCGGGACGTGCTGCCCCGCGTCGCGGTGCCGACCCTGCTGCTGTGGGGCGAGGCCGACGCCCGGTCGCCGCTGGCGGTGGCCCGGGACTTCGCCGCGGAGATCGCGGGCGCCGAGCTGGTCCTGCTGCCCGGGGCGGGGCATGTGAGCAACCTGGAGGACCCGGAGGGGTTCACGCGGGCGGTGCGCGCCTTCTGCCACGCCCACGCGTGAGGGATCAGGCCGCCGCCGTCGGCCCCGCCACCGTCCAGCCCTCGGCCTGCGGATGGGCGCTGAGGTCCTCGTGGCGCACCTCGTCGCCGCAGGCCGAGCAGGTGACCACCGGGAGCAGTTCGTTGCCGCAGACGTGCTCGATCACCATCGGCCGGTTCTCGTCCCCGCGCAGATGCCGGTCGCCCCACGCCATGAGGGTCACCAGGACCGGTTCCAGCTCCAGGCCCGCCCGGGTGGGCCGGTACTCGAAGCGCTGCGGCCGTTCGCTGTAGGCCCGCTTGGTGAGGATCCCGGCGTCCACGAGGCGGCGCAGCCGGGTGGCCAGGATGTCGCGCGGGGCGCCGATGTTGCGCACCAGCTGGTCGAAGCGGCCGTTGCCGAGGCACACCTCCCGCAGGACGAGCAGGGAGTACTTCTCGCCGACCAGTGCCAGGGCGTCGGCGATGGAACAGGGGCGTGGGTCCTTGGGGGCGGGCATGACGCCAAGCCTAATAGAGGGTTTGTTTTTCCAACTCGCCGGACTATGGTGAGTTTGGATTTCCTACTGACCAGTAGTCGCGGAGGCCGCTCCATGCGTGACGCAGTGATCGTCGAAGCCGTACGCACCCCCCTCGGCAAGGGCAAGCCCGGCGGTGCCCTCGCCCACGTCCACCCCGTCGAACTCCTCGCCCACACCCTGCGCACCCTCGTCGAGCGCTCCGGCGTCGACCCCGCGCTGATCGACGACGTCATCGGCGGCACCGTCGACCAGGTCGGCGAGCAGGCCATGAACACCACCCGCTACGCCGCCCTGTCGGCCGGCTTCCCCGAGTCGGTGCCGGCCACCACCGTGGACCGCCAGTGCGGCTCCTCCCAGCAGGCCGTGCACTTCGCCGCGCAGGGCGTCATCGCGGGCGCCTACGACCTGGTGGTGGCCTGCGGGGTGGAGTCCATGAGCCGGGTGCCGATGTGGTCCAACGTGCCGCCCGGCAAGGACCCCTTCGGCCCCGGCGTCGCCGCGCGCTACCCCGAGGGCCTGGTCCCGCAGGGCATCAGCGCCGAACTCATCGCCGCCAAGTGGTCGCTCACCCGCGACCGGATGGACGCCTTCGCGGTCTCCTCCCACCACAAGGCCGCCGACGCCTGGGCCACGGGCCGCTTCGACGCCGAGGTCGCGCCCCTGGACGGGGTCGCCCGCGACGAGTGCGTCCGCCCGGACAGCACCACCGAGGTCCTGGCCGGACTGAAGCCCGCCTACCACGACCCGGCCTTCGCCGAGCGCTTCCCCCAGATCGAGTGGAACGTCACCGCGGGCAACGCCAGCCCCGTCAACGACGGCGCCTCCGCGGTGCTCATCACCTCCGCCGAGACCGCGGCCCGGCTCGGCCTGCGCCCGCTCGCGCGGCTGCACAGCTTCGCCGTGACCGGCTCCGACCCGCTGCTGATGCTCACCGGAGTGGTCCCCGCCACGGAGAAGGTGCTGCGCCGGGCATCGCTCACCCTGGACGACATCGACCTGTTCGAGGTCAACGAGGCCTTCTCCAGCGTGGTCCTGGCCTGGCAGCAGGAGACCGGCGCCGACCTCGCGAAGGTCAACGTGCACGGCGGCGCCATCGCCCTCGGCCACCCGCTCGGCGCCAGCGGCACCCGGCTGACGACGACCCTGGTGCACGCGATGCGCGAGCGCGGCGCCCGCTACGGCCTGCAGACGATGTGCGAGGCGGGCGGCCTGGCCAACGCGATGATCCTGGAGTCGGTCTGACCGCTCAGTGGCCGCGCAGGTGATGCCGCTTGCGCCAGGCCACCACCACACCGGCCAGCGCGGGTACGGCGATGCAGGCCAGCGCGATCAGGAAGGCGGGCGAGGTCGGCGCCGAGGCACGGGCGCCGGCCACCACGTAGGCGGCGGTGTTCGGGATCGAACCGAGCGCCGTCGCCAGCAGGAACGGCACATAGCCCATGCGGGAGACGGCGGCGCAATAATTCGCCGCCCAGAACGGCACCCCGGGGAACAGCCGCACCGCCAGCATCGAGCGGAACCCGTGCCGGGACAGCTGCCCGTCCGCCGCCTTCAGCCACCGGCCCCGCAGCAGCGGACGCAGCGCCTCCTGGCCGAGGATCCGGCCGAGCCCGAAGGCGAGCCCCGCCCCGAGCACCGTCCCCGTCACCGCGGCGACCAGACCCAGCTGGGAACCGAAGAGCGCGCCCGCGCCGAGGTTCAGCAGCGGCCGCGGCACGAACGCCACCGTGCACAGCCCGTACGCCACCGCGAACACCACCGTCGCCGCGGCCCCGCTCACCTGCGGGGGCCAGCCGTCCGCCAGCAGCCGCTGCGGCTCGAAGAGCAGCACGGTGACCGCGGCCGAGGCCAGCAGCGCGACCAGCAGGGACAGCCGCGTCCAGGGCGAGAGCAGTGCTCTGGTGCAGCGCGCGGCGAAGCTGGAGGGTACGGCGACGGCGAGCTCCGAAGTGGCGGCCCGGGGAGAGACCACGGCAGTGCCCCCAGAGCGGGTGTGGGCATCGAGCATCCGGTGACACTAACCGACAAATGTGTGTGATCGCCGTATGGTTCGTCTCATGAGCGTGACAGGCGGGAGAACCCCCGAGGTCCCCGACAGCGCCCTCGCCGACACGCTGCTGGCCCGGCTCACCGCCGTGTACGGCGCCGCGGCCGATCCGGAACGGGCCGCGCCCATGCGGGCGTACATGAAGGACGTGGCCCCCTTCCTGGGCCTCCCCACGCCCGAGCGCCGCGCCCTGTCCCGCACGGTCCTGGAGGGCACACCCCGCCCCGACGAGGCCGACTGCACCGCCGTCGCCCTGCGCTGCTGGCGGCTGCCGGAGCGCGAGTACCAGTACTTCGCCGTGGACTATCTGCGCCGCCACGCCGGACGCTGCACCTCCGCCTTCCTGCCCGTGACCCGGCACCTGGTCACCACCGTGCCCTGGTGGGACACCGTCGACCTGCTCGCCGTCCACGTGGTCGGCGCCCTCGTCGCCGCCGATCCCGGACTCACCGCCGACATGGACGCCTGGAGCGCGGACGACGACCTGTGGATCGTCCGCACCGCCCTGCTCCACCAGCTGCGGTACAAGCAACACACCGACACCGAGCGCCTCTTCGGCTACTGCCTGCGCCAGTCGGGACACCCCGGCTTCTTCGTCCGTAAAGCCACCGGCTGGGCGCTGCGCGAGTACGCCAAGACCGACCCGGACGCGGTACGGGACTTCCTCGCGCGCGAGGAGGGACGCTTCGCGCCGCTGTCGGTGCGGGAGGCGCTGAAGAACATCGGGGCCTGAAGTCCCGTACACCGGGCGGCGCCTGGGGTGATACCGCCGAAAACCATTCGACGTCGGACACCGCGTCGACGAGTATCGGCCTCATGTTCCGGCACGCCTTCGTCCTCGCAGCATCCGCGGTCGCGGATGCCCCGAAGGCTGCCGTCCTCGTCTTCCCGGCCGCAGTCGACGGCGCCCGAAGCTGACCCTCTCCGGATCGTCCGGCGGACCCCGCAGGGGGAGGGTCGGCCGCTTCCCGGGGTCCCACCGCCACTTCTGACGCTTCGAGGTACCGCCATGTCCAAGACGGCTTACGTCCGCACCAAACCGCATCTCAACATCGGCACGATGGGCCATGTCGACCACGGCAAGACCACCCTGACCGCCGCCATCACCAAGGTCCTCGCCGAGCGCGGCAGCGGCACCTTCGTGCCCTTCGACCGCATCGACCGGGCGCCGGAGGAGGCCGCGCGCGGCATCACCATCAACATCGCGCACGTCGAGTACGAGACCGACACCCGGCACTACGCCCACGTCGACATGCCGGGTCATGCCGACTACGTCAAGAACATGGTCACCGGAGCCGCGCAGCTCGACGGGGCGATCCTCGTCGTCTCCGCGCTCGACGGGATCATGCCGCAGACCGCCGAACACGTGCTGCTCGCCCGGCAGGTGGGCGTGGACCATGTGGTCGTCGCGCTGAACAAGGCGGACGCGGCCGACGAGGAACTGGTCGAACTCGTCGAGCTGGAGGTCCGCGACCTGCTCACCGAGCACGGGTACGGCGGTGACAGCGCGCCCGTCGTACGGGTCTCGGGGCTCCGCGCCCTGGAGGGGGACCCGAAGTGGACGGCGGCCGTCGAGGCGCTGCTGGACGCGGTGGACACCTACGTCCCGACGCCGGAGCGGTATGTGGACGCGCCGTTCCTGCTGCCCGTGGAGAACGTGCTGACCATCACCGGCCGCGGCACCGTCGTCACCGGCGCCGTCGAGCGGGGCACCGTGCGGGTCGGCGACCGGGTGGAGGTGCTCGGGGCCGGCGTCGAGACCGTCGTCACCGGCGTCGAGACCTTCGGCAAGCCGATGGAGGAGGCGCAGGCCGGGGACAGCGTGGCGCTGCTGCTGCGCGGGGTGCCCCGGGACGCCGTGCGGCGCGGGCACGTGGTGGCCGCGCCGGGGAGTGTGGTGCCCAGCAGGCGGTTCACCGCGCAGGTGTACGTGCTGTCGGCTCGTGAGGGCGGCCGTACGACCGCGGTCTCCACCGGCTACCGGCCGCAGTTCTACATCCGGACCGCGGATGTGGTGGGCGACGTCGACCTCGGTGCGGCGGGGGTCGCTCGGCCCGGGGAGACGGTCACGATGACCGTGGAGCTGGGGCGCGAGGTTCCGTTGGAGCCCGGGCTCGGGTTCGCCATCCGTGAGGGCGGGCGGACCGTGGGCGCGGGGACCGTGACCCGTGTGATGGCCACCTGATGCGCGTGGGGGACCGCCGGCCCGGTTGTGGCCGGCCGCGCGGTTCCCCGCGCCCCTTCCCGGCGTTCTCCGCCCCGCACAATGGGGACGTGACCGAAGCCCTCCCCGTCAGCCGGACCGTCGACCACGGCACCGCCAAGCTCATGCCCGACGTCGACCGTGAGCGGGCCTGGCTGCTCACGGTCGACGGGGCTCCGCAGTCCTACGTCGACCTCGACGAGCCGACTCATCTGGAGTTCGAGTACGCGCGGCGGCTCGGGCATGTGCTGGATGTGGTGGCGGAGCCGGGTGCGGCCTTGGACGTGCTGCATCTCGGGGGCGGGGCGCTCACGATGCCCCGGTACGTGGACGCCACCCGCGCGGGGTCACGGCAGGACGTCGTCGAGGCCGATCGGGGGCTGCTGGAGCTGGTCGTCGAGCATCTGCCGGTTCCCGAAGGCGTACGGCTGCACCCCGGGGACGCCCGTGCCTGGGTGGAGGCGGCCCCCGCCGACTCCGTCGACGTCCTCGTCGCCGACGTCTTCGGAGGGTCCCGGGTCCCGGCGCATCTGACGTCCCTGGCCTACGCCCGTGCGGCCGAGCGCGTGCTGCGCGGCACCGGGGTGTACCTCGCCAACCTCGCCGACGCCGCGCCGTTCACGTTCCTGCGCTCCCAGCTCGCCACCTTCGCGGCCGTGTTCGAGGAGCTGGCGCTGATCGCCGAGCCGGGGGTGCGGCGGGGGCGGCGGTTCGGCAACGCCGTGCTGGTCGCCGCGCACCGGCCCCTCGACCTCGCCGCCCTGACCCGCCTCACCGCGTCCGACGCCTTCCCCGCACGGGTGGAACACGGGCCGGCCTTGCGGAGGTTCATCGGCGGCGCGCGGCCGGTACGGGACGAGGACGCCGTACCGTCACCCGAGCCCCCCGACGGGGCTTTCGGCATCGGCTGACGGCTGCGCGGAGGCCGCGGTCACGTGCTTGGTACGGCGGCGCAGATTCCGTACGTCCGGGACGCACAGCACCGCCGCCGTGACCACGACGACCAGCACCGCGCAGCCCCACAGCGCCGAGGTCCGCCCGAACGCCGACTCCGCCGGGCCCGCCAGCGCGGCGGTCAGCGGGACCAGGGCGACCGAGCCGAACCAGTCGTAGGCGGAGACCCGGGAGAGCTTGTCCTCCGGGATCTCCTGGTGGAGCGCGGTCATCCAGCTGACGCCGAACACCTCCAGGGTCACGCCGGTGAGGAACATCACGGCACACAGGACGCCGACCGAGGTGGGGATCGCCAGGGCGGCGGAGGGCAGGGCCAGCGGGAAGACGCACAGGGTGCCGGCGAGGAGCAGCCGGCGGGGCTTCCAGCGGGTCATCAGCAGGGCGCCGGCGACCGTGCCCGCGCCGAAGAAGCCCAGGGCGAGGCCCCAGGGCGCGGCGCCGCCCAGATGGTCGCGGGCGACCAGGGGGCCGTAGACCGCGTCTGCCGCGCCGACCACCGCGTTCGCGATCGAGAACTGCACGACCACCGCCCACAGCCACGGCCGGCCGCTGAACTCCTGCCAGCCCTCCCGCAGATCGGAGAGCAGACCGCCGCCGGGGGCGCGCGGCGCGATATGGCTGACGTCGAGGAAGGCGCGCAGCGATCCGGCGACGGCGAAGGCGGCGGCGTCCGCCGCGAGCACCCAGCCGGGCCCGATCGCGGCGACCATCGCACCGCCCAGGGCGGCACCGCCCACCGCGGCGCCCTGCATGGCCATCCGGAACATGGCGAACGCGCGGCTCACCTGGTCGCCGCTGACCGAGGACATCAGCATGCCCTCGGCCGCGGGGGAGAAGAAGGCGTGGCCGGTGCCGCCGAGCGCGGTCAGCAGCATCATCTGCCACAGCTGCGGCTCGCCGGCCAGCACCAGCACCGCGAAGGCGGCCTGCGACACGCAGTTCAGGGCGTTGGCCGCGACCATCACCCGGTGCCGGGGCAGCCGGTCCGCCACGGCTCCGCCGATCAGCAGGAACAGCACCAGCGGCAGGGTCCGGGCGGCCGCCACCAGGCCCACGTCGCCGCCGTCCCCGCCCGACTCCAGTACGGCGAACGCGGCGGCGATCAGCGCGCCGTGACTGCCGAGGTTGGTCACGACCGCGGACGCGGTCAGCAGGGTGTAGTTGCGGCCCGCCCAGGTCGGGCGGCGGAGCGGGATGGTGGGCTTCACCTGGCGACTATCGCCGCGGCGGGGCCGACTTGCCAAATGCGATTCAGGGCAACTTCGGGCCCCGCCGGCTGTGCCTAGGTGTCGGTCGGCATGGCCTCGGTGAGGCGGACGGTGCTCAGGATCTTCTGGATCGTCGCCTCCGGGATCTCCTCCTTGACTCCCTTGGCGCCGAAGAGGTTCCAGGTGACGAAGTCGCCCGCGCCGTTCTCGAACGCGAAGGTGATCGCCTTGCCCTCGCTGTCGCACTTGCCGTTCTGCGGGGTGTTCTCCGAGTGCGCGGTGGCCACGCTGCCCTCGATGCCCGAGGTCGTGGTGTACGGCTTGGGCTCGGTGAACTTCACGCTCTTGCGGTCCGGCTGGGTGTACCCGCCGAAGATCCACCACGGCACCCGGGTCTCCGCGGCCTCGGTGAGGTCCTTCGCGCCGTTCTCGCCGCGGGTACCGGCGGTGACCAGGGCGGTGTCCTCGGTGCGGCCGTCCTTGTCGGAGTCGACCGTGCACCACTTGGACTTGAGGTAGGCGGGGGCGGTGACGGTGGACCGGTCGAGCTTGCCGTCCTTGTCCTCCCACTCGAAGCCGACGCTGGTGTCGGCGTTGTCGATCTCCCAGTCGGCGGGTACGTCGAACATCGTGCCGAAGCGCGGGTTGACGACGACCTTCCAGCCCTCGACGGTCGGCTCCAGCTCCTCCTCGCCGCGCGGGTCGTTCTCCGAGCCGGACTCGGAGGCGGTGGGCTCGGCCGACTTGCTCACGGTCGGCTTCGGCGACGCCTTGCCGTCCGCCTTGTCGTTGTCGTCGCCGCCCAGCACCAGGAACCCGGTGACACCGGCCGCCACGACCACGGCCGTGGCCGCCACGATCGCCACCAGCTTGGTCCGGTTGCCGGCGCCCCCACCGCCCTGCGGAGCCGGCGCCCCGGCCGGGGTCGGCGCGCCCCACTGAGGCTGCTGCCCGTAGGCGTTGGGCTGCTGATAGCCCGGCTGCTGGTACGGATTCGGCTGCTGGTACCCCGGCTGCTGGTACGGGTTGTTCTGCTGCTGCGGGTTCTGCTCGCCCCCGGGCGGCTGCTGTCCTGGCCACATGGGCAGCAACCCTAGCGGCGCCAGGGACACGATTCGGTCACCGGGCCTTGTCAGGGACGTAGCAAAACGGTGGCGGATCGGCGGAATGTCCGCAGGGCGAGCAGGACGGGAATCTGGCCAGCGACGCTACTCGTGGGTAACATGCCGCCATGAGCGCAGATCAGATGTCGATCGGCGAGTTGCTCGCCGCCACGGTGCCGATGGTTCGGACGCTGAACCTGGAGTACCTGGAGACCACCCCGGAGAAGGCCGTGCTGGCCCTTCCGGACCAGAGCGAGTACCGCAACCACGTCGGCGGACCGCATGCCGGTGCCATGTTCACGCTGGGGGAGTCGGCCAGCGGGGCGATCGTGCTCGCCGCCTTCGGGGACCAGCTGTCCCGGGCCGTGCCGCTCCCGGTCACCGCGGAGATCGCTTTCAAGAAGATCGCCCTGGGGGCGGTCACCGCCACCGCGACGCTGGGCCGCCCGGTCGACGAGGTCGTCGCCGAACTCGACGCGGGCGAGCGGCCGGAGTTCCCGGTGAGCGTGGCGATCCAGCGCGCGGACGGCGCGGTCACGACCGAGATGACGGTGGTGTGGACGCTCCGCCCCAACGGCTGACCGGACACAGAGTTCTTCCGCAGAGGGCCCCCGGTGGGGGCCCTTTGTGTCATGCGCGGAGAATCCGTGCGGTAATCCCCTTGCCGTGCGCACACCTTCGGTATTGGTTCGGACCACAGCTTCGAATGCCGGTGCGGATACCGCCGGTAACTATTCTGCGTTCCGCGGGACTTGGCTCACGGGGCCATCGAACTCCTTGTTTCCCGTCAGTCGTTTGTGCGAAAGTGAGCGCCCCCTCACGGGGTGTGCCGCAAGCGGCCTGGAAGGAAATGATTCCGTGCAATCCCCTTACCCCCCACGCCCCCCGTACCCGCCACGCCCAGGACTGCGCCTCGAAGACTCCGACCGTGATCTCCTCGCCCGTCTCGCACCGCCGGGTGCCGGTGCCGACGGTGTTCCGCTGCTGATGGCCCGGCACTGGCGGGCCGCCCACGACTACGCCGTGATCTGCCTGGCCGTGGCCGGTAGCCCGGCGTCCATGGTGACCGCGAACGCCTTCCACCGGGTCCTCGGCAAGCCGGCCGGCGGCGCGCTGCGTCCCCAACTCCTCATGGCCGTACGGGAGACGGTCAAGGAGTGGGCGGCCGACGAAAGGATTTCCGCCGTCCTTCCGGAGCTCCGTAAAACGACCGGAGCCCGTGGGCTTCGGGCGGCGAGGTCCGTGACCCCCGAAAGGCGACGGCTCGCCGAACGCGCATTCCGGGCCCTCCCGGGCGCTTCACAATGCCTGTTGTGGCACACCGAGGTCGAGGCGGAACCCATAACCGTACCGGCCGGTCTACTGGGCGTGGACGGCGTGACGGCATCGGCCGCGCTGGAGCGGGCGCGCGAGCAATTCCGCACCGCCTGTGTCCGCGCCCACCAGGAACTCGCGCCCACCCGGGAATGCCGCTTCTACAACCGCCTCCTCGACGTCCCGATCCGCCGGGGCGGTTCGCTGCTGCCCGATGTCCAGCGGCACCTGACCGAGTGCCGCTACTGCCGGCAGGCCGCCGAACAGCTCAGCCACTTCGAGGGCGGCCTGGAGGAGCTGCTCGCCGAGACGGTCCTCGGCTGGGGCGCCCGGCGCTATCTGGACTCCCGCCCCGGCCGCGCGGACGAGCGCCCGGCGACGTCGGCACGCGCGCGTGGCGGACGCCACCGGCCCGCCGCGGCACGGAAGGCGACCCGGCCCGCCGGGCGGACCAAGGTCGTCGTCGGTGTCGGGCTGACCTCCCTCGCCCTGCTCGCGACGGTCCTGATCAGCGGAGGCTGGACGGATGACAACGGTGTCCCCGCTCCGCACGCCACGTGGGGCGCGGCCACCGAGCCGCCGACGCCGGACCACGCCTCCGCGAGCCGTTCCCCGGAACTGGGCCACGGCCGACTGCGCAACCTCGGCACCGGTCTCTGCCTCGACCTCCAGGGCGCGGCGCCCCGGCCCGGCGTGGCGACCGTCCTCGCGGGCTGCTCGGGCGCCGGATCCCAGCGGTGGTCCTACCGAAGCGACGGCCTGCTGCGCAGCGCCGCCGATCCCGCCCTCTGCCTGAACTCCCGCGCCGAGGAGGGCGCGGTCGTGCTCGACGACTGCCTGGTGCACGCCGGCGAGGTGCGCCACGACCTCACCGTGCACGGCGAGCTCCTGCTCCGCGGCGACCAGGATCGAGTCGTGGCCCCCGGCGACGGAAAGGGTGTGACGGTCGCGGGGCGGGACGGATCCGCGGACCAGCGGTGGGAGTTCGGCACCCCGGAGGTGAGGGAGGAGCGGGGGACTCCCGACCGGAGCCGGCAACAGGAGCCGTACGAGACCCGCGTCGCCCCGGCCGATACGCGTACAGAACCCGAACCCGCAGCTCAGGCCGGCCTCGTGGACGGGGCCGCCGCCCTCCCCGCCGAGGCACTGGACACCCTCTCCGCGGTCACCGAGCCGCTGGGCTCGCCGCTCTCCTAGACCACAGTGCCACCCCCACTGGGGTGGCCCCTTCTCTGTTCGGCTTATTGACACGAGTCACCGTCGGTCCTACGTTTCCGACGCGCCGGTGGCGTCGCTCACGGGGTGTCAAGTCCGATTGACGCATAGTGCGTTCAAAGGGCGAAGACAGACCGGGCGCTCCAGCGCACCGCGGTTCACATCGTCGTGCCCGCACACCGAAGGAGTGACGGCTGCCATGACCGACACTGTCTCCCGGCGATCCGCCCTGCGGCTGGTGGGCGGCGCCGTCGCCGTCGCCGCCGCGGCGACCGGCGGACCGATCCCCCTGTCCAGCGCCCACGCGCACGGCCGACCCGGCCCGAGCGCCGGGCGGCGCGTCGAGAGCCTCCTGGCCCGGCTCACCCTCGACGAGAAGATCTCCCTCCTGCACGGCGCCACCGACCCCGCCCCGCTCGGCCAGGCGGGCTACCTCCCCGGCGTCGAACGCCTGGGCATCCCGCCCCTGCGCCTGGCCGACGGCCCGGCCGGGGTCCGGGTCACCGCACATGCCACCGCCCTGCCCGCACCCGTCCTGCTGGCCTCCGCCTTCGACCCGGAGCTGGCCCGCCGCTACGGCCGGGTCATCGGGCACGAGGGCCGCGCCCTCGGCCAGGACGTCCTGCTCTCCCCGATGGTCAACCTCATCCGCACCCCGTACGCCGGACGCAACTTCGAGACCTTCAGCGAGGACCCGCTGCTCGCCTCCGACCTGGTGGCCGCCGAGATCGAGGGCATCCAGGGCGAGGGACTCGTCGCCACCGTCAAGCACTTCGCCCTGAACAACCAGGAGCGGGACCGCGAGACCGTCGACGTCCGGGCGGACGAGCAGACCATGCACGAGGTCGAACTGCGCGGCTTCGAGGCCGCCGTCGGCGCCGGCACCGGCGCGGTCATGGGCGCCTACAACAAGGTCAACGGCACCTACGCCTGCGAGAACAAGACCCTCCTCACCGACATCCTGCGCACCCGGTGGGGGTTCGCGGGCCTGGTGATGACCGACTGGTTCGCCGCCCACAGCACCCACAAGGCCCTCACCGCGGGCCTGGACCTGGAGATGCCGGACGGCACCCACTTCGGCCCGGCGCTGAAGCGGGCCGTGCGCGACGGCAGCGTGGCCGAGCGGTACGTCGACCGGGCCGTACGCCGGATCCTGTCCGTGATGGACCGGTTCGGTCTCCTCGACGGCAGCGCGCCGCCGAGACCCGCTCGCGACAGCCGGGCGGGAGCGGCCGTGGCTCTGGAGGTCGCCAAGGCGGGCGCCACCCTGCTGCGCAACGAGCGCGGCACCCTCCCGCTGACCGGCGGCAGCATCGCCGTGATCGGCCAGCCCGGCTCCCTGCCCTTCATCAGCGGCGGCGGCAGCGCCCATGTCGTGCCCGACCACGCCGACAGCCCGCTCGACGCCCTCCGCGCCCGCGGCGGCCGGGTGACCCACGCCCTGGGCGAGGACATCTTCGGCAAGCCCCTCCCCGCCGCGGCGCTCAGCCCCGGCTTCGCCAGCGAGGGCAAGCGGGTCGAGGCCGGGCGGACCTGGTCGTACGACGGCACGCTCACCGTCGACGAGGACGACGAGTGGACCTTCGTCATCCACTACTCCGGCGCGCCGACGATCCGGCCGAAGGTGGTCCTCGACGGCGAGGAGCTCTTCCCGCTCGTGCCGGGCTGGGGCGAGTACTTCATGGGCGGGTACGTCACCACCGCCGCCGACGGGATGTCCGTACGCCGCAAGACGGTCGAACTCGCCCGGGGCCCGCACCGGTTGAGGATCACCGCGCCGGGCGGGGACACCGGGCAGGAGTTCCGGTTGCGCCGCATCACCAGCGCGACCCGGGCCCAGGACGTCGCCGAGGCCGTACGGGCCGCGCGCGGCGCCCGCCAGGCGGTCCTGTTCGCCTACGAGGACGCGACCGAGGGCCAGGACCGCACCACCCTCCAACTCCCCGGTCAGCAGGCCGCCTTGATCGAGGCGGTGACGGCGGCGAACCCGCGCACCACCGTGGTCCTCAACACCTCCTCCGCCACCTCGATGCCCTGGCTGGAGCGCACGGGAGCCGTGCTCCAGATGTACTACCCGGGCCAGGAGGGCGCGGCCGCCACCGCCGCCGTCCTGTTCGGTGACTGCGATCCCGGCGGCCGCCTCACCCAGACCTTCCCCGTCGACGACGACCGCCATCCCGTCGCCGGGGACCCGCGCCGCTACCCGGGCGTCGACGGCACCGAGGTCTACTCGGAGGGCGTCCACGCCGGACACCGCTGGTACGACGCCGAGGGCGAGCGCCCGCTGTTCCCCTTCGGGCACGGCCTGTCGTACACCTCCTTCACCTACGAGGACGTCTCCGCGCAGTGGAACCGGCGCGGCCTCGACGTGCGCTTCACGGTCCGCAACACCGGGCGGCGCGCCGGGATCGCGGTACCGCAGGTGTACGTGGGCCGCTCGCCCGACCTGGAACTCGACCAGGCGGTACGGGTGCTGGGCGGATACCGGCGGCTCGCGCTGGACGCGGGACAGCGGCGCCGGGTGACCGTGCGGGTCGCGGCGCGGACACTGTCGTCCTGGGACGCGGCCCGCCACGACTGGGTGCTGGGCACCGGGCGGCGCAGCGTGTGGGTGGGGGCGTCCGCGGGGGATCTGCGGCTTCGTACGAGTGTGGAGGTGCACGGGTGATACGTCGTGTCGTGACAGCACTGGCGGCCCTCGCGGCCGCGGTGACCGTCCCCGCCCCGGCGCAGGCGGCCGAGGGACAGCGGGGGCCGGTCGTACGGACCGAGGCGGGGCTGGTGCGCGGTGAACGCACCGCCGAGGGGCGGCAGTTCCTCGGCATCCCGTACGCCGAGGCGCCCGTCGGCGCGCTGCGCTGGAAGGAGCCCCGGGCGGTCCGCCCCTGGCAAGGCGTGCGCGGCGCCCGCGACTTCGGCAACAAGTGTGTGCAAGGGGCGAGTTGGGATCCCGGGTACGAGCGGCCCAGCCACACCGAGGACTGCCTCGACCTCAATGTCCACGTGCCCGAGGGCTCCCGGCAGCGGGCGGTGCTCGTCTGGTTCCACGGCGGCGGACTCACCGCCGGGGCCGGTCAGGACGTCGTCCCCGACACCTTCGCCCGGCAGACCGGCACGGTCGTCGTGACCGTCAACTACCGCCTCGGGGCGATGGGCTTCCTCGCCACGGCCGGGCTCGACGACGAGGCCCGGGACGGCGTCTCCGGCAACTTCGGCATGCTCGACCAGCAGGCCGCGCTGCGCTGGGTGCGCGCCAACATCGGCCGCTTCGGCGGCGACCCTCGCCGCGTGACCATCGCGGGGGAATCGGCGGGCGGCCGCTCGGTCTGCACCCAGCTCGCCTCGCCCACCGCGAAGGGCCTGTTCCGGGCGGGCATCATCCAGAGCGGCGCCTACGACGACTGCGCCGCCCGCACCCGGGAAACGGCGGTGGAACAGGGCGCCGCCTTCGCCGGGAAGCTCGGCTGCACGACGGTGGCGTGTCTGCGTGGCAAGTCGTCCGCCGAGATCCTGGCCGCGCAGGGCGGCTTCGACTGGGGACCGGTGACCGGCGGCGCCTTCCTGCCCGTGCAGCCCGCCGCGGCCCTCGCCTCCGGAGCGGCGGCCGGGGTGCCGGTGATGAACGGCGCCAATCTGGACGAGGGGCGGCTGTTCGCCTTCGGCCGGTTCGACGGGGCGGGCGCTCCGCTCACGGCCGAGCGGTACCCGGCGGTGATGCGGGCCGCCTTCGGCGAGGAGGCGCTCGCCCGCTACCCGCTGACCGCCCACCCCTCCCCGACGATCGCCTTCGGCACCGCCCTCGGCGACCGGATGTTCGCCTGCTCCGCGCTCCGGCTCGACGGCACGCTGGCCGGACGCGGCCCCGTGTACACGTACGAGTTCGCCGACCGCACCTCCCCGCCCTTCGCCTCCCTGCGCGGCCTCGGCACCGACTTCGACTTCGGCGCCACCCACGTCAACGAGGTGCAGTACCTCTTCAGGCACTTCGGCCTGAAAACCCCGCTCAACGCCGAGCAGCGGGCGCTGGCCCGGCAGATGGTCCAGTACTGGGGCTCCTTCGTCCGCACCGGAGTGCCCCGCGCCCACGGACAGCCCGCCATGCCGGAGGGCGGGCCGGAGCGGGTGCTGTCGCTGCGGACGGCGTCCGCGGGCGGCAACGCGCCGACCACGTCCGTGTACGGCGACCACCAGTGCGACCTGTGGGACGCGGCGGCGTCGCCCTGACCAGGTAGGCTTCCCCGGCGCGCGCTCGCCCACGAGCGCGCGCCGGGAACCCGCCCGGCACAGGAGAGGAAGCGGCGTTGCACGTCCAGGAATGGCTCGAAACGGTGCCCCCGCTCGCCATCTATCTGCTGGTGGGCGTGGTCATCGGCCTGGAGAGCCTGGGCATCCCGCTGCCCGGCGAGATCATCCTGGTCTCCTCGGCGCTGCTCGCCTCGCAGCACGGTGAGATCGACCCCGTGATCCTCGGCGCCTGCGCCACCGCGGGCGCCATCATCGGTGACTCCATCGGCTATGCCATCGGCCGCAAGGGCGGCCGGCCACTGCTGGCCTGGCTGGGCGGCAAGTTCCCCCGCCACTTCAGCGAGGGGCACATCGCGACCGCCGAGCGCTCCTTCCAGAAGTGGGGCATGTGGGCCGTCTTCTTCGGCCGCTTCGTCGCCCTCCTGCGCATCTTCGCGGGCCCCCTCGCGGGCGTCCTGCACATGCCGTACTGGAAGTTCCTCACGGCCAACGTCCTCGGCGGCATCCTCTGGGCGGGCGGCACGACGGCGGTCATCTACTCCGTCGGCGTGGTCGCCGAGTCCTGGCTGAAGCGGTTCTCGTGGCTGGGCCTGGTGGCGGCGGTCCTGATCGGCCTGACGTCGTTCCTGATCCTGAAGCGCAAGGCGAAGCGGGCGCAGCCGCAGCCGCAGCCGCAGCCGCAGTCGGCAGGGGCGGGGGCGGCGCGGCCGGAGCCGGTGAGCGCGGGGGAGTAGGGCGGAGCGGGGAGCGCGGGGCACTGGGCGACCGGCCCCGCACCCCGCGTGTTCTAGCCGTCGCGGCCGTGCTCGTCCCGGTGGGCCCCGGCCAGGTCCGCGTACATGGTCCCGTTCAGGGAGATTCCGGCCCGCTCCTCCTCGGTCAGCTCGCGCTTGACCTTCGCCGGGACTCCCGCCACCAGCGAGCCGGGCGGTACGACCATCCCCTGCGGCACCAGGGCCTGCGCGGCGACCAGGGATCCCGCCCCGATCACCGCCCCGTTCAGCACGGTCGCCCCCATCCCGACGAGGCAGTCGTCCTCCACGGTCGCCCCGTGTACCACGGCGTTGTGCCCGATGGAAACACGTTCCCCCACGGTGACCGGAAAACCGGGGTCCGCGTGCAGGGTGCAGTTGTCCTGCACGTTGCTGCTCGCGCCGACGGAGATCCGCTCGACGTCACCGCGCAGCACGGCGCCGTACCAGACGCTCGCCCCCGCCCGCAGCGTCACGTCGCCGATCACCGAGGCGGTGGGCGCCACGAAGACGTCCTCGTCCACCTTCGGCTCCCGGCCGCCGATTCCCTTGATCATCATCGCCTCCCGGTCATGTGACTCAGGGCACCGTACGCCACCGGTTGGGGTGAAGATCACAGGCCCTCCGGCTCATCGGGGCGCCGGACGCTCAGTACGGTGAGCGCGTGCCGAAGAGCAAGAACACGTTCTCATCCTGGAGTCGCCGAGTGGCGCAGCGGGCCGTCCACGCCGGCTGGGCCTGGGTGCAGCGCACCGGCTCGGTGACGGCCGAGCGGCCGGGGCGCTTCCACTTCGGCGCGATCGGCGAGGCCACCCGCCTGGCGTTTCCGCTCGGCACGGTCTTCGGCGAACCGTGGATCCAGCTGGGCTCCCACTGCATCGTGGGCGAGCAGGTCACGCTGACCGCGGGCCTGATGCCCGACCTCGACCTCGGCCCCGAGCCGATCCTGCGCATCGGCGACGGTGTCGTCCTCGGCCGGGGCAGCCATGTCATCGCCGACACCACGGTCACCATCGGCAGCGACTGCTACTTCGGCCCGTACGTCTACGTCACGTCCACCAACCACTCCTACGACGACCCGCACGAGCCCATCGGCAAGCAGTGGCCGCGGATGGAGCCGGTGTCGATCGGACCGGGCTGCTGGATCGGCACCGGCGCGGTGATCCTGCCGGGCGCGCGGATCGGCCGGAACGTGGTCGTGGCGGCCGGCGCCGTGGTCCGCGGGGCGGTCCCCGACCACGCGGTCGTGGCGGGGGCGCCCGCCCGGGTCGTACGCCGCTGGACCCCCACGGACGGCTGGCAGCCCCCCTTGCGGACACCGGCACCGGTCCCGATACCGGACGGCGTGACCTCGCAGCAACTGGCGGCCCTGGCGGACCTGGACGAGGAGTCGGTGGCGCGACTGGCGCAGTGGGAGGCGGAGGGGTGAGCGGAGGGGTGCAGAGCCGGGGCGTGGGCGTGGTGGCAGTCGGCGGGGCGGGAGTGTGCGCCGGTCCCGGTGTGGGGCTCAGCGAGCACAGCGGGGACGCCACGCCCATCGGGCCGAGGGCGAGCGCCTTGTAGAAGGCGAACATCGCCCGACCGGTCCGACCACCCCGGCGGCGCTGTCACGGGGGCGCCTCGCAGTACAGTTCGGTGCACGATCGGGTGCACCTCACCGTAGTGCAGTAAATTGAACCGTGTCATTCACTGTGATGGACCAAACGTTGGACGGAACGTGTCGGCCCTCGACCTGTTGACCCAGTCCCTGGCCCGCAACGTCAAGCACTGGCGTGCGGTACGCGGCTTCACCCTGGACGTGCTCGCCACGCGGGCCAACGTCAGCCGCGGGATGCTCATCCAGATCGAGCAGGCGCGCACCAACCCCAGCCTCGGCACGGTCGTGAAGATCGGCGACGCACTCGGCGTGAGCATCACCACGCTGCTGGAGTACGAGCAGGGCCCGCAGGTCCGTATCGTCCCCGCCGACCAGGCCGTACGGCTGTGGCACACCGACACCGGCAGCTACAACCTCCTCCTCGCCGGCACCGAGGCACCGGGACCGCTGGAGCTGTGGGAGTGGCGGCTGATGCCCGGCGAGAGCAGCACCTCGGACCCGCATCCGACCGGCACGGCCGAACTGCTCCACGTCCTGGAGGGCGAGCTGACCCTCACCGTGGACGGCGTGGAGTACCGCGTCCCGGCGGGCGCGACCGCCTCCTTCGAGGCCAACGCCCCGCACACGTACGGCAATACCGGCGAGGCGTCGATGCGCATGGTGATGGCGGTCTCCGTCCCGCCCGTGAACTGAGCCGTGCCGCACGCTTGCTACCGTGCGGCCATGCGCGCACCCATCGGACACTTCGACCGGGCCATCCCCGCCCCCGACTGCCTCGACGAGCTGACCGCCCCCGTCGCCGACGCCGTACGCCACTGGAGCGGCGGCGTCCCCGCCGACCAGATCGTCTACGTCGACACCGACCCGCAATGGGCCGACACCGCCGTGTTCGTCGAGCACTACGGCCAGGAACTGCTCCAGCAGTCCGCCAACTGTGTCGTGGTGGCGGGCAAGCGCGGCGGCGAGACCACACTCGCCGCCTGTGTCGTGCTCTCCACCACCCGCGTCGACGTCAATGGCGCCGTCCGCCGCCAACTCGGCGCCCGCAAGGCCTCCTTCGCCGCCATGGACACCGCGACCGGCGAGACCGGCATGGAGTACGGCGGCATCACCCCGATCGGACTGCCCGCCGACTGGCCGGTGCTGGTGGACTCCGCCGTGGTCGACCTTCCTTACGTCCTCGTCGGCAGCGGACGCCGGCGCGGCAAGCTGCTGGTGCCGGGCAAGGCCTTCGCCGAGCTGCCCGGAGCCGTCGTACTGGAGGGGCTCGGGCTCGTCTGAGCTCAGGCCGCCGTGTGGTGGGCCAGCGGCAGGTGCGGGTCCGCCTCGCCGGGCACGGGCGCCGGGTCCGCGTGGACCAGGGCCGCGGTGAGCCGGGGGACGGCGTGCAGCAGGGCGTGCTCGGCGTCGACCGCGATCGCGTGGGCCTGCCGTACCGTCGCCTCGCCGTCCACCACGACCGCGACCTCCGCGCGCAGCCGGTGCCCGATCCAGCGCAGCCGCAGCTCGCCCACCCCGCGCACCCCGGGCACCTCCCGCACCGCCCGCTCGGCCCGGTCCACCAGGGCCGGGTCCACGGCGTCCAGCACCCGCCGGAACACCTCCCGCGCCGCGTCCCGCAGCACCAGCACGATCGCCGCGGTGATCGCCAACCCGACGACGGGGTCGGCCAGTTGCCAGCCGAGCGCCGCCCCGCCCGCGCTCAGCAGCACCGCGAGCGAGGTGAATCCGTCGGTACGGGCGTGCAGACCGTCCGCGACGAGTGCGGCGGAGCCGATCGCCCGGCCGACCCGGATCCGGTACCGCGCCACCCACTCGTTGCCCGCGAACCCCACCAGCGCCGCCGCGGCGACCGCGGGCAGATGCTGGACGGGGCGGGGGTCCAGCAGCCGGTCGAACGCCGTCCACGCGGCGAACGCCGCCGACGCCGCGATGGACAGCACGATCACCAGCCCCGCCAGGTCCTCCGCGCGGCCGTAGCCGTAGGTGAAGCGCCGGGTCGCCGCGCGGCGGCCCAGCACGAAGGCGATGCCGAGGGGTACGGCGGTCAGCGCGTCGGCGGTGTTGTGCGCGGTGTCGCCGAGCAGGGCCACCGAGCCGGACATCGCCACGACGACCGCCTGGACGAGTGCCGTCGCGCCCAGCACCGCGAGCGACACCCACAGCGCGCGCATGCCGCGGGCCGAGGACTCCAGGGCGTTGTCGAGCTTGTCGGCCGTGTCGTGGGAGTGGGGCCTGAGGAGGTGGGTGATGCGGTGGCGGCGGGGGTGGTGATGAGGGTGGGGGTGCGGATGGGGGTGCGGATGGTGGTGCGGGTGGCTCACGGGGCCCCCTTGCGGTGACGGCGGTTCCGGTGACGGGTGGTTCCGGTGCGGTGGTTCCGGTGACGGTCGTGGACTTACCCGGTCCACGGCGCCATTATGTGCGTATGAGCGCACGCATGCACCTGTCATCTGCGCACGATGCGCACCCGCGCACCCCCGGCGAGGAACAGTTCGCCCTCGCCGCCGAACTCCTCGCCCTCCTCGGCGACCGCACCCGCCTCGCCCTGCTGCACGCGCTGACCCGGGAAGAGGCCGACGTCAGCACGCTCACGGAGGCATGCGGAGCGGCCCGGCCCGCCGTCAGCCAGCATCTGGCACGGCTGAGGCTCGCCGGTCTGGTGAACACGCGCAAGGAAGGCCGTCGGGTGATCTACTCCCTGCACGACGGCCATCTGCGGCGGCTGGTGGAGGAGGCGCTGAAGGTGGCGGACCACCGGATCGGCGACCGGCCCCCGCACGACTGACCTGGCAGTACGGGTGCTTGTGGCCTAGTCGTACGTGTTCTTGCCCAAGTACTGCTCGGCGAAGGCGAGTCCCGCGGACGGGGAGCCGAGCAGACGGCGCAGCCGCGCCAGGGTGGTGCCCGCGCGATGCGGGTCGCCGGAGGAGGCGCCGTGGTACACCTCCGACAGCCACTGCGAGAACTCCTGGTAGTCCCAGACCCGGCTCAGACTGGCCGCCGAGTATCCGTCCAGGCCGCTCCGGTCGCCCTTGGTGAGCTGTGCGACGAAGGCGTCGCCGAGCAGGAAGGCGTCGTGCAGGGCGAGGTTCATGCCCTTGGCCGCGATCGGCGCGGTGAGATGGGCCGCGTCCCCGGCCAGGAAGAGCCGGCCGAACGCCATGGGCTCCACGACGTAACTGTGCATGTCCAGCACGCGCTTCTCGATCAGTCGTCCCACCGTCAGCCGGGGTGCGCCGGCCGCGCCGAGCCGCTGCTGGAGCTCGGACCAGACCCTTTCGTGGGACCAGTTCTCCGGGTCGTCGCCGGGCGGGCACTCCAGGTAGTAGCGGGTCACCTCGGGGCTGCGGGCCATGTGCCCGGCGAATCCGCGCGGATGGATCCCGAACACCACGCAGTCGTTGGACGGCGGCGCCTCGGCGAGCAGCGCCAGCCAGCCGATGCCGTAGTCGTAGCGCGAGACGTGCGCGCGGCCGGGCGGCAGCGCGTCCCGGCTCACCCCGCGCGCGCCGTCGCAGCCCGCGACGAAGTCGCAGTGCACGGTGTGCCGTTGGCCCGAACCGGGGTCCGTGTACGACACCGAGGGGCGGCCCGAGTCCAGGTCGTGCAGCTCCACCTCCCGCACGCCGAAGCGGATCGCGCCGCCCCGCACGTCCGCGTACTCCCGCACCAGGTCCGTCACCAGCAACGGCTGCGGATAGACGTAGTGGTGATACCCCGTCAGCTCGGCGTACTCGAAGCGGTGACGCCGTCCGGCGAACCGGAACTCGCACTCGTTGTGCACCTGGCCGTGGGCCAGCAGGTTCGCCGCGAGGCCGCGCTGGTCGAGCGCGCGTACGGCCCACTCCTCCAGGACGCCGGCCCGCGGCCGCCGCTCGATGAACTCACGGCTCTCGGTCTCCAGGACCAGGCAGTCCACGTCGGCGGCGCGCAGGATGTTGCCGATGGTGAGCCCGGCCGGTCCCGCGCCGACGATGACGACCGGAAAGCGGTGTGCGGCATCGGAGTCGGGGTGGGTGGGGAGGGAAGTCACCCGAGCATTATGTGTGTGCCGGGACTCAGGCGTCCGCCGCGCAGCGGAATCCCGCGTGGCCGCTGGAGCTGTCCGGGGTGTTGGCGCTGCGGGCGGCCACCCGGTAGCGGTTGCAGTAGGAGGCGTGGCACAGGTAGGAGCCGCCGCGGATCACCTTGGCGGTGCCCTCGGCCGGGCCGGCCGGGTCGACCGCCCCGCCCTGCTCCCCGGCGCGATGCTCCGTGGACCACCGGTCCGCGCACCACTCCCACACGTTGCCCGAAGTGTTGTACAGGCCGTAGCCGTTGGGCTCGAAGGCGGTCACCGGAGCCGTGCCGGAGTAGCCGTCGGCTGCGGTGTTCCTGGTGGGGAAGGTGCCGCGCCAGATGTTGCAGCGGTGGGTGCCGTCCGGTTCGAGTTCGTCGCCCCACGGGTAGCGGCGCTGAGTGAGCCCGCCGCGGGCCGCGTACTCCCACTCGGCTTCGGTGGGCAGCCGCTTGCCCGCCCAGTCCGCGTAGGCGGCGGCGTCGTACCAGGAGACATGGACCACCGGATGGTCGCCGCGCCCGGCGAGATCGCTGCCCGGGCCCTCCGGCCGGTCCCAGGCCGCCCCCGTGACCGCGCACCACCAGGGCGTCCGCTCGGGCCGCGGGGCGCCCCGGCGCAGCGCGGCGGGCAGAAACCCGGCGAAGACGTACGACCAGTCCAGGCGCTCGGCGTCGGTGAGGTGGCCGGTGTCGGTGACGAAGGCGGCGAAGTCGTCGTTGGTCACCGCGCAGGCGTCGATACGGAAGGGCTGCAGCCGCACCATCCGGACCGGGCCCTCGGCGTCGTCCGGGAAGCCTTCCGAGTCCTCGGCGCCCATGAGGAACTCGCCGCCGGGGAGCAGGATCATGCCGTCGGTGGAGGTGGGGCGGCCGTCGGTGGGGGCGGGGCGGCCGTCGGTGGGGGTGGGGCGGTCTGTGGCGGTCCGCGGTGGCGGGTTGAGCGGGCCGCCGGTTCCGGACGACGGCATGCAGCAGCGGGTGGGGGAGAGGGGCTCGGGCATCGATGCTTCCTCGTGGGCGGACGAGCGGGCGGGCGCGGACCCTGCCTCCGCCCTGCACGTGAACGTCACCGCAGGAGGGGGATCTCGATGGCCGGGCAGCGGTCCATGACCATCTCCAGGCCGGCCGCCCGGGTGCGGTCGTACGCGGCCTCGTCTATGACGTCGAGCTGGAACCACACCGCCTTGGCCCCCTTGGCCACGGCGTCGTCGGCCACCGGCCCCGCCAGCTCGCTGTTGACGAAGACATCGACCACGTCCACGTCGAAGGGGATGTCCGCGAGGGAGGCGTAACCCTGCTCGCCGTGCACCGTCTCCGCCTTGGGGTGGACCGGCACCACGCGCTTGCCGTAACGCTGGAGCACCTGGGCGACGCCGTACGCCACTCGCCGCTGGTTCGACGACAGACCCACCACGGCCCAGGTGTCGCCCAGCTCGGTGAGGATCTTGCGGACCGTCGCTTCGTCGCCGTACACCCAGGGCCTCCTCGACCTCATGACGTGCCTGTTCTCCGCTCAACGGCCAAGGGGGCGGGGAGATTCCCGGGCCCAGGTGCGGTTTCTCGGGCGGATGCGCCGCTGCCTGTCCGGAAACCCGCGCCGCGTGCTGCGCCGGGGCGCGCGCCCGCCTAGGCTCGGGGAGTGCTGCGCATCATCGACTCCCGAACGGGGGTCCCCGTCGAGGCCGCGCCCACCCGGCGCGGACTGACCCGCGTCGAGGCCCACGCGCCGGGCTTCGACACCGGCGCTCTCCGCGTGCTCCTCGTCGCCGATCTCCTCGTCCGCGCGCTGGAACTCGGCGGTACCCCGGTCTGGGCGGTGCTCCACGGCGACCGGGAACAGCCCGAGCTGCGGGCCGGGGCCGCGGCCCTGGGGATCCGCCCGCTGGAGGACAGCCGTGAGGCCGGCCGTGGGCTCGGTGAGAAGCAGGTCATCCATGTCGTGCCGGAGGACGGCCCGGCCCCGGACGGCGTCCGCGTCCACGTCGCGCCCGTCCACGCCACGTCACCCGCGCCGCTCACGGGTGCCGACCCCGTCGCCCTGCGCCTCGCCCTGCTCAGCCGGCGCCGGGACCGGCCGGTACGGCTCGACACGGCCGCCCTGACCGAGGCCCACGACACGCTCGTCCGCTGGCGGCGCGCGGTCGCGTCCTGGGCGCGGCACCCCTCCCGGCCCGTCCCAGAGGAGGTGCGCACCGGCCTGCGCGGCGCCTGGGAGGACGACCTGGACCTGCCCGGCGTACTGCGGCTGCTGGCCCGCGTCGAGACCGACCCGGACCTCCCGCACGGCGCCCGCTTCGAGACCTACGCCTACGCCGACCGCCTCCTCGGCCTGGACCTCACCCGCGACCTGGGATCCCCGGAATGACCGCGTACACGGGGACGGGGCGGCGGGGCTGCTGGGTGGCGCGGTGGAGGGTGCGGCGTGAGGGGATGCCGGATCGGCGCCGCCGGACGGTGTCCGTCGCGGGTCGGCCGGCCGTTCGGCCTGGAACGTCCCTGCGGTTTGGGGTCGCGGACGTGATCGCGTGCATCGGAACGGGTCGCTGGGTCGAGCTGCGGCGGTCGTGGTCTGGGTGCGTGCTCGATCGGTGCCGCGGGATGGCGCCCGTCGCGGGTCGGGCGGCCGTTCGGTCCGGGCCGTCCCAGCGACCTGGGTTCCCCAGCGTGATCGTGTGCCTCGGGGCGGGCCCGTTGCGTCGTGCGGGCGTGTCCGATCAGCGTCGCCGGGGTGCCGCCATCTCGGACCGCGTCCTGGACCGCGTCTCGGACCGCGTCCTGACTGACGCCGGCCGGCCGGGTCCGATCCCCGCCCCAGGAGCCCCCGAATGATCGCGCGCCCCGGGACGGGCCCGTTGCGGCGGCTCGTGGTGTTGCGGCACGCCAAGTCCGCGTGGCCCGACGGGGTGCCCGATCACCGGCGGCCGCTCGCCCCGCGCGGGCGGCGGGATGCCCCCGCCGCGGGCCGGGCGCTCGCCGATGCCGACCTGCTGCCCGACCTCGCGCTGTGCTCCACCGCCGTACGCGCCCGGCAGACCTGGGAGCTGGCCTTCGCCGAGTGGGGCACCCCGCCTCCGGTGCGCTACGAGCCGCGGCTGTACGCGGCCGACGTACCGGAGCTGCTCGCCGCCGTGCACGAGACGCCCACCGCCGTGGAGACGCTGCTGCTGGTCGGGCACAACCCCGGGCTGGAGGAACTGGTGGTCGAGCTGGCCGGGGACAGCCTGGACGATGCGCTGGAGCAGGTGAGGGTGAAGTTCCCCACCTCCGCCGTCGCCGTCCTGGCCTGGCGCGGCACCGACTGGACCGCCCTGACCCCAGGTACCGCCCTGCTGACCTGGTTCACCGTGCCCCGGGGGAAGAAGCGCTGACAGCGCCTGACAGCGCCTGACAGCGCCTGACATAGGCTGACCGGATGCAGGACGAGTACCGCACAGTGGCCCACGCGGGCGTGCACGAGACCGAGGTCAACCGCTCCCGCTTCCTGTGCGCCCTCGCCCCGGCGGCCACCGAACAGGAGGCCCAGGACTTCATCGCGGCCGTCCGCAAGGAACACGCCGACGCCACCCACAACTGCTACGCCTACGTCATCGGCGCCGACGCCGGCATCCAGAAGGCGAGCGACGACGGCGAACCCGGCGGCACCGCGGGCGTCCCCATGCTCCAGATGCTGCTGCGCCGCGACATGCGGTACGTCGTCACCGTCGTCACCCGCTACTACGGCGGCGTCAAGCTCGGCGCGGGCGGCCTCATCAGGGCCTACGGCGGTGCCGTCGGCGAGGCCCTGGACAGCCTCGGCACGCTCACCCGCCGCCGCTTCCGCCTCGCCACCGTCACCGTCGACCACCAGCGCGCCGGGAAGATCCAGAACGACCTGCGCGCCACCGGACGCGAGGTACGGGACGTGCGCTACGGCGAGCACGTCACCCTCGACATCGGCCTCCCGGACGCCGACGTGGACACCTTCCGGTCCTGGCTCGCCGACGCGTCCGCGGGGACGGCCCGGTTCGAGCTCGGGGGAGAGACATATGGAGACGCATAACGGAGGAATCGGACGCAACGGGCGTTGTCCGGTGCGGTCATGACGGGCTGATACGGGAGTAACCGCCCGTGATGTCAGACCCGGCCGTTAGTCTTCGGGGATCATGAGGCTCCTGCACACTTCCGACTGGCATCTGGGCCGGGCGTTCCACCGCGTGAACATGCTCGGCGCCCAGGCCGAGTTCATCGGCCACCTCGTCACCACCGTGCGCGAGCGCGAGGTGGACGCGGTGCTCGTGTCGGGAGACGTGTACGACCGCGCGGTGCCGCCGCTCGCCGCCGTGGAACTGTTCGACCAGGCCCTGCACCGCCTCGCCGACCTCGGTGTGCCCACGGTGATGATCTCCGGCAACCACGACTCGGCCCGCCGGCTCGGCGTCGGCGCCGGGCTCATCGACCGCGCGGGCATCCATCTGCGCACCGAACCCTCGGCGTGCGGGACACCGGTGGTGCTGGCCGACCGCCACGGCGAGGTGGCCTTCTACGGTCTGCCCTATCTCGAACCGGCCCTGGTGAAGGACGAGTTCGCGGTGGAGAAGGCAGGGCACGAGGCGGTGCTGGCCGCCGCGATGGACCGCGTCCGCGCAGACCTCGCCGCACGCGCGCGGGGCACCCGCTCCGTCGTACTGGCGCACGCCTTCGTCACCGGCGGCGAGGTCAGCGACAGCGAGCGGGACATCACCGTCGGCGGGGTGGCCGTGGTCCCGGCCGGCGTCTTCGACGGCGTCGACTACGCGGCGCTCGGGCATCTGCACGGCTGCCAGACCATCACCGAGCGCGTGCGCTACTCCGGCTCCCCGCTGGCGTACTCCTTCTCGGAGGCCGACCACCGCAAGACCATGTGGCTGGTCGACCTGGACGCCCACGGCGCCGTGACCGCCGAGCGGATCGACTGCCCCGCGCCGCGCGCCCTCGCCCGGATCCGGGGGGAGCTGGCGCACCTGCTCGCCGACCCGGCCCTCGCCCGGCACGAGGACGCCTGGATCGAGGCCACCCTCACCGACGCGGTCCGTCCGGCCGACCCCATGGCCCGGCTCACCGAGCGCTTCCCGCACACCCTCAGCCTCGTCTTCGACCCCGACCGGGCCCCGGACGACCCGGACGTCTCCTACGCCAGACGGCTGGCCGGACGCAGCGACCAGCAGATCGCCGAGGACTTCGTCGCCCATGTGCGCGGCGCCGGACCGGACCAGGCCGAGCAAGGGGTGCTGCGGGACACGTTCGACACCGTGCGCGCGGACGCGGTGGTGCGGGAGGTGACCCGATGAGGCTGCACCGCCTCGACATCACCGCCTTCGGCCCCTTCGGCGGCTCCCAGAGCGTCGACTTCGACGACCTGTCCGCGGCCGGACTGTTCCTGCTGCACGGCCCCACCGGCGCGGGCAAGACCTCGGTGCTCGACGCCGTGTGCTACGCGCTGTACGGCGCGGTGCCCGGGGCCCGGCAGAGCGGCCAGGGCCTCACCCTGCGCAGCGACCACGCCGCGCCGGGCACCCGCACGTCCGTCACCCTCGAACTGACCGTCGCCGGACGCCGGCTGGAGATCACCCGGCAGCCGCCCTGGGAGCGCCCCAAGAAGGGCAACCGGCCGGGTACGACGGTCGACAAGGCACAGAGCGGGCTGCGCGAGTACGACGCCACGACCGGTGCCTGGAAGGACCTCAGCCGCTCCCACCAGGAGATCGGCGAGGAGATCACCCAGCTGCTCGGCATGAGCCGCGAGCAGTTCTGCCAGGTCGTGCTGCTGCCCCAGGGCGACTTCGCGCGCTTCCTGCGCGCCGACGCCGAGGCGCGCGGCCGACTGCTCGGCCGGCTCTTCGACACCCACCGCTTCGCCGAGGTCGAAAAGCGCCTCGCCGAGCGCCGCCGCGCGGCCGAGGCGGAGGTCCGCGAGGGCGACGCCGCCCTGCTGGCCGACGCCCACCGCATGCAGCAGGCGGCGGGCGACGCCATGGAGCTGCCCGAGCTGACGCCGGGCGAACCGGGACTCGCCGAGGCCGTCCTGGGCGCCGCCGCCGTGGCCCGGAGCACCGCCCGCGAGGAACTGACCGTCGCCCACTGCCGCCTCGCCGCCGCCGAGTCCGCCCAGGCCGCCGCCGAGCGCGCGCTGGCCGACGTACGCGAAACCGCCCGGCTGCAGCGCAGGTTCGCCGAGGCGCGGGAGCGGGCGCGGTCACTGGAGGAGCGGGCCGACGGCCACCGCGCGGCGCAGGCGCGGATGGAGCGGGCCCGCAAGGCCGAGGCGGTGGCCCCCGCCCTGGAGCTGCGGGACGCCGCCGAGGCCGAACACCGGCGGGCGTCGGCGGCCCGGGCCCACACGCGTGGCCTGCTGCCGGCCGCCTTCGCCGACGCGGGCGCCGCCGGACTCGCGGCCGCCGCGCGCCGGGCCGCCGAGGAGCTGGGCGGCCTGGACTCGGCCCGCCGTGCCGAGCGACGGCTGGCCGAACTCGCCGAGGAGCGCACCGGGCTGGACCGCCAGGAGCGGGCCGACGAGGACATCCTCCAGGAAGCCGAGAGCTGGCTCGCCGGATGGGACGCGACCCGCGCGGGACTCCAGGCGCGGATCGACAGCGCCCAGGAGGCCGCCACCCGCGCCGAACAGCTCGCCGTCCAGCGGGAGTCCGCGGCCGGACGGCTCAAGGCGGCCAGACTGCGCGACCAGTTGACGGAGGACACCGGCACCGCCGCCGACCGGGCCCGCCGCGCGCAGGACGACACGCTGGCCGCCAAGGCGCACTGGCTGGAGGTGAAGGAGCGCCGCCTGAACGGCATCGCGGCCGAACTCGCCGCCCAGCTCACCGCCGGCGAGCCCTGCGCCGTCTGCGGCGCCACCGAGCACCCCGCGCCCGCCCGCAAGGACGCCGGACACGTCGACCGCGAGGCCGAGGAGACGGCGCTCGCCGCGTTCCAGGCCGCGGAGGAGCGCCAGGCCGAGCGGGAACGGCGGCTCGGCGTCGTCCGCGAGGCGCTGGCCGCCGCCACCGCCGAGGCCGGGGACACGCCCACCCCCGCACTCGCCGACGAGGTCGCGGAGCTGGAGCGCCTGTTCGCCGAGGCCCGCCGGGACGCCTCCGCGCTGCACCCCGCGCACGAGGAACTGCGCCGCGCCGAGCAGGAGCACGAGCGGCGGGTGGCGGCACGTCAGCAGGCGGAGGTCAGGACTGCCGCGCGGATCGGCCACCGGGACCGCCTCGACCGCGAACGGGACTCCCTGGAAGCGGTGTTGACCGAGGCGCGCGGCGCCCTGGAGAGCGTGGCCGCCCGCGCCGCCGAGCTGGAGCGCCGGGTCGCTCTGCTCACCGACGCCGCCGACAGCGCCCGCGCCGCCGAGGACAGCGCGCAGCGGCTCAAGGCCGCCGACGCGCGCCTCGCGGACGCCGCGTTCCGCGCGGGCTTCGACACACCGCAGGCCGCCGCCGACGCCCTCCTGGACGACACCGCCCACCGGGAACTGCAACGGCGCCTGGACGCCTGGCAGTCCGAGGAGGCCGCCGTACGAGCCGTCCTCGCGGAGGCCGACACGACGGCCGCCGCCCAGCGGCCCGCCGCCGACCTGGCGGGGGCGGAGGAGGCCGCGGCCGAGGCGGGCCGGAGGCTGCGGGACGCCGCCTCCGCGCGGGACGCCGCCGAGCGGCGCTGCGCCGAACTCGACCGGCTCTCCGCCCGCTCGACCCAGGGCGCACGGCGGCTCGCGCCACTGCGCACCCAGTACGACCGGGTGGCTCGCCTGGCCGCGCTCACCGCGGGCACCTCGGCGGACAACGAGCGCAAGATGCGCCTGGAGTCCTATGTCCTCGCCGCCCGCCTGGAACAGGTGGCCGCCGCCGCGACCGTACGCCTGCTGCGCATGTCGTCCGGCCGGTACACCCTCGTCCACTCCGACGACCGCGCCGGACGCGGCCGCAGCGGTCTCGGGCTGCATGTCGTCGACGCCTGGACCGGGCGCGAGCGGGACACGGCGACGCTCTCCGGCGGTGAGACCTTCTTCGCCTCGCTGGCCCTCGCCCTCGGCCTCGCGGACGTGGTCACCGACGAGGCCGGCGGGGTGCGCCTGGACACCCTCTTCATCGACGAGGGCTTCGGCAGCCTCGACGACCAGACCCTGGACGAGGTCCTCGACGTCCTCGACTCCCTGCGGGAACGCGACCGCAGCGTCGGCATCGTCAGCCACGTCGCCGATCTGCGGCGGCGCATCCACGCCCAGCTGGAGGTCGTGAAGGGCCGCTCGGGATCGACCCTGCGGCAGCGCGGCGCCGGCTGAGCGGCTACCGGCCCAGCGGGCGGCGGGGCAGCGGGGAGGAGTAGACGACGGACGTGGTCACCGAGCCGAGCGCGCCGATCTTGCCCGAGACCTCCTCCAGGTGGCGCATCGAGCGGGCGGCGACCTTGATCACGAAGCAGTCGTCGCCGGTGACATGGTGCGCCTCCAGGATCTCCGGCGTCACGGCGACCAGGTCGTGGAACGGCTTGTAGTTGCCGGTCGGATACCGCAGCCGGACGAAGGCCAGGATCGGCAGGCCCAGCCGCTCCGGCGCCACCACGGCCGAGTAGCCCTGGATGACACCGGCCTCCTCCAGCCTGCGCACCCGCTCGGTGACCGCGCTCGCGGACATCGACACGGCCCGCGCCAGCTCGGCGAAGCTGGCCCGGCCCTCGCGCTGGAGGACATCGAGGATGCGCCAGTCGGTGGCGTCCGGTGAATACGTGGTCATGGCCGGAGCTAACAGGGGATTCCCCGGCCGATCAAGAGGAGCGCCGGGGATCGCCCCTTCAGGGAGTTGATCTTCCGGCCGTAGATTTCTGGTCAGGAGCCTTCGGGGCGGCCGCGACCGCGGAGACCGACGAAGGAGCGACCACAGAAGGGCTCGACCATGAGCAGCGTCACCACCGCCGTCAACCCCCTCCTGCGGGTGGCCCCGGCGGACCCGGCCGCGGCCGCCGCCTACTTCCGCGCCAGCCTGGTCTTCCACGCCGACGTCTCCGACGTGGCCGCCGCCCTGGCGGCCGACGGCGATCCCGGGTTCGTCGTCCTGGACTCCCGGTCCACCGCCTCCTGGGACCAGGGCCACATCCCCGGCGCCGTCCACCTGCCCACCGCGCTCATTCCCGAGCAGGCCGAGCAGCTCCTCGACAAGTCCGTGCCCGTCGTCACCTACTGCTGGGGCCCCGGCTGCAACGGCGCCACCCGGGCCGCCCTCGCCCTCGCCGAACTCGGCTTCCAGGTCAAGGAGATGCTCGGCGGCTTCGAGTACTGGGCCCGCGAGGGCTTCGCGTACGAGACCTGGCAGGGTCCCGCCCGCGGCGCCGCCGACCCGCTCACCGCGCCGGTCGACAGCGACGACTGCGGCTGCTGACAGCGCCCGCCCACAGGTGCCGGGGACACCGATCCCGTACGTCGGCCCGGCGGGCAGGTTGCCGGGGCCGTCAAGGGCGGCCCGGTCCGCCTCGTCGCGTGGCTCGCGCCGGACGAGGCGGACCGGGCACCGCTCAGGCGGGCGGCTGCCACCGCCCGGTCCGGTTCACAGCCGGGCGAGTTCGTCGACCAGGTCGTCCAGGCCCAGCGAGCCCTGCGAGAGCGCCGCCATGTGCCAGGCCTTGAGGTCGAAGGCGTCGCCCTGGCGCTCGCGCGCCTTCTCGCGGCCCAGCAGCCAGGCCCGCTCGCCCAGCTTGTAGCCGATCGCCTGCCCCGGAATCGTCAGATAGCGAGTCAGCTCGCTCTCCACGAACTCCGCCGAACGGCTGCTGTGCGCACCGAAGAACTCCTCGGCCAGCTCCGGCGTCCAGCGCTCACCCGGGTGGAACGGCGAGTCCGCCGGAATCTCCAGCTCCAGGTGCATGCCGATGTCGACGATGACGCGGGCCGCGCGCATCATCTGCGCGTCGAGGTAGCCGAGCCGCTCCTCGGGGTCAGTGAGGAAGCCCAGCTCGTCCATCAGCCGCTCCGCGTACAGCGCCCAGCCCTCGCAGTTGGCGCTGACCTGGCCGACGGTGGCCTGGTAGCGGGAGAGCCGGTCCGTGACGTGCACCCACTGCGCCAGCTGGAGGTGATGGCCCGGAACTCCCTCGTGGTACCAGGTCGACACCAGGTCGTAGACCGGGAAACGGGTCCTGCCCATCGTCGGCAGCCAGGTGCGGCCCGGACGGGAGAAGTCCTCGCTCGGACCGGTGTAGTACGGGGCTGCCGCGCCACCGGGCGGGGCGATACGGGACTCCACCCGGCGCACCCGCTCGGCGAGCTCGAAGTGAGTGCCGTCCAGCTCCTCGATCGCCCGGTCCATCAGGCCCTGGAGCCAGGCCCGCACCTCGTCGACGCCCTCGATGTGCCGGCCGTGCTCGTCGATGTGCGCGAGCGCCACCCACGGCGTTTCGGCGCCGGGCAGGATCTTCTCCGCCTCCTGCCGCATCTCCCCGAGGAGACGGTGGAACTCGGACCAGCCGTACGCGTACGCCTCGTCCAGGTCGAGATCGGTGCCGTTGAAGTAGCGTGCCAGCCGGGCGTATCGCTCCCGGCCCACGGTCTCGGGGGCGCCCTCGATGGCCGGGGCGTACACGTCCCGCATCCAGTCCCGCAGCTCCACCACGGCCGCAGTCGCCCCGCGGGCCGCCTTGTCCAGCTCGCCGCGCAGCGCCTCGGGGCCCGCGGCGGCGAAGTCCTCGAACCAGCCCCGGCCCGCACCGGTGTCCGCCCACTCGGTGAGCTGCTGCTGGAAGGTGGCCGTCGGGCGCGGTGCCGCGTAGAGCTTGCGCTCCAGGCCCAGCGTGAGCGACTCGCGGTAACCGGCCAGCGCCGCGGGCACCGCGCGCAGCCGCTCGGCGATGGCCGCCCAGTCCTCCTCGGTCCCGGCCGGGGTGATGGCGAAGATCTCCCGCACCGAGTGCGCGGGCGTGCCCAGATTGCCGACCGCGCGCAGGCCCTCGTCGGCCTCGTGCACGGCGAGTTCGGCGGTCAGCCGTTCCCGCAGCAGGCGGGCGCACCGGCGCTCGATGTCGCTGTCCGCTCCGGGCTGCCGCTCGGCCTCGTCGAGCCGTGCCAGGGTGGCCCGGGCCAGCTCCGCCAGCGCTTCCTGGCCGGCGGGCGAGAGGTCGGGCAGTCGGCTCGAACTCTCCTTCACACCGAGATAGGTACCGGTGACGGGATCGAGGGCGATGAGGTCGTCGACATAGGCGTCGGCGACAGCGCGGGGCAGCGGGCTCTTGGTCTCTGACATGCGGACCATCCTCGTACGGCGCCCGCCGGGCGTCACCCGGATTGAGCCGAGGGCGAAGGCGGGAGCAGCGGGCCGCACTCCCACTGCTGGAAGATCAACCGGGTCTCCACACGCGCCACTTCCCGCTGCGAGGTGAACTCGTCCAGAACCAGCCGCTGGAGATCGGTCATGTCCGCCACCGCGACATGGACCAGGTAGTCGTCGGGACCGGTCAGGTGGAAGACGGTCCGCGACTCCGGCAGGGCCCGGATCCGGTCCACGAACGGCCCGACCAGCTCCCGCCGGTGCGGTCTGACCTGCACGGACAGCAGGGCTTCCAGCCCACGCCCGAGCTTCGCCGGGTCCAGCCGCAATTGATGGCCGAGAATCACCCCCGCCCGCCGCAGCCGGGTCACCCGGTCCAGGCAGGTCGACGGTGCGACCCCGACCTGCGCGGCGAGGTCCCGGTACGTCGTCCGGGCGTCGTTCTGCAACAGCCGCAGCAGATGAAGATCCACCGGATCCAGTACGACAGTTTCGGCCACCGGCCGAACGTAGCACGGTGTTCGCCTCCCGTGACCCGGTCGGCGTTCACTCTTCCGCCCATGGAGATCCCTGTGCGCTCGAGAGCTCTGGCCACCGAAGCCGTGCACGCCGGCCGCGACGACCTCGCCGGCCTGGGCCTGCACGCCCCGCCGATCGACCTGTCCACCACCTACCCCTCCTACGACAGCCGCGGCGAGGCCGCCCGCATCGACGCGTTCGCCGAGACCGGCGCCGACCCGGACGGACCGCCCGTCTACGGACGCCTCGGCAATCCGACCGTCGCCCGCTTCGAGACCGCCCTGGCCCGGCTTGAGGGCACCGACTGCGCGGTGGCGTTCGCCAGCGGCATGGCCGCGCTGAGCGCGGTGCTGCTGGTACGGGCCTCGATGGGCCTGCGCCATGTCGTCGCCGTACGCCCGCTCTACGGATGCAGCGACCACCTGCTGACCGCCGGTCTGCTCGGCACCGAGGTGACCTGGACGGACCCGGCCGGCATCGAGGACGCGCTGCGCCCCGACACCGGCCTGGTGATGGTGGAGTCCCCGGCCAACCCGACCCTCGCCGAGGTCGACCTGCGTGCCGTCGCCCACGCCTGCGGCTCGGTCCCGCTGCTCGTGGACAACACCTTCGCCACCCCGGTGCTCCAGCGCCCCGCCGAGCAGGGGGCGCGCCTGGTGCTGCACAGCGCGACCAAGTACCTCGGCGGACACGGCGACGTGATGGCGGGCGTCGTGGCCTGCGACGAGGAACTGGCCGGGCGCCTGCGGCAGGTCCGCTTCGCCACCGGCGGGGTCCTGCACCCGCTCGCCGGCTACCTGCTGCTGCGCGGGCTGTCCACGCTCCCGGTGCGGGTCCGCGCGGCCTCCGCGACCGCCGCCGAACTGGCCGGCCGCCTCGCCGCCGACCCCCGGGTGACCCGGGTCCACTACCCGGGCATCGGCGGCGCGATGGTCGCCTTCGAGGTGGCCGGAGACCCCCACGAGGTCATCGCCGGGGTCCGCCTGATCACGCCTGCGGTCAGCCTCGGCAGCGTGGACACCCTCATCCAGCACCCGGCGTCCATCAGCCACCGCATCGTGAACGAGGGTGACCGAAGGGACGCCGGGGTGAGCGACCGGCTGCTGCGCATGTCGGTGGGCCTGGAGGACGTGGAAGACCTCTGGACGGATCTGGACAACGCCCTGAGCGGGAACCCGCCCAGGGGCGCGGGGAACTGCGCGACAAGCCACAGAACACCCGCACCCGCCATCCGGCCTTAGCCCTTACGGCGCGCGGCCTCTTCCATACCCACCCGCACCTGCGAGGCGAGCCTGGCCGTGATCACCAGCGTGCCCTCCTCGATCTGGTAGTCGAGCGGCAACCCGAGCCCTCGCATCGCGGCCACCATCCCGGTGTTGGACGACTGAGTCACCGCGTACACGCTCTCGCACCCGGCCTCGACAGCCATCCCCACCAGCCTGCGCAGCAGCTCCGCCCCGATCCCGCGCCGCTGCCACGCGTCCTCGACCAGCAGCGCGACCTCCGTCTCGTCCCCGTCCCACAGGAGGTGACCGAGCCCCACGATCCGCCCGGACGCCGTCTGCACCGCGAGCGTCCGCCCGAACCGCGGGCTGAGGAGGTGGTTCAGATACCGGTCCGCGTCACCCACGGGCCCGTGATACCGCATGCCCAGCGTCCGCGACGAGCACCGCTCGTGCATGGCCTTCGCCGCCTCGACATCGCCGGTGTGAGCCCGCCGGACGGTGATGTCGCTGCCCTCCTGCAGCGTCAGCACGTCCTGGCTGCGCGGCACCCGGGGGCCGAGCCGGGCGTCCAGCTCCACCAGGGCCCGCGCCCGCGCGAACTCGGTGGGGGTGAACGGCAGATACGGCCGCTCCACGGTGATCACTCCGCCCTCGGGGGCCCGCAGCCGCATCACGGTGTCCTCCAGGACGCCCTCCACCGGAACGCCCTCCGGCGCCCGTCCGGCGACCGGCGCGGCGGGCAGCTGGCGGATGGTGCAACGGCCCAGCAACTGCCGCAGCGCGAGCGGTAGTTCCGCCGCGTCCAGGGCGGTGCGGGTGGCGAGGCCCAGGACCCGGGTCGGCGCGTCCACCAGGTCGTGGGCGTCGGCGCGCTCGGTCCAGGTGCTGGTGCCGCCCGCCCGGGAGACGGCCCGGGTGATCTCGGCGACCGCGAGGTCGCCGGGGGCGCGCAGCAGGAACTCGTCCACCGTGCCGTCGCCCAGCGGATGGGTCTGGAGGCTCAGGATGTCGACCCGCCGCTCGGCGAGGGCCGTGCAGAGCACGGCCAGGGATCCCGGCTCGTCCTTCACGGTCGTCCGCATCCGCCACAGGGTGCTCTCGCCGGGCGCGCCCTCGGCCGGCTGCTGCGACGAAGGGTCCGACGGCCCGGCCTGCCGCTCAGCGGCGGGCCGGGCACCGGTATCGTCCGCCGGCGGTGCGTGGCCGTGGCGGCGTGACCACCAGGTGTGGAACGCGGCCGTGGCAACCAGCAGGACCGCTGACACCAGCAGCAGCTCCGGTCCGTCCGGGCCGTGCCCGACCAGGTTGGCCACGGCGTCCGCCACCGCGACGGCCGTGAAGAGCGCGGCGAGTTCGATGACGTCCCGCCGCCAGTGGTGGACGGGGCGCCCGTGCTTCGCACGCGTCACATCAGACATGTCTCGACTCATGCAGCCACTGTGAAGGAATGGTGTTGCGTGATCACGAACGCTTTGTGTCCGGGCGGTAAAGATCGATTCTGCACCTTTTGTCGTTTCTTTTACGGTTGTGTTGCTGGCGTCGGCCGACCTCCGCCTCCAGCCCGGTCGTCCGCCCGTGTCCACGCCGGGCCCCGGGCGTACGGCGTAAAGGGCTACGTCAGGCGGCCACTTCCGTGACCAGCGTGCTGCGCAGCCGACGGGCCTGGGCCACCAGACGGGAGGAGCCGCCCCGCCCGGCCGTCTGCGCCAGGTGCGGCACCTCGCCCCGCGCACCGGCCCGCTCGGCGCAGTCCGCCGCCAGGGCCAGCAGATCCGCGAGCCCGCGCGGCGGGACGGGCGGCCGGTCACCGGCGAGGCCGGCGAGCAGGGCGGGCAGCGTGTGCCGGAGTATCTCCCAGACCGTGGAGTTCGCCCCGGTCGCCGCCGCCGTCCGTAGGGACTCCACGAGCCGCACCGGCTTGACCGCCCCCCTGCCCATCAGCTCCCCGAGGTCGGCGCCCAGCCGCTCCGCGTCGAGCTGTCCCCGTGCGGCCAGCACCAGCAGGGCGTCCACGGCGGCGAGCCGGTCCTCCTCGTGCCGCGCGCCGAGCGCGTACGCGACGCCCAGATGCAGGGCGGGACCCGCCGCGCCGTCCGACTCGGCGAGCCGGGGGAGTATCCCGGCGGCGCCCCGGGTGTCGTCCACGGCCAGGGAGGAGAAGTCCCGCAGCAGCCGGACCGCCACGAGTTCGCGCCGCTCGGGCAGCAGGGCCGTCCAGTGCGGGCGCAGGTCGGCGTCCCAGTGGTAGCAGCGCCAGCGCTCCTGGTAGACGGCCACCGCTCTGCCCAGGGGCTGGAAGTCCGGCGGGAAGTCCTGCTGCAGCTCCGCGAGTTCGCCGGACTCCAGCAGGACCCGGGGACCCGTGGTGCGCCGTCGCACGGGTGGCAGGGCCGGCCCGTCGGCGGTGAGCCACTGGGCCAGACGCGTGCCCTCGGGGGTGCCGAGCGCCACCGCCCGCCGCGCGGCTGCCCCGGCCGCCGTGCGGTCCCGGCGGCGGACCCGCAGCAGGGCCTGTGCGAAGTCGGCGGGCGCCACCCGGACACCGAGCTCGCGGTAGCCGGCGAGCCGGGTGACCAGCTCGTCCGGTTCGAGGATGCCGGTGCTCCAGGTGGGGGTGGAGAGGAGGAAGGGCGGCGGATCGGCGTGGACCCGGTGCGCGATCTCCCCTATCCGGGCGTTGAAGGCGCGGGCGAGAGGGCTGTGCACGCAGCCCGCTCCGGACAGCGGGTCCTGGAGCGGCGCACGGTAGCCCTCACCCGGTGACTTGCGCAGCAGGCCCGCGAGGACGAGCTCCAGATGGCGGTGGCCGAAGAAGCTGCTCGCATGGACGGTGTCGGCGGTGAACCAGCTCAGTCGGCTCACCACCGGTTCGAGGGCTTCGCGCAGGGCGCGCGGGTCCCGGTGGGCGTGGCGCACCAGGCCGTCGAGGGTGCGCTCGAAGGCGACCATGTCATCGGCGCCGCCTGCCAGCAACGCCCCCACGTCTTCGGCGAGTTCGGCCGCCGACTCCGCGGCGGGCGCCAGGCGCAGCGGCACCGGTACCGGTGGCAGCGCCTCCTCCCACCCCTGCGTCGTGACGGGGACGCTGCCCAGGGCCTCGGCCACCCGGGCACGCAGGACCGGACCGGCCTGTTCGGCCCCGGCGAGGAGTGCCTCCCGCACTTCCGGGTCGCCGATCCTCGGCGCGTGCCGCTCCACCAGCTTGACCGCGCGTTCCCGCACCTCGGAGTCCGTGTGCCCGAGGGCCTGTGCCAGGGCGGGCAGCAGCGCGTCGACCCCGGAGGCGTCCTGGGCGAGGACCTTGCCCAGCAGCACGAGCTGGGCCCGCAGCAGCTTCTTCTCGGTGCGGAACAGCACCGCCTCCGACATCTCCGCCAGCCGCCGGGGCGGGAGTTCGCCGGCCAGGGCGAGCCCGGCCAGTACCGACTGGGCGTGCCCGGCGACCGGGGAGGCGGCGTCCGCCGCGAGCGCCGTCCAGTCGGCCACCCGCTCCCGCTCCTCCTGAGGGGTCGGGGCCAGCGCCTGCAACAGCTGGAGGAACACCCGCACGTCGGACGCCCGGCCGCCCCGCAGCAGGCGCGCCACACAGCCGTCCAGCATCGACTTGCGGTCGAGAGTGCCGTCCTCGGTGAGGCGGGCCAGGGACGCGGGCCAGCTGTTGCGTCCCTCCCCGGCGATCCAGCCGAGCACCGGGCCGATGTCGTCGATCTCGAAGAGCGCGGCCACGAGCTCCGCCAGCTGAGGCTCCTGACGGAGCCGGTCGGAGAGGGAGCCCAAGCGCCCCCAGGTGCTGCCGACGTGCCTCAGCCAGCCCTGGAGGTACGCGTCGGTCGTGGGCACCGGGCAGGCGGCCAGCCGTACCAGGCCCGTCAACAGCTCGAAGGGGACGCGGGCACTGACCGGACGCCGGGCGAGCCGGTGGGTGACATCGGCGATCCAGGCGAGGTCCCGGTCGGCGAGGGCGTCGATCAGCCGGGCCGGCGAGGCGGACGCCCAGAGGAAGTCGGTCGCCGCCATCCAGTTCGCCACGGCCGCGGCCCCGGTCTGGCAGGCGGCGCCGGCCAGATGCAGGGCGGGCAGGATCCGCTGCCCCCGATCGCTCCAGCGGTCCGGACGCAGCTCCTTGCGCAGCGCCTTCAACTCGGGGAATTCTGCCCGCCGTTCGGCGTCCGTCATCCCGTCCAGCAGGCTCGCCACCTCGGCGATCCGTCCCGCCCGTACCGCGTCCATCAGCGAACTCATCGCACACCCCCGTCGACTCGTGCCGCCGTCGTCGCCGCCCTCTGCTCAGCCGCGGCGCCGCGCCGCACCATCCGTACCGCCAGGGCGTGCTTGCAGGGCCCGCGCCCGCCCCGGTACTTCCCCCACCACAGGCAGGTGCAGCTCAGCACCCCCGCCTCGTCCCGCACCCGGTGCACATGGCCGTCCTCCGCGGTCACCGTGCCGAGGGCGCCGTCCAGGGCGACCGCGCCCGCCGCCACCAGGGCCCGGGCGGAGCGCAGCCGGGGGTTGTGCCGCTCCACGCGCGCGGAGTCGTACGGCAGCTCCCGGTGGAAATGGGCCGCCTCCGCGGTGTCGTAGCCGACCCGGCCCGAGGTGCCGAGGCGGACCAGGGCCGCGCGCACCCGCTCGGCGGTGAGGCCCGAGGCGGCGGCGAGGCCGGTGACGTCGATGCGCGGCTCCCAGGCGAGGAGCACCGAGATCAGCTCCGCGTCCCCGGCGGCCTCGTCGGTGGCGAGCGCGTCGAGGACGCCGCCCTCGCCGGAGAAGCCGCGGGAGGTGTCGGGCGACAGGGTGAGGGTGAGCCGCATCCCCGGGAGCACCATCTCCCAGGCACTGGCGGTCGCCGCCGAACCCGCGCCGACCGCGGGGCCGTACACCCGCAGGGTGGTGGCGTGCCGGAGGACCCGCTGGAGCGCGCTCAGCCGCTCCGGGCCCGGCAGGCAGACCGCGCCGGGCACCGCGCGGGTGGTCGGGCGCAGTCCGCGGCCCGCCGGGACCACCCAGCGCGGACCTCCCACCGCGCCGCGCGGTCCGGCCTTCGGCAGCGCGCGCAGGAACCGCACCGCCTCGGCGGCGGGCAGTTCGGCGCGCAGGTCGAAGCCGGCGGCGATCACCTGGGACTCCGCGAATCCGCGCAGCCAGCGGTCGGGGAGCGGGACCTTCTTCTCCACCACCGGCCCGTCCAGCGTGGTCACCGTCAGGTCGTCCGGTCCGACGCGCAGGTGCAGCGGATCGTCCGTGCCGATCCTGGACAGCGCCTCGCGCAGCGGGTTGTTGACGTCCACGTTGGTCGTGCCGTGGCCCACCTCGTCGCCGTCCAGGCCCGGCGTCAGCACGTCGAGCCGGGCGTAGACGCCGCCGCAGCCGGAGAACGACTCGAAGCGCAGCCGGTCGCCGTTGCCGGTCACCACCGGATCGAGCGAGGCGCGCAACTGCCGCTGGTAGTAGCGCGCCGCCGCCACGTCGGCCACCGCCAGCAGCCCGGCGGAGGCCGCCTGAGGCGCCGTCAGGAACCCCGTGAAGAAGCGGGGATGGTCGGTGGTGCCGGTGGGCGTCGCGCCCCGTGAGGTCTCCAGGCCCAGGCGCCGGCCGTCCGCGGTGGAGTCCAGCACGGAGGGTCGGCGATAGGCCACTGCGTGCAGTGATCGCGTCATGGGAAAACCGTAGAGGCCACCACTGACAATCGGCTCTCACCTGCGAAAACACCCTCGGCGAGGCCGACTTGAACGTGCCGCGCGCCGGGGGATGACGCCGGTGCGCGACACGGGTGAAGGGTACGCCGGCTACTGGCCGACCCGCCCCGGCTGGAGCACCTGGGTGAACAGCACGGTGCCGTCCTGCTCGCGCAGCCGTACCGTCAGCTCGCCGCTGTCACCGTCGATGTCGACCTCGCCGAAGAACTGGTAGCCCTCGGCGGGGGAGACGTTGGCGACCGTCGGAGCCTTGAGGAAGACCCGCTCCGGCCCGAAGGTGTTGTCGAGCGCGTTGGCGGGGAAGGAGCCGGCGTTCAGCGGACCCGAGACGAACTCCCAGAACGGTGCGAAGTCGGTGAACGCGGCCCGCGAGGGCTGGTAGTGCTGCGCCGAGGTGTAGTGGACGTCGGCGGTCAGCCAGACCGTGCCGGTGATCCGCCGGTGCTTGATGAACCGCAGCAGCTCGGCGATCTGCAGCTCCCGGCCGAGCGGGGCGCCCGGGTCGCCCTGCGCGACCGCCTCGATGTTCGGCTTGCCGTCGCCGGTGTCCGGCACCACCAGGCCGATCGGCATGTCGGAGGCGATGACCTTCCACACCGCCCGGGAGCGGGACAGCTCGCGCTTGAGCCACTCCAGCTGCTCCCGGCCGAGGATGCCCACCGGGTCGGTGCTCTGGTCGTCGGGCGAGTTGGCGTTGCGGTAGGTGCGCATGTCCAGCACGAACACGTCCAGCAGCGGGCCGTGGTGCTGGGTGCGGTAGACGCGGCCGTCGGGGCGGCGCAGCGTGGAGATCGGGTAGTACTCCGCGAACGCCTGCCGGGCACGGGCGGCGAGCACGTCGACGCGCTTCTCGGTGTAGCGGGAGTCGCCGAGGATCTCGCCCGGGTACCAGTTGTTGGTGACCTCGTGGTCGTCCCACTGGATGATCGAGGGGACCCGGGCGTTGAAGGCGCGCAGGTTCTCGTCGAGCAGGTTGTAGCGGAAGTTGCCGCGGAACTCCGCCAGCGTCTCGGCGACCTTCGACTTCTCCTCGGTGGTGATGTTCCGCCAGGTCCGGCCGTCGGGCAGGGTCACGGTCGGGCTGATCGGGCCGTCGGCGTAGATGTTGTCACCGCTGCAGATGAAGAAGTCCGGGTCGAGGCCGGCCATCGTGTCGTAGATGCGGAAGCCGCCGAGGTCGGGGTTGATGCCCCAGCCCTGGCCCGCCAGGTCGCCGGACCAGACGAACCGGACGCCGTCGCGCCGCCTGGCCGAGGCGGTGCGGAAGGTACCGGTCACCGGCTCGCCGGTACGGCGCGGGTCGTCGGGGTCGGTGAGCAGGACGCGGTAGTGGATCTGCTCGCCGGAGGGCAGCCCGCGCAGCCGGGTCGTACCGGTGAAGTCGGTGCCCGCGCCGAGCAGGGGGCCGTGCCAGCGGCGCGGGTTGCGGAAGGACTCGGTGGCGGACGTCTCGACGATCATCCGCGCGGGCCGGTCGGAGCGGACCCACACCAGGCCCGAGTCCGTCGTCACATCGCCCGTCTGCACGCCCCAGCCCGCCTCGGGCCGCCCGGACAGCGCGAACGCGGGCGCCGCACCGAGCGCGGTGGGCAGGGACAGGGCCGCGGAGGCGGCGAGCGAGCCGCGCAGAACGCTGCGGCGGCCGGGGAGCGGACGGTGTGACATGGATGAGCCTCCAGGACGGGATCCGGCCAGTGTGCAGTGCCACACCTACTGGGGCGCCGCAGCGCCCACGGAAACCGCAAGTGAACAACTGACCGCCGGGACAAGGGAACCGGCGGCCGGTTCACACCGCCTCGGCCATGGCCCGCACGCCCTCCCGGATCCGGGCCGGCGACAGATGCGCGTACCCCAGGACCAGCCGTACGTCGTCGTGCTCCCCGCGCGCGTGTGCGCAGTGGGAGAGCAGGCGCACGGCCACGCCGGCCGCGGCCGTGCGCGCCAGGAAGTCCTCCTCGGGCCCGAACCGTTTCGGCAGGACGGCGATCACATGCAGCCCGGCGGCGATGCCCGACACCCGGGACCCCGGGAAGTACTCCTCCAGCGCGGCGACCAGGGCGTCGCGCCGTTCCCGGTAGGCGCGCTGGCAGCGGCGCAACTGCCGGTCGTAGTCCCCGCGCTCCACGAACCGGGCGAACAGCGCCTGGTCGAGGGTGGGATGGCCGAGATCCATCGTCCGTTTGCGTTCGACGACCTCGTCGGCCAGCGCCTCCGGGACGAGCAGCCAGCCGAGCCGCAGTCCCGGCGCGAGCGACTTGCTGACCGAGCCCGCGTAGGCCACCCGCTCCGGGTCCAGGCCCTGCAGCGCGCCCACCGGAGCGCGGTCGTAGCGGAAGTCGCCGTCGTAGTCGTCCTCCAGGACGAAGCCGTCCACCGACCGCGCCCAGTCCAGCAGTTCGGCGCGGCGCCGCGCGGAGTACGCGATCCCGGTCGGGTACTGGTGCGCGGGGGTGGTCACCACGGACCGGGCGTCCGAGGCCCGCAGCGGGTCGAGGGCGAGGCCCTCCTCGTCCAGGGGCAGCGGCACGGCGGCGACGCCCGCGGCGGCGTAGAGCGCGTTGTGCTGGGGGCTGCCGGGGTCCTCCACTCCGACCGTGCGCATCCCGCGCGCGTGCAGCGCGAAACCGAGCAGCGTCGTCGCCTGCGCCACCCCGGAGACGACCACCAGCCGCTCCGGGTCCGCGACCACGCCCCGTCGCCGGGCCAGCAGTTCGGCCAGCGCCGTACGGAGCCGGGGCAGCCCGCGCGGGTCGGGGTAGCCGAGGTCCTGGTGCGGCAGCTCGGCCAGTACCCCCCGCTGCGCCGCGGCCCAGGCGGCGCGCGGGAACAGCGACAGATCGGGGGTGCCGGGCACGAAGTCGGCCCGGGCGCCCGGAGAGCGCGGCGCGAGGTCGTGCGCACGGGGCCGCGCCGACCGTACGGCACCGCCCACCCAGGTCCCGGCGCCCCGGCCACTGCGCAGATAGCCCTCCGCCGTGAGCTGCTCGTACGCCTCGGTGATCAGCCCCCGGGACACCCCGAGGTCGGCCGCGAGGTCCCGGCTCGAGGGCAGGCGCGTTCCCGGAGTGAGCTGCCCGCAGCGCACCGCCTCCCGCAACGCGGCCTGCAACGCCCGCCCACGCGCGCGGGCCGGCGCGGAGGCGGCGGGCAGCAGCAGTTCCCACGCGGCCGAGCCCGTGCCCGTCCGGGCCGCCCCCGTGTGGTCGTCCGGATTGGTCTGTGACGCCGTCATGAAAGTGGACCTTAATCCGGACCGCCGCACTTCCTAGCGTCGCTCCCATGAACTCCACCACGCGCGGGTCCCTGCTCGCCGCGCTCGCCTGTGTCCTCGTCGGAGGGTCCTTCACCGCCAACAGCGTCCTCGGCGACTACCCGTACGCGGGCGGCCAGTTCCTGCGCTACGGCCTGGCCTGTCTGCTGCTCGTCCCGCTCGCCGGCCGGGGCGCCACGGCCCGGCTGAGGAGGCTCACCGCCCGCCAGTGGGGACGCCTGGCGCTGCTCGCGGCCGTCGGCATGGTCGGGTTCAACCTGGCCGTCATCGCCGCCGAACGCACCGCCGAACCGGCCGTCCCGGGCGTGCTGGTGGGCTGCGCCCCGGTGGTCGTCGCCGTCCTCGTCCCGCTGCTCGACGGCCGCCGTCCGCAGCGGGTCGTGCTGTACGGGGCCGCCCTCGTCGCCGTCGGCGCCCTCACCGTCCAGGGCTGGGGCCGTACGGACGCGGCGGGCATCGCCTTCTCGGTGTGCGCGCTGGTCGGCGAGGTCGGGTTCGCCGTCCTCGCCGTGCCCGTCCTGCGCCCCCTGGGCCCGCGGCTGCTGTCCGCCACGGTGTGCGGTGTCGCCGCCGTCGAGTCCGCGACGGCCGCGCTGCTCGTCGACGGCACCGGGTGGCTGCGCCGGCCGGACGCCACCGAGACGGCCGCGCTGCTGTGGCAGGCGGTGATCGTCACCGTGATCGGCTTCGTCTGCTGGTACATGGGCATGCAGCGGATCGGCGCCGAGCGCGCCACGCTGTTCTCCGGCCTCATCCCGGTCGCCGCGGCCTGCACCGCGCCGCTGGTCGGCACGGGCTCCTACGGCGCCGCTCAGGCCGCGGGCAGCGCCCTGGTCGGCGCCGGAGTCGCCCTGGGGTCGGGCGCGTTCGCCCGGCGCGGGCCGGCGGCCGCCGCCTCAGCGGCTGCCGTCGAGGAGCACGCGCGCGACGAGCGCGGGGTCGTCGTTCATCGGGACGTGACCGCAGCCGGGCAGTCGGATCAGCCGCGCGCGGGGGATGATCCGCTTGGCGCGGACCCCCTGGCGGCGGATCAGCACCCGGTCCTTGCTGCCCCAGGCCACGGTGACCGGAAGGCCGGGGATGTCATCGGTGAACTGGACCGCGTTCCCGGCCCGGAGGGTCTCGGTGAAGCTCGTGGCGTTGGCGAGGGCCAGCGTCTCGGCGACCACGGCCTCGGGTGAACGGCGGTGCGGCCGGGCGTAGATGGTGCTGGTCAGCGCGGTGCGGCCGGCCGCCGTGCGGGACAGCCGCTCAACCAGCGGCAGCGGCATGCCGCGGGCGATCCGCCGCATCGACAGCAACAGGGTGAAGGCGTACCGGCGTTCGGCCTGCGTCCAGAACCCGGCGGGGGACAGGGCGGTGACGGACCGCACGAGCTTTTCCCGGCCGAGTTCCAGGGCGAGCAGTCCGCCCAGCGAGTTGCCCGCGACATGCGGCCGCCCGATCTCCAGCGCCTCGCACAGGGCGCCCAGCGCGGCGGTCATCGTGGGCAGGTCGTGCGCGAGCCCTTCGGGCAGCGCGGGGGACGCGCCGAATCCGGGCAGGTCGACGGCGATCACCTCACGCTCGGTCGCGAGGATGTCCAGCACCGGGTCCCAGGCCTGCCGATGGTGACCTATGCCGTGCAGCAGGAGCAGCGGCTCGCCGCGGCCCACGCGCGCGTAGGAGAGGGTCACGGGCCGCGGGCCCCGCGCGGAGGGGACCTCGAAGGAGACGGTGGCGGACAATGGAGTGCTCCTCGTCTGGGACTCGTCGAACGTCGTAGACAGCTTGTCAGCAATTACTACCGACGGGTAGACCCCGGGCGCGCACGCTGTCGGCGGCCGTGAACACGGCGTGATTCGAGCGGTGTTCTTTGCGTCTGCGATGCCTCGCCTGGACACGGCCGGGCAGGTCGGCTGGGATGGTGGCGTGAGCACCGACACCGTGACCGACGTCTTCGAAGAGCACCGCCCCGTCCTCCTGGACGTCGCGTACCGCATGCTCGGACGCGTCGCCGACGCCGAGGACGTGGTCCAGGAGGCCTGGCTGCGCTGGACGGCCGCGGACCGCGCCGAGGTGCGCGACCCGCGCGGCTACCTGGTACGGGTCACGAGCCGCCTGGCCATCGACCGGTTGCGCCGGCTCAAGGCACGCAACGAGGCGTACGTCGGGCCCTGGCTGCCGGAGCCGTACGTCACCGATTTCGGCGACACCGTTCCGGACACCGCCGAACGGGCCGTGCTCGCCGACACCGTCTCCCTCGCCGTGCTCGTCGTCCTGGAGTCGCTGTCGCCCCTGGAGCGGGCGGTGTTCGTGCTCCGGGAGGCCTTCGGCTACCCGTATGCGGACATCGCCTCGATGCTCGACCGGGGCGAGCCCGCGGTCCGTCAGCTCGCCGGGCGGGCGCGCCGGCACGTCGACGAGCGCCGGCCCCGCTACGACGTCGACCCCGCCGAACGCCGTGACCTCACCGAACGCTTCCTCGCCGCCGCCTCCGAGGGCGACCTGGAAGGACTCATGGCCCTGCTCGCCCCGGACGTACGTCTGGTCGGCGACAGCGGTGGCAAGTCCCGGGCGCCCCTGCGCGTCGTGGAGAGCGCCGACAAGGTGGGCCGCTTCCTCGTCGGCGCCGCGGACAAGGGCGTACCCGACGTGTCGTTCCGCTTCCTGGAGGTCAACGGCGGCCCTGCCGTGCTCGCCCTGGGCGACGGCAGGCCCGACAGCGTCTTCCAGCTGGAGGTCCTGGAAGGCCGCATCCAGTCGATCTACGTCATCCGCAACCCCGACAAGCTGCGGTCGCTGGAGCTCGGCCGAGGCGACGGATCTTTGCCGTCGCGTCAGGAAAACAGCCCCGTGCGAACGCCCCATGAACGCTCTGCCGCACGGCCGACGCGCCGCCCATAAGGGGCCGAGGATTGGTATTGACCAAGGGTGGGGGCCGCCCTATGGTCGCAGAGAAGTGCAACAACCTTTAATAAACAAGGCGCTGAAACGCTGCCGGACCACGGCGATTGCGGAGGACAGGGTGGGGACCACGCAACTGGAACCGGTGCCGGAACCGAAGTACTGGCATCTCAAGACCGTGCTCAGCGAGGCGCTGGACTCCGAGTTCGCGGTGGGCGAGATCCTGCCCAACGAACGCGATCTCGCCGCTCGCTTCGGCGTGGCCCGCGCCACGCTCCGACAGGCTCTGGAACAGCTCGAACTGGAAGGCAGGCTGCAGCGTCGCCGCGGGGTCGGCACGACGGTGGCGCCGCCGCGCGTGGGGGTCGCGGTCGGTACCGAGCAGCACGTCTGGCCCGGGGGGACCGGAGACGACTGGCAGCCCGTCGACAGCACCCTGGAGGTGCCGCCCGCGTCCGTCGCAGCGGCCCTGGAGACCGGCACCGACGAGGCGGTGCACCTGGTGCGCCGCTCGCGGGTGTCGCACGGCCAGCCCGTCGCCGCGGAACTGCTCTACGTGCCCGCGTCCTCGGTGCCCGGTCTGACCGCCATCGACGCGCCCGCCGGAGCGGCACGCGCGCGTGCGGTACTGCGCGAGCTGCAGCGACGGGAACTCGAGGGCCGGGAGCGGGCCGTCGAGCTCGGCTCGGCCCGCGCGGACGACGCCAAGCAGCTGGACCGGCTCCCCGGGGCGCCCGTCCTCGTCGTCACCACCCGCTACGTCGCCGAGGGCCGCACCGCGGCCCTGTCGGTGGCCACCTACCGGGCGGACACCTGCCGGCTCACCTTCGGCGACTCCGGCGGTGTGGAGATCCACGAGGGCCCCGAACGCCGGGCATCGTGAGCACAGTCAGACCGCATCACTCCTCGCGCCCCGGAACTCCACCGGGGCGCGAGGCGTCGCACGGTCAACGGCGTGCGGTGACCGTCCCCTCGACCGCGAACAGCTGCTCCTCCACATGGTCCAGCGCCAGCCGCAGCGCCCCCGTCGCGACCGCCGCCTCGCCGAGCAGGGACAGCGTGACCTTCGGCGGCCGCAGGCAGTAGCGCGCCAACTCCCGGCGCAGCGGCTCCAGTACGCCGTCCAGACCGGCCGCCCAGCCGCCCACGACGACCAGTTCCGGGTCGAGCGCCAGCACCAGGGCGGCCACGTCGTGCACGAGCCGGTGGTTGAACCGGTCCACGGCCGCGCGGGCCCGCCGGTCGCCCTTGTGCGCCTTGGCGAACACCTCGGCGACCGCCTGCTCGTCGAGCGGGTGCAGCGGCTCGTCCGTGGTGGACAGCAAGGTCTCCGGTGTCGCCTCCCGGCCCAGCAGGTGCAGGGCGCCGATCTCGCCCGCCGCCCCGCCGAACCCCCGGTGCAGCCGCCCGCCGATCAGCGAACCCGCGCCCGGACTGAGCCCCGCCAGCACGAACACGATGTCGTCGGACTCGGTCGCCGCGCCCTTCCAGTGCTCGGCCACGGCGGCGGCGTTGGCGTCGTTCTCGACCAGCACCGGGCACTTGAAGGACCGGCTCAGCCGCTCGCCCAACGGCAGCCCCGACCACTGCGGCAGCGCCGTGCTCAGCCGTACCGTGCCGTCCGCCTCCACGATCCCCGGTGTCGCGGCGCCCACGGCCCGCAGCGAGCCGCGTGCCACCCCGGCCCGGCGCAGCAGCTCGGCGACCGCGGTCCGCAGCTTCTCCAGCCGCTCGTCGGCGTCGGCCGTCTCCTCGACGTCCTTGGCGATCGAGCCGAGCACCCGGCCGTCGAGGTCGGACAGGAGCGCGGCCACCCGGTGCGGGCCGATGTCCAGGCCCAGCAGATGCCCGGCCTCGGCCCGGAACCGGTACCGCCGGGCCGGCCGCCCCTGACGCCTCGCGACGCTGTCGTCGGCGGCCTTCTCCACGACGTAGCCGGTGCCGATGAGGTCCTCGACCACGCCCTCGACGGTCGGCCGGGACAGCCCGGTCACCCGGGTGATCTCGGTCAGCGTCGCGCAGTCCGTGGCACGCAGCGCGTGCAGCACCACCGCGGAGTTGATCCTTCGCAGCAGCGAGGGATCCCCGCCGGTCAGCCGCCCCACCGTCCGTCCTCCCAGCTCGTGCGCGTGTTGGCCGGATCGTACTCGGCCCGGCGGACCCCGGCGAGCGCCGGGCAACCTGCGGCCTACCGACCGGTCCGTCCGGACCGTCCCGGGCGCCGGATCAACCCGGCGCCACGAACCCCGACTCGTACGCCGCGATCACCGCCTGCGTCCGGTCCCGGGCCCCCAGCTTCGCCAGTACGCCGCTCACATGCGACTTCACCGTCTCGGTGCCGACCACCAGCCGCTGTGCGATCTCCGCGTTGGACAGCCCGCGCGCCATCAGCCGCAGCACCTCCGCCTCCCGCTCGGTCAGCTGCGCCCGCTCCATCGCCGCGCGCGCGGCGGGGTTGCCGCCGTCCTCGCCGTGCGCGGCGGCGAGCTGCCGCACCGACGCCGGGAACAGCAGCGACTCGCCCTCCGCGACCAGCCGGGCCGCGTGCACGATCTCGGCGGGCCGGGCCCGCTTCAGCAGAAACCCGTCGGCCCCGGCGCGCAGCGCCTCGTAGACGTACTCGTCGTTCTCGAACGTCGTCACCACGAGGATCTTCGGCGGACCGTCGATGGTCCGCAGCACCGCGCGCGTGGCCTCGATCCCGTCCAGCAGCGGCATCCGTACGTCCATGGCGACGACGTCCGGCCGCAGGCTCCGCACCAGCGGGATCACCGCCGCACCGTCCGCGGCCTCCCCGACGACCTCGATGTCCGGCTGCGCGTCCAGCACGGCCCGCAGGCCCGCGCGTACGAGGGGTTCGTCGTCGACGAGGAGAACGGTGACCGGCATCCGGCCAGCGTAGTTCAGCGCAACGGCAGCTCGACGTGCACCTGCCAGTCACCGTCGGCGGGGCCGGTGCGGGCCCGCCCGCCGAGCAGGGCGGCCCGCTCCCGTATGCCCCGCAGCCCGCTGCCCCGGCCCGGGCCGGGTGTCCCGGCCGTCAGCGGATTGCGGACCTCCAGGACGAGCGCGCGGTCCGTGACGTCGACGCGCACCCCTGCGGGGACCGCTCCCGCGTGCCGCAGCACATTGGTCAGCGACTCCTGGAGGATGCGGTACCCCTCGCGGGAGACCGGCCCGGGCACCGTGTCCAGCGGGCCGGTGATCTCGGCGTCGACCTTCGCCCCGGACGCACGCGCCGACTCCAGCAGCCGGTCCGCGTCCACCATGGTCGGCCGGCCGCTCACGGGCCGGTCGGACTCCCGGAGGATGCCCAGCACGCGCTCCAGATCCTCGAGCGCGGCCCGGCCGGTCTCCTCGATGGCGCCCAGGGCCCGGTCGGTGAACGCCGGGTCGCCGGCCGCGCGCGCCGCTCCGGCCTGGACGACGGCGACGGTCAGCGCGTGGCCGATCGAGTCGTGCAGTTCCCGGGCGATGCGGTTGCGCTCCAGCAGCTGCTCGGTGCGCTCCTCCAGGGCGGCGAGCCGCTCGGCGGCGGACGGGCCGAGCAGCCGGCGGGCGGCATGGGTCACCAGCTCGCCCAGCCCCGTCACCACGCCGTACAGCAGGACGAGGGGGAAGGGCGCGAGGAGGGCGTACGCCCAGTGCGGTCGCGCGTCCCGCAGCACCGGGGTGTCCCCGGGGTTCCCGCCGACCGCGACCTGCACCAGCTCCACCGTGAGGACGGGCAGCCACACGGTGGCGAACATCGCCACCGCACCCAGCACCATGCGCACCTGAAGCCACAGCACGGTACGCAGCCGGTCCCGCCGGCTCGCCGACGCCTTGACGGAGATGACCGGCTCCTCGTCGGCCGGCATCAGCAGCAGCCGCGCCTGCACGCCCTCGCCCCTGCGGACGGCCGGGATCAGACCGACCGGCAGCAGCACCAGCGCGGGCACCCAGGGAGTCGACGGGTCGATGAACATCCACACGCTGACGATCAGCATCGGCACCCACAGGTGCAGCAGGCGGGTGTACGTCGTCCCCCGCAGCAGCGGGCGCAAGATGCGGACCATCGCGTCATCGTGCCAGCCGCCACTGACACCGGGCCTCCCCCGCACGGGGGAGACGATCTCCACGCGCGGGGGAGGCCCCGGCCCCCCGCGACACCCCACGCTGAGGCCATGACCAGCATCGAAGTCCAAGCCCTCACCAAGGAGTACGGAACCCGCCGAGCCGTGGACCGCCTCACCTTCAGCGTGCTCCCCGGCCGGGTCACCGGCTTCCTCGGCCCGAACGGCGCCGGGAAGTCCACCACCCTGCGGCTCGTCCTCGGCCTCGACCGGCCGACCTCCGGCACCGCCACCATCGGCGGCCGCCGCTACCCCGAACTCCACGAGCCGCTGCGCCGGGTCGGCGCCCTGCTCGACGCCCAGGCCGCGCACGGCTCGCGTACCGGCCGGGACCACCTGCGCGTCCTCGCCGCCGCCAACCGCGTCCCGCGGGCCCGGGTCGAGTCGGTGCTGGAGCAGACGGGCCTCGCCGCGGCCGCCCGGCGCCGGGTGAAGACGTACTCCCTGGGCATGCGCCAGCGCCTCGGCATCGCCGCCGCGCTGCTCGGCGACCCCGAGGTGATCCTGCTCGACGAACCGTCCAACGGCCTGGACCCCGAAGGCATCATCTGGATCCGGGGGTTGCTGCGCACGCTGGCCGGGGAGGGGCGCACGGTCCTGGTCTCCAGCCACCTCATGAACGAGACCGCCTCCTTCGCCGACCACCTCGTGGTCCTCGGCCGGGGCCGCCTGCTCGCCGACACCCCGATGCGGGAGTTCATCCACGCGCGCGTGCGGCCGCGGGTCCGGATCCGCACGACGGACGCGACCGCCCTGAGGGCCGCCCTCTCCCGGGCCGGCCACGACCCCGTGCGGCACGAGGACGGGCACTGGACCGTGCACCACGCACGCGTGGACGACATCGGCCGTGTCGTCTCCGAGGCGGGCGTCCCCCTCCTCGAACTCGCCGCCGAGGAGGCCACCTTGGAGCAGGCCTACCTCGATCTCACGGCCGCCGAGACCGAGTTCACCGCACCCACGCAGGAGGCCCGGCCATGACGACGTTCGCCCCCGCCCTCCACGCCGAGTGGCTGAAGATCCGCACCCTGCGCTCCCTGTACGGCACGCTTCTGGCCTTGTTCGCCGCGACGACGGCGTTCTCGGCGCTGGCCTCGGCGGAGACCCCGGAGCCCGGCCTCGACCCGCTGTTCACGGCGCTGTCCGGGGTGCTGCCCGGCCAGATCGCGGCGATCAGCTTCGGCGCGCTGGCCGTCTCGGCCGAGTACCACACGGGCGCGCTCCGGCTGTCGCTGTCCGCGGTCCCGCGGCGCGGACGGTGGTTCGCGGCCAAGATGACGGCGATCGCCGTACCCGCCCTGGCCGTGGGAGCGGCCACGGCACTGGCCGCCCTCGCCGTGGGCCGCGCCGGGCTCGGCGACGCGGCGAGCGGCCTCACCGCGGGCGAACAGGCCCGCGGTGTCCTGGGATCCGCGCTCTACCTCACGCTGATGGCCCTGTTCGCGGCCGGGCTCACGGCCCTGCTGCGCAGTGGCGTGGCCACGCTGTCCCTGCTGATCCCGTTCGTGCTCGTCGTCTCCTTCGTCCTCGGCGACGCCGCCGGCACAGCCACCGACTTCCTGCCCGACAGGGCGGGCCAGGTCGCCCTGCACGAGACGTACGACGGGACGCTCGGCCCGTGGTCGGGGCTCGCGGTGACCGCGCTGTGGACGGCGGCCGCCCTGGTCGCCGGGGCCTGGAGCGTGCGACGACGGGACGCCTGACCGGTCGTCGGCTGACGCCGCGCCAATTGTCAGTGGCGGCCGGTTTACTGGATCACATGGACATCGCGAAGGACCTCGCCCTGATCGACGGGCTCCGCACCGGCGTCGTTCCCGCGCAGCCGGACGGAGACCGCTACCGCCAGGCCGTCTTAGGGCCGCGCCCCTGGCGGAGCGCGGAGGACTGCTACGCCTACGAGGCGGCCATGACCGAGCGGCTGACCGAGCGGTGGGGAGAACCGTCGCGGTGGGGCACCACCACGCTCGTCGAGCGCGCCGCGCGCGGGGAGCCCATACCCGAGCCGTGGGGCATGCTCAGCGCGGTGGCGACAGAACTGCGGACCTGGGAAGTGGCCGGCCGCTGGGTGGTCCTGACGGTCGTCGACCAGGACACCGGGCATCCCCAGGTGCACGTGGTGGTCACGACGACGGATCCGCCGTGATCCGCAGCCGGGCGAACTCCTCCGCCATCGTCTGCAGGGTCCAATGCGCGTTCAGCCCGCTCGGATTGGGCAGCACCCACACCCGGGTGTCCCCGATCGTGCGCTCCTGCGGCCCCACCCGGGCCTTGCGGTCGTCGAAGGCCGCGCGGTAGGCCGTCACCCCCACCACCGCCAGCCACACCGGCCGCAGCCTGCCGACCTTCGCGGTCAGCAGCCGCCCGCCCTCCCGGTACTCCTCGGCACTCAGCTCGTCCGCGCGAGCCGTCGCCCGCGCCACGACGTTGGTGATGCCGAGCCCGTACGACGGCAACTCCCCCTGCTCCGACGGCTTCAGCAGCCTCGGCGTGAACCCGGACAGGTGCAGGGCAGGCCAGAAGCGGTTGCCGGGACGGGCGAAGTGATGGCCCGTGGCCGCCGTCATCAGCCCGGGGTTGATGCCGCAGAACAGCACGCGGAGGCCGTCCGCGACCACGTCCGGTACCAGACGGTCGCGGGCGGCCTCCAGCTCCGCGGGCGTGAAGCGCGTCAGAGGATCGCTCCGGGGGTGTAACCGGCCGCCTGCGGCCGCTGCTTGACGATCTCCTCGATCCGGCCCACCACCGTGGCGACCTGATCGGCGGCGGCGCCCGTGAAGGACAGCTTGTCGGCCATCAGCGCGTCGAGCTGAGCGCGGTCCAGCGGGATGCGCTCGTCCGCGGCCAGCTTGTCGAGCAGCTCGTTGCGCTCCGCGCCCTGTTCCCGCATGGCGAGCGCGGAGGCGACCGCGTTCTCCTTGATCGCCTCGTGCGCGACCTCACGGCCGACGCCCGCGCGCACCGCGCCCATCAGCACCTTGGTGGTGGCGAGGAACGGCAGGTAGCGGTCCAGCTCACGGGCGACGACGGCGGGGAAAGCGCCGAACTCGTCGAGGACCGTCAGGAACGTCTCCAGCAGGCCGTCCAGCGCGAAGAACGCGTCCGGCAGCGCGACCCGGCGCACCACCGAGCAGGACACGTCGCCCTCGTTCCACTGGTCACCCGCCAGCTCGCCGGTCATCGAGGCGTAGCCGCGGAGGATGACCATGAGGCCGTTGACGCGCTCGCAGGACCGCGTGTTCATCTTGTGCGGCATCGCGGAGGAGCCGACCTGGCCCGGCTTGAAGCCCTCGGTCACCAGCTCGTGGCCGGCCATCAGACGGATCGTCCTGGCCAGCGAGGACGGCGCCGCCGCCAGCTGCACCAGCGCGGTGACGACCTCGTAGTCCAGCGAGCGCGGGTAGACCTGGCCGACCGAGGTGAAGGCCTGCGAGAAGCCGAGGTGCCCGGCGATCCGCTGCTCCAGCTCGGCGAGCTTGGCGGCGTCACCGCCGAGCAGGTCCAGCATGTCCTGCGCGGTGCCGACCGGGCCCTTGATCCCGCGCAGCGGGTAGCGGCCGAGCAGCTCCTCGACCCGGGCGTGGGCGACGAGCAGCTCGTCGGCGGCGGTCGCGAAGCGCTTGCCGAGGGTGGTGGCCTGCGCGGCCACGTTGTGCGAGCGGCCGGCCATGACCAGCTCGCCGTACTCGCCGGCGAGCCTGCCGAGGCGCGTGAGGACCGCCACCGTGCGGTCGCGCATCAGCTCCAGGGAGAGCCGGATCTGGAGCTGCTCGACGTTCTCCGTCAGATCGCGGGAGGTCATGCCCTTGTGCACGTGCTCGTGCCCGGCGAGGTCGTTGAACTCCTCGATCCGCGCCTTCACGTCGTGCCGGGTGACCTTCTCGCGTTCGGCGATGGAGGCCAGGTCGACGGTGTCGAGGACACGCTCGTAGTCGGCGAGCGCCTGGTCCGGCACCTCGATCCCGAGGTCCTGCTGGGCCCGCAGCACGGCGAGCCAGAGCTGACGCTCGAGCTTCACCTTCTGCTCGGGGGACCAGAGCGTGGCGAGCTCGGTGGAGGCGTAGCGTCCGGCGAGGACGTTCGGGATGCGGGGCTTGACGGGCGCTGAAGTCACGTGACCGGATTCTACTGGCGGTTCGTGCAGGCCGGCGCCGCGGGCCCCTTCGGCGGAACCTACGAGACGCAGGTCACCGCAGGTCGTACGGCAGGAGGTCCGGCCGCTTGGGCGGCAGGCCGTCGCCCGAGGAGCGTCCGGTGAGGCGGCGGCCGATCCACGGCAGCAGGTGCTGCCGGGCGAACCGGGCGTCCGCGGCCCGTCGGCCGGCCCAGCCCGGCGGCAGCGAGGCGGGCAGCGGAGTGCGCCACTCCGGGTCCTCCGGCTCGTAGCCGAGTGTCTGCCAGACCGCCTCCGCGACCCGGCGGTGGCCCTCGGCGGTCAGGTGCAGCCGGTCCACGTCCCACAGGCGCGGGTCGGCGAGCGAGGGGGCGCCGTAGAGGTCGACCACGAGTGCGCCGTGCCGTCCGGCCAGGTCGTCGATGTAAGTGAACAGCTCCTCCATGCGCGGCCGGAACCGTTGCAGCACCGGGCCCTGGCGGCCGGGGCTGCGCATCAGCACCAGCTGCTTGCAGGCCGGCGCGAGGAGCTCCACGGCTTCCTCCAGCAGTGCGCGCACCCGGCCCATGTCGCACTTCGGGCGCAGGGTGTCGTTGAGGCCGCCGACCAGCGTCACCACGTCGGACTGCATGGCCGCCGCGACATGGACCTGCTCCTGGACGATCTGGCCGATCAGCTTGCCCCGCACCGCGAGGTTGGCGTACCGGAAGCCGGGCGCCCGGGCCGCCATCCGCGTGGCGAGGAGGTCGGCCCAGCCCCGGTAGGTTCCGTCCGGGAGCAGGTCCGACATGCCTTCGGTGAAGGAGTCGCCGAGGGCGACCATGCTGGTGTAAGAGGGGTTCGTCTCCATGGCGGGGAAAAGGGTATCCCGAGGCGCATACCCGTCGGTCGGTCGCCTCGGGATCCTCCGTCAGGCGCGCTGGCCGAACAGCTCCCGCAGCACGTCCTCCATGGTCACCAGGCCCGACAGCCGTCCGTCGTCCCCGAGTACCGCCGCCAGGTGGGTACGGCTGCCGCGCATCGCGGTGAGCACGTCATCGAGCGGTGTGCTCTCCCGCACGCGCGCGATGGGCCGCATGTCCGGCACCCGGAACGGCAGGTCCCGCGGCGAGGCGTCCAGCGCGTCCTTCACATGGAGGTAGCCGACGATGCGGCGGCCCTCGTCGACCACCGGGAAGCGGGAGAACCCGGAGTCGGCCGACAGGCCCTCCAGCTGCTCCGGCGTGACGCCCACGCGCGCGTAGACGACGCGTTCCAGCGGAAGGACGACGTCCCGCACGGGCCGGCGGCCCAGCTCCAGGGCGTCGTGCAGCCGTTCCCGGGCGCGGTCGTCGATCAGGCCCGCCTCGCCGGAGTCCCGCACCAGACGGGCCAGCTCGGCGTCCGAGAAGGTCGCGGTGACCTCGTCCTTGGTCTCCACGCGCAACAGCTTCAGCAGGGCGTTGGCGAAGGCGTTGATGGTGAAGATCACCGGGCGCAGCCCCCGGGACAGGGCCACCAGGGGCGGCCCGAGCAGCAGCGCGCTGCGCACCGGCTCGGCCAGCGCGATGTTCTTGGGCACCATCTCGCCGAGCAGCATGTGCAGATACGTCGCCAGGGCCAGCGCGATCACGAAGGACACCGCGTGTCCCGCGCCCGCCGGCATGCCCACCGCGTGGAACAACGGCTCCAGCAGGTGCTCGATGGCCGGTTCGGCGACCACACCGAGGACCAGGGTGCACAGGGTGATGCCGAGCTGGGCCGCGGCCATCAGCGCGGACACGTGCTCCAGACCCCACAGCACGCTCTTCGCGCGCCGGTCGCCCTCCTCGGCGTACGGCTCGATCTGGCTGCGGCGCACCGAGATCAGCGCGAACTCGGCGCCGACGAAGAAGGCGTTGACGACGAGGGTCGCCAGACCGATCAGCAACTGGATCGCGGTCACAGCGTCCCCTCCTTGTCGTCCGCGCCCGCCATGGCCTCGTCCAGCGGCGCGCGCATCAGCACCCGCGCCGCCCGGTGCCCCGAGGCGTCCGTGACGTCCAGCTGCCAGCCGGCGACCTGTACGCGGTCACCGGTCTCGGGGATCCGGCCGAGTTCGTTCGCCACGAGCCCGGCCAGCGTCTCGTACGGCCCCTCGGGGGCCCGCAGGCCCACGCGCGCGAGCTGGTCGACGCGGGCGGAGCCGTCGGCCGAGAACAGGGCGCGGCCGGTGTCGTCGCTGCCGGCGGGGGCGAGGTCGGGGGTCTCGTGCGGGTCGTGCTCGTCGCGCACCTCGCCGACGACCTCCTCGACGATGTCCTCCAGGGTGGCCACGCCCGCCGTACCGCCGTACTCGTCGATGACGACGGCCATGGTGCGCTTGCCGGAGAGCCGGTCCAGCAGCCGGTCCACGGTGAGGGTCTCCGGCACCAGCAGCGGTTCGCGCATCAGCTCGGCGACCCGTACCCGGGGCCGCCGGGCGGCGGGCACGGCCAGGACGTCCTTGATGTGCGCGGTGCCCACGACCGAGTCGAGGCTGCCGCGGTAGACGGGGAACCGGGACAGGCCGGTCGCGCGGGTGGCGTTCGCCACGTCCTCGCAGGTCGCCGACGCCTCCAGCGCGATGACCTGCACGCGCGGGGTCATCACGTTCTCCGCGGTGAGATCCGCCAGGTTCAGGGTCCGCACGAAGAGCTCGGCGGTGTCCGCCTCCAGGGCGCCCTCCTTGGCGGAGTGCCGGGCGAGCGCCGCCAGCTCCTGGGGACCGCGCGCGGAGGCGAGCTCCTCGGCGGGCTCCACGCCGAAGCGGCGGACGATCCGGTTGGCGGTGTTGTTCAGATGGGTGATGAACGGGCGGAAGGCGGCGCTGAACCAGCGCTGCGCGTTGCCCACGCGCTTGGCCACGGCCAGCGGCGAGGAGATCGCCCAGTTCTTCGGGACCAGTTCGCCGACGACCATCAGGACCACCGTGGACAGCGCGGTGCCGATCACCAGGGCGATCGAACTCGCCGTGGCGGACGAGGCGCCGAGCGATTCCAGCGGCCCCGCGAGCAGCCGTGCGATGGACGGCTCCGCGAGCATGCCGACCACCAGGTTGGTGACAGTGATGCCGAGCTGGGCACCGGACAGCTGGAACGTCAGGTTCCGTACGGCCTTCAAGGCCCCGGAGGCGCCCCGCTCGCCGCGCTCCACGGCCGCTTCGAGCTCGCCGCGCTCCACGGTCGTGAGCGAGAACTCGGCGGCGACGAAGGCGCCGCAGGCCAGTGAGAGCAGAATCGCCACGAGCAGCAGAAGCACTTCGGTCATCGGGTCACCTCCGTCCCATGATCGGACAGGGTGGCTGGGAACGCGCGATGTCGCGTACTGGGAGGCTCGCCCATGGGCGGACGCTCACACACCTTTCGTTGGAGGACCGTAAGTGGTCCCCCAAGGGTAAAGGAGCAGCAAAAGAGTCAGTCCGTGAGGGGCTTGACCCACCGCCGCCACTGCTCCTCCGGCACATACCCGGCCGCGCGCCAGGCATGCTGCCCTTGTTCGTTGCGCTGGAGCACCATGGCGTCCCCGCGCCGGCCGCCGAGCCGGACGAAGCGCTCCTCGGCGGCGGCGAGCAGGGCCGCGCCGATGCCCTGGCGGCGATGGTCCGGGTGCACCGCCAGCCGGTACAGATGGCAGCGCCAGCCGTCGAAGCCCGCGATCACCGTGCCGGCCAACGCGTCGCCGCGCTCGGCCAGGATCAGCGCCTCGGGGTCGCGGTCGACCAGCCGCTCCACCCCGTCCCGGTCGTCGCTGATGCTGGTGCCCTCGGCGGCGACCTTCCAGAAGGCCAGTACGGCGTCCAGATCCTCGGGGCCGGCGGCCCGTATCCGTAGATCAGTCATGCCATGATCACATCACGCGGCCTCGGCGGCGGGCCCGGGATTCCGCAGTCCGGACACTCACTCGTGCGCGATGGCCGTCAGCACGTTCATCCGCGAGGCGCGCAGCGCGGGCAGCAGGGCCGCCACGATGCCCACCACCGCCGAGCCGACCACCACGGCGACGATCGTGCCCCACGGAATCGCCAGCGCGGTCATGCCCTGCAGGGCCAGCACCTGCTGGGTGCACACCCCCCAGACCAGGCCGAGGGCGAGCCCCAGCACCGCCCCGAACACCGCGATCACCACCGACTCCAGGCGGATCATCCGGCGCAGCTGGACCCGGGACAGGCCGATCGCCCGCAGCAGGCCGATCTCCCGGGTCCGTTCCACGACCGACAGGGCGAGGGTGTTGACCACACCGAGCACCGCGATGACGATCGCCAGCCCGAGCAGCGCGTAGACCAGGTACAGCAGGACCGCGATCTGGTCGCGGACCAGCTCCTTGTAGTCGGCCAGGTCCCTGACCTGCACCTGGGGATAGGTGTCGAGCGTCCGCTCCAGATTCGCGCGCAGGTCGTCGGCGCTGGTGCCGGACGCCGCGTTGACGTACACCGCGGACTCCTGGCCGCCCGGCGCGTACCGCTCCAGGGTGCCCAGGCCGACGTACATGCCGCCCTGGGTGCCGAAGCCGTCGGCGGAGTCCTGGTCGGTCAGCGCCGCCACCGTCAGCTCGGCCGTGCGCCCGCCCTGGAACTCCAGCGGGATCGTGCTGCCGACACGCACCCCGTGGTCCCGGGCGAACTCCCGGTCCATGGCCATGCGGCCCTCGGCGAGCGCGGCGGCCGTGTCGCCCTGGGCGTAGGTGATGTTGGCGACCTCGTCGAGCTGCGGGTCGTAGCCCGCGGCGGTCGTCTCGACACGGTCGCCGTCGGGGAGCCGTGCCGCGACGGGCGCGAGCTGGGAGCGGACCACCAGGCCGACGCCGTCGGTGTCGCGCACCTTCTCGGTGACCTCCCGGGGGAAGGGCACGAAGTTGGTGTTCTGCACGACGAAGTCGGCGCCCAGCGTCTTGTCGATCTGCTCGTCGAACGACTCGGTCATCGAGGCGCTCGCCACCGACATCCCGCCGACCAGCGCCAGCCCCACCATCAGGGCCGCCGCGGTGGCGCCGGTACGGCGTGGATTGCGCAGGGCGTTGCGCTGGCTCATCCGGCCGACCGGGCCGAACAGCGCCGGGAACGCCCCGCCCAGCACCCGGATCACGGGCCGCACCAGCAGCGGCCCCGCGATCACGGTCGCGATCAGGGTCAGCAGCACACCGAGGCCGAGCAGGGAGGCGGACGAGGAGGTCTCGGAGGCGGTGGCGCAGCCCACGAGCGCGGCCACGCCGAGCGCCCCGACGACCGTGCCCGCCACCGCGCGCACCCGCAGCGGCCGGCCCACCCCGGCGATCTCGGCGTCCGCCAGCGCCGCCATCGGGGAGACGGTCGCCGCGCGCCGGGCCGGGAGGTAGGCGGCGACGAAGGTGACCCCGAGGCCGACGACGTACGCCGAGACCGGGGTGGCCCAGCCGATCACCATGTCCGCGGAGCGGATGTTCATGCCGAGCAGGCCCATCAGCTCGATCAGCCCGATGGCCAGCCCGATCCCGGTGGCCAGCCCCAGCGTGGCGCCGACGAACCCGAGCAGGAACGCCTCGGTGAGCACCGAGCGCCGCACCTGGCGCCGGTCCGCGCCGAGCGCGCGCAGCAGGCCCAGCTCGCGGGTGCGCTGGGCGATCAGCATCGAGAAGGTGTTGACGATCAGGAACACCCCGACCAGCACGGCGACCCCGGCGAAGCCGAGCATCACGTACTTGATGATGTCGAGGAATCCGCCGAGCTGTTCGACGTCCGACTCGGCCTGCTCGTCGGCCGTGCGGACGTCGTAGCGGCCGGCGCCGAGGGCCTCGGCGACCCGCTGCTTGAGCTGCGGGTCGCTGACGCCCTCCGCGGCCTCGACGGAGATGCTGGTGGCGGCGTCCGCGTCGCCCAGCAGCCTGGTCTGCGCGGTCTTGGTGTCGAAGAAGACCAGCGCGGCGCCGGGGTTGGTGGTGGTGAAGGTGGCGATGCCGACGACCTCGGCCTGGAACGAGCCCGGCGCGGCGATGACCGTCAGCGTGTCGCCGATGCCGACCTTCCGGGAGTCGGCGGTGTCCGCGTCGATCAGCACCTGGCCCGGACCCTCGGGCGCGTGCCCCGACGTCAGCTCGACCGGACTGCGGTCGCTGGGGCTCCAGTTGGTGCCTATGGTGGGCGCGCCGGTGGTCGGCCCGACGGACTCGTTGTCCTCGTCGGCGACGGTGATGCCCTCCACGTCCACCTCGAGCCGCACCGAGGCGGCGCCCTCGACCCGGGCCGCCCGGTCCACCAGGGAGGCCGGCAGGGTGGGCGTGAATCCGGAGGGGATCGCCTCGTCCAGGTTCTCCTTCGGGCTGACCGTGACATCGGCCGCGGTCGAGGCGAAGAGCCGGTCGAAAGTACGGCCGACGGTGTCCGAGAAGATCAGGCTGCCCGCGACGAACGCGACGGACAGCACCACCGCGAGCGCGGAGAGCAGCAGCCGCCCCTTGTGGGCGAGGAAGCTGCGCAGGGTCGCCTTCAGCACCGGGTCAGTCCTCCTCGGAGGGGTCGGCGGCCCCCCGGATCACGTCGAACCGCTTCATGCGCTCCAGCACCGCCTCCGCCGTGGGGCGGGCCATCTCGTCGACGATGCGTCCGTCCCCGAGGAAGAGCACCAGGTCGGAGTGGGCGGCGGCGCCGGGGTCATGGGTGACCATCACGACGGTCTGCCCGAGCTGGTCCACGGCGTCGCGCAGGAACCCGAGCACTTCGAGGCCGGCCCGCGAGTCCAGGTTGCCGGTGGGTTCGTCGGCGAAGATCAGCTCGGGACGGGAGGCGAGGGCCCGGGCACAGGCGACGCGCTGCTGCTGGCCGCCGGAGAGCTGGGCGGGCCGGTGCTTGAGGCGGTCCCGCAGACCGAGCGTGTCGATCACCTGGTCCAGCCACTTCTCGTCGGGGTTCTTGCCCGCGATGTCCATGGGCAGGGTGATGTTCTCGGCGGCGTTCAGCGTCGGTATGAGGTTGAACGACTGGAACATGAACCCGATCCGGTCCCGGCGCAGCCGGGTCAGCTCGCGTTCCTTCAGGCCGGTGATCTCGGTGCCGCCGAGCCAGACCTGTCCGGCCGAGACGTTGTCGAGCCCGGCGAGACAGTGCATGAGCGTGGACTTGCCGGAGCCGGAGGGGCCCATGACCGCGGTGAAGCGGCCGCGCGCGATGTCCACGTCCACCGCGTCCAGGGCCAGCACCGTCGTCTCGCCCGAGCCGTAGGCCTTGGTCAGACCGCGGGCCCTTGCCGCGATCCCGTCGGCCGGGTCGTGTGCCGAAGCAGGAGTGGACAAGGGTGCCTCCTCGATCCTGGACATCGCGACGTCCTTGTCAGGGCCCCGAGCGTAGTGTGATCCGGCGCACACCGGATATCCCCCGTGGGTCCGAGCCGGTCTCCACCCCAGGAATGACCCCCTTGCCACTGCTAGCGTCTCGGCGCTGGCTTCGAGACATGGCGAAGACCCAGCTGAACGTCCGCGTCGACGAGGGCACCGCCCGCGCGGCCCGCGGACGCGCCCTCGCGCGCGGCATGAGCGTCAACCGCTACATCGAGGAACTGGTCCGGCAGGACACCGGCGAGGCCGGCCACACCTTCGTGGAGGCCGCCGCCGACTTCATGAAGCAGTACGAGTCCGTGTTCGCCGAGGAGTTCGGCGCCGAGCGCGAAGGCCGTCGCTGATCCGTTGAGCACCGTGAGGATCGACCTCGCCTGGCTGCTGATGCTCGCCGAGCAGAACACCCCCGGGGATCCGCAGGTCACCGACTGGGGCGCGCTGATCGCCGCCGTCGCCCGGCACGAGGCCGAGATCTTCGACGTCCCCGTCTACGACAGCCCGTACGCCCGCGCCGCGGCACTGCTCCAACTGCTCATCCACGTCCCCGCGTTGGAGCGCTCCAACGCCCTGTTCGCCTCCGCCGTGGCCTACGCCTATCTGGTCGCCGGCGACCTGAAGGTCGTCACCTCGCCGGAACAGGTCCGCGAACTGGCCCGGCTGGTCAAGAGCGGTGCGGCCACGGTGCAGGGCATCGCGGACGAACTGCGGCAGTGGTGCGAGTGAGCCGCGACGCGGTGATCAGTCCGGGGCGCCGGGCCGCCACGCCGTGCCCAGCACGCAGTACGACGTCGGCAGCACCGGCCCCTTCTCGGGGACCAGCATCCGCCGGTAGGGGCCGAGTTCGAACCCCGCGCCGCGCAGGGACGCGATCGGCTCCCGGCCCACATGGCAGCCGCCGGTCACCAGCGGCCACACCGTACGGTCCAGTGCCCGCTGGGTGAACGTCATCACCCGTCCGCCGCCCCGGCCGTGCTCGAGGAACCGCACGACGCCGCCCGGCCGCAGTACCCGCCGGATCTCCCCGAGCGCGCGCGGCACATCACGGACGCTGCACAGCACCAGCGAGAGCACCGCCGCGTCGAACGCCTCGCTCTTGACCGGCAGGGCCTCCGCCGCGCCCGGCACCACGTCCACCGGAACCTCGGCGCGCAGGGCCGCCTCCACGGCGAGTTTCCGCAGCACCCGTTCCGGCTCGATCGCCACGACCTCCGAGACGGTGCCCGGATAGTGGGCGAAGTTCAGGCCGTTGCCCGCGCCGATCTCGATCACCCGCCCGGACAGACCGGTGAGCAGCCGGTCGCGTACGGCGCCCATGCCCAGCTTCGTCTCGGCGGTCACGCTGATGCGGGTGTAATAGCGGGCGAACACCGGATGGTGCACGGCATCCCGCGGCACCTTGCCGGTACGGGCGGACCGAAGGGGCATGAGGACCTCCCGGGCAGGACGGGCACTACCCCGATTGTCCCCCCGTCGGCCCCGACCCACCCCCGCTGTGCACCCACGGAACCCCGCGGACGGAGCCGGCCCACGTCACAGCCACAGTCACCGGGCTTCCCGGCACCCGGGCAATCAGATGCCGTCCCGGAACGCCCCGCCGTCCCACGTCCCGCCCAGCTCGGGAGCGAGCCACGTCGGAGCCGCCGTACGGAAGTCGGCCGGTGCCAGCGCCCCGGACCCGGCCGGGAGGGCTCCCAGCAACGGTGCCCGGGCCACGTCCGGCAGATCCGTCACATTGCAACGCGAGGCCAGATCGGGGGCGTCGGGCCAGCTGCCGATCACCACACCGGACAAGTCCACCCCGCGTGACCGCAGTTCACGGGCCGTCAGCTCGGTGACGTTCAGCGTGCCCAGGCCCGCCGACGCCACCACCAGGACCGGCGCGGCCATCAGTTCGGCGGCGTCGGCCAGCGTGGCGCCCTCGTCGTCGAAGCGGACCAGCAGTCCGCCCGCCCCTTCCACCAGCACCAGGTCGTGCTCGGTGGCCAGCTTCGCGGCGGCCTCGGCGATCTCGTGCGGGCGCACCGGCGGCAGCCCCGCCCGGCGCGCCGCCGTCGCCGGGGCCAACGGCTCGGGGTAGCGGGCGAGTTCCGCCGTCGTCACCGCTCCGGCGAGCCGCGCGCACTCGTCGGCGTCCCCGCGCTCGTCCGGCCGCAGCCCCGTCTGCGCGGCCTTCAGCACGGCCACCGTGCGCCCGGCGGCGAGAGCCGTGGCGGCGACGGCGGCGGTCGTGACCGTCTTGCCGATCTCCGTGCCGGTGCCGGTGATCACCAGAATCGTCATTTCAGCCCTCCCGCGCCGGTGCCCGTGATCACCAGAACCGTCATCTCAGCCCTCCCGTGCCGCCGCGCACACCGCACGTGCGATCCGCGCCAGATCGGCCTCGCCCGTGACATAGGGCGGCATCGTGTAGATCAGATCGCGGAACGGCCGCAGCCACACGCCCTCGCGCACGGCCGCCGCCGTCGCCGCCCGCATGTCCACCGGGTGGTCCAGCTGGACCACGCCGATGGCACCGAGGACCCGCAGGTCCTTCACCCCCGGCAGTTCCGCCGCGGGCGCCAGCCCTTCCCGCAGGCCCGCCTCGATCCGCTTGACCTCCGCCGGCCAGTCCTGGCCGAGCAGCAGCTCGATCGACGCGCAGGCGACGGCCGCCGCCAGCGGATTGCCCATGAACGTCGGCCCGTGCGCCAGCACCGGCACCTCGCCCCGCGAGATCCCGTCGGCCACGCGCGCGGTGCACAGCGTGGCGGCCATCGTCAGGTACCCGCCGGTCAGGGCCTTGCCCACGCACATCACGTCCGGCGTCACCGCCGCGTGGTCCGCGGCGAACAGGGCGCCGGTGCGCCCGAACCCGGTCGCGATCTCGTCGAACACCAGCAGCACGCCGTGGGCGTCGCACGCCTCGCGCAGCACCCGCAGATACGCGGGGGAGTGGAACCGCATCCCGCCCGCGCCCTGCACCACCGGCTCGACGATCACCGCGGCCAGCTCGTCCGCGTGCCGCTCGATCAGCGCGCGCAGCTGGTCGGCGTAGGACTCCTCGTACTCGGCCGGTGGCGGATCCGCGAAGACCTGGCGCTGCAGCACGCCCGTCCACAGGTCGTGCATCCCGCCCTCGGGATCGCACACCGACATCGGCTGCCAGGTGTCACCGTGGTAGCCGCCCCGCCAGGTGAGCAGCCGCTGCTTGCCGGGACGGCCGAGGGAGCGCCAGTACTGGAGGCACATCTTGACGGCGACCTCGACCGACACCGAGCCGGAGTCGGCGAGGAACACATGCTCCAGACCTCCTGGCGACATGTCGACAAGGAGCTTCGCGAGGCGGACGGCGGGCTCGTGGGTGAGCCCGCCGAACATCACATGGCTCATCCTGCCGAGCTGCTCGCGCGCCGCCTCGTTCAGCACCGGGTGGTTGTAGCCGTGGATGGCCGACCACCAGGACGACATCCCGTCGACCAGCTCGCCCGAGCCGTCCGCCATCCGCAGCCGCACCCCGTTCGCCGACTCCACGACCAGCGGCTCCTGCCGGCCCGGCATGGGACCGTACGGATGCCACACGTGCTTGCGGTCCAGGTCCAGCAGCTCGGGCACGCTCAGGTCAGGCATTGGGCGCGAGGTCCGTTCCGGCCCCCCGACGGCGTACGGCCACCAGGTCGGTGCGGGCCTCGCCCGGCTCCGGCTGCCCGGCGGAACCGCAGACCCCGCCACCCTCGTGGGTACCGCAGACCCCGCCGCCCTCATGCGTCCCGCAGCCACCGCCCGCGCCGGGCGAACCGCATCCACCGCCCACCCGGTGCTCGGGCAGCGTCACCTCGCCGGCGCCCTCGATCTCGAACCCGGCGTCCGCGATCATCTCCAGGTCGGCCTTGCCCGCCTGGCCCTCGCTGGTGAGGTAGTCACCGAGGAAGATCGAGTTGGCCAGGTGCAGCGCGAGGGGCTGCATCGTGCGCAGGTGGACCTCACGGCCGCCCGCGATGCGCACCTCGACGTCCGGGCAGACGAACCGCACCATCGCCAGGATCCGCAGACAGCGCTGCGGGGTGAGGTGCCACTCCTTGGCCAGCGGGGTGCCCTCGAACGGGATCAGGAAGTTCACCGGCACCGAGTCCGGGTCCAGCTCGCGCAGCGAGAAGACCACGTCCACCAGGTCCTCGTCGCTCTCGCCCATGCCCGCGATCAGACCGGAGCAGGCGGACAGCCCGGCGCCGTGCGCCTTCTGCACGGTGTCGACGCGGTCGGCGTAGGTGTGGGTGGTGGTGATGTCGCCGTAGGTGGCCTCGGAGGTGTTGAGGTTGTGGTTGTAGGCGTCGGCGCCCGCCTCGCGCAGCCGCTCGGCCTGGCCGTCGGAGAGCAGCCCGAGGCAGGCGCACACCTCGACGCCCTCGTTCTGGTCCTTGATCGCCTTGATGGTGTCCGAGACCCGGTCCACGTCACGGTCGGTCGGGCCGCGTCCGCTGGCCACCAGGCAGACCCGCTTGGCGCCGCCCGCGAGACCGGCGGCCGCCGCCTTGGATGCCTCGTCCGGCTTGAGCCAGGTGTACTTGAGGATGCCGGCGGTCGAGCCGAGCCGCTGCGAGCAGTAGGAGCAGTCCTCGGGGCACAAGCCGGACTTGAGGTTGACCAGGTAGTTCAGTTTCACCCGGCGGCCGAACCAGTGCCGGCGCACCTTGCCGGCCGCGGCCACCACATCGAGCAGGTCGTCGTCGGAGGTGGCGAGGACGGCCAGGGCCTCCTCGCGGGTCGGCAGCTCGCGCCGCAGCCCCTTGTCCAGCAGCGTGTTCAGCAGGTCCATGAGAGCTGATCCTGTCCTAAGGAGTGGTCCCCGGCCAAGGAGAGTTCGTACAACTCGGCCCCTTCGACGTGTGGGTATTGCCACACCGTGGGTGCCTGGTCGTCCCGCTAGTGTCTGTGCGCTGCCTACAAAATCTCCGGAGGACTCATGGCGTTCGGCTGGATCGACGAGCAGGCGGAGCTGCGCCGCCGCGCCGGACTCGTACGGACGCTGCGCCCTCGCCCGGCCGACTCGCCGCTGCTGGATCTGGCCGGCAACGACTACCTGGGCCTGACCCACCACCCCGAGGTCACCGAGGGCGCCGCGCGCGCGGCGCGGACCTGGGGCGGCGGCGCCACCGGCTCCCGGCTCGTCACCGGTACGACCCAGCTGCACGGCGAGCTGGAGCGGGAGCTGGCGGACTTCTGCGGCTTCGAGGCGGCGCTGGTCTTCTCCTCCGGCTACGCGGCCAACCTCGCCGCGGTCACCGCGCTCGGGCCGCACGGCTCGCTGATCGTGTCCGACGCGGGCAACCACGCCTCGCTGATCGACGGCTGCCGGCTGGCCCGCGGTACGACCCAGGTGGTCGCGCACGCCGAACCGGACGCCGTGCGCAAGGCGCTGCGGACGCACGACGGGCCGGCGGTCGCCGTCTCCGACACGGTCTTCTCGGTCGACGGCGACGCGGCCCCGCTGGCCGGGCTCGCCGAGGCGTGCCGGGAGTACGGGGCGGGCCTGCTCGTGGACGACGCGCACGGCCTGGGCGTGCTCGGCGACGGCGGCCGGGGCGCTCCGCACGCGGCGGGGCTGGCCGGCGCCGACGACGTGGTGGTCACGGTGACGCTGTCCAAGTCCCTGGGCAGCCAGGGCGGCGCCGTGCTCGGCCCGGCCCGGGTCATCGACCACCTGGTCAACGCGGCCCGGACGTTCATCTTCGACACCGGACTCGCCCCCGCCGCGACCGGTGCCGCCCTCGCGGCGCTGCGGCTGCTGCGCCGGGAGCCGGAGCGGGCGGCCCAGGCGCGTGCGGTGGCGAGCGAACTGCACGCCCGCCTGACGGCCGCGGGCCATCAGGCGGTGCGTCCGGACGCGGCGGTCGTCTCCGTGCGCGCGCCGTCCCCCGAGGGGGCGCTGCGCTGGGCGGCGGACTGCCGGGCGGCGGGCCTGGCCGTGGGCTGTTTCCGTCCTCCTTCCGTGCCCGACGGCATCTCACGGCTGCGGCTGACCGCCCGTGCGGATCTCACGGGCGGTCAGATCGAACGCGCTGTACGAGTCATCGGCGAGACACGACCATGAGTCGGCGTGACACGGCCCTGCCGCCGTGGAACTGATGGATGCTGATCAGAACTTGCTCGGAACTTGCTCGGAACCTGATCGCAACTGTCAGGACCGGATCGCGGCCGTGAAGTCCGCCCAGCTCTCGGGGGAGAAGAGCAGCGCGGGTCCGGCCGGGGCCTTGGAGTCGCGTACGGCGAACAGTCCGGCCCAGGGGCCGGTCAGCGGCCGAGCGGTCTCCACGCAGTTGTTCGCACCCGTGCTGTAACTGCTGCGCAGCCATTGCACGTCGTGCAGTTCGGTACTGGAAGGTACGTTCCGAGGCAGTGCGGTCATGGTGCCTCCTTACGCGCCGTCAGCTAGCCCGGCGATGTAATCCAGCGATTCCTCGGGCGAAAGGGCGTGGATCTGAAGGGTGGTGAAGGCCTCCGTGTACGCCTGGAGGTCTTCTTTCCGTTCGAGGTAGAGGCTACTCGTCAAGTGGTCGAGAACAACCACGTCCAGATCAGAAGTGCGCGAAAATGAGAAAATAACGAAAGGCCCGGTGACTCCGATGTGCGCTCCGGCCGTGAACGGCAGCACCTGCAGCCGCACTTGTGGCAGGCGTCCCGCCTCCACCAGCTGCCACAGCTGCCGGGCCATCACCCCGGGCCCGCCGATCTCCCGGTGCAGCACCGCCTCGTCCAGCACCGCGCTCAGCTCCAGCGGCGGCTCCCCGCGCAGCACGTCCTGGCGGGCCAGCCGCACTTCGACCAGCGTGTCGAGGCGCTCGTCCGTCTCGTCCAGGCCGCCCACCGCGGCCCGGGTCACCTCCCGGGCGTACTCGGGCGTCTGGAGCAGCCCCGGCACCACGGAGGTCTCCAGCGTGCGCATCGCGCTCGCCTGGGACTCCAGGCTGATGAAGTCCCGGTAGGTCGGCGGCAGCACCCCGCGGTAGGCGTGCCACCAGTGGTGCCGGCCCGCGCCGTCGTCGGAGCCCGCCAATACCAGCAGCAACTCCCGTAGTTGGGAGTCGGCGACGGCGTAGGCGTCCAGCAGTAACCGCACATCGGCCGGTTTCACCCCGCTGGCCCCGGTCTCGATCCGGCTGACCTTCGACTGGTGCCAGCCCACCAGCCGCGCCGCCTCACCGCTGGTGAGCCCCGCACCGGCGCGCAACGCACGCAGTTCGGCGCCCAGCTTCCGGCGGCGTACCGCGGGACCGTGTTGCATGCGCTACTCCTTACTCCAACCGGGCCGCCCAAATACGCTCTCGCGTCGCAGAGTTCACCGCATCGAGCGACAGATATATGCATATCTTGGTGGATCGCCACCGTGACCGGCGCGGTAATGGCAGTCTGGCGAGGAAGCACCAGTCCGGGACCGTACTCGAACCATCCGCTCCGTGTCGGACTGCGGTCCCGTGGGAAAGGGACGACGCCGCCATGGCAGACCATCTGGAAGCATCCGTCACTCTGCCGAGCGATCCCGCCTCGGTCTCCGCGGCCCGCGGCTATGTGGTCAGCACGCTCGAGGAATGGGGACTGCCCGCAGGGACGGACGTGGCCGACACCATCCGGCTCATCGTCTCCGAACTCGCCACCAATGCCGTACAGCACACCCTCGGCCAGTCACCCACCTTCACGGTGGACCTTGAACTGAGCCACGACGAACACCTGCGCATCGGGGTCACCGACAGCCACCCGCGGTTCCCCAAACGACTGCCGGCCGCTGTCCAGCAGGACAACGGCCGCGGTCTGGTCATCATCCGCTGGCTGACCGCCGAGTGCGGCGGCCGACTCAGAGTCAGGCCGACCCGTGAGGGCGGCAAGACGGTCTCCATCGAACTTCCCTGGACCGTACCGGCCCGGCCGGTCACCACCGCCGGTCAGCAGGAGCCCTAGCGGGCGCCCCCGCGGGCGGTACGGCGCTGACCCGCCCCGGGAGCGGTCCGGCTCCGCGCAGCGGTCACTCGGGCACCCGTCAGGGCGGCGGCGTGTCAGGGGCGCCGCCGCCCTTCGGGCGGCCGGTCAGCTCACCCGGCCGTACCAGACGCTCTTGGTCCAGATCTTCTGCAGCCTCACCACATCCCCGGTCTTCGGGGCGTGCCAGAGCTTCCCCTTCCCGGCGTAGATGCCGACGTGGTAGACGTTCGACCCCGAGTGGAAGAACACGAGGTCGCCGGCCTTGCGGCTCTTGGCGGAGATGTGGCGCGTCTTGTTGTACTGCTGGGCCGCCGTACGAGGCAGCTTCTTGCCCGCCTTCTTGAACGAGTACAGCGTCAGCCCGGAGCAGTCGAAGCGGTACGGGCCCGTGGCGCCGTACTTGTACGGGGAGCCCTTCTTGGAGGCCGCGACCTGGAGTGCCTTCGTCGCCGGCGTGGCCGCAGCCGCTTCGGCGGAGAGGCCCGGGGCCACGATCGAACCGCCCACGGCGGCGATGGTCAGAGCCGAGGCCGTACCGGCTCGGGCCATGAGCGACGGGACACGATTGAGCGCAGTCATGCGCAACCCTTCGTCAGCCGCCTGTGAAGGATGACCTGTCGGATTCGGGCTGGCGAAGTTGCCCGGCCGCGATGCGGCTTCACCCCAAGGGCTGCTCGGCACGGACATCCGTGCCGGCGACCCGTCGTGCTCGGGTCCTCCACTCCTGCCGATCCACTCCTGTCGACCGGTCATCCGGGCGGCGGCAGGACTCGGCGTCCGCCCGGATCGCCCCGCCGTGGTGGCGGGGGCTTGTCGTCAGTCAGGGATCTTGGCTCACGGATGTCCGAAAATCCCAATGGAACCGGGGATTTGTGGCGTTACTCACCACTCACCCGTTCGGGTGGACACTGCTCCGTTCGAACCAGCGTCGAGGCTACGGAGGATGCCCGGACCAGCACCGGAACGTCTCTTTCGGGTGAGGGCCTAGCCTCGTTGCGCAACCCTGACGGGCCCACGGCAGGAGACACGGCTACGCCGAAAGGGGGTACCTCCTTTGGTCCGTTTCGACTCCGGTCCGGACGCCTCGGCGCCATCGCCGAATGGCCGGACCGGGCTCACCTGCGTCAACTCTCCGAGCGGGGCGGCAGCGTGAACCGAGCCGTGCGGCGCTCGCCGTCCAGCACCCGCGGTGCGCGCGCCAGCGTGGGGGCGTGCGCCTCGCTCTCGCCGCTCTCGCCCCGCTGATGCGTCGCCCTGGCGGCCAACGCCTGGACGGGGCCCGAACGCGCGTCAGTTCCCCGGCCCGGGCCGCCAGATCGCTCGCCGCCCTCCACCGGCTTCCGCCCGGCCGGCAGCTCCGGAGGCGGCGCTCTCGGACCCCCGACGGGTCACAGCTCGGTTAACGTGCCCGAAACCCGGTCCAACTAGCCTCCCTCCACGCCACCAGGCACTTTGCCCGTGGCTGCGGCAACCGGGCCCCGCACGGTCCGGAGCGAGGACTGTGAGGTGGGCTGTGCAACTGACCCCGCACGAGCAAGAGAGACTGCTGATCCATGTGGCGGCCGACGTGGCCGAGAAGCGCCGGGCCCGCGGGCTCAGGCTCAACCACCCCGAGGCGGTCGCCCTCATCACCTCGCACATCCTCGAAGGCGCGCGGGACGGCCGTACGGTCGCCGAGCTGATGGCCTCCGGACGCAAGCTGCTCACCCGGGACGACGTCATGGACGGCATCGCGGAGATGATCCACGACGTCCAGGTCGAGGCGACCTTCCCGGACGGCACCAAGCTCGTCACCGTCCACGAACCGATCGTCTGAGGGGGCTTCGATGATTCCCGGAGAGATCCTGTTCGCGGACGAGCCCGTCGTGTTCAACGAGGGCCGCGAGGTCACCCGGCTGACCGTGCTCAACGCCGCCGACCGGCCCGTCCAGGTCGGCTCCCACTACCACTTCGCCGAGGCCAACCCCGGCCTGGACTTCGACCGCGCCGCCGCCCGCGGCAAGCGCCTCAACGTCGCCGCCGGCACCGCCGTGCGCTTCGAGCCCGGCATCCCCGTCGACGTCGAACTCGTCCCGCTGGCCGGCGCCCGCGTCGTGCCCGGGCTGCGCGGGGAGACCGGAGGTGCCCTCGATGCCTGAGATCTCCCGGGCCGCGTACGCCGACCTGTTCGGCCCGACGACCGGCGACCGGATCCGGCTCGCCGACACCGATCTGCTGGTAGAGATCGAGGAGGACCGCTCCGGCGGCCCCGGACTCTCCGGTGACGAGGCGGTGTTCGGAGGCGGCAAGGTCATCCGTGAGTCCATGGGCCAGTCACGTGCCACGCGCGCGGAAGGCACCCCGGACACGGTGATCACCGGCGCGGTCGTGATCGACCACTGGGGGATCGTCAAGGCGGACGTCGGCATCCGCGACGGGCGGATCACCGGCCTCGGCAAGGCGGGCAACCCCGACACCATGGACGGGGTCCACCCCGACCTCGTCATCGGCCCCGAGACCGAGATCATCGCGGGCAACGGCCGGATCCTCACGGCCGGCGCCATCGACGCGCACGTCCACTTCATCTGCCCGCAGATCGCCGACGAGGCACTGGCGGCGGGGATCACCACGCTGATCGGCGGCGGCACCGGACCGGCCGAGGGCTCCAAGGCGACCACCGTGACGCCGGGGCCCTGGCATCTGGCGCGGATGCTGGAGGCGATGGAGCAGTACCCCCTCAACGTCGGCTTCCTCGGCAAGGGCAACACCGTCTCGCACGAGGCGATGCTGTCGCAGATCCGCGGCGGCGCGATGGGGCTGAAGCTGCACGAGGACTGGGGCTCCACGCCCGCCGTCATCGACGCCTCGCTGACCGTCGCCGACCGCACCGGCATCCAGGTCGCCATCCACACCGACACGTTGAACGAGGCCGGGTTCGTCGGTGACACCCTCGCCGCCATCGGCGGCCGGGGCATCCACGCCTACCACACCGAGGGCGCGGGCGGCGGGCACGCGCCGGACATCATGACCGTGGTCTCCGAGCCGCATGTGCTGCCCAGCTCCACCAACCCGACGCGGCCGTTCACCGTCAACACCGCCGAGGAACACCTCGACATGCTGATGGTGTGCCACCACCTGAACCCCGCGGTGCCGGAGGACCTGGCCTTCGCCGAGTCCCGCATCCGGCCCTCGACCATCGGCGCCGAGGACATCCTGCACGACCTCGGCGCCATCTCGATCATCTCCTCCGACTCGCAGGCCATGGGACGCGTCGGCGAGGTCGTCATGCGGACCTGGCAGACCGCGCATGTGATGAAGGGACGGCGGGGAGCGCTGCCCGGGGACGGGCGCGCGGACAATCTCCGGGTACGGCGGTACGTCGCCAAGTACACGATCAACCCGGCGCTGGCCCAGGGCATCGCCGGGCAGGTCGGGTCCGTGGAGACCGGGAAGCTCGCCGACCTGGTGCTGTGGGAACCGGCGTTCTTCGGGGTCAAGCCGCACCTGGTCATCAAGGGCGGGCAGATCGCCTACGCGCAGATGGGCGACGCCAACGCCTCCATCCCCACCCCGCAGCCGGTCCTGCCGCGGCCCATGTACGGCGCGATCGGCCGCGGCCCGGCCGCCAACTCCCTGAACTTCGTCGCCCCGTCGGCGATCGAGGACGGGCTGCCCGAGCGGCTGCGGCTCGGCAAGCGGTTCGTGGGGATCGAGTCCACCCGGGGGGTCACCAAGGCCGACATGCGGGAGAACTCCGCCCGGCCCGACGTGCGGGTGGATCCCGACAGCTTTGCCGTGCACATCGACGGGGAGCTGGTCGAGGCCGCTCCCGCCGCTGAACTGCCCATGGCACAGCGCTACTTCCTCTTCTGATGTCCAGGGCAGCGCTGCTCGTCCTGGCCGACGGACGGTTCCCCGCCGGAGGCCACGCGCACTCCGGCGGGGCCGAGGCCGCCGTCAAGGCGGGACGGATCACCGGGGCCGGGACTCTGGAGGACTTCTGCCGCGGGCGGTTGCACACGGCGGGGCGGGTCGCCGCGGCCCTCGCCGCGTCGGCCGCGTTCGGGGTGGACGCGGTGTCGCTGGACGCGGCCGCGGACGCCCGCACCCCCTCGCCCGCGTTGCGGACCGCCGCGCGGAAGCTGGGGCGGCAGTTGCTGCGGGCCGCCCGGGCCGTCTGGCCCTGCGACGAACTCGACGCGCTGGCGCGGGCGTTCCCCAAGGGGGCGCACCAGCCGGTGGTGCTGGGGGTCGCCGCCCGGGCGGCCGGGCTCGGACCGGTGGACGCGGCGTACTGCGCCGTCTACGAGAGCGTCAGCGGGCCCGCGTCCGCGACCGTACGGCTGCTGAGCCTCGATCCGTTCGAGGCCACGGCCGTGCTGGCCCGGCTCGCTCCCGAGCTGGACCGGGTCGTGGACCAGGCGGTACAGGCCGCGCGGGCGGTGGCCGACGAGGGAGTCGACGCGCTGCCCGCCGCATCCTCACCGCTGCTGGAGATCGGCGCGGAGGTGCACGCCTCCTGGGCGGTGCGGTTGTTCGCGTCCTGAGATCACACGCAAGGCCGGCCCGACAAACTGAACGGACCAGGCCGGCAGAGAAGGAGCCGTACATGCATCTCGACCACTCCCACGACGGGCCCGCCGCCCTCAGCGCCGACGCCCGGCGCCCCGACGGCTCCCGCCGTGCCCTGCGCATCGGGCTCGGCGGGCCCGTGGGGTCCGGGAAGACCGCCACCGTCGCAGCGCTCTGCCGGGCCCTGCGCGACGAGTTGTCCCTCGCCGTCGTCACCAACGACATCTACACCCGCGAGGACGCCGAGTTCCTGCTGCGGGAGGCCGTGCTGCCGCCGGAGCGGATCACCGCCGTGGAGACCGGCGCCTGTCCGCACACCGCCATCCGGGACGACATCTCCGCCAACCTCGAAGCCGTCGAGGACCTGGAGGACGAGGCCGGGCCGCTGCAGCTCATCCTCGTGGAGTCCGGCGGGGACAATCTCACGGCGACCTTCTCCAAGGGGCTCGTCGACGCGCAGATCTTCGTGATCGACGTGGCCGGCGGCGACGACATCCCGCGCAAGGGCGGCCCCGGGGTGACCACCGCCGATCTGCTCGTCGTCAACAAGACCGACCTCGCCCCCTACGTCGGCTCCGACCTCGCCCGCATGGCGGCCGACGCCAAGGCGCAGCGGGCCGAACTTCCGGTGATCTTCCAGTCGTTGCGCTCCGAGCACGGCGTGCGGGACGTCGCCGCGTGGGTGCGGGGGCAACTCGCCGCGTGGTCGGCGTGATCGCCACCGGCGTCACCGCCACCGCCCGGATCGGCGCGCGCGACGACGGCCGGGGCGGTACGTCGCTGCCCGTGCTGCAGGGCGAGGGGCCGCTGGCGCTGCGGCGCACCCGGGGGAGCGGGAGCGAGGCCCGGGTCATGCTCGTCGGCGCGATGAGCGGCCCCCTCGGCGGTGACCGCTTCGCCGTCGAGGCCGACGTGGCGGAGGGGGCCCGCCTGCACGTCGGATCCGCCGCCGCGACCATCGCCCTGCCCGGTCAGGCCAAGGGCGACGCCCGCTACGACGTCCGGCTCACCGTCGCCGACGGCGGCGAACTGCGCTGGCTGCCGGAGCAGTTGATCTGCGCCGGGGGCAGCGATCTGTACGTCACCACCCGGGCCGACCTCGGTGCGGGAGCCCGGCTGGTGCTGCGCGAGGAGCAGGTGCTCGGGCGGGTGGGGGAGGAGCCGGGGCGGCTCACCAGCCGGCTGACCGTGCGGATCGCCGGGCGGACCGTCCTGGACCAGGAACTCGCCTGCGGGCCCGGCGCGCCGGGTGGCTGGGACGGGCCCGCCGGACTGGCGGGGCATCGCGCGCTCGGGCAACTCGTCGTCGTACGGCCCGAGTTCGCGGACGAGCCCGTGGCACCCCGCATCCTCGCCGAGCATGCCGTGCTGGTGCCGCTGGCCGGCCCGGCGGCGCTGGTGACCGCCGTGGCGCCGGACGCGCGGGTGCTGCGTCAGGTGCTGGACCGGGCGCTGGACCGGATGCTGGGGGCGCTCACTCCGTGAACCGCCCGCCCTGCCCCGCCGGAGGGCTCAGCCGAGCGGCATCTTCCGGAACCTGCGCCGGGGGCCGCTCGCCTCGGCCTCCTTCGCCTTGACCACGGCCGCGTACTCGTCGACGTACTCCTGCTCGGAGAGCGACAGGATGGCGTACATGATCTCGTCGGTGATGGCGCGCAGGACCGCCTTCTCGTTCTCCATGCCGGCGTACCGGGAGAAGTCCAGGGGCTCGCCGAAGCGGATGACCACCGGGTGGATCCTGGGGATGACCTTGCCGGGCGGCTGGGCCTCGAAGGTGCCGATCATCGCGCAGGGGATCACCGGGACCCCGGCCTTCAGCGCCATCACGGCCACGCCCACCTTGCCCTTGTACAGGCGGCCGTCGTGCGAGCGGGTGCCCTCCGGGTAGATGCCCAGCAACTCGTCCTTGCTCAGCACTCCGAGGCCCTCGCGGATCGCGGCCTGGCCCGCGTCCTTGCCGGAGCGGTCGACCGGGATCTGCCCCGCGCTGCGGAAGAAGAAGGCCGTGAGACGCCCCTTGAGACCGGGGCCGGTGAAGTACTCGGCCTTGGCCAGGAAGGTGATGCGCCGCTTGAGGATCGCGGGCATCAGGAAGTGGTCCGAGAAGGAGAGGTGGTTGCCCGCGATGATCGCCGCCCCGGACGGCGGAACGTGTCCGAGGCCCTCGATGCGCGGGCGGAAGACCAGTCTCAGCAAGGGGCCCAGCAACACGTACTTGAGCAGGTAGTAGAACAAAGAGGCGCTCCTCTACGTGCTGGTCAACCGGCGTGTTGTGGGGGGTGCCAGTGTAGGCGCAGGCAGGGGCGCCCGTAACCGGGCCGGGACGACTGGCGCAGACCTTTCCGGCGTCCTTGACAGAGGCGGCCGTGCTCACTCGATCGGTTCGGTGAGCGACTGCTCGGCCCAGATGATCTTCCCTTCGGGGGCGAAGCGCGTGCCCCAGCGCTGGGCGAACTGGGACACCAGCAGCAGCCCCCGGCCGCCCTCGTCCGTGGCGCGGGGATGGCGCAGATGGGGTGCGGAGGCGCCGCCGTCGAAGACCTCGCAGATCAGGGAGCGCTCCTTGATCAGCCGCAGCCGGATGGGCCCGGAAGCGTGCCGTATGGCGTTGGTGACCAGCTCGCTGACGACCAGCTCGGTGGTGAACGCCAGCGGCTCCAGACCCCACTCGGTGAGCTGGCGGGTGGCGCTCTTGCGGGCCTCGGCGACCATGGCGGGGTCGCTCGGCAGGTCCCAGTCCGCGACCTGGCCGTCACCGAGCAGCCGGGTGCGGGCCATCAGCAGCACCACATCGTCGCGCGGCCGTACCGGGACCAGCTCGTCGACCACGGCACGGGAGTGCAGCGCGAGCGAGGCCGCCGGGCGTTCCAGGGCCGGCCGCAGCCGGTCCGGGTCCGCGTCGGCGGCCCACGAGTCCCCGCGGGCCAGCAGGCCGTCCGTGTACAGGGCGAGGACGCTGCCCTCGGCCAGGACCATCTCGACCGACTCGAACGGCGGCCCGCCGATGCCCAGCGGCGGGCCCTGCGGCAGATCGACGAAGGTGACCTCCCCGTCGGGCAGCACCACGGCCGGCGAGGGATGGCCCGCGGCGGCCATGGTGCACTGCCCGTCGACCGGGTCGTACACCGCGTACACGCACCCGGACCCCACCGCCCGCATGCTGCCGGCGCCCTCCGTGTCCGGGGCCACCCCGTCGTCCCGGGCCGACCGTCCGACCAGGTCGTCGAGGTGGGCCAGCACCTCCTCGGGCCGCAGGTCCAGCGCGGCGAGCGTCCGTACGGCCGTACGCAGCCGGCCCATGGCCGCGGCGGCGCCGATGCCGTGCCCCGGGACCTCGCCCACCACCAGGGCGACCCGCGCCCCGGACAGCGGCACCACGTCGTACCAGTCGCCGCCGAGGCCGGTCAGCTCGTCGGCGGGCCGGTAGCAGGCGGCGACCTCCACGGCGTCCTGGTCGGACAGCCGGTGGGGGAGCAGACTGCGCTGCAGGACCAGCGCCGCGTCCCGTTCGCGGGTGTAGCGGCGGGCGTTGTCCACGCAGACCGCGGCCCGCGACACCAGGTCCTCGGCGAGCCGCAGATCGTCCTCGTCGAACGGCTCCTGGCGGCCCCGCCGGAAGAACGTGGTGATGCCCAGGGTCACGCCCCGGGCCCGGACCGGCACGATCATCACGCTGTGCAGGCCCAGCTCCCGGAAGGTGGCCTCCCGGCCGAGCACGTCCGTCGCCCACTCCCGGGCCAGCGGATCCAGCTGTTCCGCGCGCCAGGAGCTGCCCGTGGTCAGACAGCGGATCGGCGGCGATCCGGCCAGATAGGTGGCGACCGAGCCGATGCCGACCGCCTCGTCCTCGTGCACCGAGCGATGGCCCGCCCGGCGCAGCTCCACCGGCTCGCTGTCGCTCAGCGGCCCCGGCGCCGGTTCCCCGCCGCTGATCACCGACCCCAGCAGGTCCACCCGGGCCAGGTCGGCGAAGCCGGGCACGGCCACGTCGGCCAGCTCCTGGGCGGTGTGCACCACGTCCAGGGTGCGGCCGATGTGCCGGCCCGCCTTGTCCAGCAGGGCGAGCCGCCCGCGGGCCCGGTGCCGCTCGCTGACGTCGACGACCGTGTAGTACACGCCCATCGCCCGGCCCCGGTCGTCGTCCAGCCGGGTGAACGACATCATGTGCGCCGTCTCCCGGTGCGGGGCGGAGCGCACCCGGCCCAGGTGCTCGTACCCGACCACCGGCTCCCCGGTCTCCAGCACGCGCCGCATCTGCGCCTCGACGCCCGCCGCGTCCAGACCGGGCTGTATGTCGCCGAGCCGCCGCCCGAGCCGCTGGTGGGCCGGTCCGCCGCCGAACTGCTCCAGCGCGGCGTTGGACCACACGAACCGCAGGTCCGTGTCGACGATCGCTATGCCGACGGGGGAGCGGGCCACCATCTGCTCCAGCACCGGCCGGCTCATGTTCCAGCCGGGCTCCTGCTCCATCTCCGACAGCAGCGCCAGCCAGCGGGCCGGACCGCCCGGCTCCGGCGCCGCCACGACCCGCACCATGACCCGGACCTCACGGCCGTCCGCCCGCCGGGCGGTCAGCAGCCCGGCCCATCCGCCGTCCCGGCGACAGCGTTCGGCCAATTCGGGGAGCCGGGCCGCGTCCCCGGGCGTCAGCAGGACCGAGACCGGCCGGCCCACCGCCTCCGCCGCCGGGTACGCGAACAGCCGCTGGGCCCCGCTGGTCCAGCAGGTCACCAGCCCCTGGGCGTCGAGCAGCACGGGGGCGGCATCGGCCACGTCGAACCGATGCCGCTCCGCGGCGTGCTCCTCGTGTCTGCCCACGGCCGACCTCTCCGTCGCTGGGTTCGCTGAGAGCGGTCCACGTCAGTGGTCTACCACCTCTGATCCCAGTGTTCACCCTCGCAGCGAGGAGCGAAGACGGCCACCGCGCGGATCAGACCTGCCCGAGCACCTTCTCCAGCGAGGCAAGCGCCCCGGTCAGCTCCTCCGCGGTGATCGTCAGCGGGGGCGCGAGCCGGATGGTGGAGCCGTGGGTGTCCTTGACCAGCACACCCTCCCGCATCAGCCGCTCACCGATCTCCCGCCCGCTGCCCACGGCCGGGTCGACGTCCACGCCCGCCCACAGGCCGCGCGCGCGGAAGCCGACGACGCCCTTGCCGACCAGCTCCCGCAGACCGCCCCGCAGGACCACGCCCAGCTCGGCCGCCCGGCGCTGGAATTCACCCGTCTCCAGCAGTTCCACCACCGCGGTGCCGACCGCCGCGGCCAGCGGGTTGCCGCCGAACGTCGAGCCGTGCTCGCCGGGCCGCAGCACCCCGAGCACCTCCCGCCGGGCCACCACCGCGGACACCGGGACGATGCCGCCGCCGAGCGCCTTGCCGAGGAGCAGCATGTCGGGGACGACCGCCTCGTGCTCCACGGCGAGGGTGCGGCCGGTGCGGCCGAGGCCCGACTGGATCTCGTCCGCGACGAACAGACAGCCCTTGCGTCGGGTCAGCTCCCGCACCCCGGCCAGATAGCCGTCGTCTGGGATGAGCACGCCCGCCTCGCCCTGGATCGGCTCGATGAGCACCGCCGCCGTGGTGTCGTCGACGGCCTCCTCCAGCGCGGCCAGGTCGTTGTACGGCACGATCCGGAAACCCGGGGTGAAGGGCCCGAAGCCGGCGCGGGCGGTCTCGTCGGTGGAGAAGCTGACGATCGTCGTCGTACGGCCGTGGAAGTTGTCCGCCGCGACCACGATCGTGGCCCGGTCGGCCGGGACGCCCTTGACCTCGTACGCCCACTTGCGGGCCACCTTCACGGCGCTCTCGACGGCCTCGGCGCCGGTGTTCATGGGCAGCACCATGTCCAGGCCGGTCAGCGCGGCGAGGCGTTCGGCGAACTCGGCGAGCCGGTCGTTGTGGAAGGCGCGCGAGGTCAGCGTGAGCCGGTCCAGCTGGCGGTGGGCGGCCTCGATCAGGGCGGGGTGGCGGTGGCCGAAGTTGAGCGCCGAGTAGCCGGCCAGCATGTCGAGGTACCGGCGGCCCTCGACGTCCTCCACCCAGGTGCCCTCGGCGCGCGCGACGACGACCGGCAGCGGGTGGTAGTTGTGCGCGAGGACGGGCTCCTCGGCACGGATCAGGTCGGCGGAGGAACGGGTGCGCGCGGGTGCGGTCATGAGCGGATCTCCTGGGTGCAGCACTTGATGCCGCCGCCGGCCTTGAGCAGCTCGGACAGGTCGACGGGGACGGGGACGTAGCCGCGCAGGGCGAGCTGGTCGGCGAGGGCGGTCGCGCCCGGCGCGATGAAGACGTGCCGGCCGTCGGAGACGGAGTTCAGGCCGAAGGCCGTCGCGTCCTCGCGGGTCGCCAGGACGGCATCCGGGTACAGGCGCCGCAGCACCTCGCGGCTGCCCGGCGAGAACGCCTCCGGGTAGTAGGCGATGTTCTCCTCGGGGCCGTCGTCGAGCACGAACAGCGCGGTGTCGAGGTGGTAGAAGTACGGGTCCACCAGCGTCAGCCCGATCACCGGGACGCCGAAGAACTCCTGCACCTCGCGATGGGCCTCGCGGGTCGTGCGGAAGCCGGTGCCGGCCAGCACGTACCGGCCCGTGGGGACCAGGTCGCCCTCGCCCTCGCACACCGACTCCGGGCGGTAGACGTCGAATCCGGACGCCTTGAACCAGGTGTCGTAGTGGGTGGACTCGGGGCGGCGCTCGGGCGCGTGGAAGAGGGAGCCGAAGACCCGGCCGTCGACGGTGACCGCGCAGTTGGCGGCGAAGACCATGTCGGGCAGGCCGGGGACGGGCTCCACCGATTCGACGGTGTGGCCGTGGGAGCGGTAGGCGCGGATCAGCGACCGCCACTGCTCCTGGGCCAGATCGACGTCGACCCGGGTGTCGGGTCGCATCCAGGGATTGATCGCGTACTGGACGGCGAAGTGTCTGGGTTCGCAGACGAGAAAGCGCCGTCGGCGCTGCACACGGCTTTCGGGCACAGAGGGGTTCCTCCGCTTCCTGCGGTGTGGACGGGGTTGACCCCACGGTAGGAAGTGACCGAGAAGCCCGACAAGGAACGAGAGCTGCGTGTTCGCGCAGGAATGCTGCGTAGTTTCGCCGCTCAGCGCACGTCTGCTGCGCCCTCGGGTGCCGGGTGGCTGGCGCCCGCCTCCGGGCTCTCCGGGAGGAGGTGGGACAGCACCATCACGCTGATCGTCTTGCGGATGAACGGCTCGACGCGGATCCGCTCCAGCACCTCCTCGAAGTGCTCCACGTCCCGCGCCCGCACGTGCAGCAGCGCGTCCGCGCCGCCGGTCACCGTCATCGCCGCGGTGATCTCCGGATGGTTGCGGACCACCTCCGCCAGCCGCCGCGGCGGGGCCGCGCCCTCGCAGTACACCTCGACGTACGCCTCCGTGCGCCAGCCCAGCGCCGACGGCTTCACCGTGGCCGTGAACCCGGTGATCACCCCGGACTCCCGCAGCCGGTCCACCCGCCGCTTGACCGCCGTGGAGGACAGTCCGACCTCCGCGCCGATCTCGGCGAAACTGCACCTGGCGTTCGCCATCAGGGCGGTGAGGATCTTCCGGTCGAGCTCGTCGAACGGCGTGGGCCTGCTGTTCATGGCCGCACCCTATCCAGCGGGAACATCCGACCTCGGCCCGTGTGCAGGCGTACGAATTGCTCCTACACTCCACGTTCATGCTGCGCGCCCTGGCTGTCGACGACGAAAGCCCCTCGCTGGAGGAACTGCTGTTCCTCCTCAACGCCGATCCCCGGATCGGCAGCGCGGAGGGCGCGGGGGACGCCACCGTGGCACTGCGCCGGATCAACCGCGCCCTGGAATCGGGGCCGGGCGGGCCCGAGGCGATCGACGTGGTCTTCCTCGACATCAACATGCCCGGCCTCGACGGACTCGACCTGGCCCGGCTGCTCACCGGGTTCGCCAAGCCGCCGCTGGTCGTGTTCGTCACCGCGCACGAGGACTTCGCCGTCCAGGCCTTCGACCTCAAGGCCGTCGACTACGTCCTCAAACCGGTCCGCAAGGAACGGCTCGCCGAGGCGGTCCGCCGGGCCGCCGAACTCATCGGCACCGGCCCCCGCATACCCGTCCACGAGCCCGACCCCGACCACATACCCGTCGAACTCGGCGGGGTGACCCGGTTCGTCTCCGTCGACGACATCACCCATGTCGAGGCCCAGGGCGACTACGCCCGGCTGCACACCGACAAGGGCAGCCATCTCGTCCGCATCCCGCTGTCCACCCTGGAGGAGCGCTGGCGCTCCCGCGGCTTCGTGCGCATCCACCGCCGCCATCTGGTCGCCCTGCGCCACATCGGCGAACTCCGCCTGGACGCGGGCACGGTGAGCGTCCTGGTCGGCACCGAGGAACTCCAGGTCAGCAGGCGGCACGCGCGCGAGCTGCGGGACCTGCTGATGAGGAGGACCTGACGGTGCCCGGCCAGGATCCCGCCGAGCGCCGCGTCGTCGTCACCGGCCCGCCCCGCCGCACCCCCGCGTCCGGCTACTACCGCCCACGCACCGAGATCGACGAGCAGACCACCCTCGGCCACACCTACGTCCGCTCCCTGATGCGCTCCCAGCTGCGCGCCGCCCTCGCCGTGGTCGCCGTCCTCGCCCTGCTCATCGGCCCGCTGCCGCTGCTGTTCGCCACCGTCCCGGACTCCGACCGCCTGGAATGGACGGTCCTCGGCTTCTGCCTGTACGCCCCGCTCGTGCTGCTGGCCCGCTGGTACGTACGGCGCGCCGAACGCAACGAGCGGGACCTCGTCCGTCTCGTCGAGGACCAGGACCGCTGAGGGCCGACGGACCGTGAACGAGAACTACGCCGTCCCCGCCGTCGCGCTCGTCGTCCTCGCGACCGTCTTCGTCGGCGCCTTCGGCCTGCGCATCTCCCGCACCACCTCCGACTTCTACGTCGCCTCCCGCACCGTCGGCCCCCGCCTGAACGCGGCCGCCATCAGCGGCGAGTACCTCTCCGCCGCGTCCTTCCTCGGCATCGCGGGCCTGGTCCTGGTCCAGGGCCCCGACATGCTCTGGTACCCGGTCGGCTACACCGCCGGCTATCTGGTCCTGCTGCTCTTCGTCGCCGCCCCGCTGCGCCGCTCCGGCGCCTACACGCTCCCCGACTTCGCCGAGGCCCGGCTCGCCTCCCCGGCGGTACGGCGGCTGGCCGGGGCCTTCGTGGTGGGGGTCGGCTGGCTCTATCTGCTGCCCCAGCTCCAGGGCGCCGGGCTGACGCTGACCGTGCTCACCGGCGCGCCCGACTGGCTCGGCGGGGTGATCGTGGCGGTCGTGGTGGTGGCCATCGTCGCCGCGGGCGGCATGCGCAGCATCACCTTCGTGCAGGCCTTCCAGTACTGGCTGAAGCTCTCCGCCCTGCTGGTGCCCGTCCTGTTCCTGGTCCTCGCCTGGCAGCGCGACGGCGCCCCGCACCATGCCTTCGACGAACCCGCCGCCTTCCGCGAACAGCGCACCGTCCGCGTCGACGACAGCCTGGAGCTGCGCCTGGAGCGTCCGCTGACCGTCACCGTGAGCGGCACCGTCGACGGCCGCCCGCACGAGGACCAGCGGCTCGACCTCCCCGTCGGCACCCACCGCATCGACGCCGGCACCCGGCTGACGTTCGCCGCGGGCGCCGCCGTCCCCGAGGCCGAACGCGACGGCGACGGGGGCCTGTCGCCCTCCCAGGCCGAGAGCCGCGGCGAACGCCCGCTGTACGCCACGTACGGGCTGATCCTCGCCACCTTCCTCGGCACCATGGGCCTGCCGCACGTCGTCGTCCGCTTCTATACCAGCCCGCACGGCGTCGCCGCCCGCCGCACCACCGTCGCCGTCCTCGGCCTGATCGGCGCCTTCTACCTGCTGCCCCCGGTCTACGGCGCCCTCGGCCGGCTCTACGCCCCCGAACTGACCCTCACCGGCGACGCGGACGCCGCCGTGCTGCTGCTGCCGGAGCGGATGATCGGGGGCCTGGGCGGCGACCTGCTCGGCGCGCTGGTCGCCGGGGGTGCCTTCGCCGCGTTCCTGTCGACCGCGTCGGGACTGACCATGGCCGTCGCGGGCGTCCTCACCCAGGACGTCCTCCCCTCGCGCGGCGTACGGCACTTCAGGCTCGGCACGCTCCTCGCGATGGCGGTGCCGCTCGCGGCGAGCGCCCTGGTCGGCGGGCTGCCGGTGGCCGACGCCGTGGGCCTCGCCTTCGCGGTGTCCGCGTCCTCCTTCTGCCCGCTGCTGGTGCTCGGCATCTGGTGGCGCCGGCTCACCCCGCAGGGGGCGGCCGCCGGGATGCTGGTGGGCGGTGGCTCAGCCCTGCTCGCCGTCGCCGCGACCATGGCCGGCCTGCCCGGCACCGGCGCCCTGCACGCCCTGCTGGCCTGGCCGGCCCTCTGGTCGGTGCCGCTGGGCTTCCTCACGATGACCCTGGTCTCCCTGGCCACCCCGAGCCGCGTCCCACCGGGAACGGCATCCATCCTGGCCCGCTTCCACCTGCCGGAGGAACTGGCTGAGGTGAAGGCATGAACGGCGCGGGGCTGTGTCATGTGCGGCTCCGCCGCGTGGGCGGGATCGGCCACGACGGCGCCGCGGCCGGCCGAAGGCCCGTCCCGGCTCTCCCCGCGGAGCGCCGCGCTGAGGTGAAGACATGAGCGGTATGAGTATGAGCGGATTCATCGCCGGGCTGTGCGTGGCGGTCCTGCCGTTGCTGGCGGCGGGGTTCTGGCTGGGCCGGCGTACCGCGCGGCCCGAGAACCAGGGCGGGCTCGGTACGCCGGTCGAGCACGCCACCTTCGAGACCCTGCACACCGCCTCCCTCGCCGCACCTCCGCTGCGGGCCGGACTGACCGAGGAGACCGCCCGCAAGTCGGCCCGCAGGCTGCGCTCCCTGCTCGGCACGGACGCCCTGTGCCTGACCGACCGGAAAGGGGTGCTGGCCTGGGACGGCGTCGGCGCGCACCACCGCGCCGAGATCATGGAACGGCTCACGGGACCGCTGGAGTCCGGCCGCGGCGAGGCGTTCCCGCTGACCTGCGACACCCCCGACTGCCCCCTGCGCTGGGCGGTCGTCGCCCCCCTCACCGTCGACGACCGCGTCCACGGCGCCCTGGTCGCCTGCGCGCCCCGCGAGTCCGCGGTCCTGGTCCGCGCGGCCGGGGAGGTCGCGCGCTGGGTCTCCGTCCAGCTGGAGCTGGCCGACCTCGACCAGTCCCGGACCCGCCTGATCGAGGCCGAGATCAAGGCACTCCGGGCCCAGATCTCCCCGCACTTCATCTTCAACTCGCTCGCGGTGATCGCCAGCTTCGTCCGCACCGACCCCGAGCGCGCCCGCGAACTGCTCCTGGAGTTCGCCGACTTCACCCGCTACTCGTTCCGCAGGCACGGCGACTTCACCACCCTCGCCGACGAACTCCATGCCATCGACCACTACCTGGCGCTGGTACGGGCCCGCTTCGGCGCCCGCCTCTCGGTGACCCTCCAGATCGCCCCGGAGGTCCTGCCGGTCGCGCTGCCCTTCCTCTGCCTCCAGCCGCTGGTGGAGAACGCCGTCAAGCACGGCCTGGAGGGCAGGACCGACAAGTGCCGGATCAGCATCACCGCCCAGGACGCGGGGGCGGAGGCCCTGGTCGTCATCGAGGACGACGGCGTGGGCATGGACCCCGTCCTGCTGCGCCGCATCCTCGCCGGGGAGGTCAGCCCGTCCGGCGGGATCGGTCTGTCCAACGTCGACGACCGGCTCCGGCAGGTCTACGGCGACGACTACGGACTCGTCATCGAGACCGCCGTGGGAGCGGGGATGAAGGTCACCGCCCGGCTGCCCAAGTACCAGCCGGGCGTGCACTCCGCGGGCCGGCTGACCGGCGCCTGAGCCTCACGAGGGGCGGGTGACCACCATGCCGAGGGTGATCAGCCCGAGCACGATCCAGCCGAACCACAGCCAGCCGTTGCTGCCGAGCGCCACCGTGTAGGCCGTCACCACGACGAGTCCGCCGACGGTGAGCACCCCCATCGTCCGCGTAGAGCCGTCCGTAGAACCGGGCATCGCAACACCCTCCTCATGGTTCGTCCCCCACCATGGTGCCCCGTTCTGCCGCCGGACGGTGCCCCGGAGGAAACATGTGCCCGATTTCCGGGGCCGCACGCCCTGGATTCGAACGTACGTCTCAGTTTCCTCGGGCGTTGAGGGAGGCGAGGTAGGCGTTGTACGCCTCCAGCTCCTTGTCCCCGTCCCGGTCGGCCGCGCGGTCCGTGCGCCGGGCCTGCCGCTGCTCGGAGCGGTACCACTGGAACAGCAGTGCGATCAGCACCAGCACGGACGGGATCTCGCTGAACGCCCAGGCGATACCGCCGGCGGCGTTCTGGTCGGAGAGCGCGTCGATGCCGAGCGAGGCGGGCGGGTTCTCGAACGTGCCGACCATCGGGGACGACGCCATCATCAGCGCGATCCCGAAGAACGCGTGGAACGGCATGCCCGCGAACAGCTCCAGCATCCGCATCAGATAGCCGGGCCGGTGCGGCCCCGGGTCCACGCCGATGATCGGCCAGAAGAACACCACACCCACGGCGAGGAAGTGCACCATCATCCCGATGTGCCCGACCTTGGAGCCCATCAGGAAGTCGAAGAGCGGGGTGAAGTACAGCGCGTACAGGCTCGCGATGAACAGCGGAATGGTGAAGGCGGGGTGTGTGACGATCCGCATGTAACGGCTGTGCAGCAGCGCCAGCAGCAGCTCGCGCGGTCCCTTGCGGCCCCGGCCCGCGACCGGCAGCGCGCGCAGCGCCAGGGTGACCGGGGCGCCGAGCAGGATCAGGATCGGCGACAGCATGCTGATCACCATGTGCTGGACCATGTGCACGCTGAACATGACCATGCCGTAGTCGTTGAGCTTGGTGCACATCACCAGCGCGATGGTCAGCACCCCGGCGACGTACGACACCGTACGGGTCACCGGCCAGGCGTCCCCGCGCCGCCGCAGCCGCACGACCCCCCACCCGTACAGGGCGAGCCCGGCCAGACACGCGACGAGGAAGAAGGCGTCCGGCGACCACTGGAGCCCTCGCCCCAGCGTGAACGGCGGCAGATCCACCATCGTGCCGTGCCCGCTGTGATCCATCCGCCGGCTCCTGTTTCGTGGGGGTTGTGCAAGTCTGTCCGGCCCCCACAGTAGAACGGCCCCCGGTCACGCTCGTGACCGGGGGCCGTTCTGTTCACGGCTTGACTACAGGACGCACTCCGCCTCGGTGTACCGGTTCTCCGGCACCGTCTTCAGCGTCTCGACGGCCTCGGCCAGCGACACCATCACGATCTCGGTGCCGCGCAGCGCGGTCATCATCCCGAACTCGCCGCGGTGCACGGCCTCCACCGCGTGCCACCCGAACCGGGTCGCCAGGACCCGGTCGTACGCGGTGGGCGTGCCGCCGCGCTGCACATGCCCGAGGATCACCGGCCGGGCCTCCTTGCCGAGCCGGTGCTCCAGCTCGATGGAGAGCTGCCGCGCGATGCCCGCGAAGCGCTCGTGGCCGTAGATGTCCTTGCCGCCCTCGTCGAACTCCATGGAGCCCGGCGCCGGCTTGGCGCCCTCGGCGGCGACGACGATCGCGAACCGCTTGCCCGCCTCGAACCGCGCGCCGACCTTGCGGGTCAGCTCCTCGATGTCGAAGGGGCGTTCCGGGACGACGACGGCGTGCGCGCCGGCCGCCATGCCGGAGTGCAGGGCGATCCAGCCGGTGTGGCGGCCCATGACCTCCACGACCAGCACCCGCTGGTGCGACTCGGCGGTCGTCTTCAGCCGGTCCAGCGCCTCGGTGGCGACACCGACCGCGGTGTCGAAGCCGAAGGTGACGTCGGTGACGGCGATGTCGTTGTCGATGGTCTTGGGCACGCCCACGATGGGCAGCCCGCCGTCCGACAGCAGCCGGGCCGCCTTCAGCGTGCCCTCACCGCCGATCGGGATGATCGCGTCGAGCCCGAGCTCCTCGACATGGCCCTTGGCCCGCGCCACGCCGTCCCGCAGATGCGAGGGCTGGACCCGGGAGGACCCGAGGATGGTGCCGCCGCGGGCGAGGATGCCGCCCACCGCGTCCAGGTCGAGCTTGAGGTAGTCGCACTCCAGGAGGCCTTTCCAGCCGTCCCGGAAACCGATGACCTCGTCGCCGTGGTCGACGACGGCACGGTGCACGACGGACCGGATGACGGCGTTCAGGCCGGGGCAGTCGCCGCCGGACGTGAGGACACCAATGCGCATAGCCCGAAATACCTTCTCAACGTGGGCCGGGGACCGGACCACGCTGTCCGGCTGGATCCCGGCCACCCTACCGGCGTGAGGGGGTGGCACCGTACCGGGCGTCCGCCTGCTGGACGTGCCCGCACATGTGAGCGGACGTGCCGTCAGGCGGGCCCGGTGAGCACGGTGGCAGGGCGCGCTGGAGGGCCGCTTCAGTACCTCTGGAGCACGGGCTCAGGCCGGCTGCTGCGCGGCCGCGATGCGCTCGGTGCGCAGCGCCTCGTACCAGCGGTCGTCGGTCGGCGGCAGGGCGTTGACGTCCAGCGCCAGCTTCAGCAGCAGATCGGCGATCAGCGGGTTCCGGGCCAGCACGGGGCCGTGCATGTACGTACCGAAGACCGTGTCGTTGTACGCGCCCTCCGTGCCGTCGCCCGTGCCGTTGCCCTTGCCGAGGCGGACCTGGGCGAGGGGGCGGGCGGTGGGGCCGAGGTGGGTGACGCCCTGGTGGTTCTCGAAGCCGGTCAGCGGGGGCAGACCGAGCCGCGGGTCGATGTCGGCGAGCACGTCACCGACGCACCGCTCGCCCTCGCCGCGCACCGACACCACGTCCAGCAGGCCGAGACCGGGCTCGCGCTGGCCGAGGTCGTTGATGAACTCGTGGCCGAGGATCTGGTAGCCGGCGCAGACCGAGAAGACGATCGCGCCGTTGCCCACGGCCCGGTGCAGACCGCCGTCCCGGCGCAGCCGCTCGGCCGCGAGCCGCTGCGGCCGGTCCTCGCCGCCGCCGATCAGATAGATGTCCCCGGAGGTCGGGATCGGCTGGTCGCTGCGCACGTCGAGGCGGGCCACGTCCAGGCCGCGCTGCCGGGCCCGGCGCTCCACGACGAGGACGTTGCCCTGGTCGCCGTAGGTGCTCAGCAGGTCCGGATAGATCCAGACGACCCGCAGTTGGTTGTCGCTCATGAGGTCACTGTCCTTACGGATACGTCAGTTGCCGACGCGGCGGCGCAGGTCCTGGAACGCGGTGTAGTTGGCGATGACCTCGATCCGTCCCGGCGGGCACTGCTGCACGGCCTGGTCGAGGTTCTCGCAGACCTGGAAGTGCTGGTTGGCCACTTCCAGCCGCACCGCGAGGTCGAGCTTGCGGTCCCCGATGACGCAGATCGGGTGCCCGGTCAGACGCGTGTAGTCGACGTCCCACAGCCAGGAGGTGTCGGTGCCGTCGGCGCCGCGCGCGTTCACCGACAGGATCACCGGGGTGGGCGGCGGGTCGATCAGGGAGAACGTCTCCAGCCAGCCGGCCGGGTTCTTCGCGAGCAGCAGGCGCAGGTCGCGGCCCTGGAACTGGACGACGTCGTAGCGTCCGGCGACCGCCTGCACCTGGTACATGCGCTCCAGGGCCACCTGCGGCGGCACCCCGAACACGGCGGCGACGGCGGCCGAGGAGGCGGCGTTGGCCTTGTTGGCGCGGCCCGGCAGCTGGAGGTGGATGGGCCAGGCGGAGCCGTGCGGGTCGAGGACGTGGTCCCCGGAGAGCGCCCAGCTCGGCGTCGGCCGGCGGAAGCCGCACTCACCGCAGAACCAGTCGTCGCCCGGCCGCTGCATCACACCGCCGCAGGACGGGCAGGACCAGGCGTCGTCCTTCCACATCTGCCCGGCGGCGACCCAGATCACATTGGGGGAGGAGGACGCGGCCCACACCACCAGCGGGTCGTCGGCGTTGGCGACGATCACGGCCTTCGACCCCGCGAGCCCCTCGCGCCATGCCTCGGCGAGCATCCGGGTCTCGGCGGCGCGGTCGAGCTGGTCGCGGGAGAGGTTCAGCAGGGCGATGCACTTGGGGTCGGTGTCCCGGGCGACGCCCGCGAGGTACTTCTCGTCGACCTCGATGACGCCGTAGCGGGCCTCCGAGCCACCGGCCAGCGCGGAGGTGATACCGGCGGGCATGTTGGCGCCGAGCGCGTTGGAGACCACCGGGCCCGCGGCGCCCAGCGCCTCCGCGATCAGCCGGGTGGTGGTGGTCTTGCCATTGGTCGCCGAGACCAGGACCACGTCCAGGTTCTGCGCGAGCCGTGCGAGGAGGTCGGGGTCGAGCTTGAGCGCCACCCGGCCACCGATCACCGAACCGCTGCCGCGCCCCGCTGCGCGCGATGCCGCCGCGACCGCCTTGCCCGCGGTCACGGCGATCTTGGCCCGCGGAGTGAGCGGGTCCGAGTTGCCTGCCATCAGTCCTCGATCCTCCCAACGTCGTAGGTGGTCAGCCTATCGAGATCCCTTCGCGCTCCCGAATCGGCCGTAATCTTGCGCCCATGCGACACGGCTCGATTCCGGGCGCCCACGGGCGTGTCCGGCCCCTCACCCTGCTCGGCGACCCGCTCCTGCACACCCCCGCCGAGGAGGTCACGGACTTCGGCCCCGAACTGGCGAGGCTCGTCGAGGACATGTTCGCCACGATGTACGCGGCGCAGGGCGTCGGCCTCGCGGCGAACCAAGTCGGCGTGCCGCTGCGGGTGTTCGTCTACGACTGCCCCGACGACGAGGACGTACGGCATCTGGGCCATGTGGTGAACCCGCGTCTGGTCGAGGCCGACGGTGTGGTGGTGCGGGGGCCGGAGGGGTGCCTGTCCCTGCCCGGTCTGGAAGCGGGGACGGAACGGTACGACCACGCGGTGGTGGAGGGGTTCACGGTGACGGGCGAGCCGTTGACGGTGCATGGGACGGGCTTCTTCGCGAGGTGTCTGCAGCACGAGTGCGACCACGTGGCGGGGAAGGTGTACGCGGACCGGGTCACGGGGTGGCGGCACCGGCGGCTGATGCGGCAGGTGGCGCGGGCCTCCTGGAGCGGCTGACTCAGAAACCCGGGCCACCCACCCTGTCGCCGGCGGCCGCGAGGCGGCCCCACAGCAGATCCGCCAGACTCCGCACCAACTCGGCCCGGGAACAGGGCCGTTCGCCCAGCCACCAGTCGCCCGCGGCATGCATCATCCCGACGATCCCATGGCCCCACACGCGGGCCAGCTGCTGGCTGCCCGGCCCGAGGTCCAGCCGCTCCTCGATGACCTGCGCCAGCTCCTCACCCATCCGCCGCAGCAGCGGAGCCGAGTGCTTGCCGACGTCGAACCCCTGGTCCCCGGTCTGCCCGCCCTCGGCGGGGTGCATCAGGAAGCGGTACACCTGGGGCCGTGCCTCGATGGCGGCCAAGTAGGTGTCCAGGGTGGCCTCCACCCGCTGCCGTCGCTCCGCGGGAGCGTCCAGCGCGGCCCGCAGCGAGTCCAGCAGCGCGTCGGTGTGCCGCTTGGCCAAGGCCGCGTAGAGTCCGCCCTTGTCGCCGAAGTGACGGTAGAGGATCGGCTTCGTGATGCCCGCCTCGGCGGCGATGGCGTTCATCGAGGCCTGTGGACCGTCGCGCAGCACCACCCGGTCGGCGGCCTCCAGCAGCTCGCGCCGACGGCGGTCCGCGGACCGCTGCTGCTCGGTCCGCTGTGTGGTGTCCATGTGCTCTCCCCACCCGTGCTTTTTCGGTGACGCCTGCGCAAACTAACACTCAACACGTTCCTGACATCGAACGGGCTGCCGACCGGTCATCAGGAGTTGACTTTTCCTACCCGCCGGTAACAGACTGCGGTTACCGCAAGTAACATGCACGTGCGCTGCCGCTGGAGGGGACATGGCCGAGTTCACCATGGAGCTCAACGACGAACAGAAGGAGGTGCGGGACTGGCTGCACGGCTTCGCCGCCGATGTCATCCGCCCCGCGGCCGCCGAATGGGACGAGCGTGAGGAGACTCCCTGGCCGGTCATCCAGGAGGCCGCCAAGGTCGGAATCTACTCCCTCGACTTCTACGCCCAGCAGTACTTCGACGCCACCGGCCTCGGCATCCCGATGGCGATGGAGGAGCTGTTCTGGGGCGACGCCGGCATCGCGCTGTCCATCGTCGGCACCGGCCTGGCCGCCGTGGGCGTCCTCGCCAACGGCACCGAGGAGCAGATCGGCACCTGGATCCCCCAGATGTACGGCGACGCCAACGATGTCAAGGTCGCCGCGTTCTGCTCCTCCGAGCCCGACGCCGGCTCCGACGTCGCCTCCATGCGCACGCGGGCCGTCTACGACGAGGCCAAGGACGAGTGGGTGCTCAACGGCACGAAGACCTGGGCGACCAACGGCGGCATCGCCAACGTCCATGTCGTCGTCGCGGTCGTCGACCCCGACCTCGGCTCCAAGGGCCACGCCTCCTTCATCGTCCCGCCGAACACGCCGGGCCTGTCCCAGGGCCAGAAGTTCAAGAAGCACGGCATCCGCGCCTCGCACACCGCCGAGGTCGTCCTGGAGAACGTCCGCGTCCCCGGCTCCTGCCTGCTCGGCGGCAAGGAGAAGCTCGACGAGCGCCTGGCCCGGGCCCGGGAGCGGGCCCGCAGCGGTGGCGAGAGGGTGAAGAACGCGGCGATGGCCACCTTCGAGGCCTCGCGTCCGGCGGTCGGCGCCATGGCGGTGGGCACCGCCCGTGCCGCGTACGAGGTGGCGCTGGACTACGCCACCACCCGCGAGCAGTTCGGCCGCCCGATCATCGACAACCAGGGCGTCGCCTTCCAGCTCGCCGACATGCGGACGTCGATCGACGCGGCGCGGCTGCTGGTCTGGCGGGCGTCCTGGATGGCGGTCAACGGCAAGCCGTTCACCGCGGCCGAGGGCTCGATGTCGAAGCTGTTCGCCAGCGAGACGGCCAAGAAGGTCACCGGCCAGGCGATCCAGATCCTCGGCGGCAACGGCTACACCCGGGAGTACCCGGTGGAGCGGATGCACCGGGACGCGGCGATCTACACGATCTTCGAGGGCACGAGCGAGATCCAGCGGCTGGTGATCGCCCGGACGCTCTCGGGGATGACCATTCGGTAGCTCCGGGTGGCAACGCTCACCGGTGCTTCAACGGCGTGAGCTGCTCGATGTCGTAGCGCTTGCGCAGCTCCTCGATCGCCGCGTGGTCCGGCGGGCCGCCGTTGCCCAGGATCTCCAGCAGTTCCTCGAAGTACCGCTCGTGGTCCGGCGGCGGGCTCGCCTGGAAGAACATCTTCGCGGGCTCGTCCGTCGGGTTGGCGAAGGCGTGCGGACAGCCGGGCGGTACGACGATCACCGTGCCCGGTGTCGCGCGTACCACCCGGTTGCCCGAACCGGACTCCCAGCGCTGCCAGTTGTCGGGGGTCCGGATCCTCGGCTCGAAGGCGAGCACGTCCAGCTCACCTTCGAGCACGTAGAACAACTCCTCGCTGCGGGTGTGCACATGGGCGCCCACGTCGAAGCCGGGTGGCACGATCACCTCGAACGTGGACGCCATGCGCGAGTGCGAGCCGGTGACCTTGAAGGTCACGTGCTGGGCCGGGGTCTGCACGACCCGGCCCTGGCCCGGCGGCACCAGCAGCCCTTCCGTCGCTGTCATCGACCGCTCACCACGTCACCGGCAGCGCCTCGGGCCCGCGGATCAGCGCGCCCTTGCGGAACGGCACCTGCTCCGGCGGCACGGCCAGCTTCAGCCCCGGCAGCCGGTCCAGCAGCGCGTCCACCAGGAGCTGCGACTCCATCCGCGCCAGCATGCCGCCGGGGCAGTAGTGCGGACCGAAACCGAAGGACACGTGCGGGTTCGGCGAGCGCGAGAAGTCGATCGTCTCGGGGAACGGGAAGACGTCCGGATCACGGTTGGCGGCCAGGTACGACACGTAGATCGCGTCCCCGGCCCGGATCCGTACGCCCCTGATGCCCACGTCCTCCGTCGCGATCCGCGACAGGCCCACCGCGTTGCGGTGCGGGATGTAGCGCAACAGCTCGTCGATGGCCTGCGGCCGGATCTCCGGCTCCGCGCGCAGACGTTCGGCGAGGTCGGGGCGGGTCAGCAGGATGTAGAACATCTGCCCGCTGTTGTTGGTGACCGCCTCGCCGCCGATCTGGAGGAGCACCGCGAGCCCCACGGCCTCCTCCAGAGTCACCTCGTCCCGGCCCACGGCGGCGCCGAGCAGGGAGGTGACGTCCTCGGCGGTACTGCCCTCCCGGAGCCCGATGAGATCGGCGAAGTAGGCGCCCATCTCGTGCTTCGCCTTCTCGCTGACGTCCGCGCCATGCGCGGAGGACAGGATCAGCTGGGTCCAGGTGTGCATGACGTGGCGGTCCGCGGCCGGCACGCCCATCAGCTCGCAGATCACCGCGATGGGGAACGGGGAGAGGACCGTCGCGGTGAGGTCGGCCGGCGGCCCGGCCCGGAGCAGTTCGTCGACCAGGTCGTCCAGCATCCGGCGGGACATGTCGCGGATGCGCTCCACGCCCTTGGCCGTGAACGCGGCGGCCACCGAGCGGCGCAGCCGGGTGTGGTCGGGCGGGTCGAGGAAACCGACCGCGCCACGGGCCGGGATGAAGTGCGGGGCGAGCCGGGTGACCGGCCGGTCCATGACCGCCTCGCGGCTGAACCGGGGGTCGTTGGTCACCATGCGTACGTCCTCGTACCGGGTGACCAGCCAGGCCCAGCCGTCGCCGTTGGGCAGCTGGATCCGGGTGATGGGGCCCTCCCGCATCAGCTCGGTCAGCACCGGGTCGAAGTCGACCCCGGTCAGATCGAGCGCCGGCCAGTGCCGGATCGGGGGGAGGATCTCGGTGAGCGTCTCTTCGGTCATACCGCCTCTTCGTCCGTGCGCCAGCGGCCGAGTGCCATCTCGGCGGTGATGCCGGGACCGAACCCGGCGAGCAGCCCGCGCGCCCGGTCCTGGGCCCCGCCCTCGTCGAACAGCCGGCGCAGCGCGTCCAGGACGACGGCGCTGGCGATGTTGCCGTACTCGGTGAGCGTGGCCCGGCTGAACCGGAAGGCGTGCGGGTCGACCTGCAGGAACTTGCTGAGGTCGTCGAGGATGCGGGGCCCGCCCGCGTGGACGATGTAGAAGTCCAGGTCGGCGGCGTCCCAGCCGTGCAGCCCCGCGAGGTCCTGGAGCGCCGGGGCGAGCGGCTCCATGGTGGCCGGCACCCGCTTGTCCAGCAGGAAGTGGAAGCCGGTGGCGCGGACGTCGTACATGATCCACTCTTCGGTCTTGGGGATCAGGTACGAGCCGTTGCGCTCCAGCTCGATGCCCTCGCCGCCCCGCCCGCGCACCACGGCCGCGGCGATGCCGTCGCCGAACAGGCCGTTGGAGAGCAGGGAGCCGACGCCGATGTCGGTGGGCTGGTAGCACAGCGAGCAGAACTCGCAGGCCACGATGAGCGCGTTGGCCTTGGGGTAGGCCGTGCAGAAGTCGTGCGCCCGGTTGATCGCCGCGCCGCCGGCCGCGCAGCCCAGCTGGGCTATGGGTATCTGCCGGGTGGTGGCGTCGAAGTCCATCTCGTTGATCAGCCAGGCCGTGAGCGAGGGCATCATGAAGCCCGTGCACGAGACGTAGATGATCACGTCGATGTCGGTGGTGAGCAGCTCCGCGTCGTCGAGTGCGCGCTGTACGACGGAGGGGACCCGGGCCTTCGCCTCCGACACGTAGATCTTGTTGCGCTCCTCGAAGCCGGGATGCTTCAGCGTCTCCTCGATGGGCTGCACGATGTGCCGGGTCTTCACGCCCGTGTTCTCGATCAGCCGGAGTGCCAGCGGCAGTTGAGGGTGGTCTGCGTGGCGGGAGCGCGCCAGCTCCAGCGTCTCCTCCATCGTGATCACGTGCTCTGGAACGGACACCGAGGGTCTGCACAAAGTCGCCATGAACCGTGCCTGCTTTCGCCTCAGAGGGTGGTCCAGTCCACCTTCACCCGAGGACGCGGCGACTTCGCGTCGGGCTACTCCAAACGCGCGATCACGGTGAGCGCCCCGGCCGGGGCTACGGCGCGCCGCCGCTGCTGTGGGCGATGCACGCCACGTCGATACGATCCGCGAGCTTGGCCAGCTCGATGGTCAGCGCGGCCACGGTGTCCTCGTCGAGATCCTCCCCGGCCTCGACGAGATGCAGCCACCGCCCACCCACGGTTCGCAACAACTTGCTCACATCGGCGGCAGCCACCTGCAAGGTCCCGCGGTCGTCGACGATCAGAGGCAGAGTCACTTCGCGGTTCACAAACGGGATGGTAGCCGCGCAGGCGTCACGCCCCGTGCCAAACCGTCGTGATGTTGCAGAACTCGCGGATTCCGTGCCCGGACAGCTCACGCCCGTACCCGGACCGCTTGGCCCCGCCGAACGGGAACGCCGGGTGGGAGGCCGTCATCCCGTTCACGTACACGCTGCCGGCCTCCAGGTCCCGTTCGAACCGGTCGGCCTCGGTCTCGTCGCGCGTCCACACGTTCGAACTCAGCCCGAAGGGGGTGTCGTTGGCGATGAGCACGGCCTCGTCGATGTCGCCCGAGCGGTACAGCGTGGCGACGGGACCGAACGCCTCCTCGCGGTGGATGCGCATCTCGCGGGTGATGCCGGCCAGGACGGTCGGCGGGTAGTACCAGCCGGGCAGCTCGGGCCGGCGCAGCCGATGACCGCCGCACAGCACCTGAGCCCCGTTCCGCCGCGCGTCGTCGACCAGGTCCTCCAGATCGGCCCGCCCCTGCTCGGTCGCGACCGGCCCGACCTCGGTGTCCTCCTCCATCGGGTCGCCGACCTTCAGCGCCCGCATGCCGGCCGTGAACCGCTCCGCGAAGGCGTCGTAGACATCGGTGTGCACGATGAACCGCTTGGCGGCGATGCACGACTGCCCGTTGTTCTGCACCCGCGCGGTGACCGCGACCTCGGCGGCCCGGTCCAGGTCGGCCGAGGGCATGACCACGTACGGGTCGCTGCCGCCCAGCTCCAGCACCGTCTTCTTCACCATGTCCCCGCACACCGCGGCGACCGCCCGGCCCGCGGGCTCGCTGCCGGTGAGGGTGGCCGCCTTGACGCGCTCGTCGCGCAGGATCTCCTCGACCGCGCCGGAGCTGATCAGCAGCGTCTGGAAGGTGCCCTCCGAAAAGCCCGCCCGGTGGAACAGGTCCTCCAGGTACAGCGCGGTCTGCGGCACGTTGGAGGCGTGCTTGAGCAGGCCGACGTTGCCCGCCATCAGCGCGGGCGCGGCGAAGCGCATCACCTGCCACAGCGGGAAGTTCCACGGCATCACCGCGAGCACCGGGCCGAGCGGGCGGTAGCGGACCCGGACCCGGGAGGCGCCGGAGTCCCGCACGTCGGTGTCGTCGGGTACCTCGTCGGCGAGGAGCGCCTCGGCCCGTGCGGCGTACCAGCGCATCGCCTTGGCGCACTTGGCGGCCTCCGCGCGGGCCTGCTTGACCGGCTTGCCCATCTCGGTGGTCATCACCCGGGCGATGTCCCGCTGGTCCTCGTCCAGGAGATCCGCGGCCCGGTTCAGCAGCCGTGCCCGCTCCTCGAACGTCGTCGTCCGGTACGTGCGGAACGTCGCCTCGGCGAGCTGGAGGCGGCGCTCGGTCTCCTCCGCGCCCATGGCCTCGTACGTCTTGAGTGTCTCGCCGTTCGCCGGGTTCACCGTTGCGATGGGCATGACTGACCTCCCGGGGAGCTGATGTGCTTCGACCTTCCCGCGCGTCGCCGGTGGCCGCAACGCGGCGGCTCAGCCCGAGTGCTCCGCCAGCCGGTCCAGAAACGCGCCCTGCGCCTTGACGATCACCTCCCGGGCGCGGTCCAGCGGGAACCACGCCACCCGGTCCAGCTCGGGGAACTCCTCGGTCAGGCCCGACTTCGGGGGCCACTCCATCCGGAAGGTGCCCGGGGTGACGGTGTCCGGATCGAGGTCGGCCTCGATCGCCCACACCGTGACCAGCTTGCCGTTCGACTGGCGGGCCTCGCCGAGCGGCACCGCGTCACCGTCGGGCGGCGGCAGCCCGAGCTCCTCCTGGAACTCCCGCCGGGCCGCCTCCCAGGCCGTCTCCGACTCCGGTTCGTACTCGCCCTTGGGCACGCCCCACGCCCCCGCGTCGCGGCGCGCGAAGAACGGGCCGCCCATGTGGCCGAGCAGCACCTCCGCGCCCCCCGCGGTCCGGCGGAACAGCAGCAGGCCCGCGCTGTACTTCACGGCCTCACCTCGGGATGGGCCGCCAGCAGGGTCTCCACGGTGTCCGCCTCCTCGGGGCGCTTGTCCTCCCGGTAGCGGATCACCCGGGCGAACCGGAGGGTGACGCCGGCCGGGTAGCGGGTGGACCGCTGCAGGCCGTCGTAGGCGATCTCGACGACGAGTTCGGGGCGTACGGTGACCACGTAGCCGCTCTCCTCGACCGCCAGCTCCTTCAGGCGCTCCGTCTGCCAGCTGAGCATCGCGTCGGTCATGCCCTTGAAGGTCTTGCCGAGCATGGCGAAGGAGCCGTCGGCGGTGCGGGCGCCGAGGTGGAGGTTGGAGAGCTTGCCGGTGCGCCGGCCGTGGCCCCACTCGGCGGCCAGGACGACCAGGTCGAGGGTGTGCACCGGCTTGACCTTCAGCCAGGACGCGCCGCGCCGGCCCGCGCTGTAGGCGGCGTCCAGGGCCTTGACGACGACGCCCTCGTGGCCGCGCTCCAGGGTCCCGGCGAGGAAGTCCTCGGCCCGCCGGACGTCCTCGGGTCCGGAGACCAGGGTGCGCCGGACCCGCATCGGCTCGGGGACCAGCCGGGCCAGTTCCGCGTGGCGGTCGGCGAAGGGCAGGTCGAGCAGGTCGTGGCCGTCGACGGAGAGCGCGTCGAAGAAGACGGGGGAGACGGGGACCGCGCGCGCCGCCGTCGCCACGTCCACCCGGGAGCCGACCCGGCCCGCCGTCTCCTGGAAGGAGCGGGGCCGCCCCCGCTCGTCGAGGGCGATGACCTCGCCGTCCAGGATGAACCGCTCGCCCCGCAACTCCAGCGCCGCGCAGGTCACTTCGGGCAGCCGGTCGGTGATGTCGTCGAGGGTGCGGGTGTAGACCCGTACGGCATCGCCGTCCCGGTGGAGCTGGACGCGGATGCCGTCCAGTTTCTCCTCCACCGCGCAGGTGCCGAGCTTCCCGACCGCCTCGGACACCGAGGAGGCGCTGTGCGCCAGCATCGGCAGGACCGGGCGGCCCACGGTGAGCCGGAAGCGGTCGAGCGCGGCGGGGCCGTCGGCGAGCAGGGCCTCGGCCACCGTCTGCAGCGAGCCGGCCAGCATCACCGCCCGCCGCACGTCCGCCGCGGGCGCCTGGACCGCCTGCGCCAGCCCTTCCACCGCGACCGCGTCCAGGGCGCCCTGGCGGACCTCGCCGGTGAGGAGACCGAGCAGGAACCGTTGCTCGTCCGCCGTCGCCGCTCCCATCAACTCGCCCACCAGGCGGGCCCGTTCGGCCTGCGAACCGGCGCCCGACACCTTGCCCAGCTCGGTGAGCAGGGCGTCGGCCCCGGCCACCGTGAGGGTCGGTTCGGCGGCGGGGGCGACGGGGCGGCCGAGCACCTTCCAGCCGACGCCGAGCCGTCCCTGCGGCAGGCGTCCCGCCAGGTACGGGATGACGATCGGCACGTCCGCGGCCTCGGCGTCCCGGAACAGCTCCGCCAGCAGGGCGACCTTCCGGGACCGGGCCGAGGCCGCGGCGACCTCCTGGGACACCTGGGCCAGCCGGGTCAGCAGCATGCAGCCCATGGTGCCCCGGCCCCGGCCGCTTCACACCCGGACGGGCGCCGCCCCGCCGGGGCGCGACACGCCTCAGCGCCGGGCGTCCAGGTCGGCCATCAGCAGGTCCCCGTTGATGGTGGCCCCCGCCCGGTAGCCACCGGCCGCGGCGTTCACGACCTGCTCGGCGAAGCCCATCGCGTTGCCGGCCGCCCACACCCCGGGCACGCTGGTCAGGCCCGTCGGGTCGACCACGGGGTAGGCGCCGAACGGGGTCTCCGTCAGCTCCGCGCCCAGCCGCCGCAGCAGGTCGGTCCGCGGGACGGCGCGGGGCGCGACGAACAGCACCTGGCGGGCGTGCGTCGTGCCGTCGGCGAGGCGCACGCCGGTGAGCCGGTCGTCCTCGACCAGCACCTCGGCGACCGCACCGGGCACCGTCTCGACCCCGGCGGCGGCCAGTCTGCGCAGGTCGTCACCGGCCAGCTCGCTCTCGTCGACCTCGTGCAGGAAGAGCGTGACGTCCTTCGACCACTGGGAGACCATCAGCGCCTGGTGGACGCTCAGCGGGCTCGTCGCGAGCACTCCGAAGGCCTGGTCGCGCACCTCCCAGCCGTGGCAGTACGGGCAGTGCAGCGCGTCCCGCCCGAACCGCCCGGCGAGCCCCGGCACCTCCGGCAGCTCGTCCTCGAGGCCGGTGGCGATGACCAGCCGCCGGGCCCGGAGGCGGCGTCCGCCGGCCAGGACCACGGTGAAGTCCTCGTCCTTGGCGACATCCACCGCCCGGTCCCGGACGAGCTCCACCCCGTACCGGGCGATCTCCTCGCGCCCGATCGCCAGGAACTCGCCCGGCGCCATGCCGTCCCGGGACAGATAGCCCTGCATATGGGCGGCCGGGGCGTTGCGCGGCTCGCCCGCGTCGACGACCAGGGTGCGGCGCCGGGCGCGGCCCAGGACCAGGGCGGCCGAGAGGCCGGCCGCTCCGCCGCCGATCACGATCACTTCGTATGTCTCGGTCATGCCGCCACGGTCGCTCCGAGGCGCGGGATTGACAAACTTCTTTGCCGATTCTGCAATTGTCCTCATGACTACCGAGGACGTTCTCGCGGAGGTGGGCCCCCGGCTGCGGCGGCTCCGCAAGGACCGCGAGGTGACCCTGGCGGCGCTGGCCGAGAAGACCGGCATCTCCGTCAGCACCCTGTCGCGGCTGGAGTCCGGGCTGCGCAAGCCCAGCCTGGAGCTGCTGCTGCCGATCGCGCAGGCCCACCAGGTGCCGCTGGACGAGCTGGTCGGGGCGCCGCCGGTGGGGGATCCGCGGGTACGGGCCGAGCCCCTGGTCCGCCATGGGCGCACCTTCTGGCCGCTCACCCGGCAGCCCGGCGGGCTCCAGGCCTTCAAGGTGCTGGTGCCGCAGCGCGACGAGGAGCCCGAACCGCGTACCCATGAGGGCTACGAGTGGCTGTACGTGCTGTCCGGGCGGCTGCGGGTCGTGCTCGGCGAGCACGATGTGGTGCTCACGGCGGGAGAGGCGGCCGAGTTCGACACCCGGGTGCCGCACTGGTTCGGGTCGACGGGGGAGGGGCCCGCGGAGTTCCTGAGTCTGTTCGGACCGCAGGGGGAGCGGATGCACGTGCGCGCCAAGCCCCGGCAGGCGTGACCGGCGTGACTGTTCCCTGATCGGCAAGCGACCGCTTAGTATGCGAACCGACCCCGGTCAGACGACGCAGTCCGTGGAGGCTCCGCATGCAGGCATGGCAAGTGCACGAGAACGGCGAGCCGAGCGAGGTGATGCGGCTCGCGGACGTCGAGCGGCCCACCCCCGGCGACGGCCAGGTCCTGCTGAAGGTACGCGCCGCCAACATCAACTTCCCGGACGTGCTGATGTGCCGGGGCCACTACCAGGTCAGGCCGCCGCTGCCGTTCACCCCGGGCGTGGAGATCTGCGGCGAGACCGAGGACGGCCGCCGTGTCATCGCCAACCCCGCGCTGCCGTACGGCGGTTTCGCCGAGTACGCCGTGGCCGACGCCGCCGCGCTGCTGCCCGCGCCCGACTCGCTGGACGACGCCGAGGCGGCCGCCCTGCACATCGGCTACCAGACGGGCTGGTTCGGTCTGCACCGCAGGGCCCGCATCGAGGCGGGGGAGACGCTGCTCGTCCACGCTGCCGCCGGAGGGGTCGGCAGCGCGGCCGTGCAGCTCGGCAAGGCCGCCGGCGCCACCGTCATCGGTGTCGTCGGCGGCGCCGAGAAGGCCGCGGTCGCCCGGGACCTGGGCTGCGACGTGGTGATCGACCGGCGCGCCGAGGACGTCGTGGCCGCGGTGAAGGAGGCCACCGGCGGCCGGGGCGCCGATGTGATCTACGACCCCGTCGGCGGTGAGGCGTACACCCAGTCCACCAAGGTCGTCGCCTTCGAGGGCCGGATCGTGATCGTGGGCTTCGCCAGCGGCACCATCCCCAGCCCGGGGCTCAACCACGCGCTGGTGAAGAACTACGCGATCCTCGGCCTGCACTGGGGCCTGTACAACACCAAGAACCCCAAGCTGGTCCAGCACTGCCACGAGCAGCTCACCGAGATGGCCGCGCGGGGCGCCATCAAGCCGCTGATCAGCGAGCGGGTGCCGCTCGGCGAGGCCGCCGCCGCCGTGCAGCGGGTCGGCGACGGCGTCACCACCGGCCGCGTCGCCGTGCTGACGGGGGGAGCGGCATGACCGACGTCCGCCGTCTGACCCAGGAGTTCCTGGCCGTGCATCCGCCCGCCACCACCGAGCGCCTGGACTTCCTCAGGGCGCGCTTCGACGCGGGGCTCGCCTGGGTGCACTACCCCGAGGGCCTCGGCGGCCTCGGCGCCCCGCGCTCCCTCCAGGCCGTCGTGGACGCCGAGCTGGAGGCAGCGGGCGCCCCCGACAACAACCCCCGGCGCATCGGCATCGGCCTCGGCATGGCCGCCCCGACGATCCTCGCCTACGGCACGGAGGAGCAGAAGCGGCAGTACCTGCGTCCGCTGTGGACGGGCGAGGAGGTCTGGTGCCAGCTCTTCAGCGAGCCCGGCGCCGGATCCGACCTGGCCGCGCTCGGCACGCGGGCCGTCCGGGAAGGCGAGGACTGGGTGGTCAACGGGCAGAAGGTGTGGACCTCCAGCGCCCATGTCGCCCGCTGGGCCATCCTCATCGCCCGCACCGACCCGGACGTGCCCAAGCACGCGGGCATCACCTACTTCCTCTGCGACATGACCGACCCCGGCGTCGAGGTGCGGCCGCTGCGCCAGATCACCGGCGAGGCCGAGTTCAACGAGGTGTTCCTCACCGGCGTCCGCATCCCCGACTCCCGCCGCCTCGGCGCGGTCGGCGACGGCTGGCGGGTCGCGCAGACCACGCTGAACAACGAGCGCGTCGCCATCGGCGGCTCGCGGCTGCCCCGCGAGGGCGGCATGATCGGCCCGGTCGCCAGGACCTGGCGCGAGCGCCCCGAACTGCGCACCCACGACCTGCACCAGCGGCTGCTGAAGCTGTGGGTCGACGCCGAGGTCGCCCGGCTCACCGGCGAGCGGCTGCGCCAGCAGCTCGTCGCGGGCCAGCCGGGACCCGAGGGCGCCGGGATGAAGCTCGGCTTCGCCCGCCTCAACCAGGAGATCAGCGGCCTGGAGGTCGAACTCCGCGGCGAGGAGGGCCTGTTGTACGACGACTGGACCATGCGCCGCCCCGACCAGGTGGACTTCACCGGCCGCGACGCCGGCTACCGCTACCTCCGCTCCAAGGGCAACAGCATCGAGGGCGGGACCAGCGAGGTCCTGCTGAACATCGTCGCCGAGCGCGTCCTCGGCCTGCCCGCCGAGCCGCGCACCGACAAGGACGTCGCATGGAAGGACCTGGCCCGATGAGCGCACAGCCCGATCTGCTGTACTCGGAGGAGGAAGAGGCGCTGCGCGCCGCCGTCCGGGACCTGCTCGCCGACCACTGCGACGCCCCCGGCGTCATCGCGCGCACCGAGTCCGAAGCCCCGCACGACCTGGAAGCCTGGAAGGCGCTGGCCGACGGCATGGGCCTCGCGGGCCTGCTGGTGCCCGAGGAGCACGGCGGCCAGGGCGCCGGCCACCGTGAGGCCGCCGTCGTCCTGGAGGAGCTGGGCCGCGCGGTCGCCCCCGTGCCCTACCTCACCAGCGCCGTCGTCGCCACCGAGGCGCTGCTGGCCTGCGACGCCTTCGACCTGCTGGCCGAGCTCGCCGCCGGCCGCCGCATCGGCGCCCTGGCCGTCGCCCTGCACCTCGCTCCGGGCGCCCCCCACAAGGCCGTACGACTGGAAGACGGTGCCCTGCACGGGAAGTTGACCGGGATCGCGGACGCGGCCGTCGCCGATGTACTGCTCGTGCCCGCGGACGACGGCGGGCTGTACGCCGTGGACGCCGACGCCGTGACCGTCACCCCGCAGGTGTCCCTGGACCTGACCCGGCCCGTGGCGACGGTGACCCTGGCCGGCGCGCCGGGACGTCGGCTGGGGGACGCCGAGCCGGCCGTACGGCGGGCCCTGCGCGCCGGTGCCGGGCTGCTCGCCTCCGAGCAACTGGGGCTCGCGGAATGGACGTTGACCGAGACGGTCCGGTACCTGAAGGAGCGCAAGCAGTTCAACCGGCCCGTCGGCGGCTTCCAGGCGCTCAAGCACCGGCTCGCCCAGCTGTGGCTGGAGGTCGTCAACCTGCGGGCCGCCGCCCGCAACGCCGCCGGCGCCCTGACGGCCGGCACGGACGCCGATGTGGCGGTCGCCGTCGCCCAGGCGTACGCGGCATCCGTCGCCGTCCACGCCGCCGAGGAGGCGCTGCAACTGCACGCCGGTATCGGGATGACCTGGGAGCACCCGGTCCATCTCTATCTGAAGCGGGCCAAGGCGGACTCCATCGCCTACGGCACGGCGGGCGCCCACCGGGCGGCCCTGGCCGAACTCGTCGACCTCCAGGCCCCCTGACGCAGCCGGGAGTTCACCGGGCAAAGCCCGCCCTGCCTGGGGCGGGCTTTTGCGTGCGCCCGCGCGGGAGGAGTGAACGGGTGGCGGCGGTCCGGCCAACTCCTGGCACGGACAGGTCCCTTGCGGCCCGGACCGCTCCATACTCCCTGTGGTCCGGATCGGCCACAGGGAGGCAGACCATGGCGCTCATCACCCGTCGCAGAGCCCTCACCACCGTCGGCGCCGCACTCGCGGGCGTCGCCGCCCAGCCCGTCGGCAGTGCGTTCGCGACCGAACGCAAGCACCGCCCGCGCCCGTTGTGGCGCGCCCACGCCCACAACGACTACGAGCACCCGCGCCCGCTCCTCGACGCCCTCGATCACCGCTTCGGCAGCCTGGAGGCCGACATCTTCCTGGTCGGCGACCAGCTCCTGGTCGCCCACGACCCCGAGGACCTGGACCCCGCGCGCACCCTGGAGTCCCTCTACCTGGACCCGCTCGCCGCCCGCGTCAAGGCCAACCACGGCTCCGTGTACCGCGGTTACCGCAGGCCGCTCCAGCTGCTCATCGACCTCAAGACCGAGGGCTCCTCGACGTACCTCGAACTCGACCGGCACCTCAGGCGCTACAAGCACCTGTTCACCACCTACGCCCACGGCCGCGTCTTCCCCGGACCCGTCACCGCCGTGATCTCCGGCCACCGCGCCGCCCGCGTCCCGATGGAGGCGCAGACCGTGCGCCGCGCCTTCTACGACGGCCGGCTCGCCGACCTCGGCAGCGCGGCCCCCGCCTCCTTCATCCCGCTGATCAGTGACAACTGGACCAACCACTTCACCTGGCGGGGCGCCGGCGCCTTCCCCGACGCCGAGCGGCAGAAGCTGACGACGATCGTTCAGGCGGCGCACTCCCGCGGCCAGCGGGTGCGGTTCTGGGCCACCCCGGACCTCCCGGGCCCCGAGCGCGACGCGCTGTGGACCGAACTCGTCGCCGCCGACGTCGACCACCTCAACACCGACGACCTCGCGGGCCTGCGCGCCTTCCTGGAGGCGAACGACCGGGCGTGACACCACACGTTCGGCGGACAGGTCAGCCGCCCGGACGAACCCTCCGCTACGCCACACTTACGGCCGAACGCCGTGAACCGGACGTGACGGCGTGGCGGAGGAGGTTGACGATGGCGATTTCCATCTCTGTGGTGCTGCTGCTCCTGATCCTTGCGGTGATCTTCCTGCGCAGCGGCGGGCTGAAGGTCTCCCACGCCCTGGTGTGCGTGCTGCTCGGCTTCTACATGGCCGGCACGAGCATCGCGCCCACGATCCAGAGCGGCCTCACGGCCACCGCCGGCATCGTCAGCGGTCTGCGGCCGTGAGGATTCAAGGGGTGACGATTCAAGGGGTGACGATTCAAGGGGTGACGATTCAGGGGGTGACGAAGACCCCGATGCCGTTCGGGACGGGGCGTTCCGCGCCGCCCGAGGGATGGTTGCGGACCGTGACCGCCGAGGCCCCCGGGTCCCGGGCGACCAGGGTCGAGGAGCCGCCGCCGTCCAGACTGAAGGCGTCGGCCGCACCCAACTCACGCAAGGTGTCGGCGATTTCGGCGATGGTCAGGCCGCGGTACGCCGGTCCGCCGTCCAGTGAGAACAGCAGCACCTGCCTCCCGCCACCCCCGACGCCCACGGCGCTGCGCACCGCCGAGGTGGTGTCGTCCAGGCCCGGCAGGGGCTGTCCGCCGGCGAGCACCGGGTACCCGCCGACCGCGAACCGGTACGGGATCCGCGAGTCGGCCGACACCAGCCGGTGCCGTACCGCCACCGGCTGACCCGTGACGTACTTCCGCAGCTCCTGCGCCCCCGCCTCCCGGCCCACCAGCACGGTGGTCCCCGGCTCGATGGGGCCGCTGCCCGGGACGTCGGCCGTCGACACCACCCGGCCGCCCCGGAGTGTCACCTCGTGGGTGTCCCCGCTGCACGGCGCCGCCCGCTCGGTGTCGGTGCCGCAGGTCGCGCGCACCCGGGAGACGGAACCCCACGTGGAGGTGAACGCCCCGACGGAATTCACCGGCAGCGCGTACTGGTTGAGCCCGCCGAGCCTCAACTGTCCGGTCACCGTGCGGATCGAGCCGTGCAGGGTCATGCCGTCGAGGCGGACCCGGCGGTCCACGCCCATGCCGACGACGTCCTCGGTGGAGGTGCCGGGCGGCAGCGCGGGCCCGAAGCGCTGACCGTTCGGCACGGCCGCCTTGAGCGTACGGCCGCTCGCCACGGCCGGTCCCACGCTCGCGCCGGTCGCCTCGACGCCCGGGTGCTGGGTCTCGGTGATGTTGAAGAAGTCGCCGTTGACCCCGGCGACGGCGCCCTGGGTGTCGGCCAGCCGGGACACGGGCTCCCGCGCGGCCACCTTCCCCGGGTACAGCAGGTCCAGCGAGACGCGCGGGTCGGTCAGGTCCACGCGCAGCAGATGGCCGTGCGCGGTGCCCCGGGCGCCCTCGATGTCGAAGTGCTCGTAGACGACACCCGGGGCGAGCCGGGTGCCGTCGGGAACGGCGTCGGCCGGTGCCGCCCCCGCCAGGGCGGTACCGGCCAGCGCACCGAGTGCGGTGAGAAAGGTCAGTGCTGTTCTGCCTGCCGCTAACCGCTTCTGAGGTTGGGTCACGCTTCCCCCTGAGGGCTTGTCAACTGTCCCAGGTCTCAGGGGAAGTGCATCAGACGGAGGCGGACGGCGGGACGGCTATGCGCCGACGACGCGAGAACGGATGAGGAAACGCACCCCCTCGGGTGCCTCCAGCGAGAAGCCGCTGCCCCGGCCCTCGACCACGTCGACGATCAGCCGGGTGTGGCTCCACGCCTCGTACTGGCCGCGGGACATCCAGAACCCGACCGGCTCCTGGACGCCCTCCACGTACAGCTCCGCGAGCAGCACGTCCGAGCCGCCGGTACGGAACTCGCCCTTCGGGTAGCACATGGGGGCACTGCCGTCGCAGCAGCCGCCGGACTGGTGGAACATCAGCGGGCCGTGCGCCGCGTGCAGCCTGCGCAGCAGTTCGGCGGCCGCGGGCGTGAGTTCGACGCGCGGGATCTCCTCGTACATGCCAACCATCCCCAGGGGAACCGGATCCGGACGGACCAGCAGACCACGGGGGAGGTTGCGAGAGGGTTGCAGGACCGCCGGGCCCCCTCGGCTAGGGGATCGCGTACGGCGTGAAGTGGGCCGGGGTGTGGTCGATCGGCAGATCGGGACGCCAGGCGGTCAACGCCTGGGCGCTGCACACGAACAGCTCCTGCGGCAGCCGGTCCAGGGCGTACCAGCGCCAGTCGCCGACCTTCTCGCCGGGCTGGTCGGCCGGGTCGCCCTGCCAGGCGGTGACCTCGGCGGCGACGGTGAGCCGTACCACCCCGTCGACCCGGTCCAGCAGGGTGCCGAGGAGGCGTACGTCCGCCGGGCGGGCCGTCAGGCCGGTCTCCTCGGCCAGCTCGCGCACGACCGTCTCCCGCAGCGACTCGCCGGGCTCCACCATGCCCCCGGGCAGCTCCCGGGTGCCGTGCCGGTGGCGTCCCAGGAGCAGGCCCCGGGGGCCGTGCAGGATCGCGCCGACGCCCAGGGCCGTCTGGGGGGCGGGCGGACGGGGGGTGCGGGGGCGGGAGGAGACACGGTCCGGGGGTGTCATCGGGCTCCGGGCTTTCGTGGAAGGGGGTCCTGGGAGAGGTCTTCTGGGCAGCTCTCTCCAGGTAGGTATTTTGACATACCTATGATGCGCTACATATAGTCGGAGGGTGACCCCCTCCAGCGCCCCCGGCCGGGACCTCGACCGCGTAGCCGCCGTGCTCGCGGACCGCGTGCCCGCGCTGCACCGTGCCCTGGACCGCCGGGTCGCCGCGGAGTATCCGCACCCCAAGCCGCCCGAGGGGCAGCTCGCGCTGCTGCGGTTCGTCGCGCAGCGCGAGGGCGCCACCGTGCGCGAGGCGGCTGAGGCGCTGCTGATGAAGCCGAACAATGTCAGCACCCTCGTCTCCCAGCTGACCGAGCGCGGGCTCCTGGAGCGCCGGCCGGACGGCACCGACAAGCGGGTCGCCCACCTCCATCTCACGGCCACGTCCCGGCAGCGGCTCGCCGCGGTGCGCGAGCTGGAGGCCACGTACCTTCGCCAGGCGCTGATGTCCCTCACCGAGGGCGAGAAGGACGCGCTGGGCTCCGCCCTGGGCGCGCTCAACTCCCTGACGAACCGGCTCCACTCCGCCGTCCGCTGAGCGGCCGGCGCGCCCCGGGAGGGGCGTGACGCCGTCGGTTCACCCCCTCCGTGGGCCTCCCTTCCCTCCCTTCCCTCTTTCTCCGCACCCCCTTTTCGAAGAGAAGGCTCCTCCATGCCGTCCACATTCGTGGATCACTCCACCCTGCCCGCGTCCGGCAGGGCCGCAGCGGCCGCGGGCCGTCGCGCCAACCCCTGGCTGACGCTGTGCGCCGTCGCGTTCGGCCTGTTCATGGTGCAGCTCGACGGTTCCGTCGTCGCCATCGCCAACCCCGCGATCGGGGAGGCGTTCGACGCCGACACCGCCCAGCTCCAGTGGGTGACCAACGCCTACCTGCTCGCCCTCGCCGCCACCCTCATCCTCGGCGGCAAGCTCGGTGACCGCTTCGGGCGGCGCACCTACTACCTCGTCGGCGTCGCCGGGTTCACCCTCGCCTCGGTCGCCATCGGGCTCTCCGGGTCCATCACCGGGGTGATCGTCTTCCGGGCGCTCCAGGGCGTCTTCGGCGGACTGCTGATGCCCAACACGCTCGGCCTGCTGCGGGCGGTCTTCCCGCCGCGGAGGTTCGGCATGGCCGTCGGCATCTGGGCCATGGTCTCCGCCGTCTCGACGGCGCTCGGCCCGATCGTCGGCGGTCTCCTCGTGGAGCACGTCAGCTGGGAGTCCGTCTTCTACATCAACGCCCCCATCGGCGTCGCCGCCCTGCTGTTCAGCATGTTCGTGCTCCCGCAGAGCAAGAACTGCACCGGTCACCACCGCTTCGACGTCCCCGGCGTCCTGCTGCTCGCGGCCGGACTGCTCTGCGTGGTCTTCGGCGTGGTCAAGGGCGAGAGCTGGGGCTGGACCTCGGCCGGCACCTGGGCGGCCGTCGGGGCGGGCGTGCTCGTCCTGGTCCTGTTCGGCTGGTACGAGACCCGGGTGGCGCACCCGCTGCTGCCCATGCGGCTGTTCCGCAACCGGTCCCTGACCGTCGGCGCGATCATCACCGCGCTCAACTTCTTCGTCATGCTCGGCGTGATCTTCTTCGTGATGCTCTACCTCCAGAACGTCCGCGGCTTCACCCCCGTCGAGGCGGGTGTGCGCACCCTCCCGCTGAGCCTGGCCTCGCTGGTCGCCTCCCCGCTGGGCGCGGTTCTCACCCAGCGCCTGGGCGCCCGCGTGACGATGCCGCTCGGCATGGTGCTCCAGGCCGCCGCCTGCTTCGGCATGCTCACCTGGCAGACCGACTCGTCCTACGCCACGATGTGGCCGCCGTTCGTGGCGCTCGGTCTCGGTGTCGGCATGGTGCTGTCGGCGTCCTCCGACGCCATCGTCGGCAACGCCCCCGTCCAGGACGGCGGGGTGGCGGGCGGCCTCCAGGCCACCACCCTCCAGATCGGCGGCGCCCTCGGCACGTCCGTGCTGGTCTCCGTGATCAGCGCCAAGGCGGGCGCCACGCTCACCGGCGAACTGACCGGGGCGGGCGTCCCGTCCGCCCTGGCCGACCGGCTCCAGGAGGCCAAGGACGCGGTGGCGATGGGCATCGCACCGGTCTCCGCCGACATGCCGGCGGGCGTGCGGGCGGCGGTCGTGGAGGGCAGCGGGCAGGCGTTCCTGAACGGCGTCCACGCGGCCGTGGTGCTGACCGGTGCGCTGTGTCTGGTGGGCGCGGCCGTGGCGGCGGCCGGTCTGCGGCGCCCGGCGAAGTGAGGGAACGGGCACGGTCCCGCGGGGCCGTGCCCGTTCGTCCATGCGGACCCGGCCGGGCATTCCCCGCCCGTTCGCACATCTGAGCCCGGAATAGCATTCTCCGCGCCGGAGCAGATACAGCACGATGACCGAGCACCCGCTTCTTCCGGAGAACGCGTCCTGGCCCGCCCGCCGAGCACTCGCCCGGTGGGCCCGCACCATCACGGAGGCCCGCTGGTTCGCGCTCACCGTCCTCGTCCTGATCCTCGCCAACGCCGCCCTGCTGGGCGTGGAGACCTACCGCGGCCTCGCGGCGGACTGGGCCCAGGGGCTGCGGACCGCCGAGCACGTGTGTCTGGCCGGCTTCACCGCCGAGATCGCGCTGCGCGCCTGCGCCCACGCCGACCGCCCCCGTGACTTCTTCCGCGACCCGTGGAACCTCTTCGACCTGGCCGTCGTGGGCTGCGCCTTCCTGCCGTTCGTCCGCGAGAACACCACGGTCCTGCGGCTGCTGCGGCTGGCCCGCGTCCTGCGCACCGCCCGCTTCCTGCCCCAACTGCGCATCGTCATGGTCGCGGTGGGCCGCAGCCTGCCCGGCACGGTCAGCTTCCTGCTCGTGGGCGCCCTGCTGCTGTACGTCTACGCCATGGTCGGCTGGCTCCTCTTCGGCCACCACGACCCCGAGCAGTACGGCTCGATCGGCCGGGCCGTGCTCACCCTCTTCCTGCTGATGACCCTGGACGGCCTCGGCGAGGCGGTCCACGCCGGCCTGGAGGCGACGCGCTGGAGCATCGTCTACTACGCGTCGTACGTGCTCATAGCCTCGTTCGTGCTGGTCAACGTGCTGATCGGGGTGGTGATCAGCTCGCTGGAGGAGGCGCGGGAGATGGAGCGGGAGCAGCGGGACGACACCCCGCCCGCCGACCGGGAACTGCGCAGCCGTATCGCCGCGGCGCGAAGAGCCCTCGACGAGCTGGAGGCGAGCCTTCCGGCGCAAAACCGCTCGACGCGTCGCCGGCCCTGTGCCTAGGGTGATCATTGCGGCATCGCGTGCCGGTCACCGGCTGGGTGAGGCATGGAGGTTCCGCGGAGATGCCCGTGGAGGCATTCCCTTGGCAGTCGAGTTCAACCACACCATCGTTCTCTCCCGCGACCGGGAGAAGTCCGCCCGTTTCCTCGCCGACATCCTCGGCCTCGAAGTCGGCGCACCCGGCGGGCCGTTCCTGCCCGTCGTCACCGCCAACGGCGTCACGCTGGACTTCATGACCGCCGGTGCAGACATCCCGGTCCAGCACTACGCCTTCCTCGTCTCGGAGGCGGAGTTCGACGAGATCCTCGCCCGGCTCGTCGCCGGGCGCGTGCCCATCCAGGCCGATCCGCACGGCAGGCACCCGGGCCGGATCAACCGCAACGACGGCGGCCGGGGCGTGTACTTCCTCGATCCCTCGGGGCACGGCCTGGAGGCCTTCACCCGGCCCTACGGCTCCGACCCGGCCTCCGAGCTGAACGGCGTGACCGAAGAGGTGCCCGGCGCGACCGTGAACTGACCGTGCTGTGAAGGAGGCGGCAGATGACCGGCCCACCCCGCGACCCGACCGGGACCTTCGAGACGGAACGGTCCGCGGAGATCGTCGCCGCCTCCTTCGCCGGCGCCCCGGACGCCCGCCTGCACGAGATCCTCACGTCCCTGGTCCGGCACGCCCATGCCTTCGTCAAGGAGGTGGGGCTGACCGGCGAGGAGTGGGCCGAGGGCATCCGCTTCCTCACCGAGACCGGACAGCGGTGCGACGCCACCCGGCAGGAGTTCATCCTGCTCTCGGACGTGCTCGGGGTGTCGATGCTGGTGGAGTCGTTGGACAACCCGGCCGACGGGCAGTGCACCGAGGCGACCGTGGAGGGCCCCTTCCACCTGATCGACTCGCCCGAGCGGGAACTCGGGGAAACCATCGGCGTGGGCGGCGAGCCCTGCCTGGTCACCGGTCGGGTCACGGACACCTCCGGGGCACCGGTGGCCGGGGCGCGGGTGGACGTGTGGCAGGCCGACGCGGACGGGTTCTACGACGTGCAGCGGCCCGGCGAGGTGCCGGACCGCAATCTGCGCGGCCTGTTCACCACCGACGGTGACGGCGGGTTCCGGTTCCGTACGGTCGTTCCGCGCCATTACCCGATCCCCACCGACGGCCCGGTGGGCGCCCTGCTGCGGGCGGCCGGCCGCCACGCCAACCGGGCCGCGCACATCCACCTGCAGGTGTCGGCGCCGGGGTTCCGCACCCTGACGACCCATCTGTTCGCCGACGACTCGCCCTACCTGGACTCCGACGCGGTGTTCGGCGTGAAGGCGAGCCTGATCCGCACGTTCGCCCGCGTCGACGATCCGGGACGGGCCGCCGAGTACGGCCTGCCGAACCCTTTCCGCCATGTGGACTTCCCGGTCACCGTCCGCCGCGAGCCGGGTATGTAGTGTTCATGCCACGGCCATGTCCCGGCAAGTGACCCGCCCCCACCCGTCACACGCGCCGGGAAGGCTGCGAGCCGCATCCGATCATGAGCCGAAGGAGCGTTCGCGTGCCCGAGCCCCGTACCCGCCGACCGTACGTCTTCCTGATGACCGCCACCCTGGTGGCACTCGCCGTGACCCTGCCCGCCCAGGCAGGGGCGTCGTCCGGTCTGCCCGAACTCACCCCCCGGGCCGAGACCGCGCCGCTCTACGACGACGAGGCGGGCGGCAACTCCGACGCGGACGACCCGGCGATCTGGCGCAACGCCGCGGAGCCCGGCCGCAGCCTGGTCGTCGCCACGGCCAAGGAGGGCGGCCTTCGGGTCTACGACCTCGACGCGCGCGAGATCCAGTCGCTGCCCGCGCCGGCCGGCCCGACGTCCGAGGACGCCCCCGGACGCTTCAACAACGTCGACCTGGTGCAGGGCCTGAAGCTGTCCACCGGCCGCGCCGACCTCGCCGTCACCAGCGACCGCGGCAACGACCGGCTCCGCTTCTACCGCATCGACCGCGACCGCGCCGGCGGCCCGCTCACCGACGTCACCGACCCGGCCGCGGCGCCCGTCTTCTCCGCCGACCAGGAGGAGATCAACGACCAGCGCACCGCGTACGGCCTCGCCACCTGGACCGACCGCGCGTCGGGCCGCTCGTACGCCCTGGTCAGCCGCCGCGAGACCACCAGCGTCGCCCTCCTGGAACTGCTCCCCACCCGCTCCGGGACGGTCGGCTACCGCAAGCTGCGGACCATCGACCTGCCCTCGTCCTTCACCCTGCCCGACGGCACGTCCTGGACCCCCTGCCTGGAACCCGGTGAACTGCCCCAGGTGGAGGGCATGGTGGTCGACCCCGCGAACGGCGTCCTCTACGCGGGCCAGGAGGACGTCGGCATCTGGCGGCTGCGCGCCGACCTCACCGGCACGCCCCGGCTGATCGACAAGGTCCGCGAGTACGGCGTCCCCGGGACCTACGACGAGGCCACCGAGGAGTGCACCCCGGGCGCCGACCCCGGCTACGGCGGCACCCGCCTGTCCGCCGACGTCGAGGGACTGACCCTGCTGCCCGAGGCCGACGGCGACGGCTATCTCCTCGCCTCCAGCCAGGGCGACAACACCTTCGCCGCGTACGACCGTGAACTGGCGGACCACAACGAGTACGAGGGCGGCTTCCGGGTGACGGCCGCCTCCGCGACCCTCGACGGATCCGAGGAGTGCGACGGAGCGGCGGTCCTCAACGCCCCGCTCGGCCGCCGCTACCCCAACGGCCTCCTCGTCGTCCAGGACGGTGCCGAGACCCCGCGGGGCGACGACCGCGCCGCCACGGGCTTCAAGTTCATCGACCTCGCGGACGTCCTGACGGCCCTGGACGACTGACGCACGGGGCGCCCGGGGATCCCGGGCCCCCCTCGTACCTGACCCCCGGCTACGGCATCCACCACAGGCCGGACGCGTCGCGCAGGGTGTTGGTGCCGCAGTGGATCTCACCCATGCCGAGGTGGTACGTGTACCAGTCGTCGACGTACGAGACCTTCAGGCCCGCGCGGGTGTACGCGGCCGTGACGGCCTCGGTGAAGATGTCCTTGCCGCCGATCACGGGACCCCATTGGCGCGGGGCGAGATAGCGGTCGCGGGAGAGCAGGATGCCGTTGACGGCACCCGGGACGTACGCGCTGGTCGTGACGGTGGGAGCCGGTGCGGCGGCAGCCTCGTCCGCGGCGAGCTTCTGCTGGCCGTACTTCCGCGCGGCCTCCGGGGTGCCGCCGCCGAGGCGCCGCAGCAGCGGGACGCGCGTCTCGGCACTGTCCCCCACGATGCCCCGGGTGTAGAGGGCCGGCACGCGCACGATCTCCTCGTCGGTGACGCCCGTCTCCCGCTTGAGGAGCTCCAGGTTGGCGGCGATCTTCCCGGCCGCCATCTCGTTGTCGGACACGAGGTGCCGCGAGGCGAGGGCTTCGTCGATGGTCTCCGCGGGGGGCAGCAGTTCGTCGAAGCCGGGAACGGAGAACATCTTCTTCGCGCCGTGGCCGTCGCGCTGCGCGTCGCGCAGGAGTTGCAGTCCGCCCTCCGGGTCGGCGACACCGATCCGCCAGCCGCGCGGCGTGTCGGCGGGCAGGAACTGCACGAACTCGTCGACGTGCCCCACATGCAGCCATGAGGTGTCCAGCAGGAGGGGATCCTGCAGCCCCTGGGACTTCAGCAGCGTGCGTATCTCCTTGGAGGGGCGGATGCCGCTGCCGTCCTTGCGCTCGCCCATGATGATCCGCCCGGCCGGGAACGAGCGGCCGCCCAGCGCGTAGGGCGGGATGGTCTCCAGGTTGCCGTAGGAGTTCAGGGTCTCCCACCCCTGCATGTCCTGGCCCTTGGCCTGCACGACGCCGACGTCCGGGCCGCGCAGCTTCTCGTAGAGCTCGCGGCCCGCCTCGCGGTCCTGGGCGGAGCGCAGCATCACGCGCATCGTCCGCTGCCGTCCGTCCGGGCCGGTCATGTTGAGGTAGGCCGGCTCGACGAAGTCCTGGGCCCAGATGTCGCCGTACTTCTCGAAGGTCACCAGCGGCTTGGTGACACCCGCCCGCCGGGCCTCCTTGTCCAGCTTCGTCACGAACGCGCGCTGGCGCTTGGCCCAGGGGTCGTTGCCGCGGACCTTGGTGACCATCAGCTGCTGGGTGTTCTGGCGGGCATGGTGGGTGAGCAGCGGGGCGGCGCGCAGGGTGACGGTGTCCGAGGCGGTGCCGGACGCGGAGGTGACCTTCAGCCGGATCGCGACGCGTCCGTCCCACTTCGCGCTGTCCCGGATCACGTCCTTGCCCTCGACCCCGAACTCGACGCCGGCGCGCAGCTCCGCCCGGGTCAGCCGGGTCGACGAAGTGACAAGTTCCCAGGCGCCGTTGCGCAGGAGGAAGACTCTGCTCTGCGCCGCTCCCACGGTGACCTTGACGCTGCCCTTGGCGTCGGACGGCAGACCGCGCATCGGCACCGAGCGCACCCGGGCGAGGTCGGCGGCGTCTGCGCGGCCGTTGACCTTCTTGTCGGAGGCGTCGTTGCAGGCGGCCAGCTTGGCGTCGGAGAGCGGCCGGCCGCCCGGACCGGTGGTCGGGCACCGCTTGCTGTCGTCGTCGATGTTGGGCAGGAAGACCGCCCCCCGCCCCACGGACCAGGCGTCCTCACCGGCGGTGTCGGTGCCGCCGGTGAGGTCGACCCGTCCGTCCCGGTCGGTATCCGCCCTCAGGTCCACCCGCAGCGGCTCCTCCGCGTACGCCGCCGGGGGCGTCAGCACCGCTCCCGTCGCGGTGAGGGCCAGCAGCGCCCGTACAGCGTTCTTCGTACGCACATCGCGTCCTTTCGTCCCGTGCGGTTCACCCCGCTGAAAGGGATGAGGCGGAACGGACGCTGTGCGTTGGCTGAGCCGTGCGAATTCTACTTGCCCGCTGACGGGTTGAGGGGAAACTGTGCCGCTCGGACCCTAGAAGAACCCCAGCTTCTTCGGGCTGTAGGAACACAGGAGGTTCTTCGTCTGCTGGTAGTGCTCCAGCATCATCTTGTGCGTCTCGCGGCCGATGCCCGAGCCCTTGTAGCCGCCGAAGGCCGCGTGGGCCGGGTAGGCGTGGTAGCAGTTGGTCCAGACGCGGCCCGCCTGGATCGCGCGGCCCGCGCGGTACGCCGTGTTGGCGTCGCGGGTCCACACGCCGGCGCCGAGGCCGTACAGGGTGTCGTTGGCGATCTTGATGGCGTCGTCGAAGTCGTCGAAGGACGTCACCGAGACGACGGGGCCGAAGATCTCCTCCTGGAAGATCCGCATCCGGTTGTTGCCCTCGAAGATCGTCGGCTGGACGTAGTAGCCGCCCTTGAGTTCGCCGTCGTGCTCGACGCGCTCGCCGCCGGTGAGGACCCGGGCGCCCTCCTGCCGGCCGATGTCGAGGTAGGAGAGGATCTTCTCCAGCTGGTCGTTGGAGGCCTGGGCGCCGATCATCGTGTCGGTGTCGAGCGGATGGCCGGTCCTGATCAGCTCCGTGCGGGCGACCGCCGCCTCCATGAACTCGCCGTAGTGGCCGCGCTGGACGAGCGGCCGCGACGGACAGGTGCACACCTCGCCCTGGTTGAGCGCGAACATCGTGAAGCCTTCGAGGGCCTTGTCGCGGAAGTCGTCGTCGTCCCGCCAGACGTCCTCGAAGAAGATGTTCGGGGACTTGCCGCCGAGTTCGAGGGTGACCGGGGTGATGTTCTCCGAGGCGTACTGCATGATCAGCCGGCCCGTCGTGGTCTCACCGGTGAACGCCACCTTCGCCACCCGCGGGCTGGACGCCAGCGGCTTGCCCGCCTCCACACCGAAGCCGTTGACCACATTGACGACGCCCGGCGGCAGCAGATCGGCGATCAGGCTCAGCCAGTAGTGGATGGAGGCCGGGGTCTGCTCGGCCGGCTTGAGCACGACCGCGTTGCCCGCCGCCAGCGCCGGGGCCAGCTTCCAGGTCGCCATCAGGATCGGGAAGTTCCACGGGATGATCTGCGCGACCACTCCGAGCGGCTCGTGGAAGTGGTAGGCCACCGTGTCGTCGTCGATCTCGCCGAGCGAGCCCTCCTGGGCGCGGATCGCCCCGGCGAAGTAGCGGAAGTGGTCGATGGCGAGGGGGATGTCGGCCGCCAGCGTCTCGCGCACCGGCTTGCCGTTCTCCCAGCTCTCGGCGACCGCCAGCCGCTCCAGGTTCGCCTCCATCCGGTCGGCGATCTTCAGCAGGATGCCGGAGCGTTCGGCCACCGATGTACGGCCCCAGGCCGGGGCTGCCGCGTGCGCCGCGTCCAGGGCGCGCTCCACGTCGTCCGCGGTGCCGCGCGCGATCTCGGTGAACGGCTGCCCGTTCACCGGGGAGGGGTTCTCGAAGTACTGCCCCCGAGCCGGCGGCACGTACTCGCCGCCGATGAAGTGGTCGTAGCGCGCCTGGTAGGAGACGATCGCGCCCTCGGTCCCGGGTGCCGTGTAACGGGTCATGCCGGCCTGCCTCCCTGCAACAGCGCTGCCCGCCGTTGGGCAGCTCTCGGCGCGAGGCTAGGCAGCGGGAGGTTGCAAGGACGTTGCGCGGGCCGGGGCGGCGCGGGGCGGCGCGGGTGGTCTCCGCATCGGCCGCGGGGGCGGGGCCGGTGGGGTGGTCCTCGCATCGGCCGCGGGGGCGGGGCCGGTGGGGTGGCCCTCGCGTCAGTCGCGGGGGCGGGGCCGTGTGGGGTGGTCCCCGCATCAGCGCGGCATCCTGCCCGGTGGCGCCGCCAGCTCGGACTCCAGTGCGGCGAGCCGGGAACGGACCGTCGCGGTCGGGCGTACGGCGGCCAGGGCCCGCCACACGTCGAGGTCGTCCTCGCCCCAGGGAGCGTGCGCCCAGTCCGCCAGCAGGTCCGGGTCCCGTTGGGCGATCAACGCCGTCCGCAGTCCGTCGGCGAGCCGACGCCTGATGCGGGCCACCGCCGGCGCCTGCGAGGCGGGCAGCAGCGGACCGGTGTACGCCGTCGCCGCCGCACTGACCGCCCCCGCCGCCAGCCGCCGCTCCACGACGCCGAGGTCCGACTCGACCGGCACGGTGAGCCGGTACGGCCGGGAGGCCAGCAGCCCGGGGCCGAGCAGCCGCCGCAACCGGGCGAGTTCGGCCCGCAGCGTCACGGGCGTCACCGACTCGTCCTCGTACAGCGCACACAGCAACTCGTCGCCGGTCAGCCCCTCCGGATGCCGGGCGAGCAGCACCAGGATCTCGCTGTGCCGGCGGCTCAGCCTGACCTTGCGGCCGTCGGTGAGCAGCAGGGCCTCGTCCCGGCCGAGCACGGACAGCTCGTGCGCGTCCACGGCCGGGCCCGGCGGGGCCAGCAGCGCCAGATGCGACTCGGCCGCCCGCGCGACCGCCTGCACGAAGCCCAGGCTGTGCGGATGGGCCAGCCCGTCCCCGCCGGTGATGTCCACGGCCCCGAGCACCCGCCCGGTGCGCGGATCGTGCACCGGCGCCGCCGCGCACGTCCAGGGTTGCACCCGCCGGATGAAGTGCTCCGCCGCGAACACCTGCACCGGCCGGTCGACGGCGACCGCGGTACCCGGAGCGTTCGTCCCGACCGCCGTCTCCGACCAGCGGGCGCCGGGGACGAAGTTCATCCGGCCCGCCTGCCGCCGGGTCGTGGCATGCCCCTCGACCCAGAGCAGCCTGCCGTGCGCGTCGCACACCGCGAGCAGATGCTCGCCGTCCGCCGCGAAGGTGCCCATCAACTCGCGGATCAGCGGCATCACCCGGGCCAGCGGATGCTCCGCCCGGTAGGCGCCGAGGTCACCGTCGGCGAGTTCCACGCGCGCCGTGCCGTCCGGCCCGACGCCCGCTCTCGCGGAACGCCGCCACGAGTCGGCCACCACGGCACGCACCGGCTTCGGCACGGTGCCCGCCGCGGTGAACGTCTCATGTGCGCGGCGCAGCATCCGGGCGCGCTCGGCAGGGTCGGTCCCCGGCTCCAGGGCCACGCACGGATCGGTCAACTCGGCCTCCACGGACGGCGATGCGGCTGGGGACATCGTCACTCCGAGTACGCGTGCGGACAACCTTTTCGACCGGCGTCACCCCAACGACTGACCGGAAGCGTCGGTCAGGCCGCCTCGACGAGAGCGTCGGTCAGGCCGCCTGGACGAGTCTGAGGTAACGCCTCCAGTCCCAGTGCGGTCCGGGATCGGTGTGGTCGGTGCCGGGCACCTCGTGATGGCCGATGATGTGCCTCCTGTCCCTCGGGATGCCGTGCCGGGCGCAGATCGCCGCGGTCAGTGCGGCCGACCGCTCGTACAGGGCGTCGGTGAAGTAGGCGGGCCGGTCCACCCAGCCCTCGTGTTCGATGCCGATGCTGCGGGTGTTGTAGTCCCAGTTCCCCGCGTGCCAGGCGATGTCCGACTCCCGGACGCACTGCGCCACATGTCCGTCGGCGGAACGGACGACGTAGTGCGCGGACACCTTCTTCTTCCGGTTCCCGAAGACGGCGAGGGTGCCGAGGTAGTCGGTCTGGGTGACATGGACGACGACCAGGTCGACTCGGTGGTCCAGGGGTCTGCGGGCAGCGGTGAAGTTGGCGGTGCTCGTCGGCCGCCACTCGGCGGTCGGCTGGTCGGGGGCGGGGATCTGGGCGCCGGCCCGCGGCCCGGGGAGCAGCCCGTAGGTCACGGCGGTGAGGGCGGCGCCCTTGAGCAGCGTGCGTCTGTCGGTCAGTGGTTGTGCCCGGTCCATACGGGGTCGTGCCTCTCGGTCGGGTGGGCGGGGCGGGTTGGCGGGCTGGCGGGCTCGGGGAGTCGGGCTTGGGGAAGCCGGGAGAAGCGGGGCCGGAACGGGGGCGGGGGCGGGTGCCCGGTCAGCGCCGGAGCGCGGACGCGGTCTCGCGCAGGCGCGTGTGGAGGCCGCGGTGGGTCTCGCGCGGGGGCAGCCACTCCTTGCGGAGCTTGGCCACGCACGTGTAGTTGGTGTCGCACACATTGGCCAACGGCGACTCCACGACCTGGGTTGCGAACTGGTACGCGTCCAACTCGCTGAAGCCGTAGTCGCGCACCAGCCACCGCACCAGGTCGAGCTGGGATATCCGGAACGCGTCCTCCAAGGGGCGCGCCGATCCGGTCGAGATGATGTGCGTGTCCGACTCGATGCGCGGCCAGGGGGTGGCGATCCCCTTGAGCAGCTCGACGATCACCACGGTGTTCATCGCACACTCGACGGCGACCCCGCAGGTCTCACCCTCGCCCTGACGGGCATGTCCGTCGCCCAGACTGAGCAGCGCTCCCTCGACGTTCACCCCGAGATAGCAGGTGACGCCGGCCCGCATCTCGGGTGTGTCCATGTTCCCGCCGTGCGCGTCCGGCACCAGCGCCGAGCGGACCTCCAGATTGGCCGGGGCCACCCCCACCGTGCCGTGCATCGGATCGATCGGCAGCTCGGCCTCGAAGTCGCTGTCGTGCGCGCGGAACAGTGCGGTACGCCGGGTTCTGTCCAACTGCCAGATCCAGACGGTCTCCGGGAGCGGCGGCTGGAGCGTGGCCGTGGTCGGGGTCGAGGTGAGGGCGCCGAACAACGGGACGGTGGTGGAGGCGGCCCAGTCCCGGGCGGGTTCGATGGAGACGAAGTGCACGGCGACCGTGTCGCCGGGCTCGGCGCCCTCGACGTGGAAGGGGCCGGTCTGCGGGTTGAGGAAGGGGAACTCGCAGACCTCGGAGACCAGGTCCTTCTCCGACCGCACCCGCCCGCCGAAGCAGTCCTCCGTGAACAGGTCCAGTACAGTGCCCGGCGCGATGCGGGCGACGGGTGGGGCGCCGCCGAACGTCCAGGCGTACTCGTGGGGTTCGGGTCGGACGGTCAGGATCCGGGGGTCGCTCATCGCCGCACAGCTCCGTTCTGCCGCAGGTCACGGGGGAGAGGGGCCGGGAGCGCCCTCGCGTGATTCACGGTACGGCGCGAAGGGGCCGGGCCGGAGGGCCCGGTGCGTTTCCGTGGACAACCGTCGCCCTGTGGACAACTCGCTCACTCGACCGAGTGAAGTCGGCCTGGGGTCAGGCTCGTTCGCCCACCGCGGCCGGATCGTCCAGCACCCCGCGCACCACCCAGTGCGCGGCGCCCAGCAGCGGCCCCTCCGGCCCGAGCCGCGACACGGACACCGGACAGGCCGCGCCCGCGGTGCGCCCGTCCAGCTCGGCCTCCAGCGAGGGCAGCAGCCAGGGCGCGAGCCCGGCCAGCGCGCCGCCGAGCACCACACTCTCGGGATCCAGCAGGTTGACCGCCCCGGTCAGCGCGACGCCGAGCGCCTCGCCCGCGTCGTGCAGCGCGCCCCGTACGTCCTTGTCCCCCTCGGCAGCCCGTCCCGCGAGCAGTCCGACGCGGTCCTGGCCCGGTTCCAGCCCCGCCGCCCGCAGCACCGCCTCCTCACCGGCGTACTGCTCCAGACAGCCACGCCCCCCGCACGGGCACGGCGGTCCTTCCGGGCGGACCGGCACATGCCCCAGCTCGCCCGCGAAACCACGTGTTCCGCGCAGCAGTTGCCCGTCCACGACCACCGCCGCACCGATGCCGATCTCCGCGGACACGTGCAGGAAGTCCCGCGGTGTGCCCTCGCCGAGCCAGAGTTCGGCGAGCGCGCCGAAGTTCGCCTCGTTGTCCACGGTGAGCGCGAACTCCTCGGGCAGCAGCGCCCCGAGGTCGACGTCGTGCCATTCGAGGTTCGGCGCCCGGACGACCGTACGGCCGTCACGGGCCACCAGACCGGGCACCGCCACCGCGAGCCCGGCCGGCCACAGCCCTTCGCGCCCGGTCTCCGCCACGACCGCCCGCACCAGCTCGGTCAGCTCCCGGATCACCGGTTCGGGGGAACGCCCCCGGTTCGCGCCGTGCCGCACGGCCCTGGCCCGTACCGCGCCGCGCAGGTCGACCGCGCACACCGCGAGGTGGTCGACGCCGATCTCGGCGCCGATGCCGGCCGGGCCGTGTGCGCTGACGGCGAGCGCCGAGCCGGGCCGGCCCACCCGGCCGGGGCGCTCCGGGCCGAGCTCCTCGATCAGCCCGGCGCGGATCAGCTCGTCCACGAGGGTGGACACCGCCGCCCGCGTCAGACCGATCCGCGAGGCGACGGCGGCACGGGACAGGGGCCCCTCCGCGCTGACGGTGTGCATGACCCGGGCCAGGTTGCGGCGGCGCATGCCCTGCTGCGTGTCGGGCAGCGCCCGTCCGGGAAGCGGTGCGGTCATGCCTCCGTCAGTCCTCGATCGGTGTGCGTGCGGTCACTGGGCCTGGGTGCCCCGCTCCAGCAGCGGGGCCGCGTCGGAGAGTACCCCGGCGATCCGCGCCAGGGCCGCCTCGTCCCGCTCCACCGCCTCCAGCACGGGACCCGCGGCCGTGTTCCAGCGCCGGGCGACGGCGGCCGGATCCTCACCGGTCAGCAGGCCGGCCGCCTGGGCGGCGGCGCCGAGCGCCACCAGTTCCTTGGCCTCGGGCACCCGCACCGGACGCCCCGACAGCCGGCGCACGGTCTGCTGCCAGGCCCCGCCGCGCGCGCCGCCGCCGATCAGCAGCAGCGGGGCCGAGCGGTCCGCGTCGGCGTCGAGGACCAGGTCCAGCGCGCCCAGCAAGGAGTGGACGGCGCCGTCGTAGGCGGCCTGGAGGAGCTGGCCCGCGGTGGTGTCGTGGCGCAGGCCGAGCAGCAGGCCCGAGGCGTTCGGCAGGTTCGGGGTGCGTTCCCCGTCCAGGAACGGCAGGAGCGTCACGTCCCCGGCCGGTTCCACCGCCTCGCGGTCCAGGCCGAGCAGCGCGGCCACCCGGTCGACGGCGAGGGTGCAGTTCAGGGTGCAGGCCAGCGGCAGCCAGTCGCCGTGGGCGTCGGCGAAGCCCGCGACCGTGCCGGTGGGGTCGGCCGGGCGGTGCCGGGACACGGCGTACACCGTGCCGGACGTGCCGAGACTGAGCACCGGGGTGCCGGGGCGCAGGCCGAGGCCGAGCGCGGCGGCGGCGTTGTCGCCGGTGCCGGGAGCGACCAGGGTGCCCTTGGAGAACGGCAGGTCGTGGTGGGTGCGCACGGTGCCCGCCACCTCGCCGGGCCGGACCACGCGGGGGAGCAGCGCGGGGTCGAGGCCCACATGCGCGAGGGTTTCCTCGTCGTACGCCTCCGTGCCGGCCGCCCACCAGCCCGTACCGGAGGCGTCGCCGCGGTCGGTGGTGCCCTCCCCGGTGAGGCGCTCGGTGAGGTAGTCGTGGGGGAGCCGTACCGCCTTCGTCGCGCGGACGGCCTCCGGATCGTGCTCGGCCAGCCACGCCCACTTCGTCACCGTGAAGGACGCGCCGGGCACGCTGCCGGTGCGCTCGGCCCAGGCTTTCGGGCCGCCCAGCTCCTCGATGAGCCGACGGGCCTGCGGCGCCGAGCGGACGTCGTTCCAGAGCATCGCCGGGCGCACCGGTTCGCCCCGCTCGTCCAGGGTGACCAGGCCGTGCTGCTGGCCGCCGACGGACACCGCGGCGGCCTCGTGCGCGGCGTCGCCGCACTGGTGCAGGGCCTCGCACAGGGCGTCCCACCACTGGCGGGGGTCGGACTCGCGGCCCGCCCCGGCGGACACCGTGTGCGGGGCCTGTCCGCTCGCGACGACGCGCCCGGTGGCCGCGTCGACGACGAGGGCCTTGGTGGACTGGGTGGACGTGTCCACGCCGACGACGAGCGGTCCTTCGGCTGCTGACATCGGGCTCTCCTCCTGTGCGGCTCGGGTCCTGCGTGCGGCTGCGGCCCGGGCCCTGTGTGCGGCGCGTGACCATGCCCGAGGACAACTGTTCTCTTCCCAGGGATGCCTCGGCATACTAATTTGTAAATCGCCATGACGAAATAGTCGGCAGCAAGCAACTCGCAGCAGGCAAGGAGCCGCGGCATGAACTACCAGCCCACCCCCGAGGACAGGTTCACCTTCGGCCTGTGGACCGTCGGCTGGCAGGGACGGGACCCCTTCGGCGACGCCACGCGCCGCGCCCTCGACCCGGTCGAGACGGTGCAGCGCCTGGCCGAACTCGGTGCCCACGGGGTCACCTTCCACGACGACGACCTGATCCCCTTCGGATCCTCGGACACCGAGCGCGAGGCGCACATCAAGCGCTTCCGGCAGGCCCTGGACACCACCGGCATGACCGTGCCGATGGCCACCACCAACCTGTTCACGCACCCCGTCTTCAAGGACGGCGCGTTCACCGCCAACGACCGTGACGTGCGCCGTTACGCCCTGCGCAAGACGATCCGCAACGTCGACCTGGCGGTCGAGCTGGGCGCGAAGACCTACGTCGCCTGGGGCGGCCGGGAGGGCGCCGAGTCCGGCGCGGCCAAGGACGTACGCGTGGCCCTGGACCGCATGAAGGAGGCCTTCGACCTCCTCGGCGAGTACGTGACCTCCCAGGGCTACGACCTGAAGTTCGCGATCGAGCCCAAGCCGAACGAGCCGCGCGGCGACATCCTCCTGCCCACCGTCGGCCACGCGCTGGCGTTCATCGAGCGCCTGGAGCGCCCCGAGCTGTACGGCGTCAACCCCGAGGTCGGTCACGAGCAGATGGCCGGGCTGAACTTCCCGCACGGCATCGCGCAGGCCCTGTGGGCGGGCAAGCTCTTCCACATCGACCTCAACGGCCAGTCCGGCATCAAGTACGACCAGGACCTGCGGTTCGGCGCCGGTGACCTGCGCGCCGCCTTCTGGCTCGTCGACCTGCTGGAGAGCGCCGGCTACGCCGGGCCGCGCCACTTCGACTTCAAGCCGCCGCGGACCGAGGACCTGGACGGTGTGTGGGCGTCGGCCGCGGGCTGCATGCGCAACTACCTGATCCTCAAGGAGCGCGCGGCGGCCTTCCGCGCGGACCCCGAGGTCCAGGAGGCGCTGCGGGCCGCGCGTCTGGACGAACTGGCGCAGCCCACCGCGGCCGACGGCCTGGAGTCCCTGCTCGCCGACCGCGGCGCGTTCGAGGACTTCGACGTGGAGGCTGCCGCCACGCGCGGAATGGCCTTCGAGCAGCTCGACCAGCTGGCGATGGACCACCTGCTGGGAGCGCGTGGCTGAACTAGCACGCGCGCGTGCGGTTGTCGCGCGCTGGCCTGCGGGCGAGCGCGCGGCGCCGGTACGGGACGCGTTACGGCGAGGCGCGCGCCGGTCATGGCGAGGAATGCGCCGGTTGGGTCGAGGAATGCGCCGGTCGCGGCGGGAAATGCACCGGAATCGTCCCGTCCACCGCATGGGCCGGTACCAACTTCCGCGACGGGCTCGCGTGATCACCGCCGAGAGGTGACGCTGGGCGGTATGGCCATCCCGCCCGTACCGCCCCAGCCGCCCGGTTCGCCGCCGGGCGACGGCTCGGGCCCGCCCTCCGACGGCTCGGGCCCGCCCTCCGACGGCTCGGGCCCGCCCCCCGACGGCTCCGGACCGCCCACCGGCGGCTACGGGCCTCCGTACGACGAACCGCCGCCCGGCGGAGGACCGGGGAGACGACGCGGTCCGCTGCTCGCCCTGCTCGGGGTGATCGTGGCGGGCGTGGCCGTCGCCCTGGTGGTGCTGCTGGCCTCGGGGAGCGACGACTCGCCGGAGGAGAAGCCGTCCGGGGAGAGCACCCGGAGTCCGTCACCGCGGCCGTCGTTCAGCCTTCCCACGGAACTGCCCAGCAGACTGCCGAGCGAGCTGCCGTCGGGCTTCCCCAGCGAGTTGCCCAGCGAGCTTCCCAGCGACCTGCCCAGTGCGATCGAGTCGCTGCTGCCGGAGCTCGACGAGGCCGAGCTGCCGTAGAGCGACGGTCGCGTGCGGGGCGGAGGTGAACCGCCACGCACGCGTGCGGGCCATCGGTCAGATGCCGCGCGGCAGCCGGACGTAGGTCACCGTCGTCTCGATCCCGCTGTCGACGAGCCGGCCCTGCGCGTCGAACGCGCCCTTCCCGTCGGTCATGCCGAAGTCGTTGTCGTTGATCAGGGCGAACGTGTCCCGGTCCACGCGCGCGACGCCCTCGATCTTGCCGGGTACCCCGGCGACCGTGCCGAGGTCGACGACCAGCTTCTTGGCGAGGACGGGCACGCCGGCGGCGGCCGGGTCCTGGAGCTGCTCCAGCGACGGGGAGGTGGTGTCGTCGTCCCAGGGGCCGCCGAGGATGTCCCCGTCCTTGTCCAGCCGGACCAGGTGCAGCCGGGCGGCCTTGTCGGTGCGCTCCTCGACCAGCAGGCGGTTGCCGCCGACGGCGACCACCGAGGAGATCTTCAGCTCGGAGGTGTCGTCCTCGCCGGGGTCGACCACGTCCACCGGGTCGAAGCGGTACGCGAACTCGGCGGTGACCGCCCGCTGCTTCGGCGAGAAGCGCAGCAGACGGGTGGTGCGCGAGGACTCACCGGCGTCCCCGTCGGGCAGCGAGAGCGGGCTCTGCACGGCCAGCACCAGGTCGCCGCCGGGCAGCTGGGCGAGCCCCTCGAAACCGCGGTTGCCCTTCCGGTGCAGCAGGACGGCGGGCAGCGCCTCGACCACGGGGTAGTCAGCGCCGGTGAGGTTCAGCCCCTCGGGCACATAGCGCGTGAGCACCTTCCCGGGCGCGGAGACGTGCACGAGCGAGGGCCCGTACTCGTCGACGAGCCAGAAGCTCCCGTCCTCGGCCCGCACGATGCCCTCGGTGTCGAGGCCATTGGGGTTGTACGACAGCGGCGTGGACGCGTCGTAGGAGTACGGCGCCTCGTCGCGGCCCTCCTGGTTGGACAGTCCGGTGACGGGCTTGCCGGAGGAGGTGGTGAGCGGGATCGCGTCGACGACCCGCACCGAGCCGCCCGAGACACGGATCTTGACGATCGCCGGGTCGAAGCCGGGCACCGGGAAGGTGCGGCGCTTGGTGCCGTCCACCTTGATCTGGCCGTTGGGCCCGCGGTCGGTGACGGTCCAGAACTCGCCCTTGCGGCCGGCCGGGTAGATGTCGCTGCCGATGCCGCCGAGGTCGACCCCCCGGTCGTCGGCGACCGTGCCGGGCAGCAGGGCGTTGCTGAAGGCGCCGAGCGGTATGTCGCCGAGCGTGGCGGTGCCGACGACGCGCGCGTCGCCGGAGGGGGTGCCCACGGCCGGACCCGTTGCCGCCAGGACGGCCAGAACGGCGAGGGGTACGCCCGCCGCGACGGAACGGTGGACGCGGCGCCGGCCGGTGGCGAGCGGGGACATCGGGCCTCCTGTGGAGCAAGTTCGCTGACAGTGGCCAGATTTGGCCCCCGCGCGGAACGCCGCTCAAGCCCCGGGTGAACGCGGGACGTCGGCCGCTCGTCGAGCCGACGCCCCGCAGAGCTCAGGATGCGCGAGTCACTCCTCGGCCCCGGACTCGGCCGCCGCCGAGGCCAGCGCCGTTGCCGGGTCCTGGGCCGGGCCGCCCGCGGGCACCCAGCGGCCCCGCTGCTTCCGGTACGGCCACCAGCGGCCGTCCCGTCCCAGCCGGACCTGCCCGGCGGAACCGGCGGCCGTCCACCGGTTGCCCTTCGCTCGCAGCGACGGCCGTTCGTCCTCGTCCCAGGCCGCTTCCAGAGCCGCACGCGCGCGTACGAGCGTTTCGCCCTCCACGGCCCACTCGTCCTCCAGTACGTCCAGCGCGGCGGCCCCGCCGAACTCCCAGGCCCGTACGGCCAGCTCCAACTGCTCCCGGGAGCGCCCCGAACCACGGGCGAGGCGCTCCCGTACGGCCTCCACGGACGTGCCGACGGCGAGCCGGACCGCGTCCTGAGCCGGTGTCAGGGCTGTCCGCTCCGCCGCTCCGCGCAGCGCGTCGGCGAGCAGGAGGTGCGCCTGCGCCGCGGCGCGGGCGGCGAGGTACTCCAGGGCGGCGGGGTCGAGATCGGACGGCGCAGGTGTCTCGGTGTCCAGGGACGGCGGTACGCCCGGGTGCTCGGGGAGCCGGGGAAGTTCCGGCAGCGGCGGCAGGATGTCCCCGGCCGCGAACGCCTCCGCCGCGTCCACGCCCTCCGCTTCCGGCGCTTCCTCGATGGGCGCGGTGCTGCGGGCCTGGATGTCGTCCAGCAAGGCGCGTTCGCCCCGTCCCCGCATCAGCAGCAGCACGAACGGATCCTGGTCCAGCAGCCGGGCCACCTGGTAGCACAGGGCCGCTGTGTGCGCGCAGTGGTCCCAGGCTTCGCAGTCGCACTCGGGCTCCAGGTCGCCCATCCCGGGCAGCAGGTCGACGCCGGTGGCCGCCGCGTCCTCGACCAGGTGCGGCGGCATGTCGCGGTCCAGCAGTGCCGCGACATGCCCGGCCCGCTCGACGGTCATGTCCAGGAACCGGTCCCACTGTTCGCCGGACAGCTCCTCCAGCAGGACGTCCGCCCGGTGCTGCGTGCGGTCGCGGTCCTGGACGACGGCCGTGATGCGCCCCGGGCGCACCGACACCGCGCCCACGCTTCCCGCGCGGGCGAGCCTGCGGCCCGCCTTGAGCTGCTGGGAGTCCAGCGCCGCGTCCTCCAGCGCCTTCAGCCAGGCCCGTCCCCACCACGTCTGCGCGAAGCCCGTTCCCTGCGCGGGCGGCAGCGCCGCGAACGTGCGCTCGGTGTACTTGTGCTCGTCACCGTCGTAGCGATTCATCGTGCACCCCCTCGCAGTTCCACCAGATCGGCCAGCTCCGCGTCCGAGAGCTCCGTCAGCGCCGCTTCACCGGCGCCCAGTACGGCGTCGGCGAGTTCCTTCTTGCGGATCAGCATGTCCGCGATCCGGTCCTCGATCGTCCCCTCGGCGATCAGCCGGTGCACCTGCACGGGCCGCGTCTGACCGATGCGGTACGCGCGGTCGGTGGCCTGCGCCTCCACCGCCGGGTTCCACCAGCGGTCGTAGTGCACGACGTGCTCGGCCCGGGTGAGATTCAGACCCGTGCCCGCTGCCTTCAACGACAGCAGGAAGACCGGGACTTCCCCCTCCTGGAACCGGCGCACCTGCTCCTCGCGCCCGGCGATCGGCGTCCCGCCGTGCAGGAACTGGGAGGGCACCCCGCGGGCCGCCAGATGCTGTTCGATGAGACGCCCCATGCGCACGTACTGGGTGAAGACCAGAACGCCCGCCCCCTCGGAGAGGATCGTGTCGAGCAACTCGTCCAGCAGCTCCAGCTTCCCGGAGCGCCCGGCGATCTCCGGCCGCTCCTCCTTGAGGTACTGCGCCGGGTGGTTGCAGATCTGCTTCAGGCCCGTCAGCAGCTTCACGATCAGCCCGCGCCGCGCCATGCTGTCGGCCGCGGCGATCTCCGCGAGCGTCTCGCGCACCACCGCCTCGTACAGCCCCGCCTGCTCCTTGGTGAGCGACACCGCGCGGTCGGTCTCGGTCTTCGGCGGCAGTTCCGGCGCGATCCCGGGGTCCGACTTGCGGCGGCGCAGCAGGAACGGCCGGACCAGCCGGGCGAGCCGCTCGGCGGCGGCCGGGTCCTGACCGCTCTCGACGGACTGCGCGTACCGGGTGCGGAACGTGCCGAGCCGGCCGAGCAGTCCCGGGGTCGTCCAGTCGAGGATCGCCCACAGCTCCGACAGGTTGTTCTCGACCGGGGTCCCGGTGAGCGCCACACGCGCGCGTGCGCCGATGGAGCGCAGCGCCCGCGCGGTGGCCGAGTAGGGGTTCTTCACATGCTGCGCCTCGTCGGCCACGACCATGCCCCAGGGCACCTCGGCGAGCCGGGGCGTGTCCAGGCGCATCGTGCCGTACGTGGTGAGCACGAACTCGCCGTCGGCGAGGGCGTCGAGATCGCGCCGGGCCCCGTGGAAGCGGCGCACGGGTGTTCCGGGCGCGAACTTCTCGATCTCGCGCTGCCAGTTGCCCATCAGCGAGGTCGGGCACACCACCAGGGTGGGACCGGCCGACGCGTCGTCCGTCTGCCGGTGCAGATGCAGCGCGATCAGCGTGATGGTCTTGCCAAGACCCATGTCGTCGGCCAGGCAGCAGCCCAGGCCCGAGGAGGTCGTCCGGGCCAGCCAGTTCAGGCCCCGCCGCTGGTAGTCGCGCAGGGTGGCCGCGAGCGCGGCGGGCTGCGGGACCGGCTCCTGCCCCTCGGGGTCGGCGAGCCGCTCGCGCAGGGCCGCCAGCCACCCCGTGGGCTGCACCTCGACCCGGCGCCCGTCGACCTCGGTCGAGCCGGTCAGGGCGGCGCTCAGGGCGTCGACGGGCGTCACCTTGCGGTCCCGCTGCTCGCGCGCCCGGCGCACCTCCTCGGGATCGACCAGGACCCACTGGTCGCGCAACCGCACGAGCGGCCGGTTGGCCTCGGCCAGGCGGTCCAGATCCGCGCGGCTGAGCCGCTGGTCGCCCAGCGCGAACCGCCAGTCGAAGGCGAGCAGGGCGTCGGCGGACAGGAAGGACGGAGTGTCGGAGCCGAGCCTGGCGGAGCCCGTCTCGTCGTCGGGCGGACCCACCACCGCGCGGGCGGTGAGCTCATGGGCCAGCCCCTTGGGCCAGTGCACCTCTACGCCCGCCGCGGCCAGGGACCGGGCACCGGTGGAGAGCAGGTCGGTGACCTCCTCGTCGGCCAGTTCCACGGCGTCCGGCACGGTGGCCGAGAGCAGGGGCGCGAGGGGCGGCCACGCGCGTGCCGCGCCGCGCAGGGCCAGCAGGGCGTCCATGCGCGCGCGGGACCCGAAGGCGGAGGTCCCGGCCCACACCTGCGCGGCGTCCGCGACAAGCGCCGGATCGCTCACGCCGTGCACCTGGAGCACCGCACGGAAGGCGGGCGCCGCGGCCTCCTCGGCCAGGGCGGCCAGTCCTGGAACCTCGACGCGCAGGGACAGGCGTACGCCGGCGTCGTGGCCCGCGGCCACATCGGCCGCCCACGCGCGGTACCCGGGCAGGTGCTGGGGTTCCGGTACGGCGTAGGCGGGGCCGCCGGTGACGAGAGGGGCCGCGGGCGTGCGGGGCAGGGTGTCCGCGACGGCGTCCAGGAAGGAGCGCAGCAGCCGTTCGGGGTCGGGCAGCCGCAGGGCCGCTGTGGTCGTCAGCGGTACGGCGTGTGCCTCGGGCGGCATCGCCGCGGCGAGCCGGCGGACGTGATCCAGGTCCGCGGTGCTCAGCGGGCCGACGCGCCAGGCGTCGTGGTCGTCGGGCGACAGACCGGGCAACAGCAGTCCCCGCGCGGTGAGGTGCAGCGCCAGGACGGCCGCCGCGCCCCAGAACGCGGGCCCTCGGTGGGCCTGCGCGGTGGCACGCGCGCGGATCAGGACGGGCAGGGCGGCGCGCAGGGGCAGCAGCACGGCGGGGACGGTGGTGAGCTCGACACCGTCGTCGCCGGGCACGACGACGGTCAGATCCTCGGCCGACGCCGCTGCGGGGCGGGGAAGGGCTTCGCCGTCGGGGCACCAGAAGGCGACCCTGCCGGTGCGTGCCGGATCGCCGGGGACGAACACGGCGGAACAGTGGGCCAGTTCGAAGATCTCGGAGGGAGGAGCCGGGGGGACTGTCTGGACAGCGATGGTGAGTTCCTCAAACTTGACTACCAGGTCGGCCGCCGAGGGTACAGCACCGGTCGGCGCGAACCGGCATGCCGGGGCTGTGTTCCGCGTCACTGCCGTGGGAGGGTGGGCGAGGAGGTGGACCAGTAGGGGGAGCACCTCAGGGACGTCTCAGGGTCGTGATGCGGAACCGCGGGAAGCGCGGGCCCGTTTTCAGAGCAGAGAGCGGCAGTGCGCCGCGGAGGAGGCGACACATATGACGAGGAATCACAAGATCGCCGCAGGAGGTGCGGCGGTCGGGATCTTTCTGCTCATCTGGCTGCCCTGGTGGGCAGCGCTCCTGATCATTCTGGGCGTCCCGGCCGCCGCGTACCTCGCACTCGACCCCTCACAGCGGCGCAGACTGCGCCGCTCCTCCCGCAAGGAGCTCGGCCGCTGAGGCATGAGGGCCTGGCCGGCATGATCCGCCGGCCAGGCCCGCCGGCTAGCGCTCGGCCGGATCCGACAGGGCGCAGGAGTTGACCATGTCGCCGCTCGCGGGCCTGTCGACGGTTCGGTCCGCGGGGGGCTGGTCGTTCCGGTCCACCCAGGAGACCAGTGCGTCGAACGCCGAGCGGTAGCAGGGCAGGATCGGCCGCAGCCGGTCCGGATAGGTGTCGTACAGCCCGTCCACGTGCGTGCCGCCCTCGATCGTGTAGTAGCGGTGCATCGAGCTCCGGCCGGCGGCGCCGACCATGCGCGCGTACACATCGGAGTCGGCCGCCTTCGGCAGCAGCGCGTCCAGATCGCCGTGCAGCGTGATCAGCGGTCTGCCGATCCGCCCGGTCAGCGCCACCCGGGCCACCGCGCGATGGACGGAGGCCGGACGGGAGGCGTAGTCGTAGGTCGCGTCCTCGGCGCAGGGCGCGAGGATCTGGTCCGCGGTCGTGCCGGCGGAGGGGCCGGGGCAGCCCGGGGCGTACGCCGGGTCGAACTCCGCGCGGTAGATCTTCTGGGTGACACCCCAGTAGGCCCTCTCGTGGTACGGCCACAGGAATTCGGAGCCACGCGCGAAGCCCACCGCGTACAGATCCTCGTCTCGTGCGGCACCGGACATGCGGGCCACGGCGGTGGGGAGCGAGGTGAGCAGGTTGGGGCCGTCCGCGGTCCACAGCGCCCCCTCCCAGTCCACGCCACCGTCGTACAGCTCCGGGTGGTTCTCCAACTGCCAGCGGGTCAGGTAGCCGCCGTTGGAGATGCCGGTGATGAACGTGCGGCGCGGGAGATGCCCGTAGCGCTGGGCCACGGCTTTCCGGGCGGCGCGGGTGAGTTGGGTGGTCCGGGTGTTCCACTCGGCCACCGCGTCACCGGGCCGGGTGCCGTCGAGGTAGAAGTCGGAACCGTTGTTGCCCTTGTCGGTCGCCGCGTACGCGTAGCCCTGGGCGAGCACCTGGTCCGAGATCGCCTTGTCCGTGGCGTACTGCCGACGCGTGCCGGGCGCGCCCGTGACGACCAGGCCGCCGTTCCAGCGGTCCGGCAGCCGGAGGACGAACTGCGCGTCGTGTTTCCAGCCGTGCGTGGCGTTGAAGCGCGAGGAGTCCGGGAAGTAGCCGTCGATCTGGATCCCCGGCACCCCGGCCGGCACCCGGGTGCGGGCGGCCGTCAGCCCCGCCTGGTCCGCCAGGTCGGTGTACGGGGTCCCGGCGAGGCCCGTGGTGGTCAGGTCCGGAAGACAGGCGCTCCGCTGGAAGGCCGCGCCGGGGAGCCGCACCCGCTCCTGGCGGCCGCAATGGTCCTCGCCGGCCGGTGCGGCCCCGGCGGACGTCGGCCCGACGAGCGCGGCGGCGATCAGGGTGACGGCGACGAAGGGAACACCTCGGGACAGGCGCATGGCGACCTCCAGGGACGGGAGTTGACGCCAGGGGCGGCGTCGGAGCTGCCCCATGGTGTGGTTCTTCGGTCCCCTCATCCATGGGGTGGGGCCACATGGAACGGTGCCGTCGCATGGGTGCGGCCGACGTGCCGGCGGGCGTCATGCCGTAGCGCACGCGCGCGTGCCGCAGCGCTCGCCGCGATCCGGTGTCCCCGTGTCTCCCTCACTACGAGGCCGCCTGTCCCCGTGTCTCCCCGGCTATGGGGCCGCCTGCGTCCGGCGCTGCCGCCGCTGGCATGCGCCCGAGGCCGACGGCCTCAGCTGGGGCGTACCGCCATCTTGTCGAGGGCCTCCAGCAGACCCGGCAGTTCCGGGCCCCGGCCCACCGGCAGGACTTCGCCGGGCTCATCGTCGAGCAGCACGAACGCGATGTCGTCGGTCCTGGCCACGAGCGACCAGCCGGGACCGTCGGCGCGCAGGGTGCGGGCGTCGCCCGAGGCGAAGGCGGACCGGACCCGTCCGAGGGGCGGCGGGGTGTCCACGTAGGCGCGTGCCTCGGCGAGGACCCGGCGGATGCCGCTGTGCCCCTTGGGCTTCGGCTCGCCACCGCCCGAAGACTCACCCGGGGACTCGCCCGCGGTCTCCTCCGAGGCCGCCTCAGCGGCCCCCTGGGCCGTCTCCTGGCCCTCGGGGGCCGCGGAGCCGCTCCCGGGAGCCGGGAAGTCGGTGTCGTCGAGCTGCTCGCGCCACAGCGCCCACTGCAGGGCGATCTCATCGGCGCCCAGCCGGCGCTGTGCCGGGCCCCAGGTGGAGGTGTCCGGCGGTGCCAGGGGCGGACCGTCGGCTTCGTCGGGGTCGGGGTCGTGCGGCGCGGGCACGTTGGGGGCCGCGACGGCGACCGCCAGGGGCCAGCCGGGCAGGGCGGCGACGACCGTGCGCTCGTCGGGCGACAGGTCGTACTCCATGCCGCAGTCCCAGGACGCGATGGCGACCGCGACCAGCGAGACGTCGTCGATGACGACCGTCCAACGGGCGCCGTCGCCGTCCTGGCCGAGCACCAGCCCGTACCCGTCGGCGAGGGGCGCGAGGCCGAGCGCCGCGCACGCCTCCGGATAGTCGTCGCCCAGCACGCTCGGGAACTTCGCAGGCGTCAGCAGCACCGCCGTCAGCACATAGAGCGCGTCGTCCTCGGCGGCGACGGCGTCCTCGTCCGTCCCGGCCACACCAGCCTCCTCATTGGTTCGTCCATCGGCGCGCACCCTAATGCGAGCGGAAGGCCCTTGTCACGACTTGCCGGCCCACCCGGAGCTGCAGTTTTCCGCCTGGACGGGGTGAAATCGACCTGAGATGGCGGCGCGCTTCAGGCCGCGGGGAGGCCGAGGAGGTCCCGCGCGACGGTGCCGGGGGACTCGTCGCGTTCCCGCGCGAGGGCGATGACGGCCCGGCACGCCAGCTCGTTCACCCCGAACGACAGCGCCTCCGGCGACACCCACCGTTCGGTCTCCTCGATGCGCTCCTGGTCGTCCTCCGCGCAGGCCGAGACGTAGGCCGCGGCGGCTTCGAACAGGTTGTGCGTACGCCCTTCGTGATCGCCGTCGGACTCCGTGCGCCATGCGTCCAGAACTCTGCTCCAGGACTGCCGGACCTTGCCGAACATGCTGACCACCTTCCCCTGCGGGGTTGCCATGGCTGATCGTCCCTCTCCTGCTGTTCACCGTAGGGTTGGGCTTTCGGCGACAGAAGGGGACGCCGCGGCCAAGGCCACCGGGTACCCCGCCGGGCCGAGGTACGCCGTCAGTCCAGACCCTGGAAGCGGCGGGGGTGCGGGTGGTGACGGTGCCCGGCGTCGGCCACAACGTCATGTTCTACAACCCTTCCGCCTTCGCCGCGGCCGTCGCCGGGCGCGGCTGAGCGTTCAGCCTTCCCGTACGGCGAGTGCCAGGAAGCGGGCGTCCACATCGACGTACGACGTCATGCGCCACCCGGAACCGGCGAGCAGCGGCCGGAGGTTGGCCTGCGCCCGCAGGTCGTCCGGGGTGATCTGCCGCCCCTGACGGGCCGCGAGGGCCGCCCTGCCGATCGGGTGGAACAGGGCCAGGGTGCCGCCCGGGCGCACCACACGGGCCAACTCCCGCAGGTTCCGCGCCGGATGGGGCAGATGCGCGATGAGCCCGGCCCCGAACACGGCGTCGAGCGACTCCGAGCGAAGCGGGAGCGCGGAGACGTCAGCGAGCAGCAGCTGCCCGTCCCGGTGCCGTCCTGCCCGTACGGCGGCCTCCAGCATGGCCGGAGTCAGATCGGCGCCGAGGACCACTCCCGAGGGCCCCACGGCCGCACGCAGAGGCTGCAGGGCCCGTCCGGTGCCGCAGCCCGCGTCGAGTACGCGGTCGCCCTCGCGCAGACGGAGGTCGGCGACCGCGGCGTCGTACGCGGGGCCGTCGTCGGGGAACCTGGCGTCCCAGCCGGCGGCGCGGGCGGTGAAGAACTCCTGGACATGTGTGTGGTCGTCGCTCATGTTCCGCATGATCCCTCACCGGAGGGAGTGACCTCCTCCCCTCCAGAGGTGACGCAGCGGTGCACATGTTCGAGCGGCAGTCGATCGTTGTGGGCGGAATCCGGGTCATATTCCAACACCTCTCGAAATGCGCCCTCTTTGTGCGCCCCTGCCCCCACTAGCGTCCCTGGGCCATGGGACACCTGGACCACGCCGCCCTGGGGTGGCTGACCCCCGCGCTCTCGTACGCCATGGCCTGCATCGGCGCCGCGCTGGGGCTGCGCTGCACCGTCCGCGCCCTCGGCGCCACCGGCCGCTCGCGCCGCAACTGGCTCGTCACCGCCGCCTCGGCCATCGGCACCGGCATCTGGACCATGCACTTCGTGGCGATGCTGGGCTTCAGCGTCAGTGGCACCGACATCCGCTACGACGTGCCGCTGACCGTCGCCAGCCTGCTCGTCGCCATGGCCGTCGTCTGCGCCGGCGTCTTCGCCGTCGGCTACGGCCGCGACCGCACGCGCGCGCTTTTTCTGGGCGGTCTCACCACAGGGCTCGGCGTGGCCAGCATGCACTACCTGGGCATGGCGGCCGTGCGCCTGCACGGCGAGGTGAGCTACGACCCCGTCCTCGTCGGGCTCTCGGTGCTGATCGCCGTGGTCGCCGCGACGGCGGCGCTGTGGGCGGCGCTCAACATCAAGTCGACCGTCGCCGTCACCGTCGCCTCCCTGATCATGGGCGCGGCGGTGAGCAGCATGCACTACACCGGGATGTCCGCGGTGAGCGTGCGGGTCGCACCCGCCGGGGACGTCCTGCCCGGGGCCACGGCGATGCAGTTCATCTTCCCCCTCGCCGTCGGCCTCGGGTCCTATCTCTTCCTGACCTCGGCCTTCGTCGCCCTGTCCCCGACGACGGGGGAGCGCGCGGCCTCCGCCTCCGCCCAGCGACCGGTCGAGAGCGTCGCCCGCTAGCCACCGGCACGACCTACTTCCGAGCGAGGAGGCCATGCGTACACCCCGTAGGACCACCGCACCCGGCGCCGAGACGCCGTCGGCACCGCCTGTGCGCGGCCGCCGCGCCCACGCGGGACCGCCCGCCGACGAGAGCCCCGACGAGCACGCGGGCGCGCTGCCCGAGGACATGCCCGCGCGCGGAGGGGGCTGGCGGATCCGGCCGCGCACCGTCCGGGCCAAGATCGTCTGCCTGCTGATGGTGCCCGTGGTCTCGCTGCTGGCCCTGTGGGCGCACGCCACCGTCACCACCGCGCAGGACGTCTCCGGACTGCGGCAGGTCCAGCGCGTCGACGCCGAGATCCGCACCCCCGTCGCGGCCGCCGTCGCCGCCCTCCAGACCGAGCGCACGAGTGCGGTACGGCTCGCCACCGACCCCGCCGCGGTGCAGGCCGGCGACTACCGCAAGCTCACCGAACGCACCGACGCGGCCGTGGCCGAGCTGCGCCTCGGCGACAGCGGCACCGTCGCCGACGCCGAGGAACTGCCCGCCGGAGTGGCCCAGCGGCTGGAGGAGTTCGTCACCGGCGCCGAACGGCTCGGCTCGCTGCGGACCGCGGTGCTCGACCGCAGGGCAGGCTGGGAGCAGACCTATCAGCGGTACACCGGGACGATCGCGGCGGCCTTCTCCGTGGGCGGCGCCCTCACCGGCATCCAGGACGCCGAGCTCGGCTCCGACGCGCGCGTGCTGCTCGAATTCTCCCGCGCGGGGGAGGCGCTGGCCCAGGAGGACGCCGTACTGGTCGGCGCGCGCCTGGCGGGGAAGCTCGACGGAGACCGGCTGCGGCTGTTCGCCGGCGCGGTCGAGACCCGCCGTACCCTCACCGAAGCCGCCGTCGCCGACCTGCGCGGCCCCGAGCGCACCGCCTGGCACAAGCTCGCTTCCGGCGGTGACTACGCCGCCGTGGGCGCCGCGGAGGACGCGGTCCTCGCCGCCGCGCCGGGCGCCCGCGCGATCCACGCCGCCCCGCAGGCCGCCTGGGACCGGTCACTCGCGCGCGTGCAGGACGAGATGCGGACCATCGAGGCCGACGCGGGACGCGGAGTCGCCGAGCGGGCCGACCCGTTCACCCGAGGACTGCTCACCCCGGCCGGGGCCGCCGTGCTGTTCGGCCTCGCCGCCGTCGCCGCCTCGCTGGTGATCTCGGTACGCATCGGCCGCGGCCTGGTCGTGGAGCTGGTGAGCCTGCGCAACAGCGCGCTGGACATCGCCCGCCGCAAGCTGCCCGAAGCCATGCGGAGACTGCGCGCCGGAGAGGAGATCGACGTCCGGGCCGAGGCCCCGCCGGGGCCGCCCGCCGAGGACGAGAGCGGACAGGTCGCCGAGGCGCTGGGCACCGTCCACCGCGCCGCCCTGCGCGCCGCCGTCGAGCGAGCCGAACTCGCCAGCGGCATCTCCGGGGTCTTCGTCAACCTCGCCCGCCGCAGCCAGGTCCTGGTCCACCGGCAACTCAGCCTCCTGGACAGCATGGAGCGCCGCTCCGACGACCCGAACGAACTGAGCGACCTGTTCCGGCTCGACCACCTCACCACCCGTATGCGCCGGCACGCGGAGAGCCTGATCATCCTGTCCGGCGCGGCACCCGGCCGTGCCTGGCGGATGCCGGTCTCCCTGACGAACGTGGTGCGCGCGGCCGTCTCCGAGGTCGAGGACTACGCGCGCGTGGAGGTACGACAGCTGCCCGAGGCGGCCGTCGTCGGCGCGGCCGTCGCCGACCTCACCCACCTGCTGGCGGAACTCGTCGAGAACGCCGCACAGTTCTCGCCGCCCCACACGCGCGTGCGCATCACCGGCGAACCCGTGGGCAACGGCTACGCGGTCGAGGTCGAGGACCGCGGGCTCGGCATGGGCAAGGAGACCCTCGCCGAGGCCAACCGCCGCATCGAACAGTACGAGGCGCTCGACCTGTTCGACAGCGACCGGCTCGGTCTCTTCGTGGTGAGCAGGCTCGCCGCCCGGCACGGCATCAAGGTGCACCTGCGCACCTCGCCCTACGGCGGCACCACCGCGGTCGTCCTGCTGCCCACCTCGCTGCTGCACGGCGGCGCGGCGGAACGTTCCCCCCGCAAGGCCGCCGAAGCCCCCCAGCCCGCCGAACGCGAGTACGCGCGCGTGCCCGGCGGTGCCGCGCACCAGGAGCCGGTCGAGGCACCGGCCGGCCGGCCCGCGCTGGTGGCCCCCGCACCCATGGCCGCGAAGACCGCCACCGACACCCCGCCCCCCGGAGTCACCGCCTTGCGACTGCACCGCCCACCGGACGACTCCGACGGCACCGACGACCTCCCGCGCCGCGTCCGGCAGGCGAGCCTCGCCCCGCAACTGCGCGAGCCGCACGCCGAGGAGCCGGACCGGCCCTCCGCCCAGGACGAGGACCGGCGCACACCCGAACTCGTACGGGACCGCATGGCGGCGTACCGCGACGGCTGGACGCGCGGCGGCGGGCGGCGCCCCGGCCGCGGCGGCGCCCCCGATCCGACAGCGCGCAGAGACAGCAGCGAAGGAGATCCCGCATGATCCAGGACCCCGGCATGAGGGACGGCGTGGGGGTCCCCCCGCGCGAGCGAAGCCGAGAGTGGGGGAGGTCCGGCGAACTCGACTGGCTGCTGGACGACATGGTGCTGCGCGTCAGCGAGGTGCGCCACGCGGTGGTGCTCTCCAACGACGGCCTCGCCGTGGGCGCGTCGACCGACCTCAGCCGCGAGGACGCCGAACACCTGGCGGCGGTCGCGTCCGGCTTCCACAGTCTCGCCAAGGGCGCGGGCCGGCACTTCGGAGCCGGTGGCGTGCGCCAGACCATGGTGGAGATGGACGACGGCTTCCTCTTCGTGGCCGCCGCGGGCGACGGCTCCTGCCTCGCCGTCCTCACCGCCGTGACCGCCGACATCGGCCTCGTCGCCTACGAGATGGCGCGGCTGGTGAAACGTGTCGGCGAACACCTCCGCACCGCCCCGCGCGTAGCCGCACGGCCGCCCGCCGCAGGCTGAGACAGGGCGGTCGGTACCGATGAACGAAGACCTCAGAGGCGCCCCGCGCGAGCAGGGCAGCCAGTGGTACGACAACGAGGCCGGACCCCTCGTCCGCCCGTACGCCATGACGGGCGGACGCACCAGATCCGGTCCCCCGGAGTCCGCTTCGACCTGATCGCGCTCGTCACCCTGGACGCCAGCGCACCGCGCGTCGACGGCGACACCGCCCTCGGACCGGAGCACCGGGCACTGATCGACCTGTGCCGGCCCGAGACGCAGTCGGTCGCGGAACTCGCCGCGGGCGCCGACCTTCCGGTGGGCGTCGTCCGCGTGCTCCTCGGTGACCTCCTGGAGATGGGTCGTGTCACCGTCAGCCGCCCGGTGCCGCCCGCGCAGCTTCCCGACGAACGGATTCTGCGCGAAGTCATCGAAGGATTGCGGGCGCTGTAGATGACGGTTCAGGACACGGAAGCACCGCCAGTCGGTCGCGTAGGGCAAAAACCAGTCGAATCCCTCGCGGAGAAGCTGGAGTTGCCATGATGCTGACCTCGCACACACGCACTGAAACCGCACACGCACGGTCCGTCAGGGCGCGGTGCGCGCCCGACGACGTCGCCCGTTGCCGGCACTTTCGAGAGAAGTGATCGATGGTCTCCGAGCACTCCGCCGACCCGGACGGCGAGACGACCGCCCTGGCGCTGAAGATCCTGGTCGCCGGCGGTTTCGGCGTGGGCAAGACGACTCTGGTGGGCGCGGTCAGTGAGATCAGGCCGCTGCGCACCGAGGAACTGCTCAGCGAAGCCGGCCAGTCGGTGGACGACACCGACGGCGTGGACCAGAAGGTCACCACGACCGTGGCCATGGACTTCGGGCGCATCACCATCCGGTCCGGGCTCTCGCTCTATCTCTTCGGCACGCCCGGCCAGGACCGCTTCTGGTTCCTGTGGGACGAGCTCTCCCAGGGCGCCCTCGGCGCCGTCGTCCTAGCCGACACCCGCCGCCTGGAGGACTGCTTCCCGGCGGTGGACTACTTCGAGCACCGGCACATCCCGTTCGTGGTGGCCGTCAACTGCTTCGCGGGCGCCCGCGCCTACGGTGCCCGAGACGTCTCGCGCGCCCTCGACCTCGACAGCGGCACGCCCGTGGTGCTCTGTGACGCCCGGGACCGGGACTCGGGCAAGGAGGTGCTCATCCGGCTCGTCGAGTACGCCGGGCGGATGCACACCGCCCGCCTGCTCGACTCGGTGAGCTGAACCGGCTCAGTCCGCGACGGAGTTGTGCGCCAGGACCTTCCGTGTCGGTCATCTTCTGTGCCGTGCCCCCGTCCTCCTTGCCGGAGCCCGGCTCGTCGGCAAGGCTGGCGAGCAGATACCCCCTCGACCAAGGGGGAGACATCGCACGGGGAGACAGGACATGGCGCAGAATCAGGGACTGGGCTGGCTCTTGGACGATCTGACCGAGCGTGTGGAGCATGTGCGGCATGCGCTGGTCCTGTCCAACGACGGGCTGGTGACGGGGGCGAGCACGGGACTGCGCCGCGAGGACGCCGAGCATCTGGCGGCGGTCTCCTCCGGGTTGCACAGCCTCGCCAAGGGCTCCGGTCATCACTTCGGCGCGGGCAGAGTGCGCCAGACGATGGTGGAGTTCGACGACGCGGTGCTGTTCGTGACCGCCGCGGGGGCCGGCAGCTGCCTCTGCGTCCTCAGCGGAGCGGAGGCCGACATCGGTCAGATCGCGTACGAGATGACGCTGCTCGTCAACCGGGTCGGCGAGCACCTCGCGGTCGACGCCCGAAAGCCGGAGCGGGATTTCCCCACAGAGCTTTGAGCTGCACGTTTGCTCTGCTCCGCGAAGTTATCCACAGGCTCGCGCCGAGATCCGCCGCAGCGGCTACGGTTCTGTCACGGCGAACGCACACAGCGTGAGCATCGGACTCCACGGGGGAGAGCGACGATGACAGGCGACACCATCACCCCACAGCACGGCACGTCCTGCACACCCGGGCGGGCCGCACGGGAACTGGGTTTGAAGCGGCGCGAGTTCGACCTCGCGGTCCACCTCAACCAGATCCGGACCGTGCCCGACGCGGCGGGAGGCGGCGCCCGCCGCGTCGACCGGGCGGAGATCGAGCGGGTGCGAGCCTCGCACGGTTTTCCCGAGACGCTCCTGGAGCGGGTGAAGGCGGTCGGCACCACGGAAGGGGCGGCCCTGATGCAGGTGCCGCCCGGCCGGTTCACGCGCCTGGCCCGCCTGGGCCTGGTGGTGCCCGTGCACTTCTATCTGAACCGCTACCGGGCCGTGGTCTGGATGTATCTGGCCGAGGAGCTACGGCAGTTCGCGGCCGACGAGAAGAACACGCCGCTGCTGAAGGCCCGTACCCCCGAAGGGCTGCGGGACCAGCTGGATGCCGGCCTGGACCTGCGTCCGCGCAACTGGCGCGGACGCCATCTGGGATTCCTGCTGCGGCAGACCGACGATCCGTGGCAGCGGGCCGGAGCCGTGTCCGCCTTCCTCGACCCCGTTCAGATCGCGGAGGTCGTCACCGATCCCTACGACCGCTCCCATGTGCACCGCTTCCGGCCCGGGCCGCCCGTGCACGGAGCACCCGGATCACCGGCCGCGCGCCTGTGCGAGCAGATCATGACGGCGGACGACGCCGACGAGATCGGCTGGCTGCGGGCCGACCTCGCGCGGGCCGTGGACGAGGCGCGCGAGCACCGGCCCGCGCCACGCCCCGCGGCGAAGCGGGTCACCGAGGTGCCCGACGAACCCCGCCCGGCCACCGAGGTGCCCGACGAACCCCGCCCGCCCCACCGCCTGCTGGGCTGGCTGCGCCGCAGAGGCGTCTGAGCTACAGCGGCCGGAACAGCCCTTCCTGGACGACGGAGACCAGCAGCCGTCCCTGGAGGTCGTAGATCCGCCCGCGGGCCAGACCGCGCCCGCCCGTGGCGATCGGCGACTCCTGGTCGTACAGGAACCACTCGTCCGCGCGGAACGGCCGGTGGAACCACATGGCGTGGTCCAGCGACGCGATGTCGAAGCTCCGCGGGCCCCACAAGGGTTCGACCGGGATGCGCACCGCGTCCAGCAGGGTCATGTCACTGGCGTAGGTCAGCGCGCAGGTGTGTACGACCGGATCGTCGCCGAGCGGGCCGACCGCCCGCATCCACACCGCGCTGCGCGGCTCGGCGTCCTTGATCTCCTCGGGCGTCCAGCGCAGTCGGTCCACATAGCGGATGTCGAAGGGCTGGCGGCGCGCCATCCGCTCCAACTGCTCCGGCAACGCCCCCAGATGCTCCCGGATCTCGTCGGTGACCGTCGGCAGCGACTCCGGGTCCGGGATCTCCCGGGCCGGTGGCAGCTGGTGTTCAAAGCTTCCCTGCTCAGGCTTGTGAAAGGAGGCGGTGAGATTGAAGATCGTGCGGCCCTGCTGCACGGCGGTGACCCGGCGGGTCGTGAACGACCGCCCGTCCCGCACCCGTTCGACCTGGTACACGATCGGCACACCCGGCCGGCCCGGGCGCAGGAAGTACGCGTGCAGCGAGTGCACCGGACGGTCGCCGTCCGTGGTCCGCGCGGCAGCGACCAGTGCCTGGCCCGCCACCTGGCCGCCGAAGACCCGCTGGAGGGACTCGTGGGGGCTGCGGCCGCGGAAGATGTTCAGCTCGATCTGCTCCAGGTCGAGCAGGTCGACGAGCTTCTCGGCCGGATTCGTCGTCATGGGTGGGATTCTCCTGTGCTCACAACTGGCCTACGTCGGTGACGCGGACCACCGCGCGGCCCTCCGCGTCGGAGGCGGTGAGGTCGACCTCCGCGCTGATGCCCCAGTCGTGGTCCCCGTTCGGGTCGTCGAAGATCTGGCGGACGCGCCACAGCCGGTTCGCCGGCTCCTCCTCGATCACCAGCAGCTTCGGGCCGCGGGCGTTGGGACCGGTGCCGAGGTCGTCGTACTCGTCCCAGTACTTGTCCATGGCCTCGCCCCAGGCGTCCGCGTCCCACCCGGCGTCGGCGTCCAGTTCGCCCAGCTCCTCGACCTGGTCGAGCGCGGCGAGCTCGACACGGCGGAAGAGGGCGTTGCGGACCAGGACGCGGAAGGCACGCGCGTTGGTGGTGACCGGCTTGACCTCGTCGGCCTTCTCCTGGGCCTCCTCCGCGGTCATCACCTCGGGGTTGGCGAGCTGCTCCCACTCGTCCAGCAGGCTGGAGTCGACCTGGCGGACCATCTCGCCCAGCCACTCGATCAGGTCCTGAAGGTCCTCGGACTTCAGATCGTCGGGGATGTTGTGGTCGAGGGTCTTGTAGGCGCTCGCCAGGTAGCGCAGCACGATGCCCTCGGTGCGGGCCAGTTCGTAGTGGGAGACCAACTCCGTGAAGGTCATGGCCCGCTCGTACATGTCGCGGATGACCGACTTCGGCGACAGCGGATGGTCGCCGACCCAGGGGTGGCTCTTGCGGTACGTGTCGTACGCGTGGAAGAGCAGTTCTTCCAGGGGCTTGGGGTAGCTGATGTCCTGGAGGCGCTCCATGCGCTCCTCGTACTCGACGCCGTCGGCCTTCATCGCGGCGACGGCCTCGCCCTTGGCCTTGTTCAGCTGGGCGACGAGGATCTGCCGCGGGTCGTCCAGGGTGGACTCCACGACGGACACCATGTCCAGGGCGTAGGACGGCGAGTCGGGGTCCAGCAGTTCGAACGCGGCGAGCGCGAAGGTGGACAGCGGCTGGTTGAGCGCGAAGTCCTGCTGCAGATCGACGGTGAGCCGCACGATCCGGCCCTCGGCGTCCGGCTGGTCGAGCTTCTCGACGATGCCGCCGTCCAGGAGCGAGCGGTAGATGGCGATCGCGCGCCGGATGTGCCGCAGCTGCTGCTTGCGCGGCTCGTGGTTGTCCTCCAGCAGATGCCGCATCGCCTCGAAGGCGTTGCCGGGCCGGGCGATCACCGACAGCAGCATGGTGTGCGTCACGCGGAAACGCGACGTCAGCGGCTCGGGCTCGGAGGAGATGAGCTTTTCGAAGGTGTTCTCCGTCCAGCCGACGAAGCCCTCGGGCGCCTTCTTGCGGACGACCTTGCGCCGCTTCTTCGGGTCGTCGCCGGCCTTGGCGAGTGCCTTCTCGTTCTCGATGACGTGTTCGGGCGCCTGGGCGACGACAAAGCCCGCCGTGTCGAAGCCCGCACGGCCGGCGCGGCCCGCGATCTGGTGGAACTCACGGGCGCGCAGCGTGCGGACCCGGCTGCCGTCGTACTTCGTCAGCGCCGTGAACAGCACCGTGCGGATGGGCACGTTGACGCCCACGCCCAGGGTGTCCGTGCCGCAGATGACCTTCAGCAGACCGGCCTGGGCGAGCTTCTCCACCAGGCGGCGGTACTTGGGCAGCATGCCCGCGTGATGGACGCCGATGCCGTGCCGGACGTAGCGGGAGAGGTTGCGGCCGAACTTGGTGGTGAAGCGGAAGTTGCCGATCAGCTCGGCGATCCGGTCCTTCTCCTCGCGCGAGCACATGTTGATGCTCATCAGCGCCTGCGCGCGCTCCACCGCCTGGGCCTGGGTGAAGTGCACGATGTAGACCGGCGCCTGCTTGGTCTCCAGCAGCTCGGTCAGGGTCTCCGTGAGCGGCGTGAACTTGTACTCGTAGGACAGCGGTACGGGACGGGTCGCCGAGCGGACCACGGCCGTGGGGCGGCCGGTGCGCCGGGTGAGGTCCTGCTCGAACATCGAGACGTCGCCGAGCGTGGCCGACATCAGCACGAACTGCGCCTGCGGCAGTTCGAGGATCGGGATCTGCCAGGCCCAGCCGCGGTCCGCCTCCGCGTAGAAATGGAACTCGTCCATGACGACCTGGCCGACGTCGGCGTGCTTGCCGTCGCGCAGCGCGATCGAGGCGAGGACCTCGGCGGTGCAGCAGATGACCGGGGCGTCGGCGTTGACCGACGCGTCGCCGGTGAGCATGCCGACGTTCTCGGTGCCGAAGAGCTTGCACAGCTCGAAGAACTTCTCCGACACCAGCGCCTTGATCGGGGCCGTGTAGAAGGTGACCTCGTCCCGGGCGAGCGCTGCGAAGTGGGCACCCGCCGCGATCATGCTCTTGCCGGAGCCGGTGGGCGTGGACACGATCACGTTCGCGCCGGACACCACCTCGATCAGCGCCTCCTCCTGGTGGGGGTAGAGAGTCAGACCGCGCTCCTGGGCCCACGACTCGAAGGCTTCGTAGAGGGCGTCGGGGTCGGGGGTCGGCGGCAGCTGATCGATGAGGGTCACCCACCCATCTTGCCTGGCCTCCTGGCCGACGGGGGAATCGGCTGCCCGCACGAAGATCACGAACGCTACGCTGTGTCGCCGACGACATGTCGGCGCACTCCGTCAACTGGACAGCGGCACACGAGGAATGGGGCGGGCAACGGCCATGATGGGACCAGCACACTCACTGTCGGGCGCTGCCGCCTGGCTCGGCGTCGGGGCGGCTGCCGCCGCGACCGGGCGCCCGATGCCCTGGCCCGTCGTGCTGGTCGGCGCACTGATCTGTGCCGGCGCTGCGCTGGCCCCCGACCTGGACCACAAGGCGGCCACCATCTCCCGGGCCTTCGGTCCGCTCTCCCGGGGGCTGTGCGAGATCGTCGACAAGCTCTCCTACGCCGTCTACAAGGCGACCAAGAAGCAGGGCGACCCGCGCCGCTCCGGCGGTCACCGCACGCTCACGCACACCTGGCTGTGGGCGGTCCTGATCGGTGCGGGTGCCTCGGCGCTGGCGGTCAACGGTGGGCGCTGGGCGGTGCTGGGGATCCTCTTCGCGCACGTGGTGCTGGCCATCGAGGGTCTGCTGTGGCGGGCGACGCGGGGATCCGGCAGCGATGTCCTGGTCTGGCTGCTGGGGGCGACCAGCGCCTGGATCCTGGCGGGGGTGCTGGCCAAGCCGGGCAACGGCGCGGACTGGCTGTTCACGGAGCCGGGCCAGGAGTACCTGTGGCTGGGGCTGCCGATCGTGCTGGGGGCGCTGGTGCACGACATCGGGGACGCGCTGACGGTGTCGGGCTGCCCGATCCTGTGGCCGATCCCGGTGGGCCGCAAGCGCTGGTACCCGATCGGGCCGCCGAGGGTCCTGCGGTTCCGGGCGGGCAGCTGGGTGGAGCTGAAGGTGCTGATGCCGGCGTTCATGCTGCTCGGCGGCGTGGGCGGTGCCGCGGCCCTCAACGTGATCTGAGCGAGCGGGGCCCTCGCCGGTCAGGTTCCTTCGCCGCCTGCCCCGCCGTAGCGGCGCTCGAAGCGGGCGACCCGGCCCTCCGAGTCCACCGTGCGCGCCTTGCCGGTGTAGAAGGGGTGGCTCTCCGAGGAGATCTCCACGTCCACGACCGGGTAGGTCTCGCCGTCGTCCCACTCGATGGTCTCGCCGCTGGTCGCGGTGGACCGGGTGAGGAAGGCGTAGCCGGCGGCGCGGTCCCGGAAGACGACCGGCTGGTAGTCGGGGTGCTTGTCCTGCTGCATGGAGGCTCCTCGTGGGCTGTCCTGGCGGCTGGGTCAGCCGGGCAGGGACTCCTCGTCGACGATGTGCATGGCGGCCTCCTCGGCCGAGGCCGCGGCGCCGTCGATGCCGACGTCCGTGGCGACCAGCGCGGGTTCCTCGTCCTCGTGGGCGCCCTCGTCGGGGGCGACGAGGCGGCCGGAGCGGACGGCGCCGACCTCGTTGTCCAGCAGTTCGCCGTCGGTGCCCTCGCAGTCGCCGAGGCCGTCGCCGTCGGGGGTGGAGAGATCGGGCAGCTCCTCGGCGAGCCGCTGGTCCAGGGTCTCGCCCTGGTGGCGCTCCGCGGCCGTCACACCGTTGTGCTCCACCGCCCATGGCCGCTCCGGCGGGGACCAGCCGCGGTCGAGAGGATCGTCGACGCCGTCGTTGTCCAGGGTGTCCTCGGCGTCGAGCAGCCCCGCGTCGTCCTGGATCTCGGACGCGTCGGGCTGGTAGACGTCGTCCCCCCATCCGTCGGCGCTGTTCACGGGTACCTCCAGGTGGTGGGGACGGGCCGGTCGTCACCGCGATCGGCGACAGGCCGGCGCGCGGGGCACTGGCTGCGCCCGGCGCGTGCCGCATGCTTCCCGGACGCTCCCCGAACCGGTGCCGCTATCCACCCTTCCACCCCTTTTCACCCCCGCGCAACGGCACGGCTCCGGGGCGGGCGAGATCGGTCGTCGGGCGCCGTCCCGGGCCGGAGGGGCGTTCCCTCCGGCCCGGGGTGGGTGCACCCGGCACCGTCGGCCCGGGTCCGGCCGGTGTTCTCAGCCGTGCCAGGACTGCCAGAGCGCCGCGTACGCGCCCTTCGCCGCGACCAGTTCGTCGTGGCTGCCCAGCTCGCTGATGCGGCCGTTCTCGACGACGGCGATGACGTCGGCGTCGTGGGCGGTGTGCAGGCGGTGGGCGATGGCCACCACCGTGCGGCCCTCCAGGACGCGGGCCAGGGAGCGTTCCAGATGGCGGGCGGCCCGTGGGTCGAGCAGGGACGTCGCCTCGTCCAGGACCAGCGTGTGCGGGTCGGCCAGCACCAGCCGGGCCAGGGCGATCTGCTGCGCCTGCGCCGGGGTCAGCGCGAAGCCGCCCGAGCCGACCTCGGTGTCCAGGCCGCCGTCGAGCGCACGGGCCCAGCCGTCCGCGTCGACCGCCCCGAGCGCCGCCCACAGCTCGGCGTCGACGGCGTCGTCCGCCACCCCCGCCTTCGACGGCAGACGCGAGTGAGGCAGGGCGAGCAGCAGGTTGTCCCGCAGGGAGCCCACGAAGACGTGGTGCTCCTGGTTGACGAGGGCCACATGCTCGCGGACCCGCTCGGCCGGCATCCGGGACAGCTCCGCGCCGCCGAGGGCGATGCGGCCCTCGCGGGGCGCGTAGATCCCGGCGAGCAGCCGGCCCAGCGTGGACTTGCCCGCGCCGGAGGGGCCGACCAGCGCCAGCCGGGTGCCGGGGGCCACCTCCAGGGACACCTTGCGCAGGACGTCCACGCCTTCGAGGTAGCCGAAGTGCACCCGGTCGGCGTGGACGTCACGTCCGTCGGGAGCGAGCGAGGTGTCCCCGGCGTCCGGCTCGATGTCCCGGACCCCGACGAGGCGGGCCAGCGACACCTGGGCGACCTGGAGCTCGTCGTACCAGCGCAGGATCAGGCCGACCGGGTCGACGAGCATCTGCGCGATGAGCGCCCCCGTGGTCAGCTCACCGACCCCGATCCAGCCCTGGAGCACGAACACGCCGCCGAGCATGAGGACCGAGCCGAGGACGGTGACATGGGTGACGTTGATGACCGGGAAGAGCACCGACCGCAGCCAGAGGGTGTAGCGCTCCCAGGCCGTCCACTCCCGCACCCGCTGCTTGGACAGCTCGATCCGGCGGTCGGCGAGCCGGTGGGCCTCGACCGTGCGGCCGGCGTCCACCGTCTCGGCCAGGGCGGCGGCGACGGCCGCGTAGCCGGCGGCCTCCGAGCGGTAGGCGGCGGGCGCCCGCTTGAAGTACCAGCGGCAGCCGACGACCAGCAGCGGTACGGCGACCAGCACCGCGGCGCCCAGGGGCGGCGCGGTGATCACCAGTCCGCCCAGCAGCAGGGCCGCCCACACGACGCCGATGGCCAGCTGGGGCACGGCTTCGCGCATGGCGTTGGCGAGCCGGTCGATGTCGGTGGTGATCCGGGACAGCAGATCGCCGGTCCCGGCGCGTTCCAGCACGCCGGGCGGCAGCCCGACGGACCGGACCAGGAAGTCCTCGCGCAGGTCGGCCAGCATCCGCTCGCCGAGTATCGCGCCGCGCAGCCGCACCTGCTGGACGAACACCGCCTGGATGACCAGCGCGACCAGGAACAGCGAGACGGTGAGCTCCAGATGGAGCTCTCGGGCCCCGTCCGACACCCGCTCGACCAGGCCGCCGAGCAGCCACGGCCCGGCCATGGAGGCCACGACGGCGGCGGTGTTGACGGCGATCAGCAGCAGGAAGGACCTGCGGTGCCGGCGGAACAGTTCGGTCACGTAGGCCCGTACGGTGGCCGGGGCGCCGACGGGCAGGGTGTTCGCCGTCGTCGGGGCGGCGGGGTCGTAGGCCGGTGGTGCGACGCCGATCATGCGCTCTCCTCGATTTCTTCCCGTGCGTCCAGCCGTGCGGCGCCCGCCAGCGGGGAGTCGCCCCCGACCCGGGAACCCCGGCCCCGCCGCGCATCCGCGTCCTGCCGCGCATCCGCGTCCTGCCGCGCATCTGCGTCCTGCCGCGCATCCTCGTCCGGCCGGGGGCGCGGCCCGGTGTCCGGCTGGGAGTCCAGCCGAGGGGCCACCCCGGTGTCCGGCCTGGTCTCCGGTCGGGGATCCGCCCCGGTGTTCGGCCTGGTCTCCGGCCGGGGATCCGCCCCGGTGTCCAGCCGGGAGTCCAGCCGGGAGTCCAGCCGGGGGGCCAGCCCGGTGTCCGGCCGCAGATCCGGCGCCGTGTCAGGCCGGGAATCCACCCCCGTGTCCTGCCCGCCGCCCCCCTCCGCTCCCTCCGCCCCCGCGGCCTCCCGCAGTGCCGTCTCCTCGTCCGTCTCCCGCGTCACCACGGCCCGGTACAGCGGTTCCTTGTGCAGCAGCTCCCGGTGCTCGCCGACCGCCGTGACCTCGCCCTCGTGGACGAGGACGACCCGTTCGGCCCGGTCCAGGAGCAGCGGCGAGGAGGTGAACACCACGGTGGTGCGCCCCGCGCGCAGCTCCCGGAGGCCGTCCGCGATCCGCGCCTCCGTGTGGGAGTCCACAGCGGAGGTGGGTTCGTCGAGGACGAGCACCTCTGGGTCCGTCACCAGCGACCGGGCCAGAGCCAGGCGCTGGCGCTGGCCGCCGGACAGGGACCGGCCGCGCTCGGTGATGAGCGCGTCCATCGGATCCGCGGCGTCGAGCGAGCCCTGGGCCAGCGAGGCCAGCACATCCGCGCACTGGGCCGCCGCCAGCGCCTGCGCCGAGCCGACCGCGCGCGAGTTGGGCACGTCCAGCAGTTCGCGCAGGGTGCCGGACAGCAGCACCGGGTCCTTGTCCTGGACGAGGACGGCCGTGCGGGCGGTGTCGAGCGGCAAGTCGTCCAGCGGTACTCCGCCCAGCAGGACCGACGTGCCGGCCTCGGAGGGGTGGCCGCCGAGCCGTTCGGCCAGGCGTCCCGCCGCGTCCGGGTCGCCGCACACCACGGCGGTGAACCGGCCCGCGGGCACGAGCAGTCCGGTGGCCGGGTCGTACAGGTCGCCCGACGGCAGGTCCGCCGTACGCGATCCGGCGGTGCCCCGGTCGTCGACGGCTCGCTCCAGCGACAGCACCCCAGCGGCCCGCCGAGCCGCGGGGCGCGAGAAGGAGTAGGCCATGGCGATCTCTTCGAAGTGCCGCAGAGGGTAGGTAAGCAGCATGATCGAGCTGTAGGCGGTGACCAGTTCACCGACGGCGATGCGGCCGTCGCGGGCGAGATGGACGCCGTACCAGACCACCGCGATCAGCAGCAGGCCGGGCAGCAGGACCTGGATCGCGGCGATCAGGGCCCACATCCGGGCGCTGCGCACGGCGGCGTGCCGGACCTCCTGGGAGGCACTGCGGTAGCGGTCGAGGAAGAGTTCCTCGCCGCCGATGCCGCGCAGCACGCGCAGCCCGGCGACGGTGTCGGAGGCCAGCTCGGTGGCGCGGCCCGCCTTCTCGCGCTGGACGTCGGCACGCCGGGTGGCCCGGGGGAGCAGCGGCAGCACCGCCAGCGCCAGGACCGGGAGGCCGACGGCGACGATCACGCCGAGCGCGGGCTGGTAGAGCACCAGGCCGACGCAGACCAGCACGATGGTGACCGCGGCCGCGGTGAACCGGGAGACGGCCTCCACGAACCAGCCGATCCTCTCGACGTCACCGGTGGAGACGGCGACGACCTCGCCGGCCGCGACGCGCCGGGTCAGCGCGGAGCCGAGCAGGGCGGCCTTGCGGGCGAGCAGTTGCTGGACGCGGGCCGCGGCGACGATCCAGTTGGTGACGGCGGCCCGGTGCAGGAAGGTGTCGCCGAGGGCGTTGCCGGCGCAGGCGACCGCCAGCAGTCCGCCGGCGAGGGCGAGCCGGCCGCCGGAGCGGTCCACGACGGCCTGGATGGCGAGTCCGACGCAGAACGGCAGCGAGGCGACGGACACGAAGTGCACCAGGCCCCAGGCCAGCGCCTTCAGCTGCCCGCCCAGCTGGTTCCGGAAGAGCCACCACAGGAAGCGGGGTCCCGAGCGGGCGTCCGGGACGCCTGGGTCGGGATACGGAAGGTCTTGAATCTGCATGACGTCCCAGTGGCTCGGGTCGGAGGCGGAGGGGCGAGGTGCCACCGCGCGCTGCGGCAGCAAACCGTGACAGGCTCGCGTCGTAGCGTGGTCGGGGGCAACCGGTTTTTCCGCACAGCTGGAACGATCCGGCTGACCCCTGGGGCCCCACCGGACCCAGAGGTTCCGGCAGCCGCGGACCCACGGCCACCCCGACCCGCCCACACCCCCGCCCGGACCCTCTCCCGCACCCCGCCCGGACCCTCTCCCGCACCCTTCCCGCTCCCTTCCCGCTCCCCTCCCGCTCCCTTCCCGCTCCCCTCCCGGACCCTTCCCGCCTCCGCCCCGAGGCCCCATTGCGCGGCCCGCCACCACCCCGTAGAACATGCCCATGAAGAGCCGGATCGTCATGTCCATGCTCGCCGGAGCGACCCTCCTCGCGAGCACGCTCCTCGGAGCGCACCCCGCGTCCGCCCGACACGTCGACGTCCCCGCTGAGTTCGGCTCGGACTGGCACGACCCGGTCACCGCCGCCCCGCCCGTCACCGCCCCGGCCACCAGGTCCTGCCGAGTCACCCTGGCCGAGGCGCGGTTCCGCGACTTCACGCCGTACCGCGGCACGTACACCCCGCCCGCCGGCTGCGGCGACCGCTGGAACAAGGTCGTGCTGCGCCTGGACGGCAAGGTCGAGGGCCGTCAGTACGACCGCCTCGGCCACGTGAGCGTGGGCGGCGTCGAGATCTTCCGCACCTCCACCCCGCAACCCTCGCCGGACGGCATCGCATGGTCCGTCGAGAAGGACGTCACGCGCTACGGCGACACCCTGCGCGAGCGCCAGGACGTCGAGATGCTCATCGGCAACGTCGTCGACGACACCCACACCGGCGTCATCGACGTGAAAGTCACCCTGACCTTCTACACCGGCAGGCCCGCCCACATTCCCGACCGCGTCCTGCCCCTGACCGACGGCACCCTCACCACGCCGCGCAACAGCGAGCGCATCGTCGCCGAGGTGTACGCCACCGGATCCGGCGGGGGGTGCGAGGAGTACTGGTATCTGACGGTGCCCGACCCGGCGCCGTACTCCTGCCGGGCCGCCGACGGCCCCTACCGTGAGGTACGGATCAGGGTGGACGGCCGACTGGCCGGTATCGCCGCGCCGTTCCCGCACGTGTGGACCGGCGGCTGGTCCAATCCCTTCCTCTGGTACGTCGTTCCCGGACCGCGCGCCTTCGACGTCCGGCCGATCACCTACGACCTGACGCCGTTCGCCGGGATCCTCAACGACGGCCGCCCGCACGACATCGAGGTCTCCGTCGCAGGACTGCCCGAAGGCAGGCCCGGCTGGAGTGCCCCCGTCAACATCCTCGTCTGGCAGGACGAGGGCCGCGCCCACGTCACCGGCGCGCTCACCGCGCACCGGGACCAGGGCCTCGCCAACTCCTCGACGTACACGCCCGGTCCGGAGCACCGGGTGGACACCGAGAGCGGGCACCGGCTGGCCGTCGCCGGATACGTCGACACCTCGCACGGCCGGGTGACCACTACCGTCCGCAGGTCACTGGCGCACACCTCCGTCCATCGCTGGACCGACGGCGAGACCATGGACGCACTCGACGCCACCTGGCGCGACGACGAGTCGGTGACGGTCGACGGACCCGGACCGGCCAGGACGACGCGCACGGACCGGACGTACACGATGGACGGCACGACCACGCTCGGCGCGGACGACCGGCTGCGCACCGTGCTGGCCCTCGGCGACCGGGGGTCGGCCGTCACCACGCGCGACGGGCGGCGCACCGCATGGTCGGCACTGGACGACACCTACGCCGGTGACGCGACCTGGACCGTGAACGTGCCGCGCGACCAACGCCGCGCGGTGGGCACGTCGAGCGAGCGCTACCGGCTGCAGGGCTCGCACGTGCCCGGCGGCTGTTACGACCGCTATCTGGCCACTGAGCAGGGCGTGCTGACGGAGGATCGGGAAGGCTGCTGAGCGACAGGCCGGTGAGCGACAGGCCGCTGAGCGGCAGGCCGCTGAGCGGCAGGCTGCTCAGCGAGGGCAGGAGCCCAACGGGTGCCGCCCGGTGGATGCGACGCGTCGGATCACCGTCGGCACCACCCGGCGCTCAGCAGTGGTTGACCCCGTCCACCAGGGTGTCCAGCAGCCCGCCGAGCACCTCGCGCTGGCCGTCCGTGAGCGGCGCGAGGATCTCCTGGGCCGCCGAGCGGCGTGCCCCGTGCAGTGCCCGCAGCGCCTTGACCCCGTCCTCGGTGAGCTCGATCCGGATCACCCGCCGGTTCGTCGGATCCGGCACCCGGCGCACCTTGCCGCTCGCCTCCAGGCCGTCGACCAGCGAGGTGACGGCCCGCGGAACCACTTCGAGACGCTCGGCGAGGTCGGCCATCCGGGGCGGCGAGGGGTAGTGCGCGAGCGTGCGCAGCAGCCGTGACTGGGCCGGGGTGACGCCCAGTCCGGACTGCTCGATGTGCCGCTTCTGGATCCGGTGCACACGCCGGGTGAACCGCAGCAGTTGCTCGGCGAGCGTGCCGTCGGGATCTGGGGTGGTCATACGGGAACAATATCAGGACGTAGTTCATTGTGAGCATAGGTAACAATGAGCTAAGCTCCGTCAGTCCCGCCCTCACCCCTCCGTAGGAGCCCATGCATCCCGATCACGAACCCGTCTGGACACCGCCGGCCGAGGCCGAACAGCAGCCCCGGCAGGTGCGCCGCATCCTGCGTCTGTTCCGCCCCTACCGCGGTCGCCTCGCCGTTGTCGGCCTGCTGGTCGGCGCCGCCTCGCTGGTGTCCGTGGCCACGCCGTTCCTGCTGAAGGCGATCCTCGATGTCGCCATTCCCGAGGGCCGCACCGGGCTGCTCAGCCTGCTCGCCCTGGGCATGATCCTCAGCGCCGTCCTCACCAGCGTCTTCGGCGTCCTGCAGACCCTGATCTCCACCACCGTCGGCCAGCGCGTCATGCACGATCTGCGCACCGCCGTCTACGGCCGCCTGCAGCGGATGTCGCTGGCCTTCTTCACCCGGACCCGCACCGGCGAGGTGCAGTCCCGGATCGCGAACGACATCGGCGGCATGCAGGCCACCGTCACCTCCACCGCCACCTCGCTGGTCGCCAACTTCACCAGCGTCGTCGCCACGATCGCCGCGATGCTCGTCCTCGACTGGCGGCTGACCACGGTCTCGTTGCTGCTGCTCCCGGTGTTCGTGTGGATCAGCCGCCGGGTCGGCAACGAACGCAAGAAGATCACCACCCAGCGCCAGAAGCAGATGGCCGCGATGGCCGCCACGGTCACCGAGTCGCTCTCCGTCAGCGGCATCCTGCTGGGGCGCACGATGGGCCGTTCCGACTCGCTCACGCGGTCCTTCGCGGTGGAGTCCGAGGGCCTCGTCGACCTGGAAGTGCGCTCCAACATGGCCGGCCGCTGGCGCATGGCCGTGATCACGATCGTCATGGCCGCGATGCCCGCCGTCATCTACTGGACCGCGGGCCTGGCCCTGAAGTTCAGCGGCCCGGAGGTCTCGATCGGCACGATCGTCGCCTTCGTCTCGCTCCAGCAGGGCCTGTTCCGCCCGGCCGTCAGCCTGCTCGGCACCGGCGTCCAGATCCAGGCCTCGCTCGCCCTGTTCCAGCGCATCTTCGAATACCTCGACCTGCCCATCGACATCACCGAGCCCGAACGCCCGGTCCGCCTCGACAAGATCAGGGGCGAGGTCCGCTTCGAGAACGTCGAGTTCCGCTACGACGACGAGGGCACCCCCATCCTCGACGGCGTCGACCTCACCGTCCCCGCCGGCGGAAGTCTCGCGGTCGTCGGCCCCACCGGCGCGGGCAAGTCCACGCTCGGCCACCTGGTGCCGCGGCTCTACGACGTCACCGGCGGCCGGGTCACCCTCGACGGCGTCGACGTCCGCGACCTGGACTTCGACACCCTGGCCCGGGCGGTCGGCGTCGTCTCGCAGGAGACGTACCTCTTCCACGCCTCCGTCGCCGACAACCTGCGCTTCGCCAAGCCGGACGCCACCGACGAGGAACTGCACGAGGCGGCGCGGGCGGCGCAGATCCACGACCACATCGCGTCGCTGCCCGACGGCTACGACACCGTGGTCGGCGAGCGCGGCCACCGCTTCTCCGGCGGCGAGAAGCAGCGCCTGGCCATCGCCCGGACCATCCTGCGCGACCCCCCGGTGCTGATCCTCGACGAGGCGACCAGCGCCCTGGACACCCGTACCGAACGGGCCGTGCAGGAGGCCATCGACGCGCTCTCGGCCGACCGCACCACGCTCACCATCGCGCACCGGCTGTCCACGATCCGGGGCGCCGACCAGATCGTCGTCCTGGACTCCGGACGGGCCGTCGAACGCGGCACGCACGAGGAGCTGCTGGGGCGGGACGGGCGGTACGCGGCGCTGGTCCGCCGGGACGCCCAACTGGAGCCGACAAGATGAAGATATGCCGGGTTTGTGAGCTTTGGCGGGTTACCGTGCCCGCATGCACATGAACACTCCGTCACGGAACACGATTCGACTGACGCGCCGGGGCCGACTCGTCCTCATCGCGACCGGGGCCGTCGTGGCCGGCACCGCCGTGGCGGTGCCGCTGCTCAGCCTGGGCGGCGAGGAGGAGAAGAAGCCCACCACCCTGGTGATCCCGGAGGGCTGGCGGTCCGGCCAGATCTACGAGGCCGTCGACAAGGCGCTCGCCCTGCCCGCGGGCAGCACCAAGAAGTCCTTGGCCAAGGCGAATCTGAAGCTGCCGAACGACGCCGAGGGCAACCCGGAGGGCTATCTCTTCCCGGCGACCTACCCGCTGGAGCACAACGGCAAGAAGGCGACGCCCGAGCAACTGCTGTCGTACATGGTCGACACCGCCAACAAGAAGTTCAACGGGGCCCCGATCGCCGCGGGCGCGCAGCGCAACGCCATGAACGTCTACCAGGCGGTCACCATCGCGAGCATCATCCAGGCCGAGGCGGCGACCAAGGCGGACATGGGCAAGGTGGCCCGGGTCGTCTTCAACCGGCTGGAGCGCGGCATGCCGCTGCAGATGGACTCCACCATCAACTACGCCCTCAACCGGGCGACGCTGAAGACCACCGAGGCCGACACCCGGATCGACAGCCCCTACAACTCGTACCAGCGCATGGGGCTGCCCCCGACCCCGATCGACAACCCGGGCGAGGACGCGGTGCGCGCCGCGATCAGCCCCACCCCGGGCGACTGGCTGTACTTCGTCACGGTCAAGCCCGGCGACACCCGCTTCACCGCCGACTACGCCGAGCACCAGCGCAACGTCGCCGAGTTCAACCGCAACCAGCAGAGCTCGCCGAAGGCGAAGTGACCGGGCGGGGCATCACGCGGCCAGCGGCTGCTCCCCGGCCAGCAGCCGCCTGATGTCCCGTACGGCCGCGCGGCCGGCCCGGTTGGCGCCGATGGTGCTCGCCGAGGGGCCGTAGCCGACGAGGTGGATCCGCGGGTCGGCGACCACCCTGGTCCCCTCGAGCCGGATGCCGCCGCCCGGCTCGCGCAGCCTCAGCGGTGCCAGATGGTCGACGGCGGCCCGGAAGCCGGTCGCCCACAGGATGACGTCGGCCCGCACGCGCCGGCCGTCGGCCCACTCGACGCCCTCCGGAGTGATCCGGTCGAACATGGGCTGCCGGTCGAGCACCCCGTCCGCGAGCCCTTGCCGGATCGCGTCGTTGAGCGGCAGCCCGGTCACCGACACCACGCTCTTCGGCGGCAGCCCCTGCCGCACCCGCTCCTCCACCAGCGCCACCGCGGCCCGGCCCGCGTCCTCGTCGAAGGGCCCCTCGCGGAAGACCGGGGGCCGCCGGGTGACCCAGGTGGTCGCGGCCGCGTACGGGGCGATCTCCAGCAGGTGCTGCGTCCCGGACGCGCCTCCGCCCACGACGACCACCCGCAGCCCCGCGAACTCCTGGGGCCCCGCGTACCGCGCGGTGTGCAACTGCCGCCCGCGGAAGCTCTCCTGACCGGGGTAGCGCGGCCAGAACGGGCGGTCCCAGGTGCCGGTGGCGCTGATCAGCGCCCGGGTCGACCAGACCCCGGCCGAGGTCTCGACGAGCAGCCGCCCGCCCTGGCCCTCGCGCACCGCCCGCACGTCCACCGGCCGCCGTACCCGCAGGTCGAAGGCGCGCTCGTAGGCGGCGAAGTACTCGGCGATCACCTCGGCCGACGGCCGCGCCGGATCGGCCCCGGTCAGTTCCATGCCGGGCAGCGCGTGCATCCCGTGCACCTTGCCGTACGTCAGCGAGGGCCACCGGAACTGCCAGGCGCCGCCCGGGCCGGGGGAGTGGTCCAGCACGACGAAGTCGCGCTCCGGCACGAACCCGGCGCGCCGCAGGTGATAGGCGCCGGCGAGTCCTGCCTGCCCGGCGCCTATGACGACCGCCTCGGTGTTGTTCACGCTTCCACCAACTCCACCGGGGCCGGAGATCTTCCCGAGCCGCTGCCGCTTCGCCGGGGACGGGGACGCGTCGGCGCCGCGGCGGCGGTCGGATGACGGAGGATGGAAGGCATGTCAGACGCCTTCACCACTCGAGTTCTCCAGGTCGCCTCCGGCACCGCGGAGACGGTCATCGATCTCACCCGCGACTGCGAGTCCTTCCTCCGGGAGTCGGCCGGCGGCCGGGACGGCCTGCTGAACATCTTCGTCCCGCACGCCACGGCCGGGATCGCCGTCATCGAGACCGGCGCCGGCAGCGACGACGATCTCCTGGCCGCCCTGCACACCCTGCTCCCGGCCGACGACCGCTGGCAGCACCGCCACGGCAGCCCCGGCCACGGCCGCGACCACGTCCTCCCGGCCCTCGTGCCCCCGCACGCGACGCTTCCGGTGCTGAACGGGCGCCTGGAACTGGGCACCTGGCAGTCGGTGTGCCTGGTGGACACGAACAAGGACAACCCCAACCGGCAGGTGCGGCTGAGCTTCCTGGGCTGAACGAGCAGGACAGGCTGAACGGCACTGGCCGCGCGGTCGGTTCGCGCCGCGCTCTCGGCCCCGGCATCCGAACCCGTACGAACATTGCCGGGAACCGGCAGTGCGCGGGCGGTGGCCGGTCGGGCACGATGGCTCGCGGGGAGCACCGCGGATGGTTCCGGTGCCGGGCACCGGCAAGGGTGTCCGGCACCGGAACCACGTCGGTCAGTGGCTGCCGGTGAGTTCCCCGCTGAGCCGCTGGTGCAGGTGGGCGCTGGGCCCGTTCAGGCCGGTGATCTCCACCCGCTTGCCGCGCTGGGCGTACTTCGCCTCCACCGCGTCCAGGGCGGCGACGGAGGACGCGTCCCAGATGTGCGCGGCGGACAGGTCGATGACCACGCGCTCCGGGTCGGTGGCGTAGGAGAAGCGGCCGACGAGGTCGTTGGACGAGGCGAAGAACAACTCGCCCGTCACCCGGTAGACCACGCTGCCGCCGTCGGGGTCGGTGACGGCGGTGACCTCGGCGAGCCGGGCGACGCGCCGGGCGAAGACGGCCATCGCGGTGACCGAGCCGGCGACGACGCCGATGGCGAGGTTGTGGGTGGCGACCACGCACGCGACCGTGACCACCATGACGGTGATCTCCCCGGCGGGCATCCGCCGCAGCGTCTTCGGGGCGACGGAGTGCCAGTCGAAGGTGGCGACCGACACCATGACCATCACCGCGACCAGGGCCGCCATGGGAATGTCGGAGACGACCGGCCCGAAGACGATGCACAGCACCATCAGGAACGCGCCCGCCAGGAACGTCGACAGACGGGTGCGGGCGCCGGAGACCCGTACGTTGATCATCGTCTGGCCGATCATGGCGCAGCCGCCCATGCCGCCGAAGAACCCGGTGACGATGTTGGCGACGCCCTGGCCGACGGACTCGCGCGTCTTGGAGGAGGCGGTGTCGGTGATGTCGTCGACCAGCTTGGCGGTCATCAGCGACTCCATCAGGCCGACCAGCGCCATCGCCAGCGCGTACGGGGCGATGGTCGTCAGCGTGTCCAGGGTGAACGGCACGTCCGGCAGGCCGGGCACCGGCAGCGCGGACGGCAGCTCCCCCTTGTCGCCCACGGTGGGCACCGCGATCCCGGCCGCGACGGTGAGGACGGTCAGGACGGTGATGGAGACCAGCGGCGCCGGGATCACCGTGGTGACCCGCGGGAAGAACACCATCATCGCCAGCCCCGCCGCGAGCAGCGGATAGACCGGCCAGGGCACGTCCGTCAGCTCCGGGACCTGCGCCATGAAGATCAGGATCGCCAGGGAGTTGACGAAGCCGACCATCACGCTGCGCGGCACGAACCGCATCAGCCTGGCCACGCCCAGCGCGCCGAGGACGATCTGGATGACGCCGGCGAGGATGACGGCGGCGACGAGATAGCCGAAGCCGTGCTCGCGGTTGAGCGGGGCGATGACCAGGGCGACGGCGCCGGTGGCGGCGGAGATCATGGCCGGCCGGCCGCCGACGACGGCGATGGTGACGGCCATGGTGAACGAGGCGAACAGCCCGATGGCCGGGTCGACCCCGGCGATGATCGAGAAGGAGATCGCCTCCGGGATCAGCGCGAGGGCGACCACCAGACCGGCCAGCACCTCGGTGCGCAGCACCTTCGGGTCGGACAGCCACGACGGACGTCGGGAGCCGCGCAGCCACGCGGCAGGCGACAGTACGGAGGAGGTCAAGGCGAGGGGAACCTGTCGTGCTCGGGCACACCCGGCAGCAGGGCGGGCACGCGGCGGAAGAGGGATACGGCGCAGCCGCACGCCCGGTCAGGGGGCGGCGTGCGACGACCGGGCGGCGCACGGGGGCTTCGTCGGCCCCGACGCGGCGGACAACCGGTCCGATGACCTGGGCAAGCCTACCTGCCGCGGCGGAACCGGCCCGCCGCACCCGCCCCCGCGAAGATCGAATTTAGGTTAGGCTAACCTCTGTTCCGTGCGATCAAGCGAAGAGATCCCCGCGGCCGTGTCGGCCCGCGGTCATGAACTGTCGGCCACCGGCGTCACCGTGGCCTACGACGGCGTGGACGTCGTGCACGGCGCGGCGGTGACCCTGCGGCCCGGCCAGGTGACCGTGCTGGTGGGGCCGAACGGCAGCGGGAAGTCGACGCTGCTGCGGACGATCGCGCGGTTGCAGCGGCCCAGGACCGCCACCCTCGTCGTCGACGGCACCGACGGTCTGGCGCTGACCCCGCGCGAGTTCTCCCGCCGGGTGGCCCTGCTGACCCAGGGCCGCCCCACGCCGAGCGGGCTGACCGTACGGGACGTCGTCGAGTTCGGCCGCTACCCCTACCGGGGCCGCTGGGGCAGGGCGGACCCGGACGGGCCGGCCGCGGTGGACCGCGCGCTGGCCATGACGGGGGTCGCCGGACTCGCCGAGCGCGGCGCCGAGCACCTCTCCGGCGGACAGCTCCAGCGGGTCTGGCTCGCGAGCTGCCTCGCCCAGGAGACCGGCGTCCTGCTCCTGGACGAGCCCACGACCTACCTCGACCTGCGGTACCAGATCGAACTGCTCGACCTGGTCCGCGACCTCGCGGACGACCACGGGATCGCGGTGGGCGCGGTCCTGCACGACCTGGACCAGGCCGCCGCCCTCGCCGACCGGATCGTCCTGCTCCACCAGGGCCGGATCGTCGCGGACGGACTCCCCGAAGACGTCCTGACGGCCGAGCGGCTCACCGACACCTACGGCATCCGCATCGACGTCGACACCGACCCCCTCACCGGCCGGCTGCGCACCCGCGCGATCGGCCGGCACCACCAGCGAAGCGAAAGGCTCAGCACACCCTCATGAGACGCCTCCTCCTCACCGCGGCGGCCGCCACCGCCGCGGCCCTCACCCTGACCGCCTGCGGAACCACCGAGCCCGCCGCCGACAGCGCCGAGGCCACGAAGACCGCCGAGCGCATCACCCTCACCGACGCCTCCGGGACGAAGGTCGAACTCGACGGACCCGCCACCAAGGTCGTCGGCACCGAGTGGCACGAGGTCGAGCTGCTGATATCGCTGGGCGTGGACCCGGTCGGCGTCGCCGACGTCAAGGGGTACCGGACCTGGGACCAGGCGGTTCCGCTGAAGAACGAGCCCAAGGACATCGGCACCCGCGGCGAGCCCAGCATGGACACGATCGCCGCGCTGAAGCCGGACCTCATCGTCGCCAGCACCGACCTGCCGCCCGCCGCCGTGAAGCAGCTGCGCGAGGTCGCCCCGGTGGTCGAGGTGAAGTCCGCCGACGCCGCCGATCCGATCGGGCACATGACGGACAACCTCGACCTGCTCGCCAAGGCCACCGGCACCACCGAGCAGGCCGGCAAGATCAAGGGAGCCTTCGACGCCAAGCTCGCCGAGGGCAGGAAGGCCCTCGCCGACGCCGGTCTCGCCGGCGCCGCGTACGCCTTCGCCGACGGCTACGACATCTCCAACCAGGTCTCCATCCGCCCCTTCACCAGCGGCTCGCTCATCGGCGCGGTCAACGAGCGGCTCGGCCTGAAGAACGACTGGAGCGTCAAGGGCGACGAGAGCTACGGCCTGGGCGCCACCGACGTCGAGGGCCTCACCAAGCTCAGCGACGACGTGCACTTCGCCTACATCGGCAACGACGGCGACAAGAGCAGCACCCCCTTCACCGGCGCGCTGGCCGAGGACAAGGTGTGGACCTCGCTGCCGTTCGTGAAGAAGGGCAACGTCCACCGGCTGGACGACGGCATCTGGATGTTCGGCGGTCCCGAGTCGATGAACCAGTACGTCGACTCCGTCGTCGCCGCGCTGACGAAGTAACGCCATGGCCGTCACCGCGACAACCCCCGCCACCCGTCCGTCGGCGGCCACGTCCCGGACGGGCGCGGCCGCGGTGACGGCCGCTCTGGTCCTGCTGGTCACGGCCCTCGCGGTCGTCGACATCACGCAGGGCACCGCCGCCGTCGGCGCCTCCGAGGTGTGGAAGGCGCTCACCGGACAGGCCGACCCCGCCGACTCCTCCGTCGTCATCGCCTCCCGGCTGCCCAGGACGACCGCGGGGCTCCTCGTCGGGGCCATGCTCGGCATGGCGGGCGCCGCCCTTCAGGCGGTCAGCCGCAACGTCCTCGCCTCCCCCGACACCCTCGCCGTCAACGCCGGTTCCTACCTGGCCCTCGGGCTGGTGGCCGTCACCGGCGTCTCCCTGCCGCTGCTCGCCTCCTCCGGAGTCGCGCTCCTCGGCAGCCTCGCCGCGGCGGCCGTCGTGCTCGGCCTGTCGGGGCTCGGCGCCGGCACGGTACGCCTCGTCCTCGCGGGCACCGCCCTGATGCTCGGCCTCAACGCCGTCACCGAAGGACTGCTCCTGCTGTTCCCGGAGGAGACCCACGGGCTCTACCAGTGGAACCAGGGCAGCATCGGCCAGAACGGCTTCGACGGCGTGGTCCGGATGGCGCCCCTCGGTCTGGCGGGCCTGCTCGGGCTGCTGCTGGTGGCCCGCCGGGTCGACGCGCTGGCGCTCGGCGACGAGGCCGCCCGCGGCGTCGGCGTGCCGGTCCGCGCCACCCGGGTCACCGCGGTCGTGCTCGCGGCACTGCTGTCCGCCGCGGCCGTCACCCTGGCCGGACCGATCGGCTTCGTCGGCCTGTGCGCCCCCGCCCTCGTCCGGCCCCTCGCCCGCCGGTACCGGGCCTTCACCCGGACCCGCGCGAGCCTGCCGGTCGCCGGCCTGACCGGCGCGGCCCTGGTCCTCGGCTCGGACGTGCTGCTCAGGTCCCTGGTCCCGGCGGACCTCGCGGTCGCCGTGCCGACCGGCGTGGTCACCAGCCTCGTCGGCGCCGTCTTCCTGGTCGTCATGGCCGTACGGCTGAAGGACACCGCCGCCTCGGCCGCGCCCGACCGGCTGCGGATCAGGAGCCGGGCCGTCTTCCTCACCGTCACGGCCGTCCTGGCGGTCGTGCTCGTCGGTGTGACGATCGCCGCCCTGCTGCTGGGCGACGCCAAGCTGCTGCTCGGCGACGTCGTCAACTGGGCGCAGGGCAGGGCGGGGCAGACCGTCTCCTTCGTGCTGGACACCCGGGTGCCCCGGGTCCTGGCCGCGCTGCTCGCCGGCGCCGCCCTCGCCCTGGCCGGGACGCTCATCCAGGCCGTGACCCGCAACCCGCTGGCCGAGCCCGCCGTGCTCGGCGTCTCCGGCGGGGCCGCGCTGGGCGCCGTACTCCTGGTGACGACCGTGCCCCTGGCCGGGTCGTGGAGCCTCGCGGGCGCGGCCTTCGCGGGCGCAGCGGTCAGCTCCGTCGTCGTCTTCGGCCTCGCCGCGCGAGGCGGGTTCCAGCAGAACCGGCTGGTGCTCGTCGGCATCGGGGTGGCCACCGCCGCCACCGCGCTGATCAGCCTGCTGATCGTCCTCACCGACCCGTTCAACGCGGTCAAGGCCCTGACCTGGCTGTCCGGTTCGACGTACGGCCGCACCCTGCCGGACGTCGTGCCGCTCGCGGTCGTCGTCGTGCTCGGGGTGGTCGTCGCGGTGCTGCGGCGCGCGGAACTGGACCTGGTCTCGCTCGACGAGGACACCCCGCGGCTGCTGGGCATGGACCTGGCCCGCGGGCGCCTCGGCTTCCTCGTGCTGGGGGTGCTGCTGAGCGCCACCGCCGTCGCCGCCGCGGGCACGATCGGCTTCGTGGGACTGGTCGCCCCGCACGCGGCCCGGGCCCTGGTGGGCCGGCCGCACGCCCGGGTGGTCCCGGTGGCCGTCCTGCTCGGCGCCGCCCTGGTGGGCACGGCGGATCTGCTGGGCCGTACCGTGATCGCGCCCGCACAGCTCGGCGCCGGCATGGTGACCGCGGTGATCGGCACGCCGTACTTCCTGTATCTGCTGGTGCGCAGCCGCCGTTAGGGGCCTTGCCGGTGGAGCCTGCGGCGGGCGACGAGTTCGACGGTCAGGGCCACCGACAGCGCCTCCACCGCCAGCAGGGCGATGAGCACGAAGACCTGGACGGTGCCGGCCAGCACGGGGGAGGCGCCGCTCAGGAGCATGCCGACGAACGCGCCCGGCAGCGTGACCAGACCGGCCGTGCGGGTCTGGTCCAGGGCGGGCAGCAGCGCGTCGGAGGCGGCGCCGCGGACCACTTCGAGGTGGGCGTCGCGGTCCGGGAAGCCCAGCGACAGCGCGGCCTCGTCCAGCGCCCGCCGCCCGGCGAGGACGGTCGCGGTGAGCGCGCCGCCGATGAGGATGCCGGTCACCGGCACGACGGCGATGCCGGGCACGGTGAGCAGACCGGCCGGCACCAGGGCGGCGACGACCGGTACCACCGGGACCGCGATCGGCAGCGCCGCCCACCACCAGGTGCCGTTCGGCGTGATGCGCCGCCCCGCGGTGCGGGTGGCGACGGCGCACATGAGGAACAGGAACCCGAGCAGGGCCGCGGAGTGGTGGACGGCCCAGCCGATCACCAGGGACACCGCCGCCAGTTGCAGGGCCGCCCGCACGCCCGCCGTCACGACCTCGCGGGCCCGTCCGTACGGCTCGTCCGGCGAGATCCGGAAGACGGCGGCCACGGCGGTGGCCACGAGCAGCAGGACGACGAGGGCGACGGCGAGCGTCGGGTCGACCGGCAGCAGCGTGCCGGCGGCGAGGTGACGCACGGGTCGGGTCTACTCCCGGAGGCTGCCCGCGTTCTGCGCGAGGAGGGAGGAGCAGATCTCCCCGGCGCGTACGGCGGTGGTGGACAGCAGGGTCGAGGTGAGGCCGTGGGTGTGCTCGGTGCCGCCCTGGAGGTAGATGCCCGCGGTGACGTGCGCGGCGGTCTCCACCCGGTGGTCGCGTCCGACGCGGAGCTGGTCCTCGTCGTCGCGCAGGCAGAGCTTGGCGATCTCGCCGAGGTGGTCGCCGATGCCCCGGGGCTGGTAGCCGGTCGCGTAGACGATGAGATCGGAGCCGAGCACCTGGCGTTCGCCCGTCGGCAGGAACTCCACCGTCACCCGCAGGCCGTCCGCGTCGCTCGCGACCTCCCGGATGCGGGAGACGTTCAGCATCCGCAGGCGCTGTCTGCCCTGGACCTTCTCCTGGTACATGGTCCGCGACAGCGACTCGATCAACTCCATGTCGACCACGGAGTAGTTGGTGCCGCGGTGGTAGTCGTGCAGCGACCGCTTCACCTGGGGCGGCGCGCCGTAGAACACGTCGACGGCCTCGGGGTCGAAGATCCGGTTGGCGAACGGGCTGTCGTCGGCCGGGGTGTAGCCGTACTTGGCGAACACCGAGCAGATCTCGGCCTCGGGGAAGCTGCGGTGCAGATAGTCGACCGCCTCGGCGGCACTCTGGCCGGCGCCGAGCACGAAGGCACGGCGAACGGGCGTGCGTTCGCACCGGAGTTGGTCCACCCGGGGCAGTAACTCGCTGGTGTGCCAGACGCGTTCGGACAGCACCGCGTCGGGTGGCAGGTGCGGTTCGAGGCCGGTGGCCACGCACAGGGTGCGGGTGCGGCGGACGGTCGTGCGCTCGGGCGCCGCGGGATCGCGGCTGGTGACGTCGAACCAGCGGACCTCGCCCGCCTCGGTGACGGGCCGTACGGAGACCACCTCGGCGCCGTACTCGACGAGGTGGGCGACGCGGTCGGCGGCCCACTCGAAGTAGTCGTGGAACTCGATGCGCAGCGGGAAGAGCGTCTTCTGGTTGAGGAAGTCGACCAGCCTCCCGCGGTCGCGCAGATAGCACAGGAAGCTGAAGTCGCTGGTGGGGTCACGCATCGTCACCAGGTCCTTGAGGAAGGACACTTGCATGGTGGCGTCGTCGATGAGCATGCCGCGGTGCCAGCCGAACCGCGGTTGCCGCTCCAGGAATCCGGCGCGGAATCCGTCCCCTTCGCGTGAGGTCACGCCGTGTTCGTGGAGCGCTATCGCGAGCGCGAGGTTGGACGGGCCGAAGCCGATGCCCAGCACGTCGTAAGGGGAGTCCGGCCCAGTGTGAAGCGTCGTCACCGCGTCATCGCCTCCTGTAGGGGGGAGTTCACAGTGTTCTCCGATGGATGCCACAGGCTCCCCCGAGCAGGCACATGCTAGATAAGGTTAGCCTTACCTAGCAATGGCTGAGGAGGGCTTATATGCGGGTCGTCATGTTCGGTTACCAGACCTGGGGACACCGGACGCTAGAGGCTCTGCTGGACTCCGAGCACGAAGTGGTCCTGGTCGTGACCCACCCCAAGAGCGACCACGTCTACGAGAGGATCTGGAGCGACTCGGTCGCCGACCTGGCCGAAAAGCACGGCGTACCCGTGCTGTTGCGCAACCGTCCGGGGGACGACGAGCTGCTGCGGGCGCTCGCGGAGGCCGAGCCGGACATCATCGTCGCCAACAACTGGCGCACCTGGCTGCCCGCGGAGATCTTCGATCTCCCGCCGCACGGCACGCTCAACATCCACGACTCGCTGCTGCCGTCCTACGCCGGGTTCTCGCCGCTGATCTGGGCGCTCATCAACGGCGAGCAGCGGGTCGGCGTCACCGCCCACCGGATGGACGCCGAACTCGACATGGGCGACATCCTGGTGCAGCGCGCGGTACCTGTCGGACCCACCGACACCGCCACCGACCTGTTCCACCGCACGGTCGACCTGATCGGCCCGGTGGTCCGGGAGTCCCTCGATCTCATCGCCTCGGGCAAGGCCGAGTGGATCGCCCAGGACCGCTCCCGGTCGAGCTTCTTCCACAAGCGGTCGCTTGAGGACAGCCGCATCGACTGGACCTGGCCCGCCGAGGACCTGGAGCGGCTGGTGCGGGCCCAGTCCGATCCGTACCCGAACGCCTTCACCCACCATCGCGGCGAACGCCTCCGGATCGTCAAGGCGGCTGTCTCGCAGGGGCGTTACGGCGGCACCCCGGGCCGGATCTTCATCCGCGAGGGGGACGGCGTCGTCATCGTCGCCGGGGCCGGGACCCGTTCGGGACGGCTGCCCGGGCTGCTGGTCCAGCGGGTGCGGACCGAGGACGGCACCGAGTACCCGGCTACCGAGTACTTCCGCACGATGGGGGGCTACCTGACGACCCGTCCGTAGCGCCCCGTCTCACCCGGTGACATGCGGGACGCCGACCGGCGCCGCCTCCTTGACCCCTTCGTGGTGGCGGCCCATGGGAATCACCATCGGCGTCCCGCTCACCGGATCCGTACCGACGACGCACCGCAACCCGAACACCTCCTCCACCATCGCCGCGGTGACGATCTCGGCGGGGGAGCCCTCGCCGGCGATCCGGCCCGCCTTCATGGCGACGATGTGATCGGCGTACCGGCAGGCCTGGTTGAGGTCGTGCAGCACCATCACCACCGTGCGGCCCTGGTGCCGGTTCAGGTCGGTGATCAGGTCGAGGACGTCGATCTGGTGGGCGAGGTCGAGATACGTCGTCGGCTCGTCCAGCAGCATCACCGGCGTGCCCTGGGCCACGGCCATGGCGATCCAGGCCCGCTGGCGCTGACCGCCGGACAGCTCGTCCACCGCCCGGTGCGCGAGGCCGGTCATGTCGGTGGCCCGCAGCGCCTCGTGCACGGCGTCCTCGTCGGCGGAGGACCACTGCCGCCACCACGTCTGGTGCGGTGAACGGCCGCGTCCCACCAGGTCGATGACGGTCAGGCCCTCGGGGGCGACCGGGGACTGCGGCAGGATGCCGAGCTGCTGGGCGAGGGTGCGGGTGGGGATCGAGTGGATCGAGCGCCCGTCGAGCCGGACGGCCCCGGACTTCGGCGTCAGCAGCCGGGCCAGGGCGCGCAGCAGGGTGGACTTGCCGCACGCGTTGGCGCCGACGATCACGGTGATCCGGCCGGTGGGGACCATCAGGTCGAGATCCTCGACCACGACCCGGTCGTCGTACGCCAGCCGCAGGCCCTCGGCGCGCAGGCCGGGGCTACCGGCCGGTGCGGGGTCCTTCTTCGACACGTTGTCAGCCTCCTGAACCTGCGCGGTTGGCGCGGACGAGCAGCCACAGCAGTACGGGCGCGCCGAGCACGCCCGTCACGATCCCGACCGGAAGCTCGGTGTCGATGAGCTCGCGGGCGACGAGATCGGCACCGAGCACCATGACGGCGCCGGTCAGCCCGGCGCCCACGGGCGGTGGGAAGGCGGTACCGGCGAGGCGCTGGGCGACCTGGGGCGCGGCGAGCGCCACGAAGGCCACGGGCCCCGCGGTGGCGGTGCCGAAGGCCACCAGGCCGACGGCGGCGAGGAGCACGGTGACGCGGACGGTCTGCACGCGGGTCCCCAGGCCCCGGGCCACGTCGTCCCCGAGCTCCAGGGTCCGCAGCAGCCGCCCGAGCAGCAGCGCCAGCGGCAGGAGTACGGCCATCGCCACCGCGAGCGGGGTGATCTGCTGCCAGGTACGGCCGTTGAGGTTGCCGACCAGCCAGCCCAGGGCGGCCTGCGCCTGGAAGCGCTGGCCGCGGGCCATCAGGTAGTCGGTGGCGCTGGTGCAGATCCAGGCGACGCCGACGCCGACGAGGACGATCCGGTACCCGCTGGTGCCCCGCTTCCAGGCCAGCGCGTACACCAGGAGCGCCGCCAGCAGCGCGCCGGCCAGGCCCAGGGCCTGGGTGCTCAGGCCCCCGTCCCAGCCGAGGACGATGCCGGCGACCACCGCCGTGCCGGCGCCCTGGGTGATGCCCATCATGTCGGGGCTGGCGAGCGGATTGCGGGTCAGGGTCTGGAGCAGGGCGCCGGACACGCCGAACGCGATGCCGACGAGCAGACCGGCCAGTGCCCGGGGCAGGCGCAGCTCGTGCACGATCAGCTCGGTCGCGGGGTCACTCGCGCCGACCAGGGCCCGCAGCACGTCGGTGAGCGGGAGGGAGATGTCCCCGATCGAGGTCTCCACGGCGAACAGCAGGAAGGCGGCGACCGCGAGCCCCAGGCACACGACCAGCAGCCGGGGCCGCAGCAACCCGGAGACGGGCGGAACGGCGAGCCGGAAACCGACCCGATCGGCGGTGCGCCGAGCCGGCCGCGTGACGGAGTCCTTCTCGTCCGGCCCGGGTGCGAGTTCGGTACTCATGGCTCACAGCTCCGCGAGTCGGCGGCGGCGGACCAGGGCGATGAAGAACGGGCCGCCGAGGAAGGCGACCAGGATGCCGGCCTGGATCTCCACGGGCCTGGCGATCAGCCGGCCCGCGATGTCCGCGGCGAGCAGCAGGCAGGGGGCGAGCAGGGCCGACAGGGGCAGCAGCCAGCGGTGGTCCGGGCCGAGGCCGGCGAGTTGGGCGAGGACGCGCGCGATGTGCGGGACGACCAGGCCGACGAAGACGACGGGCCCGATGACGGCGACGGCCCCGCCGGTGAGCAGGGTGACCGCCACCACGCCCTGGACGCGGACGAGGCCGAGCCGCAGCCCCAGGGACCTGGCCACGTCGTCGCCGAGCGCGAGGCGGTTCAGGGCGGGGGCCGACGCCAGGGCCAGCACGGCGCCCACGGCGAGGAACGGCAGGACCCGCAGCAGGACTTCCTCGTCCTGGTTGGCCAGGGACCCCGCCGACCAGAAGCGGTAGCGGTTCAGGGCGTCCGGGTCGGTCAGGGCGATCGCGCTGGTCAGCGAGAACAAAAGGGAGGTCACCGCGACGCCGGCCAGGGCCAGTTTCACCGGCGTCGTACCCGACCGGCCGAGCCCGCCCAGCAGGTAGACCACGACGCTGGCGGCCATCGCCCCGGCGAACGCGAACCAGATGTAGCCGTACACCGAACCGATGCCGAGCACCCCGACGGACAGTACGACGGCGAAGGCGGCGCCCGCGCTGACGCCGAGGATGCCGGGATCGGCCAGCGGGTTGCGGGTCAGCGCCTGCATGAGCGCGCCGGACAGGCCCAGCGCGGCGCCGGTGGCGAGGCCGAGGGCGGTGCGGGGCAGTCGTACCGACCAGATCACGTTGTCGATACGGGAGTTGGGCGCGTCGCCGAGCAGGGTGTGCCAGACCTGGTCCAGCGGGACGCCGAGTGCGCCGAACGCCATCGACAGACCGCACAGCGCGAGCAGCGCCGTGCCGGACAGCGCGAGCAGGAGTACCGCGCGGGGGCCTTTCGCCGCCCCGGCCGCAGAGGTCCCCACGTCATACTTCCTTTGGTCAGCCTTGCCTTAACTGTCAGGACTGTAGGGCGAGTTCGGCCGCCGTCCCATCCCCTTGGGCAAATCCGTGCGCGACCTATGAAATTAGGTAACCCTTACCTTACTATGGCGCGGATCCCCGGCCCAGGCCGGGAACGACCTGCCTGGGAGGGCGCGCTGCCGTGTGCGGTTCCGAGGAAGTCCTGGCCTACTGGCAGCGGTTGCTGACCCCGCTGCCGCTGGAGATCTCACTGCCCGCCGACCGGCCCCACCCGCCCGAGCCGGACCCCGGCCGGGCGACCCGCACCCTGTCCGGCGTCCCGGACGCCGCGGACACCGACCTGCTCACCGCCTTCGTCGCCCTGCTGCACCGCTACAGCGGCGCGATGGACGTCACCGTCGGCCACGACGGCCTCCCGTTACGCGTGTCCGCCGACCACGAGCCGACCTTCCAGGGGCTGCGGCACCGCGTGGCGCAGGCATGGCAGGAGGCCGAGACCCACCGGCTGCCCTTCGACATGCTCAGCGACGAACTGCGCCCCCGGCGCACCCGCGGCGGCGGCCTGTTCTTCAACACCGCGTTCGCCACGACCACCCGCCCCGCCGGCGAACTGCCCGCCCCCCTCGACCTGTTGCTGGAGGTGCGCGAGGGCGAGGCGCGGGCGACGTACGACCCCCGTCTCTTCGAGGCCGCGACCGTCGACCGGCTGCTCGGCCACTACCGGACCCTGCTGACCGACGCGCTCGCCCGCCCGGACGCCCCCGTCGACCGGCTCACGCTGATGGGGCCGCAGGAGTACCGGCAGGTCGTCCTCGACTGGAACGCCACCGAGCACACCGTGCCCGCCGCCACCTGGCCCGCGATGTTCGCCGAGCAGGTCCGCGCCCGCCCCGACGCCGTCGCCCTGGTCTTCGAGGACCAGGAACTGACCTACGCCGAACTGGACCAGCGGGCCAACCGGCTCGCGCACGCCCTGCTCGCGCGCGGAGCCGGTCCCGAGCGCATCGTCGCCCTGGCCCTGCCGCGCTCCCTGGACCTGATCGTCGCCGAGGTCGCCGTCCTGAAGTCCGGCGCCGCCTATCTGCCGATCGACCACGACTACCCGGCGGACCGCATCGCCTACATGCTCGGCGACGCCGGGCCCGTGTGCATGGTCACCACCGAGGAGACCGCGGGAGACCTGCCCGAGCGGGACGGCATGGCCCTGCTGCTGCTCGACGCGCCCGGCACGGCCGCCGAACTCGCCCGGCACCCGGCCCACGACCCCGGCGCGCCGATCACCGTCGACAGCGCCGCCTACGTCATCTACACCTCCGGCTCGACCGGGCGCCCCAAGGGCGTCGTCCTCGCCCACAGCGGCGTGGCGGGCCTGGTCGCCACCCAGACGGAACGGTTCGGCATCGGGCCGCACAGCAGGGTGCTCCAGTTCGCCTCGCCGAGCTTCGACGTCGCCTTCTGGGACCTGTGCCTCGGCCTGCTCTCCGGCGGCCGGCTGGTCGTCGTCCCGGCCGAGCGCCGGGTGCCGGGCGCCCCCCTCGCCGACTACGCCCACGCGCACGGCATCACCTTCATGATCCTGCCGCCCGCGCTGCTCGCGGCCATGCCGGACGACGTCCGCCTGCCGCCCACCGCGACCCTGCTGGCGGGCACCGAGCGCGTCTCCCCGGAACTCGTGGGCCGCTACGCGCGCGGGCGGATGATGTTCAACGCCTACGGCCCGACCGAGGCCACCACCAACTCCACGCTCGGCTTGTGCGATCCGGACATCCCCGCCGGTTCGATCGTCCCCATCGGCGTGCCCGACCCCGGCACCCGGGCCTACGTCCTGGACGCCTGCCTCCGCCCCGTCCCGGCCGGTTTCACCGGCGAGCTGTACCTGGGCGGCGCCGGCCTCGCGCGCGGCTATCTCGGCCGGCCCGACCTGACCGCCGAACGGTTCGTCGCCGACCCCTACGGCGCACCCGGCGAGCGGCTCTACCGCACCGGCGACCTCGTGCGCTGGAAGGCCGACGGACGGCTGGAGTTCCTCGGCCGCGCCGACGCACAGCTCAAGATCCGCGGCTTCCGCATCGAACCGGGCGAGATCGAGTCCGTGCTGCGCGGCCACCCGGCCGTCGACCAGGTCACCGTCGTCGCCCGCGAGGACCGCCCCGGCGACCGCCGCCTCGTCGCGTACGTCGTGCCCGGCCTCGACGGCCCGGGCACGCACGTCGAGGAGTGGAAGCAGGTCCACGAACTCCTCTACAGCGCGGCCGGACCGGAGGGCTCCCAGGAGAACTTCGCGGGCTGGAACAGCATGTACGACGGACTCCCGCTGCCCGTCGAGGAGATGCGGGAGTGGCGGGAGGCGACCGTCGAGCGCCTGCGCGAACTCGGCCCGGGCCGCCGGGTCCTGGAGATCGGCGTCGGCAGCGGACTGATCCTCTCCCGGCTCGCCCCTCACTGCGAGGAGTACTGGGGCACCGACCTCTCCGACGAGGCGATCGGCGCCCTGCGCGCCCAGGTGGACCTCCCCGGCGTCGAACTGCGCGCCCAGCCCGCCCACGACACGACCGGGCTGCCCGCGCACCACTTCGACACCGTCGTCCTCAACTCCGTCGCCCAGTACTTCCCGAGCGCCGACTACCTCAGCGACGTCCTGCGCGCGGCGGCCGGGCTCCTCGCCCCCGGCGGACGGATCTTCGTCGGCGACGTACGCAATCTGCGGCTGCTGCGCACCCTGCGCGCGGCCGTGGAGACCCGGCGCGCCGCGACCGACGACAAGAGCGCCCTGCGCGCCGCCGTGGAGCAGTCGGTGCGCTGGGAGGGCGAACTGCTGCTGGACCCGGACTACTTCGCCGCCCTCGACGGCTTCGACGCCGAGATCCGGCTCAAACGGGGCACCCACCACAATGAGCTGAACCGGTACCGGTACGACGTCGTCCTGCGCCCCGGACCGCGGACCGCCGCCCCCGACGAACACGAGATCCCGTGGGCGGAGGCCGGCCGGCTGGACGCACTCCTCACCGAGCAGCGCCCCGCACGGCTCCGGCTCACCGGCATCCCCAACGCCCGCCTCGCCGACGACCTCACGGACCTGTGGCAGCTGGAGGGAAGCAGCGGCCGGACGGACGCCGGCGCCGACCCGGAGGACATCCACGCCCTGGCCGCCCGGCACGGCTACGAAGCGGCGCTCACCTGGAACGGCACCGCCGACGACGGCGCCTTCGACGCGGTCCTCGCCCTCACCGACCCGCGCCCCGGCCTGTACCGGACGGCCGGCGCCTACCCGCACGCCAACCGCCCCGCCCCCTTCCGCGATGTGACCGCGCTGATGAGAACGCTGCGCGCGCACGCCGCCGAATGGCTGCCCGACTACATGGTCCCCTCCGCCCTGGTGCCGCTGCACACGCTGCCCGTCACCCCGAGCGGCAAGATCGACGCCCGGGCGCTGCCCGCCCCCGACTACGGGGCGCTGAGCGCGGGCCGCGCACCGAGCACCCCGCGCGAGAAGCTGCTGTGCGCCCTGTTCGCCGAGGTGCTCGGGCTGGACTCGGTCACGGCCGAGGACGACTTCCTCACCCTCGGCGGGGACAGCATCACCGCCATCCAACTCCTCATCAGGGCACGGGAGTCGGGGCTGCGGTTGACCACCCGTGACGTCTTCCGGCACCGCACGGCAGAGGCCCTCGCCCAGGCGGCCGTCGAGCGCGTCGAGGAGCACGCCGAGCAGGCGCCGCTGCTGGAGTTCGGCCCCGGCGACCTGGCCGAACTCCAGGGCACGGACCCGCTGGACATCCAGGAGACGCTTCCCCTCACGCCCCTCCAGCAGGGCTTCTTCTTCCACTCCCTGACCAGCGCCGCCCAGGACGACATCCACGACGACATCTACGTCGTCCAGCAGGTGGTCGACCTGGCCGGGCCGGTCGACGGCCCCACTCTGCGCCGCGCCGCCCAGCGCCTGCTGGACCGGCACGCACCCCTGCGGGCCGCCTTCCGCCAGGGCCCCGACGGCACCCCCGTGCAGATCATCACCCGGCACGCCGAACTGCCCTGGCGGGAGGCCGACCTGTCGGCGCACCATGGTGAGGACCGGGCCGCCCTGGCCGAGGCGGTGGCGGCGGACGAACGGGCCGCGGGCTTCGACCTGGCCCGACCGCCCCTGCTGCGCTGCGCCCTCATCCGCTTCGGCGGACAGCGCAGCCGACTCGTCCTGACCTTCCATCACATCGTCGCCGACGGCTGGTCCCTGCCCGTCCTGCACCGCGAACTGATGGCCTGCTACGGCACCGACACCCCGCCGCTCCCCGACGTCACCCCCTACCGCACCTTCCTGCGCCGTCTCGCCGGTCAGGACCGGGACGCGGCCCGCGAGGCATGGCGCACGGCGCTCGCCGGGGTCGACGAACCCACCCGCCTCGTCGACTCCCCGGCCACCGCGGCCCCGGTGCGCCCCGGGCACGTCCGGGTGGAGCTGCCCGAGCGGACCACCGCGCGGCTCGTGGAGCGCGCCCGCGAGCACGGCGTCACCCTCGGCACCGTCGTCCAGGTCGCCTGGGGACTGCTGCTCGGCCGCCTCACCGGCCGCCACGACGTGGTGTTCGGCACCACGGTCTCCGGCCGCGACAGCGAGGTCGACGGCATCGCCTCCATGGTGGGCCTGTTCATCAACACCCTGCCCACCCGGCTGCGCTGGACCCCCGGGGAAACGCTCGGGGACCTGCTGACCCGCCTCCAGGAGGAGCAGGCGCGGCTGCTGGACCACCAGCACCTCGGCCTCGCGGAGATCCAGCGGCTCGCCGGGCACGCCGGAGAGGGCGAACTCTTCGACACCCTCGTGGTGTTCGAGAACTACCCCGCGGAAACCGACCTGCGGGACGCCACCGGCAGCGTCCGCGTCACCGGGGACGCCTTCCACGACGCCGTGCACTATCCGCTCGCCCTCGTCGTCAAGCCGGGGGAGCGGCTCGACCTGCGGCTCAAGCACCACGCCGAGCGCCTGGACGGCGATGCCGTACGGCTGCTCGGCGACCGCCTGGCACGCGTGCTGGACGCCCTGGCCGCCGATCCGGCCCGCCCGGCGGCCTCCGTGGACCTGCTCTCCCCGGACGAGGCCCTGCGCGCCCATCCGGCCGGCGAGGAGCGCGCCGTCCCGGAGACCACCCTGGCCGAGGCGTTCGCGGCGCAGGTGGCCCGTACCCCGGACGCCACGGCGGTCGTCTTCGCGGAGGAGCGGCTGACGTACGCCGAACTCGACACCCGAGCCGAGGCGTTGGCCGCCCGCTTGCGGGTCCGCGGTGCGGGACCGGGCGCCTTCGTCGCGGTGGCCGTGCCCCGGTCGGCCGAGCTGATGGTGGCCCTGCTCGGCGTGCTGAAGTCGGGCGCCGCCTATCTCCCGGTCGACCTCGACTACCCGGCGGACCGCGTCGCCCACATGCTCACCGACTCGGGCGCCACGACGGTGATCACGCTCGGCGCGACCGCCGACCGGCTGCCGCACACGCCGGGCACGACGGTGCTGCTGCTCGACGACGAGGCGGAAGCGTGCGCCGAGTCGTCCGCCGAACCGGTGGCCGCGCACCCCGACGACCCCGCCTATCTGATCTACACCTCCGGCTCCACCGGCCTGCCCAAGGGCGTGCTCGTCAGCCACCGCGCGATCGTCAACCGGCTCGCCTGGATGCAGGGCGAGTACGGCCTGACCGCCGGCGACCGGGTCCTGCAGAAGACGCCCTCCAGCTTCGACGTCTCGGTGTGGGAGTTCTTCTGGCCGCTCCTCGAAGGCGCGGCCGTGGTCCTCGCCCGCCCCGACGGCCACCGCGACCCCGCCTACCTGGCCGCGCTGGTCCGCGAACAGGCCGTCACCACCCTGCACTTCGTGCCGTCCATGCTGGCAGCCTTCCTCCAGTCCGACGAGGTCACCGCCGACCCCGGCTGGGCGGCCTCCCTGCGCCGCGTCCTGAGCAGCGGCGAGGCGCTGCCCACCGGCGCCGCCCGGCGCTGGCGGGAGCTGACCGGCGTACCGCTGCACAACCTGTACGGTCCCACCGAGGCCGCCGTCGACGTCACCCACCACCCCTGCGACGGCACCGACGAGGGCCCCTCCGTGCCCATCGGCCGCCCGGTGTGGAACACCGGCCTGCGGGTGCTGGACACCTGTCTGCGGCCGGTCCCCGAGGGCGCCCCGGGCGAGCTGTACCTCACCGGTGTGCAACTGGCCCGCGGCTACCACGCCCGCCCGGGCCTGACCGCCGAACGGTTCACCGCCGATCCGTACGGGCCGCCCGGCAGCCGCATGTACCGCACCGGCGACCTGGTCAGGCGCCGCCCCGACGGGGTGATCGAGTACCTGGGCCGCACCGACCGGCAGGTCAAACTCCGCGGCAACCGCATCGAGCCCGGCGAGATCGAGGCCGTTCTGACCCGGCTGCCCGCCGTGGCCCGGGCCGCGGTCACGGTACGCGACAACGCGCTCGTGGCGTACGTCGTACCGTCCGCGGACGCCTCCCCCGACCCGGCCCGAGTGCGCGAGGCCCTGGCGGCTTCGCTGCCCGCCGCCCTGGTGCCCGCCTCCTGTGTCGTCCTCGCCGACCTGCCGCTGACCCCCAGCGGCAAGCTCGACCGCACCGCGCTGCCCGCCCCGCAGGCCGAACGCGCCGCGCCGCGCGCCCCGCGCAGCCCTCGGGAGCAGCTGCTCACGGAGATCTTCGGCGCCGTGCTGAAGCTGCCGGACGTCGGTGCCGACGACGACTTCTTCCTGCTCGGCGGCGACAGCATCAGCTCGATCGCCGTCGCCAGCCGGGCCCGCCGGGCCGGACTGGTCCTCGGCCCGCGCGAGGTCTTCGAGCACCGCACCCCGGCCGCGCTCGCCGCCGCCGCGACGGTGGCCGCACCCTCCACGGCAACGGCGGCGACGGCGTTCCGCCTCACCGAGGAGGAACGCGCCCGCGTCGAACGGCTGGCCCCCGGCCCGATCGAGGACGTCTGGCCGCTCGCCCCGCTCCAGGAGGGCCTGTTCTTCCACTCCACCTACGACGACAGCCCGTTGGACGTCTACACCGTCCACGAGTCCTTCGACTTCGCCGCACGCGTCGACGCCGAGCGGCTGCGCGCCGCGACCCGCACCCTGCTGGCCCGCAACCCCTCGCTGCGCGCCGGGTTCACCAGTGAAGGGCTGCGCCGGCCGGTGCAGTTCATCGTGCGGGACGCGCGGATCCCGCTGACCGAAGTGGACCTCGCGGGTCTGCCACCGGCCGAACAGGACCGGCGCCTGCGGGAGTTGATGGACGAGGAGCGGTCCCGCCGCTTCGACCTGACCCGTCCGCTGCTCTTCCGGCTGCTGCTGGTGCGGCTCGGCGACGGGCGCGGTGACCGGCTCGTCGTCGGACGCCATCTGATCCTGTGGGACGGCTGGTCGGCCTGGCTCTTCCTGGACCAGCTGTTCGCCCTGTACGAGAGCGGCGGCGACCCGGCCGGGCTCGCCCGCCCCGGTTCCTACCGCGACTACCTGACCTGGCTGGAGCGGCAGGACGCCGCCGAGGCGACCCGTGCCTGGCGGGCCGCCCTGGCCGGTTTCGAGGAACCCACCCTGCTGGTCCCGGCCGTCGGTGACCGGGGCCCGGAACCGGTGATCCCGCAGCACCTGGACGCCGTCCTCGACGCGGAGACCGCCGAGCGGCTGCGCGACACCGCCCGCCGCCACGGCCTCACCCTCAACACGGTGCTCAACGCGGCCTGGGGGCTGGTCCTCGCGAGCGTGTCCGGCCGCGGCGACATCGTGTTCGGTACGACGGTCGCCGGGCGGCCCAGCGAGGTGCCGGACGTCGAGAACGTCATCGGCATGTTCCTCAACACCGTCCCCGCCCGCATCGCCTTCGACCCCCGGGAGTCCGTGCTCGACCTGCTGCGCCGCGTCCAGGGCGAGCGGCTGGCGGTCATGCCGTACGAACACCTGGGCCTCGGCGTCCTCCAGGCGGAGACCGGACACCGCCGCCTGTTCGACACGCTGTTCGTGCTGCGCAACGCCGACACCGACGAGCGGCTCGCCGAGCTGCGCGAGCGGCACGGGGCGACGGCGGTCGCCAACGTGGACGCCACCCACTACCCGGCCAACCTCGTCGTCACCCCCGGCGAGCGGATCCGCGTCACCCTCGCCTACCGCCCGGACCTGCTGGACGACGCGTACGCGCGCGCTCTGCTGGACCGGTTCGTACTGCTGGCCGGACGACTGGTGGCCGACCCGTCCGCCGCCGTCGGTTCGCTGTCCGCGCTGCTGCCCGCCGAGGCCGCCGCGCTGGCCCGCGAGGAGGCCGAGCAGCGGCAGCCCGTGCCGCACGAGACCGTGGCGGACCTGCTCGCCGCCCAGGCCGCCCGCACCCCGGACGCCACCGCACTCGTCTTCGGCGAGCAAGCCGTCACCTACGCGGAACTCGACGCCCGCTGCAACCGCATGGCCCGGATGCTCATCGCCCGGGGCGCCGGACCCGAGCAGGTCGTCGCGCTCGGGCTGCCGCGCTCGATCGACACCGTGGTGGCGCTGTTCGCCGTCCTGCGCACCGGCGCCGCCTATCTGCCGCTGGAGCTGGACCACCCGGCCGAGCGGCTCTCGCTGATGCTGGCCGACGCCCGGCCGCTGCTGCTGCTGACGACCGAGGCGGTCTCCCGGACGCTGACGGACGACACCCCGCGCGTCCTGCTCGACGACCCCGCGGCGCTCGGCGGCCACTCCACCGACCCCGTGCTGCGGAGGTTCAGCCTGGACCATCCCGCCTACGTCATCTACACCTCCGGCTCGACCGGCCGCCCGAAGGGGGTCGTCACGCCGTACGTCGGCCTGACGAACATGCAGCTCAACCACCAGAAGGAGATCTTCGCCCCGGCGATCGCCGCGGCCGGCGGCCGGCGGCTGCGCATCGCGCACACCGTCTCCTTCGCCTTCGACATGTCCTGGGAGGAGCTGCTGTGGCTCGTCGAGGGGCATGAGGTGCACATCTGCGACGAGGAGCTGCGCCGGGACGCCACCGCGCTGGTGGCGTACTGCGAGGAGCACCGCGTCGACGTGGTCAACGTGACCCCCACGTACGCCCATCTCCTCATCGAGGAGGGCCTGTTGGAGGGACACCGCCCGCCGCTGGTGCTGCTGGGCGGCGAGGCGGTCACCGAGACCGTGTGGAACACGCTGCGGGACACCGAGGGCACCTACGGCTACAACCTGTACGGGCCCACCGAGTACACGATCAACACCCTCGGCGGCGGCACCGGCGACAGCGCGACCCCGACCGTGGGCCGCCCGATCCGCGCCACCCGCGCCCGCGTCCTCGACACCTGGCTGCGGCCGGTGCCGGACGGTGTGGCGGGCGAGCTGTACATCGCGGGCGTGGGCCTGGCCCGCGGCTACCTCGACCGGCCGGGACCGACCGCGGAGCGCTTCCTCGCCGACCCCTACGGGCGGCCCGGCGAGCGCATGTACCGCACCGGCGACCTGGTACGGCGCCGCCCGGACGGCAACCTCGACTTCCTCGGCCGCACCGACGACCAGGTCAAGATCCGCGGCCACCGGGTGGAGCTGGGCGAGATCGAGACCGCGCTCGCCCAGCACCCCGAGGTCTCCCAGGCCGCCGTGCTCGCCCGCGACGACACCTCCGCGCCCGGCACCCAGCGGCTCGTCGGCTACGTCGTCCCCGCCGAACCCGACGCCGGGGCCCGGCGGGCGGCCGAGCGGGAGCAGATCGGGGAGTGGCGGGAGATCTACTCCGCCGAGTACACCGAGATCGGCACGGCCCTGTTCACCGAGGACTTCGCGGGCTGGGACAGCTCCTACGACGGCAGCCCCATCCCCGTGGAGCAGATGCGGGAGTGGCGCGAGGCGACGGTCGGGCGGATCCGGGAGCTGCGGCCCCGGCGCGTTCTGGAGATCGGCGTCGGCTCCGGGCTGCTGCTGTCCCGGCTCGCTCCGGACGCGGAGGCGTACTGGGCGACCGACTTCGCGGCCCCCGTGATCCGCAAGCTCGGCGAGGACCTGAAGGCGGACCCGGAGCTGGCCCGCAAGGTCGAACTGCGCTGTCAGGCCGCCGAGGTGACGGACGGTCTGCCCACCGGCTTCTTCGACACGGTCGTCATCAACTCCGTCGTCCAGTACTTCCCGAGCCTGGACCACCTGCGCAAGGTGATCCGCGGCGCGCTGGACCTGCTCGCCCCGGGCGGCGCGCTGTTCCTCGGCGACGTACGGGACCTGCGCCAGGCGCGGGTCCTCCAGACCGGCATCCAGGTCGCCCGGGGCGCCGACGACCTGCGCCGGGCCGTGGACCGGGGCCTGGCCCTGGAGAAGGAACTCCTCGTCGACCCCGACTGGTTCACCACCCTCGGCGTCGGCGTCGAACTGCGCACGAAGGCCGGGCGGCACCACAACGAGCTGACGCGCTACCGCTACGACGTGGTGCTGTACGCCGACACGACGCACGCCGTCCGCCTGGACGAGATCCCGGAGGTGGACCGGGGCGACCTGCCCGGGCACCTGGACGCACCCGGCCCGTTCCGGGTCCGCGGGATCCCCGACGCGCGTACGGCGGCCGATCTGGCCGCGATGCGCGCGATGGACTCGGCCCCGCCGCCGGACCCCGGCGTGGAGCCGGAGGACCTGCGGCGGCTGGGGGAGTCCCGCGGCCGTCGCGTGCTGACCACCTGGTCCGACGAGCCGGGCTTCTTCGACGCGGTGTTCCTGCCCGCCGCCCTCACCGGCCGCACCCTGGGCCTGTACCGTCCGCGCGGAGCCGAGGTGTACGCCAACACGCCCACCGCCACCCGGGGGCAGGGCGCGCTGATCCGGCGGCTGCGGGACGACCTGGGGCGGCGGCTGCCCGGCTACATGGTCCCGGCCGCCTTCGTGGTGCTGCCCCGGCTGCCGATGAACGACAACGGCAAGCTCGACGTCCGCGCCCTGCCGGACGCGGAGCCCGCGGTGGCCCTGTCCCAGGGGCGCGGCCCGCGCACCCCGGTGGAGGAGGTGCTGTGCCGGCTCTTCGCCGAGGTGCTGGGGCTGCCCCGCACCGGCGCGGAGGACGACTTCTTCGACCTGGGCGGTCATTCGCTGCTCGCGACCCGGCTGATCAGCCGGGCACGGACCGAACTGGGGGCGGAGCTGGCGATCCGCGACCTGTTCGAGGCGCCGACACCGGAGGCCCTGGCGCTGCGCGCGGAGGCCGGACGCCCCTCCCGGCCCGTGCCGGCGCCCGCCGCCGAACGGCCCGCGCGGATCCCGCTGTCGGCGGCCCAGCGGCGGCTGTGGCTGGTCGAGCGGATCGCCGGAGGCTCGGTCGCCTACAACTTCCCGCTCGTCTTCCGGCTCCGCGGCCGACTCGACCTCGGCGCACTCCGCGTCGCGCTGCGTGATGTCACGGACCGTCATGAGGCCCTGCGCACCCGCTTCCTGGAGGAGGCCGGCGAGCCGTACCAGTGGATAGCGGCGCCCGGTACGGCCGAGCCCGAGTTCCGCGTCACCGACTGCGCCGAGGACGAACTGGCCGCCCGCGTCGAGGCCGCCCAGCGCCGCCCCTTCGACCTGGGAACCGAACTCCCGCTGCGGGCCGAGGTGATGCGACTGGGCCAGGACGACCACGTGGTGGCACTGATGCTGCACCACATCACCACCGACGAGTGGTCCGACCGGCCCTTCCTCGGCGACCTCACCACCGCCTACCTGGCCCGCCGCGCAGGACGCGCCCCCGACCTGGCCCCCCTGCCGGTCCAGTACGCCGACTACACCCTGTGGCAGGACACGCTGCTCCAACAGGTCGGCGCCGGACAACTCGCGCACTGGACCGAGACCTTGCGCGACCTCCCCGAGGAACTGACCCTGCCCCTGGACCGGCCCCGCCCGGCCGAGCCCACCGGACGGGGCGGCCGGGTCCGCCTGGAACTGGACCCCGGCACCGGCCGAGCCCTGCGTGAGCTGTCCCGGTCCACCGGCACCAGCATGTTCATGCTGTTCCAGGCCGCCACCGCCGCCCTGCTGCACCGGCTCGGCGCCGGCGAGGACATCCCGCTGGGCGCCCCCGTCGCGGGCCGCGCCGACGAGGCCCTGAACGACCTGGTCGGCTTCTTCGTCAACACCCTCGTCCTGCGCACCGACCTGTCCGGCCCGGACCTCACCTTCCGTGCCCTGCTCGCCCGGGTCAGGGAGTCCGCCCTGGCGGCGTTCGAGCACCAGGACCTGCCCTTCGACCAGGTCGTGGAGGCCGTCAACCCGCCCCGGGCGACCGGCCGCAACCCGCTCTTCCAGGTCATGCTCGGCTACCACTACCGGCCCGACGGCGACCCCGACGTGCTCGGCCTGCTGACCGAGTGGTTCGACATGGACACCGGCACGGCCAAGTTCGACCTCCACTTCACCTTCGTGGACGAGACCGGGCCCGGCCGTCTGACGCTGCTCCTGGAGCACGCGCTCGACCTGTGCGACGAGACGACCGCACGGCGGATCACCCGACAGCTGGTCCGGCTGCTGGAGCAGGTGGCCGGCGACCCCGACCGGCCGGTGCGCGACCTGGAGCTGCTGGACGCCGGCGAACGCCGGCTGCTGATCGAGGGGTGGAACGACACCGCGCACGAGGTCGGCGCGACGACCCTGCCGGACCTGTTCCGCGCCCAGGCGGCCCGCACCCCGGACGCCCTGGCCCTCGTCTTCGGGGAACAGCGGCTGACCTACGCCGAGTTGGACGCCCGGGTCGAGCACACGGCACGGGTCCTGGCCGGGATGGGCGTGGGCCCGGAGTCCACGGTGGGCGTGGCGCTGCCCCGGTCGGCCGACCTGGTGGTGGCCCTGCTCGCGGTGCACCGGGCCGGCGGGGCGTACCTCCCGCTGGACGCCGATCACCCGGCGGAGCGGCTGGCGTTCCTGCTGGACGACGCCCGGCCCGCCTGCGTGATCCGGGACGCGCTGCCGGACGGCCCCGAGGGTGAACTCCCGCTCGACCACAACCCGTTGAGCCCGGCCTACGTCCTGTACACCTCCGGTTCGACGGGCCGCCCGAAGGGCGTGGTCGTCCCGCACGCGGGCATCGCCAACCGCCTGCTGTGGATGCAGGACACCTACCGGCTCACCGCCGGGGACCGGGTGCTGCAGAAGACCCCCGCCGGGTTCGACGTGTCGGTGTGGGAGTTCTTCTGGCCGCTGATCACCGGAGCCACCCTGGTGGTCGCCCCGCCGGAGGCCCACCGGGACCCGGCCCGCCTGGCCGCGCTGATCCAGGAACAGGCCGTCACGACCGCGCACTTCGTGCCCTCCATGCTCCAGCTGTTCCTGGAGGAGCCCGCCGCGGCCCGCTGCACGACGCTGCGCCAGGTGATGTGCAGCGGCGAGGCCCTGCCCCTCGCGGTCACGGAGCGCTTCCACCGGGTCCTCCCGGCCCGGCTGCACAACCTGTACGGGCCCACGGAGGCGTCCGTCGACGTCACGGCGACCGAATTGCCCGCCGACACCCGGCAGGTGGTGATCGGCCGCCCGGTGTGGAACACCCGCGCCTACGTCCTGGATACCGGCCTGCGCCCGGTGCCGCCCGGTGTCGCCGGGGAGCTGTACCTGGCGGGCGTCCAGCTCGCCCGCGGCTATCTGCACCGCCCCGGCCTCACCGCCGAGCGGTTCGTCGCGGACCCGTACGGCGGGCCCGGCGCCCGCATGTACCGCACGGGCGACCTGGCCCGGTGGCTGCCCGACGGCACGCTCGACTTCCTCGGCCGGACCGACGACCAGGTCAAGATCCGCGGCATGCGCATCGAGCCCGGGGAGGTGGCGGCGGCCCTCACCCGGCACCCGTCGGTCGGGCACGCCGTCGTGATCGCGCACGACCAGCGGCTCGTAGCCTACCTCGTACCGGCCGCGGGACACACCGCCGACCCGGCCGAGCTGCGCCGCCACAGCGCCGCCGTCCTGCCCGAGCACATGGTCCCGGCCGCCTTCCTCCCCCTGGACGCGCTGCCCCTCACCCCCAACGGCAAGCTGGACCGCCGAGCCCTGCCCGCGCCCGACTTCGCCGCGCAGAGCACCGCCGGCGCCCGGCCGCGCACCCCCCGCGAGGAGATCCTGTGCGGCCTGTTCGCCGACGCCCTCGGGCTGCCCGGGGTCGGCGTCGACGACGACTTCTTCGCCCTGGGCGGCCACTCGCTGCTGGCCATGCGGCTGGCGGCGCGGATCCGGGCGGTGCTCGGCGTCGAGGTGTCCCTGCGCACGGTGTTCGACGCCCGCACGGTGACCCGGCTCGCCGGGCGGCTCGCGGCGGACGGCACGGCCCCGGCCGTCGCCCGCCCGGCGCTCGGACCGCGTCCGCGTCCTGAACGGCTTCCGCTGTCCTCGGCCCAGCGCCGGCTGTGGGTGCTCTACCAGGTGGAGGGCCCGAGCGCGACGTACAACATCCCCGGCGCCTGGCGGCTGACCGGGCCGCTGGACGTCGAGGCGCTGCGGGCCGCGGTGCACGACCTGGCGGTACGCCACGAGACGCTGCGCACGGTCTTCCCCGACGAGGAGGGCCGGGCGTTCCAGCGGGTGCTGGCGCCGGACGAGGTCCGTATTCCCTTCGAGGTGGCGGACACCGACGAGGAGCACCTCGCCGAGCGGCTGGCGCGGGCCGGGGCGTACGGCTTCGCACTGGACCGCGAACCGCCCTTGCGCGTCCACGTGTTCCGGACCGGTGAGGACCGGTGGACCCTGCTGCTCCTGCTGCACCACATCGCCGGGGACGAGTGGTCGCAGGCACCCCTGAACCGGGACCTCGCCCTCGCCTACGCGGCCCGGACCGAAGGGCGGACGCCGCAGTGGGCGCCGCTGCCGGTCCAGTACGCCGACTACACGCTGTGGCAGGAGCGGCTGCTGGCGCAGGTCGGCGAGGGGCAGACCGCCTACTGGCGGCGGGCGTTGGCCGGGCTGCCCGAGGAGCTGGCGCTGCCCGTCGACCGGCCCCGGCCACTGGAGGCCAGCTACCGGGGAGGCGCGGCCGATCTCTCCCTCGACGCCGAACTGACGGCGGACCTGCGGCGGTTGGCCCGCGACCAGGGCGTCAGCGTCTTCATGGTGCTCCAGGCCGCGGTGGCCACCCTGCTCACCCGGCTCGGCGCGGGCCACAACATCCCGATCGGCAGCCCGATCTCCGGGCGCACCGACGCGGCCCTGGAGGACCTGGTCGGGTTCTTCCTCAACACCCTGGTGCTGCGCACCGACACCTCCGGCGACCCGGCCTTCCGGGAGCTGCTGGCCCGGGTGCGGGAGACCGATCTCGCCGCCTTCGACCACCAGGACGTGCCGTTCGAGCGGCTGGTGGAGGTGCTCAACCCGGCCCGCTCGCTCGCCCGGCACCCGCTGTTCCAGGTGATGGTGGTCTACCTGGCGGCCGGGGAGGAGGACGCGGGGCTGCCCGGTCTGCGCGCCCGCCGGGACGACGTGGCGCAGCCGACGGCCAAGTTCGACCTGTCCTTCGACTTCGTGGAGCGCGGCGACGGCAGCGGTGTCGACGGGGTGCTGGAGTACAGCGCCGACCTGTTCGACCACGCCACCGCGCAGTCCTTCGCGGACCGGCTGCGCCGCGTGCTGCGCGCGGTCGCCGCCGACCCGGACGTCACCGTGGGCCGGGTGGACCTCCTCGACGACGACGAACGACGGCGCCTGCACGGCGGTTGGCACAGCAGGCCCGCTCTCGCCGCGCCGACGACGGTGCCCGCGCTGTTCGAGGAGCGGGTGCGGCAGTGCCCCGAGCGGCCCGCGGCGGCCTCCGACGGCATCGAGCTCACCTTCGCCGAGCTCAACGCGGAGGCCAACCGGCTCGCGAGGGTCCTCGTCGAACTCGGCGCGGGTCCGGAGCGGTTCGTGGCCCTGGCGCTGCCGCGCACGGCGTGGTTCCTGGTGGCCGTGCTCGCCGTGCACAAGGCGGGCGCGGCCTACGTGCCGCTGGACCCCGACGCCCCGGCCGGCCGGACGGCCGACGTCCTCGACGACGCCCGTCCGGTGGTGACCGTCACCACCGGCGACTTCACCCTGCCCCCGGGCACCGAGCGCCTGAACCGGGACGACCCCGACACGGCCGCCCGGATCGCCGCCCAGGACCCGGCGGACCTGACGGTCCCGCTGAGCCCCCGTCATCCCGCCTACGTCATCCACACCTCCGGCTCCACCGGCCGCCCCAAGGGAGTCGTGGTCACCCACGAGACTCTCGGCAACCTCTTCCACAGCCACCGAGAGACGCTGTACGCGCCGGCCGTCGAGGCCACGGGACGGCGGCACCTGCGGGCCGGACACGCCTGGTCGTTCTTCTTCGACGCCTCCTGGCAGCCCCAGCTGTGGCTGCTGGACGGGCACTGCGTCCACATCGTGTCCGACGAGGTCCGCCGCGACCCCGGCCTGCTCGCGGCGGCCGTGCGCGCGCACCGCTTCGACTTCCTGGAGGTCACCCCGTCCCTCTTCGCGCAGCTGGCCGACAGCGGCCTGCTGGACGGCGACGAGAGCCCCCTCGCGGTCGTCGGCGTCGGCGGCGAGGCGGTACCGGCCGCGCAGTGGCGGCGGCTGGCCGGACTGCGCGGCACCGAGGCGTTCAACCTGTACGGGCCGACGGAGTCCACGGTGGACGCCCTGGTGGCGCGGGTCCGCGACAGCGAACGCCCCCTGGTGGGGCGGCCGGTGGCCGGCACCCGGGCTCATGTCCTGGACGGGCTGCTCCAGCCGGTGCCGCCCGGCGTCCCGGGCGAGCTGTATCTCGCGGGCGGCGGGCTGGCCCGCGGCTATCTGGGCGCACCCGGGCAGACGGCCGAACGGTTCGTGGCCGACCCCTTCGGCCCGCCCGGCTCGCGCCTCTACCGCACCGGCGACCTGGCCCGCTGGACGGCCGACGGGCGCCTGGACTACCTCGGCCGGGCCGACGACCAGGTCAAGATCCGCGGCTTCCGCGTCGAACCGGCCGAGATCGAATCCGCGCTCACCGCCCATCCCACCGTCGGACAGGCACTGGTGACGGTACGTCAGGAGGGCGCACGCAAGCTGCTGGTGGCCTACGTGGTGGCGGCCCCGGGTGCCGTCCCGGACCCGGCGCGGCTGCGCGGCCACGTCGCCGCCCGGCTGCCCGACCACATGGTCCCGGCGGCCGTTCTCCCCCTGGACCGGTTCCCGCAGCTGGCGAACGGCAAGCTGGACCGGGCCGCCCTGCCCGCGCCCGACTTCTCCGCCCTCTCCTCGGGACGCGGGCCCACCACCCCCGTGGAGGAGGCGCTGTGCACGGTCTTCGCCGAGGTGCTGGGGCTCGAACAGGTCGGCGTCGACGACGACTTCTTCGCCCTGGGCGGCGACAGCATCGTGGCCATGCAACTCGTGGGCCGGTCCCGGTCGGCGGGCGTACGGATCACTCCGCGGCTGGTCTTCCGGCACCGCACGGTCGCCGCGCTGAGCACCGTCGCCGAAACGGCCGCGCCGCGCCGGGAGGACGACGGCACCGGCACCGTCCCGCTCACCCCGGTGATGCACTGGCTGCGCGAACTGGGCGGCCCCTTCTCGACGTACCACCAGTCCGCGCTCGTCCGCACCCCCGCGGCCCTGGACCTGCCCGGCCTGACCGCCGTGCTCCAGGCCCTGGCCGACCGGCACGACCTGCTGCGGGCGCGGCTGGTACGGCCCTCGCGGACGGCCACCGAGGACTGGACGCTGCACGTCCCGCCGGCCGGCGCGGTCGACGCCGCCGGCTGGATCGACCGGGTGGACGTGGCGGGCCTCGACGCCCGGGCGCTGGGCGAGGCCGTGCGCGAGCGCGCGCACGCGGCGCGGGCGACGCTGGATCCGGACGCGGGCACGCTGGTGCGGGCCGTGTGGTTCGACGCGGGCGACGCCCCCGGACGGCTGCTGCTGATGGCCCACCACCTGGTGGTGGACGGCGTGTCCTGGCGGGTGCTGCTGCCGGACCTGGCAGCGGCGTGGCAGGACGTCCTTGCCGGGCGGCCGGTGCGGCTCGACCCGGTCGAGACCTCCTTCGCCCGCTGGGCGCGGCTGCTCACCGAACGGGCCCTCGAACCGGCGCGGGAGGCGGAACTCCCGCTCTGGACGGCCGTCCTGGACGGCGGCACCGAGCCCTTCCCGCTCGCCCGCCCCCTCGACCCGGACCGCGACACCACCGCCACCCAGCGGGAGGTCGTCCTGCGGCTGCCCGCCGAGCGCACCGGGCCCCTGCTGTCCGCCGTGCCCGCGGCGTTCGGCGCCGGCGTCAACGACGTGCTGCTCGCGGGACTCGCGCTGGCCTTCGCCGACCGGCAGCGCCGCACGGGCGGCACCGACACCTCGGTCCTGGTCGACCTGGAGGGCCACGGCCGCGAGGAGGAACTGGCCGGGGACAGCGCCGATCTCTCCCGTACCGTCGGCTGGTTCACCAGCGTCTTCCCCGTACGGCTCGATCCGGGCCCGGCCGACCCCGCCGACGCGTTCACCGGCGGCCCGGCGGCCGAGGAAGCGGTGCGCCGGGTGCGCGAGCATCTGGCGTCGCTGCCCGCGCACGGCGTCGGCTACGGCCTGCTGCGCCACCTCAACCCCCGCACCCGCGAGGTGCTGGCGGCCCGGGAACCGGCCCGCGTGGAGTTCAACTACCTGGGCCGGTTCGGCATCCCGGAGGAGACGGACTGGTCGTACGCGCCCGAGGAGGACGCGGCCGACATCGGGCCCGAGTCCGCGATGCGCCAGGGCCACGCCCTGACCGTCAACGTGGTGACCGAGGACCGGGCGGACGGGCCGGTGCTGGCCGCCCACTGGTCCTATCTGGAAGGGCTGCTGCCGCGCGAGACCGTCCAGGATCTCGCCGAGACGTGGTTCCGCGCGCTGGAAGGGCTCGTCGTGCGGGCAGAGCGCAAGAGCCGACCGTAGGACCCTGAAGAGAGGAACGGCATGAGCAATCCCTTCGAGGACCCCGAGGGCGTCTACCTGGTGCTCGTCAACGACGAGAACCAGCACAGCCTGTGGCCGGACTTCGCCGACGTACCGGCGGGCTGGCGGGTGGTGCACGGCCCCGCGGCGCGAGAGGCATGTCTGGAGTACGTCGAGACCCACTGGACCGACATGCGGCCCCGGAGCCTGGCCGAGGCCATGGACAACTGAACACCCTGGAACACAGGAGGGGGCGGCCCCGCGCGGCCGCCCCCTCGATCTGTGTCAGGACGCGGGCTGCTCCACCTTCGTGTCCGCCTTGCCGTCGACGGCCGCCGCGAGCTGCGGGACCAGCCGCTCCACCACGTACGGCAGGCTCAGGACCGTGCCCATGGAGAGCGCGTTGCCATAGTCGCTGGTCTCGTTGACGTAGACCTCGCGTCCCTCGGCCACCACGTCCAGATCCTTGTACGAGGCGTCCTTGTGGAGCTTGCCGGCGTCCTTGACGACGTCACCGACCTGCCACACGATCGCGTCCTGGTCCAGCAGATCGGTGCGCTCCTTGCTGATGTTCGCGCCGAACTGGTCACCGATCGCCTGGTCCAGGTCCTTGGGCAGTTCGAAGCCGAGGTCGGTCAGCAGATGCGAGCGCGGGTCCTGGCTGCCGAAGACGAACATGCCCTCGTACGGCGTCGCCATCACGGCCGTCTTCCCCGCGAACTCGGGGTGCTCCCGCACGGCCGCCGCGATCGCGTCCTCGGTCTTCTCGACGGCCGCCGTGGCCTGCTCGCTCCTGCCGAGCGCCTTGCCGATCGTCGCGGTCTGCTCCTGCCACGGCACGCCGTAGTCGTTGTACTCCTTGGGCTGGGCGACCACGGGGGCGAACTTGGACAGCGACTCGTACTGCTCCTTGGTGAGTCCGCCGTACACGGCCAGGATCAGGTCCGGCTTGAGCGCGGCGATCTTCTCCACCTGCGGTCCGGTGCCGGTGTCCTTGAGGACCGCCGGCGCCTCGGCCCCGGCGAGCCGGTCCTCGGCCCAGGGGCCCACGGCTCCCTGGTAGCCGCCGAGCCACTCGGTGGTGCCGACCGGGACCGTGCCGAGGGCGAGCACCGAGTCCTGGTCGGTGAGGCCGACGGTGACGATCCGCTTCGGCTCGGACTCGACGGTCGTACTGCCGTACTTGTGCGCGACGGTGACCGGGAAGGCGGCGTCGCCGGACGCGCTCGCCTTCGGGTCGGAGCCCTGGGTGTCGGCGTCCGGGTCGTCGTCGCCGCAGGCCGTGGCGGCGGTCAGGAGCAGCAGGGACGAGGCGAGCGCGGCGGCGAGCCGGGGAGCCTGGCGGGAGCGGAACATCGGTGGTCCTTCTGTTCGGTTTTCCTGTGGGCCGGACGTGCGGTGGCGGTGCGTCTAGGAGCGGGTGTCGGACCAGGCCGCCCAGAGGGCGGCGTAGCGTCCGCCGGCGGCGCGCAGTTCGTCGTGGGTGCCGGTCTCGACGACGCGTCCGGCGTCCATGACGACGATCCGGTCGGCGGTCGCCGCCTGGCTGAGGCGGTGGGCCACGATCAGCGCGGTACGGCCGTCCACGGCGCGGGCGACGGCCTTCTCCAGCGCCCGCGCCCCGGCGCTGCCCGCTTCCGCGGTGGCCTCGTCGAGGATCACCAGCGGCGGGTCGGCGAGGATCAGCCGGGCGAGCGCCAGGGCCTGGGTCCGGTCGCCGGTGAGCCGGTGGCCGCCGTCGCCGACGACCGTGGCGAGACCGTCGGGCAGCGCCTCGGCCCAGGCCAGGGCGTCGACGCGGTCGAGTGCGGCGCGCAGTTCGCCGTCGGTGGCATCGGGTTTGGCGAGCCGGAGGTCATCGGCGAGGGGGCCGGCGAAGACATGGGTCTCCTGGGTGATCAGGGCGACCGTGCGGCGGGCGGCGGCCCGGCCCAGCTCGGAGGGCGGCACGCCGTCGACCAGGACGGTGCCGGAGGTGGGCGGCTGGATGCCCGCGACGAGTCTGGCCAGGGTCGTCTTGCCGGCCCCGCTGGCGCCGACGAGGGCCACCCGCTCGCCGTGACGGATCGTCAGGTCGACGTCGTGCAGCACCGGATGGCCGGGCCGGTAGGCGTGCGTGAGGCCGCGCACGGTGACCTCGACCCGGCCCGTCCCGCCCGCCCGGGCGCCTTCCGCGGGCCCCGGCTGGTCGGTGACGCCGACGAGGCGGGCCAGGCCGGCCATGGCCGACTGGGCGTCGTCGAGGAGGACGAGGGCGGCGTTGACGGGGGTGAACAGGCTGTGGAAGTACAGGGCGGCGGCGGTCGCCGTGCCGATGGACGCCGCGTCCTGGCGGACCAGCCAGTACCCGGTGAACAGCACGGCGGCGAGCCCGATGTACTCGGCGATGTGCAGCCGGCTGTAGAAGCCGAGGACCAGGCGGACCCCGCGCATGGTCAGCGCCACCACGGACCGGGACCGCTCGGTGACCCGCTCGGTGTGCTCCCGCTCCAGCCGGAACGCCCGCACGGTGGAGTGCCCGGCGACGGTGTCGAGGAGCTGCTGCTGCTGGGCGCCGGCGGCCACCCGCTGCTCGGCGTAGAGCGGGACGGCACGGGCTACGTACCAGCGGGCGGTGGCCACCTGGACGGGCACCGCCAGCAGCGCGGCCAGCAGGAACCGCCAGTCGAGCAGCGCCATCGCGCCCAGCGTCAGGACGATCGTCAGCAGGGAACGGGCCAGTTCCGGCAGGGCGTTGCGCACGGCGTCGGCGACGAGGGAGACGTCCGCGGTGACCCGGGCGGTCAGATCACCGGCGCCGGCCCGCTCCACGCACTCCAGCGGCAGGCCGAGGGCCCGTTCGACGAACATCTCGCGCAGCCGGGCCAGCGTGGTCTCGCCGAGCCGGGAGATCAGCGACAGGCCGAAGCCGGCGGTGACGCCCTGGGCCACGGCGACGGCGACCAGCAGGGCGGCCGTGGTGGTGATGGCGTCGACGGAGCCGCGGTCGGCGGCGAGGTCCACGATCCGGCCCAGCAGGGGCTGGGTGAGCAGTCCCACGGCGGTGGAGCCGACCATGACGGCGAACGCGGTCAGCGCCAACGCCCGCTGCGGGCGCAGCAGCCGGGCCACGGCGGCGCGGGTGCGGGCGGGGGTCGCGACGGGCAGCAGCGGGGACTCGGGGGCGGCCGTGGGGCCGGGCGCGGTCGGGGAGTCGGGTGCGGTGGCGGAGTCGGGTGCCGTCGGGGAATCGGTCATGCGAGGACCGCCGTACGGTAGGCGCCGTGCTGGTGGACCAGCCGGTCGTGGGCGTCGGCCGCGACGACCGAGCCCCGGTCGAGCAGGACGACCCGGTCGGTCACGGCGAGCAGGGCGGGGCTGTTGGTCACCAGCACGGTCGTCCGGCCGCCGCGCAAGCCCTTCAGGCCGGCCGCCATCCGGACCTCGGTGACGGCGTCGACCGCGGTCGCGGGCTCGTGCAGGACGAGCACCGGGGCGTCGGCGGCCAGCGCCCGCGCCAGTGCCACCCGCTGCCGCTGTCCGCCGGAGAGCGAGCGCCCGCGGGCGGTGACCGCGGTGCCGGCGCCGTCGGGCAGGGTGCCCACCACCTCGTCGGTGCCGGACGCGGTGATCGCGGCGGCGACGGGGGCGTCCGGCCCCGCGGCCGCGGTGACGTTGTCCAGGACGCTGCCCTCGAACAGGTCCGCGTCGTGCTCGGCGACGAGGAGCGCGGCCCGCAGCTCGGCGAGGCCCAGCGCGGTGAGGTCCGTGCCGTCCAGCTCCACGGCGCCCTCGTCGGGATCGGCGTGGCGGGCGAGCAGCTGGAGCAGGGCGACGGCGTCGGCGGGGTCGGTGGTGACGACGCCGACCGTCTCGCCGGGGGCGATGTCCAGGTCGACCTGGAGCAGGGGGCCGTACGACAGGCCGCGCAGCCGCAGCCGGCCCTCGACGCGGCCGAGCGCACCGCCGGACGCCTTCGCCGTGACGGCACGACCCGCGCCGAGGATCTCCGCGATCCGCGCCGCGGAGGCCCGGCCCTGCGCCAGCTCGGCGTTGACCCAGGAGAACTCGGAGAGCGGGCCGATGAGGAAGAGGGCGAGCGCGACGGCGGAGACCAGCTCGCCGAGGCTGATGTCACCGCGTGCGGCGAGCCGTCCGCCGACCAGGGCGACCAGGGCGAGGAACGCGCCGGTGAGCATGGTCACCACGCCGTTCTGCCAGGCCTCGGCCCGGGCCGCGCGCAGGGTGGCGGTGAGGGAGTCCTGGCTGATCCGGCGGTAGCGGGCGACCGCCGCCGGTTCGGCGCCGATGCCCTTGAGGACCCGTAGTCCGGCCACCAGGTCGGCCGCCACGCCCGAGGCGCGGGCCGCGCGCTCCTGCTCGGTCTCGCTGCGCCGCTCCAGGGGCTTGCTCAGCAGATGGCCGAGCCACAGCAGCAGCGGGGTGCCGAGCAGGACGAGCAGTCCGAGGGGTACGGACATGCGCAGCAGGACGACCGCGCCGACCACGAGTCCGGTGGAGGCGGCGATGCCGACGATGAGGACCATGGCGACGGCGCCGACCCGTTTGGCGTCCTCGGTGGCGGTGTTGGCCAGCTCGCCGGGCAACCGCCCCTCGGCCGCGCCGCCTTCGGGGGCGAGGACCCGCTCGACCAGCTCGGCTCTCAAGTGGTGCGCGGCGGTCACGGAGGCGCGTTCACCGGCCCGTGCGGAGAAGCGGAAACTGAAGGAGAGGCCGACGTAGACGGCGGCCAACACGCAGAGCCACAGCAGCAGTCCGGCGGCGTCGCCGTCCACGACACCGCGCTCGATGGCGAGTCCGATGACGAGCGGCACCAGGGCCTCGCCCGTCTGGTGGCCCATGCCCAGCACCGCGCCGAGCGCGACGTCCCGGCGCTGACCGCCCACCGCACGCCGCAGGACGTCCCGTCCCGGCAGGTCCGCTTTCCTCACGCATTCCTCCGGACCGGATCCGCAGCGCCCAGAAACCGTGCACGCTTACTTAGGTAAGGCTAACTACAACTGGCTTGCCGTGTCACCCCTTTGACGCACCGTCGTGCGAGGGGCGGACGTCGGGTGGCCGTGGCGCTCAGTCCTGCTCGGCGAGGTCCCTCTCCAGGGCGTGGGCCGTGGCGTTGAGGGTGGCGACCAGGGGCTGGAGCCGGTGCGGGTCGTACCGCACGCTGGGCATCGACACCGACAGGCCCGCCAGCGCGGTGCCGTCCCGGTCGCGCACCGGCACCCCGACGGCGACGAGGCCGCGCTCGGAGCGCTCCCGGTTGACGGCGAAGCCGGTGCGCCGCAGCCGCCTCAACTCGGTGCGCAGCCGGGCGAGATCGGGCCGGTCGGCCGGGCGGTCGCGGTACCGCTCGGGGGCGTAGACCTCCTCCAGCTCCGCCTCGGGCAGGTCGGCGAGCAGCAGCAGCCCCGCCGTCGTGCGGTGCGCCGGGAACACCATGCCCTCCCGGGAGCCGACCCGCAGCGCCTGCCGGCACTCCACGCCGGCGATGAACCGGGCCGTGTCCCCGGTGCGCACGATCAGGTTCACGGTCTCCTCCAGCAGATCCACCACCCGGTGCAGATGGGGCAGCGCCGCCGCGCGCAGCCGGGACACGAGCGACTGGGAGTGCGCGGCGAGCTCCAGCACCGGGCCCGCCCGGTAGACGCGGTCCTCGTCCTGCACGGCGAAGTCCCGGTACACGAGCATGGCGAGGATCCGATGCGCGGTCGACCTCGCGACGCCCAGCCGCTCGGCGATCTGCGACACGGTCGCGCCGCCCTCCATCTGCAGGACGATCGCCGCCCGCAGCGCGTGGTCCACGCTGGCGATGGGGTAGGGCGGCGGATTCTTGAGCGGCTTGTCCACGACCGGTGACCTGCCCTTCGGATTCTGCTCTCCAGAATCTCACCGTTCTCCCCACGGACGCCGCGCACGCTGTCGTCCGTGACTCAGTCCTCCATCGCGCACGACACCGCCACGGGTTCGCCGGTCCGCCTCCAGGCCGTCGCCGCGGACGGGCAGCCCGAGGTCACCCCGGCGCTCGAAGAGCTGTACCGGGGCTTCGAACAGGAACTGCTCGTCCCGCTGTGGACCGAGATAGGCGATCTGATGCCCGCCCATCCGCGCTCCCGGGCCCAGCCGCACCTGTGGCGCTGGGAGCGGCTGCGGCACCTCGCGGCCCGGGCCGGCGACCTGGTCCCGGTCGGCCGGGGCGGCGAGCGGCGGGCCATCGCGCTGGCCAACCCCTCCCTGGGCGGCCGGCCCTTCGCCACACCGACGCTGTGGGCCGCGATCCAGTACCTCATGCCCGGCGAGGACGCCCCCGAGCACCGGCACACCCAGCACGCCTTCCGCTTCGTCGTCGAGGGCGAGGGCGTGTGGACGGTCGTCGGACGCGACCCGGTCGCCATGCGGCGCGGCGACTTCCTGCCGCAGGCCGGCTGGAACTGGCACGCCCACCACAACGCCACCGCCGAGCCGATGGCCTGGATCGACGGCCTGGACATCCCCTTCCAGTACGCCACCGAGAACCAGTTCTTCGAGTTCGGCCGGGACCGGCTCGGCGACGCCGAGCGGACCACCCCCGACCGCTCGCGCGCCGAACGCCTGTGGGGCCACCCCGGCCTGCGCCCGGTGGGCGCCGCGCCCACCGGCCCCGGATCACCGCTGCTCGCCTACCGCTGGGAGCACACCGACCGCGCCCTCACCGACCAGCTCGCCCTGGAGGCGGAGGGCTACGGAGGCACCGTCGAGCCCGGTCACGCCGCCGTCCGGTTCACCGATCCGGCGACCGGCGCCGACGTGCTGCCCACGATGCGGGCCGAGATGCACCGGATCGCCCGCGGCACCGAGACCGCTCCGGTGCGCGAGACGGGCTCGTCGGTCCACCAGGTCTTCGACGGCTCCGGCACCGTCACCGTCGGGGACGCCACCTGGTCGGTCACCCGCGGCGACCTCTTCGTGGTCCCCTCCTGGCAGCCCTTCTCGGTCCGCTCCGAGGCCGGCGCCACCGACTCCGACTCGGGCGCCCTGGACCTGTTCCGGTTCAGCGACGCGCCCGTCCTCGAAGCCCTGCGGCTCGACCGCACCCACGTGGAAGGAACCCCCCGATGAAGCTCGCGACCCTCCGCACCGGCGGTACGACGAGGGCCGTACGCCTCGACGGGGGAGGGCTGGTCGACCTCGGGTTCCCCGACGTGGGCGCTCTGCTCGGCCAGGACGACTGGCAGGATCTGGCCGCGACGGTGACCGGGACGGCGTACTCCCTCGACGGCGCCGACTTCGCGCCCGTGGTCCCCGCCCCCTCCAAGGTGGTCTGCGTCGGCCTCAACTACCGCAACCACATCCAGGAGATGGGCCGCGACCTGCCCGAACACCCCACGCTCTTCGCGAAGTTCGCGGACTGCCTGATCGGCGCCCACGACGACATCGCGCGCCCGCAGGAGACCGGGAAGTTCGACTGGGAGGCCGAACTCGCCGTCGTCGTCGGCGCCCGCGTGCGCCGCGCCCGGGGCGCCGAGGCGGAGGCGGCCGTCGCCGGGTTCACCGTGCTCAACGACATCACCTGCCGGGACTGGCAGTTCCGCACCCGCGAATGGCTCCAGGGCAAGATGTGGGACTCCGCCACCCCTGTCGGCCCCTTCCTGGTCACCCCGGACGAGCTGCCCGGCGGGGTCCGCCCCGTCCTGGACGTGACGCTGCGGGTGGACGGCGAGGTCATGCAGTCCGACTCCACCGGCGACCTGCTGTTCGACCCCGTCGACCTGGTCGGGTACGTCTCCACCGTCGTCCGCCTCAACCCCGGCGACATCATCGCCACCGGCACCCCCGGTGGCGTCGGCCACGCCCGCCGGCCCGAGCGCTACCTCCTCGGCGGTGAAACCGTCGTCACCGAGATCCAGGGAATCGGCCGCCTGGAGAACCGGATCGTCGAGGAGAAGTCCGCCTGATGCCGCGCACCCTCGACGACGCCCGCCGCTGGGCCCGGCTCGGCACCGAGCTGTTCCTGGGGGCGGTGGACAACCGGTTCGACGAGCCGAGCGCCCTGCCCGGCTGGACCCGCGCGCACCTGGTCGCCCATGTGGCGGCCAACGCCGACGCGCTCGGCAACCTCGTGCACTGGGCCGCCACCGGCGAACCCACCCCGATGTACGCCTCGCCCGAGGAGCGCGCCCGGGGCATCGAGCGGGGCCGCGCCCTGCCCGCCGCCGAACTCACCGCGTGGCTGCGGGACTCCGCGGACGCCCTGGAGAAGGGGATGGCCGCGCTCGACGAGGCACAGTGGCGGGCGCGGGTGGTCACCGCGCAGGGCCGGACCGTACCGGCCACCGAGGTGCCGTGGCTGCGGGCCCGCGAGGTCTGCGTGCACGCCGTCGATCTGTCGACCACCGTCACCTTCGCCGATCTCCCGGACGACTTCCTGAGGGCGCTGTGCGACGACGTCGTGGCCAGACGGTCGGCGGCTCCGGGCCCGGCCGTCGCCCTGCGGGCCCCGACCGCCGCCTGGGACCTGCCGGGCGGGGGCGAACCCGCGCTCCGCACCGGTGAGTTGCCCGACCTGGCCGCATATCTGACCGGCCGGGACACCGGCCCGTCCGCCCCCGCTCTGGGCCCCTGGCTCTGAGCGCCGCCGCCCGCGACCGAAGGAGCAGATCATGAACCCTCCCTGCGGCCCCGACGTCCTCATCGTCGGCGGCGGGATCGGCGGCCTCGGTTCCGCCTTCGCCCTGGCCCGCCAGGGACTGCGGGTGCGCGTCCTCGAACGCGCCAGCGAGTTCGGCGAGGTGGGCGCGGGCCTCCAGATCGCACCCAACTGCACCCGCATCCTCGCCGCGTACGGCCTGCTGGAGGAGGCCAAGACGCTCGGCGTCCTCCCCGCGCACATGGTGATGCGCGACGCGCTCGACGGCCGGGAGCTGACCCGGCTGGACCTGCGCGACCTCGAACGCCGGTACGGCTTCCCGTACATGGTCATCCACCGCAGCGATCTGCACGGCATCTTCCTGCGCGCCTGCCGGAGCGCCGGTGTCGAGCTGCTCACCGACCGGACCGTCATCGGCTACGACCACACCCCCGGCGGCGCCCGGGCCGTGCTGGAGGACGGCCGGACCGAGTCCGCCCCGCTGGTCGTCGCGGCCGACGGGCTGCACTCCACGGCCCGCCGCCTGCTCGTGGGCGACGACGTCGTCAGCTCCCACTACGTCGCCTACCGTGCCGCCGTCCCGATCGAGCAGGTCCGGGAGAACGGCATCGCGGAGAAGGACGTCACCGTCCATGTCGGCCCCCGCTGCCACTTCGTCCAGTACGCCCTGCGCGGCGGCGACATGTTCAACCAGGTCGCCGTCTTCGAGTCGCCCAAGGCCCTGGCCGGACAGGCCGACTGGGGCACCCCCGACGAGCTGGACGCGGCCTTCGAGGCCGCCTGCGACACCGTACGCAAGGGCATTCCGCTGATGTGGCGGGACCGCCGGTGGCAGATGCTCGACCGGGACCCCGTGGACACCTGGGTGCACGGCCGGATCGCCCTGCTCGGCGACGCCGCCCATCCGCCCCTCCAGTACCTGGCGCAGGGCGCGATCATGGCGATCGAGGACGGCTGGGTACTGGCCGAGCACCACGCCCGGCACCGGGACTGGGACGCGGCCCTCGCGGCCTACGAGGCGGTTCGCGTGCCGCACTGCCGGCGGGTGCAGACCACGGCCCGTGCCTGGGGCGAGCTGTGGCACCTCGACGGCGAGCGCCGGCGCCGGCGCAACGCGATCATGCGGGCGCGGGACACCTACGACTACTCCTTCACCGACTGGGTGTACGGCCCCACCGCGCTCACGCCCGAGGAGGAGCCCCCCATGTTCACCCCGATCCCGCTGTCCTCCGCGCCCCCGGAGGCGGACGGAGGATGAGCACGACGGCCCGCGCACCCTCGCCGGCCAACGGCCGGGCGAGGAGCACCCGTCGTGCCAGAATGAACACGACCGCCTCCGGACCCCTCGTCCCCCCGTACCGCTTCACCGAGGTTCCCCGTGACCAAGCCCGTGGCCCGCGTGCCGCAGCGACGCAACGCGCGGTCCAACCGGGCGCGCATCCTGGCCACCGCCCGCCAGGAGCTCGGCCGCAACCCCGACATCACGCTGGAGGAACTGGCGCGGGCCTCCGGCGTCGTACGGCGGACCCTCTTCGGTCACTTCCCCGGGCGCCCGGCGCTGCTGGAGGCGCTCGCCGAGGAGGCGTCCGAGACGCTGCGCGCCGCGCTGGCCGAGGCGGTCAGGCCCGCCGAGCCGGCCGAACGGGCGCTCGCGCACTTCGTCCTCACCATGTGGCCCGTCGGCGACCGCTACCGGATGCTCCTGGCGCTCGCCCGGCGCGACCTCGGCATCGAGCGCGTGACGGAGATCCTGTCCCCGGCCCGCTCCGAGGTCACCGCCATCCTGGAAAGGGGGCAGCGGGACGGTGTCTTCCACACCCATCTGCCGCCCGCCGTGCTGAGCGCCGGTCTTGAGGCCATGTATGTCGCGCTGCTGGAGGAGGTCAACACCGGGGCGCTGGAGGACGACGGCGCCAGAACCGCCCTCGCCACGCTGATCGCCGCCGGGGTGCCGCAGGAGCGGGCGAGCGGGGTGGTCGCCGAGATCGCGCCGACGGCGGTCCGCGGGGCCGGCGCCGACGACTGATCCGGCGGTCCCGCCTGCGGCCTGCCCCGTGTGCTCCGTACGGCTCAGGCCGACGCGCCCGTGGCGCGGCGGGGTGGTCGACTGGGCCGGACCCTGTACCGCCCTGTGAGGGAGCGCCCCATGTCCGTCGTCGTGGTCTTCGAACTGCCGGGGATGACCCAGGCCCAGTACGAGCAGAGCGTGGAGCGGCTGACCGGCCGCCCCGGCCCGTTGACGAGCCCCTCGGACTGGCCGGTGGCCGGCCTCGTCTCGCACACCGCCGCCCCTACCTCCGACGGCTGGCTCGTGGTCGACGTATGGGAGTCCGAGGAGGCGTTCCGGGAGTTCGGGGAGACCATCGTGCCCATCCTCCAGGAGCTCGGCGTCCCCGAAACGAAGCCGAGGATCTACCCGGTGCTCACCGTGGTGACCCGCTAGCGCTCACCCGCTCCTTCCGCGGCTCGGGCGACTGCTCCTGGTGCTGCTTCATGGCGCGGTTGCCGGGCAGGACGAGAAGGACGAGCACGGCACCGGCGGCCATGATGACGCCACCGACGAGGCTGGTGTACGCGACGCCGTGGGCGAACGCCTCGTGCACCGCGTCGACCAGGGCCCGGGCCTGCTCGGCGCCGCCGGCCGGGTTCTTGGCGATCTCCTCGGCGACGGCGAGGCCACCGCCCGCCGACTCCTGGGCGGTGCGCAGGGCCTCGGCCGGCAACCGTCCGCCGACCAGATCGGTCAGCCTGTCCTGGTAGGACGTGCTGAGCAGGGAGCCCAGCAGCGCGATGCCGAGGGAACCGCCGAGCTCCAGCGAGGTGTCGTTGGCGCCGCCGCCGACGCCCAGCTCCGACTCGGGGAAGGAACCCATGATCGTGTCGGTGGCGGGGGAGACGCTGAGGCCGATCGCGAAACCGAGCAGCAGCATGGTCGGCAGGAAGGCGGAGTACCCCGAGCCGGCGTCGACCAGGGTGAGCAGGAAGACGGCCGCCGCGCCGAGCACCATCCCGGTCCCGACCATCGCCTTCACCCCGAGCCTGGGCGACAGCCTGCCGGTGACGGCGGCGCCGACGAACACGGCCCCGGCCAGCGGCGTCAGCCGGACACCGGTCTCCAGGGCGTCGTAGCCGAGGACGAACTGCAGGAACTGGGTGGAGTAGTAGATCGAGCCGAAGGTGCCGAAGAAGAAGAACAGCACCGCGATCATCGAGCCGCTGAAGGGCCGCTGGAGGAACTTGCGCACGTCCAGCATCGGGTGCGGATGGCGCAGCTCCCACCCGACGAACGCGAGCAGACCGGCGCCGGCGACCACGGCCGCGGTGACCGGTCCGGCGCCCCAGCCGAAGTGCGGGCCCTCGATGATCGCGTAGACGAGCGCGGCGACGGAGACGATGGAGAGCAGGCCGCCGACGTAGTCGATCCGCCCCATGTTCTGTGCCTTGGACGGCGGGACGAGGACCAGCGCGCCGACCACGCCGGCGAGGACGATGGGCACGTTGATCAGGAACGTCGAGCCCCAGGCGTGGTTCTGCAGCAGCCGGCCGGCCAGCAGCGGGCCCGCGGCGATGGCGAGGCCGGAGGTGGCGGTCCAGGCGGTGATGGCCCGCACCCGCTCGCCCCTGGGGAAGATGGCGACCAGCAAGGAGAGCGTGGCCGGCATGACCACGGCGGCGCCGACGCCCATGATGGCGCGGGCCGCGATGACCAGCTCGGTCTCGTCGACCACGCTGCCCAGCACCGACCCGCCCGCGAAGATCACCAGCCCGCTGACGAGCGCGCCGCGCCGGCTGTACTTGTCGCCCAGGGCGCCCAGGACCAGCATCAGCGCGGCGTACGGGACGGTGTAGCCGTCGATGACCCACTGCAGGTCACTGCTGGACAGCCCGAGGTCCCTCGTCATGTCGGGCGCGGCCACGATCAGCGAGGTGTTCGCCATGACGACGACCAGCAGGCTGAGGCAGAGCACCAGCAGGGCCCACCAGCGGCGGGGGTAGGGGCCGGGCATTTTCTCGACGGGGGTGTTCGCGAAGAGCGGCATGGAACGTCCTGAGATGCAGGGAGGGGCGGAAGGCGGGGGTGCGCCTACGACACGGTGGCAGTTAATTGCTCACTCATGTGCAGATTAGGTTATTGCCCACAGGTGTGCAAGTAAGGGGGTGCCGTCGCAGGCCCGGCGCGCGGTGCCGGGTGAAACCGCGTGCCGTCCGGCGCCGCGCGGTGATGGACACCCGGCGTGGACAGACCACTGGAGTTCCCCGCTCTGCTGCGGCCGATCGACGACCGGTCGACCGCCTCCCGGACCGCGACAGCCTCCGCGCCCAGCCTCGACGCGCCGGTGCCGACCTGCCCCCGTGGGGCGCGTCGCGATCGCCGGGGAGCTGCGGTGCCGTCGTCCGGCACCAGCTCCAGGAGGTCACGGTGCACACACCTACGACGCCCAACTCGCCCTGGGCGTCCCGCAGTCGCTGCCGGAGGAGGTGGCGCCCGACGGCGTCGACGAGTTCCTGTCCACCTGCTGCGCCACGACAAGTGCCGGGCCGCACAAGCCCGCCGCCGTCGACCCCCACGCCACCGAGGGCCGCTCCTGGCGCCTGGAGCTTGCCGCCGACGGCGTACGGAGCACCCGTCTCCGCCCGGCCCCGCTGCCGGCCCGCCCGTCGCCTCCGCCCGGGGCACGGCCGGTGAGCTGGTCCTCACGCCGTACGGCCGTGTCCCGGTGGGTGCCCTCGAACTCGACGGTGACCGTCAGGTCTTCGACCTGCTCCAGGCGTGGGAGCCGGAGGAGCAGGGCGCGGCGAGGAGCCCGGCTAGGGGCGGGCGTAGGGCCGGGTCATGATCTCCATGTTGTGGCCGTCCGGGTCGTCGAAGTAGGCACCGCGACCGCCGAACAGGCGGTTGATCCGGCCGGGTTCGGTGTGACCGGGGTCGGCGTAGTAGGTGACCCCGACGGTCTCCAGGCGGGCGATCATGCCGTCGAACTGCCCGTCCGGCACGAGGAACGCGTAGTGCTGCGGCTGGATCGGCTCGGTGCGCATCTCGTAGTAGTCGAGCGTGACGCCGTTGCCGAGGTCGACGGGGAGGAACGGCCCGAACGGGGCGCCGACCTCAAGGCCCAGGATGGCGGCCAGGAACTCGGCGGACAGCTGCCGGTCGGTGGCGTAGACGGCGGTGTGGTTCAACTGGACGGATGTCGTCGGCAGTTCGGGAGCGTGCGGGCGCTGCTGTTCGTTCGGCATGTGTGGTGGGTTTCTCCGGGTCTCGGTATCCGCTGGGACGGGTGCCGCGTGCGGGCGCCTACGGGAGGACGCGGAGGGGAGGGCGGGGCTCTGGCCCGCCTCGGGCTCACGCCGAGGCCGGGAAACTCACTCGTGCATGGCCCAAGGCCGACCCGGCAGTCACCCGAAGGACCTTAGTGATCGTCACGGTCCGGAGCAACGCGGTTTCCGCTGCCACGGCTCCGGGCCACGATCCGGCGCAACGCCCTCAGTACGTGCTCACCCGGCGCCGCAGCTCCGTCTCCCGCCCCATCCGCGCCAGCTTCTCCGGGTTGCGGACCGCGTACAGGCCCGTGATGAGGCCCTCGTCGATGCGCACCGCCAGCACTGTGTCGACCTTCCCGCGAAGGCGAAGGACCAGTGCCGGGGAGCCGTTGACCTGGGCCGCCTCCAGCGGGGCCACCGAGGCAAGCCGGGACGCGGCCAGGAGTGCCGCCACGCTCCCGGCGCCCACGATCGGGGACAGCGCGGCCTGGGCGACCCCGCCGCCGTCGCCCAGGAACACGACATCCGGCGCGAGGATGTCGAGCAGGCCCTGCAAGTCGCCTGTCTCGACAGCGCGTCGGAACGCTCCGAGCGCGGCCTTGGACTCCGCCGCCGAGACCTCCCCGCGCGGGCGGCGCGCGGCGACGTGCGACCGGGCCCGGTGGGCGATCTGCCGTACCGCCGCCGGCTTCTTCTCCACGGCCTCGGCGATCTCGTCGTAGTCGAGGGCGAACACCTCGCGCAGCACGAACACCGCCCGCTCGGTCGGCGTGAGCGTCTCCAGCACCAGCAGCATCGCCATCGAGACGCTGTCGGCCAGCTCCACGTCCTCCGCCACGTCCGGCGCCGTCAGCAGCGGCTCGGGCAGCCAGGGGCCGACGTAGGTCTCCTTGCGGCGCTCCAGGGTGCGCAGCCGGATCAGCGCCTGGCGGGTGGCGATCCGTACGAGGTACGCGCGCTGATTCTGTACGGTGGCCAGGTCGACGCCCGCCCAGCGCAGCCAGGTCTCCTGGAGAACGTCCTCGGCGTCGGCGGCCGAGCCGAGCAGCTCGTAGGCCACGGTGAAGAGCAGATTGCGGTGCGCGACGAACGCCCTGGTGGCGGAGTCGCCCGCCTGTGCCGTGCCTGCCATGCGTGGTCCCTCCGCTGTCGACTGCGTCCCCCACAGGACACCGGGCACCGTAGTTCTGTGACATCGGGAGGCTGGTCAGGTGCCGTCAGGCGCGAAGTTGCGCGAGCACAGCGTCACGTCCCGGCCCTTGAGATGGGCCAGCAACCAGTCGCTGAACACATCTCGTAGAGCGTCCAGGCCGGCCTTCCGAGCGCATGACCGCCGCGGACGTACGGCTCATACAGGCCCTGGCGCAGCGGCTGGTGGTGGCCCGTCCCGAGCTGGTGAACAGCGACGCAGGGCGCAGCCGCGTCCGGGTTGCCGGTGGCCCTTGTCGACGAGGACGTCGCACGAGCGACAACCTCTGGGCCGCCTTGAGTCCTCGTCAACCGATCGGCGTAACGACAAATCGATACGTCGGGTGAAGAGGGCCGCCAGTTGATCAACTCGGCGGCGGGAAGCGGTGATCCTGGCTCGGCATTGATCATCGGATCGGCGGCCGGAAGCCCGGCCCCGACCCCTTCACCGCATGGAGTTCCCTTGCGTGTTCGTCGTTTCGTGACCGGCGCCCTCGGCAGCGCGGCCCTCGTCCTCTCCTCTTTCGGCGTGGTCACCACGGCCGCCGGTTCCGCCGTCGCCGACCCGTGCGGCTTCTTCGAGACCGGCTCCGACGCCTACTACCACCACTGCACCTCGGACGGCTCCCGGGTCGTCATCAAGGTCGAGGCCGCCTGGGCCCCCGACTACGAGCGGTGTGTCGCGCCCGGCAAGACCTGGCTGGGCTCCTCCTCCAAGATCGATGGCGCGTACTACGTGGGCCGCACCTGCTGATCGGGGGACACGCGCACAGGGGCGGACGGGCTGAGCGGCCGGTCCGCCCCTCGCGGTTCAGCAGATGGTCTGCCGGCTGTTGACGAGCGTGTTGTTGCGGAACGTGGTGTTGGTCCCGCAAGGGTTCTCGTTGATCGCCGAGTTGGTGACCGTGAGGTTCTGGATGGTGATGCCGGAGTTGTTGGGGAACTCCGAACGGGCCGCGAGCCGGATCTCGCCGCCGCCGGTGACGCTGCCGCTCTGGGCGGCGATGTTCACGTTGGTGCAGTTCTCGATCAGGATCGCGTTGTTGCCCGTGTTCGTCAGGTTGACCCGGTCGATGACCGCCCCGCCGCTCTCCGACACGCAGAACACCCCGCGTCCGCCGCCGCGCGCGATCACCTCGCCCACCCGGATGTTGGTGGGGTACGAACTGCCCACCCGGCCGTTGCGGTTGGCCATGCGGAAGGCCGCGTAACCGGTGCCGGTGCCCGCGCCGTCGGCGTCGACCCTGGTGACGGTGGCGTTGATCGTCTGGTTCAGGAGCAGGCCCGAGTGGCCCACATTGCGGGCGGTGACCGTGCCGACGGTGAGGCCGTCCACGCCGTACGTCTCCACCGCGTGGCTGCTCGCGCCGGACACGTACACGCTGTCGATCCGGACGTTGCGGGTCCACTGGCTGGTGTCGCCGCGGTTGTCGATGCGGACCCCGAGCCCGGCCGACAGGCGCATGTCGATCTGGCCGAGCACGACGTTCTGGACGTTGCGCAGGAAGATGCCGTAGAGCGGTGTGCCGGTGACGTTGAGATGCTGGACCTCGATGTCGCGGACGCCCCGGGCGTAGACCGGGGCCTGGTCGCCGGAGCCCGATCCGGTGACGTTGATCGTGCCGCAGACGTCGAGGACCGTGTAGCTGGGCAGGGAGACCCGGGACCCTGCGCTGATCGACCCCGAGCCGCGTACGACGACCCGTTCCTTCGACGTGCGGCCCGCCGTCAGGCTGCTGACGGCGGCCTGCATCGCCGCGCGCATGTCCGTGCCGGTGTAGACCACGGAACTGCCGCGGCGGGCGGTCCAGGTGCTGCCGCTGAGCACCGCCTCCGCCTGGTAGGCGCCCTCACCGCAGGCCGCGGCCGGCTGCGGTGCGGCCGCGGTCGCGGGGCGGGACAGTACGGCGGCGCCGGTGAGCAGGGCGGTGGCGCAGGCTGCGGTGACAACGGCGCGCCTGCGGCGGGCTGTTGCGGCTCGATGTGCCATCTCGGCTTCTCCTATGGGGGGTTGGGGGGCGCGGAACGCGCCTTGGTCACGTGCGGTGTGGAATACGCGGTGATTGAATCGATTCACACAGGGCGCGTGACATAGCAAGCGTTTTCTGCGATGGCCCGGGAGTGTGCCAACGGCCCTCGAGAGCGTCAAGGGGGTGCGGTTGATCGAGTGGTGACCGCCCAGGCACCGGCGTACGGTCGAACGGTGGACCGACGGTGGACGGAGCCGTTCACCGGCCCCTCACGAGGGTGCAAGCCCCGAGAGTGCGACACGACATGAGCTCTGGCCCGCAGCCCACATCCCCGCAGACCACCGCCAAGGAAAACGGCGGTGGCGGAAACGCGATGGCCCTGTTCGTCATCGCCTCGTGCCAGCTGATGGTGGTCCTGGACATCACCATCGTGAACATCGCGCTGCCGGACATCCAGCGCTCCCTGGACTTCTCCACCACCAGCCTGTCCTGGGTGGTCAACGCCTACACCCTGACCTTCGGCGGACTGCTGCTCCTCGGCGGCCGGGCCGGCGACATCCTCGGCCGACGGCGGGTGTTCATCTTCGGCGTGCTGCTGTTCGTGTTCGCCTCCCTGCTCGGCGGGTTCGCCCAGAACGAGCCCCAACTCCTGGCCGCACGCGCCCTCCAGGGCGTCGGCGGCGCCATCGCCTCCCCGACCTCCCTCGCCCTGATCAGCACCACTTTCCGCGAAGGCCCGGAACGCAACCGGGCGTTCGGCGTGTTCGCCGCCGTCTCGGCGGGCGGCGGCGCGATCGGACTGCTGGCCGGCGGCATGCTCGTGGAGTGGCTGAACTGGCGATGGGTGCTCTTCGTCAACGTCCCCATCGGCCTGCTCATCGCGCTCGCCACACCCCGCTGGATCAAGGAGTCCGAACGCCACCCCGGCCACTTCGACATCTCAGGCGCCCTGACCTCCACGGCGGGCATGGTGCTGCTGGTGTACGGCTTCATCCGGGCCGCGCAGGACGGTTGGCGCGACCCGCTCACGCTGGCCTCGTTCGCCGCGGCCGTACTCCTCCTGGCCGCGTTCATCCTGGTGGAACGCCGGTCCACCCAGCCCATCACGCCGCTGCACATGTTCCTCGACCGCAACCGCGCGGGCACCTACGGCATCATGCTGTGCCTGGCCGCCGCGATCTTCGGCATGTTCTTCTTCCTGACCCTCTTCGTGCAGAACGTGCTGGACTTCAGCCCGCTGCAGGCCGGGCTCGCCTTCCTGCCGGTCAGCGCGGTCATCGCGATCGGCGCCGGACTCGCGTCCAAGTTCCTGCCCACGTACGGGCCCAAACCCTTCATGGTGGTCGGCGCCATCCTGGCCGCGGCCGGTCTGAGCTGGCTGACCCTCACCGACGTCAACTCCACCTACGCCGGCAGCGTCCTCGGACCGATGCTCGTCTTCAGCCTCGGCATGGGCATGGAGTTCGTCTCGCTCACGCTGATGGCGCTGTCCAACGTCTCGGTCCGGGAGACCGGCGCGGCCTCCGGGCTCCTCAACGCCACGCAGCAGGTCGGCGGCTCGCTCGGCCTGTCCATCCTCGTCACGATGTACGGCACGGCGAGCAGGAACGAGGCGGACGAGCAGGTAGCGGACTACCTCTCCCAGGCCACCCCCGCCGAACGCCTGCGCTTCGAGCGCACCGGCGAGCTGCCACCGCCCTGGTCGGACGAGGTGCTCACCGCGGGAGTCTCCTCGGCCTTCATCACAGCGGCGATCTTCACCGTGGTCGCGGCGCTGATCGCGGTGCTGGCCATCCAGGTCCGGCCGTCCGACCTGGAACGGCTCAAGGGTGGGGCAGGGATGCCGGGATCGGTGTGAGGGATGCCGGGGCCGGTGTGAGGGATGCGCCTCACGCCAGGTCCGGCTCCGCTCCCCAGGCCGCCGCGCACAGCGCCCGCTCCACCTCGGCCGTGTAGTGGGCCGCGCCCAGCCAGGCTCGGGCGAAACGATCGGCGTCGGCAGGGACCAGGCGGCCGAAGGCGTCGCGATCCCGGTCCGCGGCCGCCGCGTGCAACTCCTCCAGCAGATCGCCCGCGGTGGCGAGACCGAGGCGGCCCAGCCGCCGGGCGTCGGAGGCGCTGTCGCCGGGTAACGCCAGTACCCGGCGGCCTCCCGAGGCGGCCTGTTGCACTCGGCGGCGCAGCAGGTGCAGCGGGGGTTCGTCGGGAGGGGATGCGGCAACCGCCCGTCCGGGAGCCGTGGGTGCGGGTGACGTGGCCGCGGGCAGGTCCGCTTGCTGGAGGCGGTCGAAGCCCAGGTCCACGCGGGCGTCGGGGTCGGCGGGGTGGGCCGTGGCCAGGAGGAGGGCGCGGGCGTGCGGGGCGGGGGAGAGACGGGCCACGACGCGCAGCCGGGTGCCCGGCGCGGCGGCCAGCAGCCGCAGGTTGTCGCGGTCGGGAAGCGCCGGATGGTCATGGGCGGCGGCAAGACGGACCGTCAGACCGCCGCAGTCGGCGAGCAGACAGTCACCCGCCGCCTCACGGACCGTGCCGAGAAGCGTGACGTCCAGGAAGAGCAGGTCGGGCCCGTCCTCGGACAGCGCCCGCAGCGCCTGCGCGGCAACCGGCACGGCCCACAGCCGGTCCAGCGGATCGCCGTCCCACGCCACCCCGGCCGCGCGCACCGCCCGTACCCCCTTGCCCGCGCCCAGCCGCCCGGTCGGCGACACCGTCGCCCCGGACACCGCGAGCCCCGCGCGGGCCAGCTCCCGGTGCGTCAGCGCGGTGTCTCCGACGCGTACGGCACGCTCGGCGGCGCCGACCGCGCGGCCCGCCCCGCCCGGCGCGACGTCGGACACCGTGTACAGGCGGCCCTGCGCGTCGGCGGTCCAGGTCACGGCGCCCGCGTAACCGGTCGCCGTGAGGACCGGCTCCGAGAAGAGGCCGTACAGCCGCAGGGAGCCGTCCGGGGTGTACGGCTGCCGCACGCTGCCGCGCAGCGCCGCCAGTTCGGGGCCGGTGGCGCGCGGCAGGCGGTGCGCCGCGCTCAGGACGGCGTGCAGCGCGCTGACGAGGTCGGCGAGGCGGTACGACGGATCCGCTCCGCGCGCCGCGCGCAGCCCGGTGACCGCGGCGACCGCCGCCGCGGCGGCCCGGGGCAGCCCGGCGAGCCGCGCGGTGTGCGCCGCGCGCAGCAACTCCGCCTGCACGACGGCCCCGGCGCCGTCCGTACCGGCGTCGAGCACGGCGGCCGCCGCGGCGCGCAGGGCGTGAACGGCGGTGAGCTGGCCGGGGGTTGCGGTGGGGTCGGGATCCGGTGGCGTCGGGGTGTTCGACGTCGGGTCGGGATCCGGCGGGGCTGCTGTGTCGGTGGTGGGGGCGGGGTTCGGTGGGGATGCCGTGTTCGTCGTGGGGTCGGTATTGGACGGGGCTGGTGTAGCCGTGGTGGGGCCGGAACTCGGCGGTGCTGCCGTGCCCGCCGCCGGGTCGGGATCCCGTGGTGTTGGCGTGGTCGCCGCCGGGACGGGATCCGGTGGCCCCGCCGAACCCGCCGAACCCGCCGAACCCGCCGAGCCCGCCGAGCCCGCTGTCGCCTCCGCGGCGTCGTCCGGGGCCGGGGCGTCCGCGACAGGTGCCGCCGATGCGATCGCCGCCCGGTGCAGACAGGCCGGCGCCAGCAGGCACCCGCACCGGATCGCGTCCGCGCTGCTCACCACCCCGCCCGGCGCGTGCAGTTCGAGGTCGGTGTCGTCGTCCACCGCCACGCGTACCGTGTCCCCGTCCACGACGGCCGGACGACCGGCCAGCTTGGCGACACCCGCGTCCAGCCGCTTGCGCAGCCGGGGCGACAACGCTTCGACCAGTTCTGCGGTCACCTCCGGCGCGACCGGCGGAAGGCCCGGGCTCATGCGATCTTCTCCCCTACCCAGCGGGCGAGTTCGAGCGGACTGAGGGCGGCCACCGGCATGCCCGCGGCGACCAGCTGTCCCGCCACGCCGGTGGAGTAGCGGGGGCGGCCCGCGTCGTCGAGGCTCGCGCAGCCCAGCACCTGGCAGCCGGCCCCGACCAGGGCGCGCACCTCGGCGAGCAGCCCGCCGAGCGGATAGCCCTCCTCGAAGTCGCTGACGACCACGACGAGCGTCCGCGACGGCACGGTCACCAGCTCCCGCGCGTGCCGCAGCCCCGCGGCGATGTGCGTGCCGCCGCCCACGCTGACCTCCAGCAGCAGGGACAGCGGGTCGTCGACATGGCCGGTGAGGTCGATGACCTCCGTGGAGAAGGCGAGGAAGTGCGTGGACAGAGTCGGCACTCCCGCCAGCACCGAGGCGGTGAGGGCGGCCCACACCGTGGACGCCTCCATCGACCCCGACACGTCCGTGACCAGGATCAGCCGCCAGTCCGCGGCCCGCTTCGCCCGCGTACGGAACACCGGCCGCTCGGGGACGACCACGATCCGCCCGTCCGGGCCGCGCCGCGCTGCCGCCAGGTTGGCGCGCAGGGTGCGCGGCAGGTCCAGGCCCCCGCCCGGCCGCCGCCCCGGCCGCGGCAGAGCCGTACCGTGCAGGGCCGGTCGCAGCCGCGTGGCCAGCTCCCGGGTCAGCGCGTCCACCAGACGCCGCACGAGCGGGCGCAGCGCGGCCAGCCGGGCCTCGGGCAGTCCGCCCGCATGCCGCAGCACCGTCCGCAGCAGATCCACCGAGGGCCGCGCACGCTCCGGATCGAGCTCGGCCAGCACATCGGTCCGCCCCGACGCCGCCGCTGCCGCCAGCACCTCCTCCCGGATCCCCGGCCCGAACAGCGCCGCCAGTTCCTCGGACCACTCCCGCACCCCGGGGTAGGGCGCCTCCCGCCCGCCGCCCCGGCCGCCCGCCCCGGGCAGTCCGCCTCGACTGCCCTCACCGCGCCCGGTGCCGTACAACTCGTCCAGCGCGGTCGCCAACCCGGCAGCGGAACGCGGCAGTTGATCGGTGCGCCGGCCCAGCACGAGCCGCCAGCGGTCGGCGGGGGAGAGGCGGTGGTCCCCCAGGACCGTAGCGGTCCCGGGCACTTCGGTCGCCGCCGGAAGGGCTGGTGGCGCCGCCGGAAGGGCTGGTGGAGCCGCCGGGAGTGATTCCGGCGCCGCCGGGATTGACCGTGGCGCCACCGGGAGCGATCGTGCCACCGCCGGAAGGGCAGCCGCCACCGCCGGAAGGGCAGCCGACGCCAACGGGAGGGCTCGCGGTGCCGGCAGCAGCCCCAGCCCTTCCATCCCCGCCCGGGCCACGAGATCCGCGCGGGTCCAGGCGGCGAGCGCGGCGGGGTCCACCGCACCGGTGTCGGTCACGCCTGCCGTGCCGCCCAGCCGCTCCTCGACGGCGGACAGCAGGCGTTCACGCGCTGCCGGGCTGAGCGTGTCGAACCCGCCCCGCAGCGCGGGCAGGCGGTCGAGGAACGCCCGGTCGGACACCTCCACCACCCGGCTCAGCAGCGGCTCCAGCGCGGCGGAGGCAGACTCCAGGAGCGGTCCGGCCGCGGTCAGTACGCCCGTGAGGCGCGCGGTGAGATCCGACCGGGACTCCGGCCCGGTCGCCGAGTCGACCCAGGAGGCGATACGGCCGCCCAGCGCGCCGGGCGCCTCGTGTCCGAGCAGCACGCGTACGGCCCCTGCGGCGCCCCGCATCAGCGGCGAGCCGTCGGCGGCCAGCCGGGCCAGCGCGTCGGCGAGCCGGATGCCGCCCAACTCGTCGGCTCGGTGGGCCAGTTCGAGCAGGGCGTGGGCGTCCGCCGGGTCCTCGGAGCCGGTGAGTCCGTCCACCTGGCGCACCGCGGCGGACGTCAGCAGCTCGGCCACCGCGGCGGCCCTCGCCGTACGGTCGTCGTCGGCGCCGAGCCCCGGGATGTGACCGGCGCGCAGCCGGTCCGACAGGGCGAGGGCGGCGAGGAGTTCGGGGAGGGTGCCGGAGTGGGGCAGCACGTCGGCGACGTCGGCGAGCCGTTCGTCCGCGAGCGCGGGCAGTCCGCACTCCGCCGCCTCCCGCAGCCCCCGTAGCGTCTGCTCGGCCGTACTGCCGCCCTCGTCCCGCTCCGCGCGCCGACGTTCGCGCAGCACACCCTCGGCGGCCTGCGCCGCCGTGACCCCGCGTACGCCCGCCGCGGTCAGCATCGCCGCCGTGGCGGGAGTCCAGCGCACCTCCCACCGCGAGGTGAGCGCCTCGGCCCCGCCCGCCCCGGCCACCTCCTGGGCTTGCCCGTACGGCACCCCGCACACCGTCAGCCGCCGCAGCAGCACCTCGCGTCGGCGGTCCAGATCCGACCGCAGCGGATCCAGCCGCAGATCACGCGGGGCGCTGCCGTCGCCCGGGCCGGGCAGTCCGAGCGCGGCCACCTCCGACTCCACGGCCGGAGCGAGGCCGCTGCGCGGTGCGCCGGGCGCGGGCCGGCCGGTACGGGTCCCGACGAGGACCCGCTCCATCGCCAGGGCGACGGCCCTGCCCCGGCCGTACGGCTCGCCCTGCGCGAGCACCGTCTGCACCGCCTCCGCCAACTCGCCGCGCCCCGCCGCGGGCAGCCCCCGCAGCCGAGCCAGATCACCGGCCAGCCGACTGATCTCCCGCGCGTCGGCGGGCCCCGACGGATGCCCCAGCGACCGCAACGCGGCACACACCTCCACCGCCGCCCGGGTCAGCGCCTCCTCCAGCGCGGCGGGATCCCCGGCCGCCCGCAGCACCAGGTGCTGCCACTCCGGGTCGCGGATACCGGCCGGGTAGCCGGACCGCTCGTCCAGCAGGGCGTAGGTGTACGGGATGAGAGAAGTGATCCAACCCCCGCCCGCCGCGGGCGCGTCCAGCTCCGGGGCGGGCTCGCCCGCCGTCAGTGCCGGGGCATGGAACGCGCCGACGACCAGCGCGGCCCGCGCCCCGTCGGCGGTCGCCGCCGCCAGCCGGGCCCGCATCCACCGCTCACGCCGCAGATCCAGCTCGGGCACGCCCCCCGAGGCCGCCGCGTCCTCGCGCAACGCCCATCCCGTCAGCAGCGCCGCCCGCCGCAACGCCTCCGGCGGCGATCCCGGCGCCGTGGCCTCCACGAGCCGGTCCCACAGATCGTCCCCCGAACGCCCGGTCAGCCGTGCCCGCAACGCATCGGCAATCCCAGGCCCGACGCCCACCGACCCCGGACCGACGGACGCCGGTCCCGCTGTATCGCGCCCCTCGGTGCGAACGGACGCGGATCCCGCCGTATCGGGCCCCTGGGGGCCGCCGGACGCAGGTCCCACCAGTCCCCTCTCCTCGGTGTGAACGGACGCGGGTCCGGCCGCACCGGGCCCCGCGGGGTCGTCAGACACCGGCCCCACCGCACCGGGCCCCCCGGGCCGAACGGACACGGGTCCCGCCGTATCGGACCCCCCGGGGCCAACGCCCGCCGACCCCGCCGCATGGCGTCCCCCCGCACCGACGGACGCCGACCCGACCGCACCACGCCTGTCTGGGTCGGCGGGCGCCGGTCCCCCCGAACCCCGCCCGCCCGGACCGGCGGACGCCGGGCGCAGCGCACCGTGTCCCCCTCCCCACGCCCGGTCGGCCAGGGGCAGGTCGCAGGCCAGGGCCGGGATCCCCCGTCGAGCCGCCCAGCGGATCGCGGCCAGCTCGGGGGAGAAGTCGGCGAACGGGTAGAACGCCGGTCCGCCGACCCCGCCCGGCGGCGCGGCCGCGAGGGCGACCGGGGCGCGGGTCTCCTCGTGTCCCAGCCACGGCAGCCACTCCTGCATCTCGGCGGGGAGTTCGACGAGCACCACGTCCGGCTTCGCCGCGTCCAGCAGGGCGGGCACCGCCGCTGCCAGGGACGGCGCGTGGTGCCGTACGCCGATGAGGTACGGCCCCGCCGGATCGGTCAGGGCCGCCACGGCCTCGTCGGGGGAGAGGGACATGGCCCGTCAGCCCTCCAGCACCGTGCGCAGGTCCCACAGGGTGCGCCAGGTGGCGGAGCCCTGCTCGGCGCGCCGCCGGACCGGGCCGTCCCAGTAGCCGCGCAGCCGGGCCGCGTCGGCGGGGTCGTCCTTGCGGACCACTCCGAGCAGATGGCCCGGCAGGAGCCCGAGCACATCGCGGTCGCCCGGGAAGTACGCCGCCGCGAGACCCAGCGCGCCCGCCACCGACACCGCCTCCGCGGTGCTCATCACGGTGGACGGCCGCTCCACCTCCCAGCCCTCCGCCGACCGGCCCTCCCGCAGGTCCCGGAAGGCGGTCACCAGGGCCTCCAGCACCGCGTCGTCGACCTGGAAGGCGGCACCGGCCCGCTCCACGGACGCCCGCGCCTGACTGCGCACCAGCGCGGTCTCGGCGTCGAGGTCCGCGATGGGGCCGACCGTCTCGAAGTTGAAGCGGCGCTTGAGCGCGGCGGACATCTCGGAGACGCCCCGGTCGCGCAGGTTGGCGGTGGCGATGAGGTTGAAGCCGGGCGCGGCATGCGCCAACGAGTCCTCGCCGCCCGCCAGTTCGGGGACGGCGATACGCCGCTCGGAGAGCAGGGAGACCAGCGCGTCCTGCACCTCCGGCAGACAGCGGGTGACCTCCTCGACCCGGGCGATGGCGCCCCGGGACATGGCGGTGAGCACCGGCGAGGGCACCAGCGCCTGCCGGCTGGGGCCCTGGGCCAGCAACAGGGCGTAGTTCCAGCCGTACTTGAGCTGGTCCTCGGTGGTGCCCGCGGTGCCCTGCACGACCAGGCCGCTGGTGCCGCACACGGCGGCCGACAACAGCTCGGACAGCATGGACTTGGCGGTGCCGGGCTCGCCGACCAGCAGCAGCCCGCGCTCTCCCGCGAGCGTGACGACACACCGCTCGACCAGCGCCCGCTCGCCGACGAACTTGGCCGACACCGTCAGGCGCCGCGGCACGCCGTCCGGTACCTCGGCGGTGTCGGGCAGCTTCAGCGCCTGGCCGCCGCTGCCCATGACGAACGTGACGACGGCCCGGGGCGTGAGGTGCCAGGCGGGCGGACGTGGCCCGCCGTCGTACGCGGCGAGGAACGCCAGCTCGGTGGCGTGCAGATCCTCGGGCGGGACGATCTGGCGGGTCGGGGCGGAGGGCAGGGTGGAGGTCATCGGCGGCGGCTCTTCCGGCTGGTGGGCGTGCGGGTGGCCTGGCTCTTCGGGTCGGCGGGCGTGCGGGTGGCCTGGCTCTTCGGGTCGGTGGGCGTGTGGCTGGCCTGGTGCTTCGGGTCGGCGGGCGTGCGGGTGGCCTGGTTCTTCGGGTCGGCGGGCGTGCGGGTGGCCTGGTGCTTCGGGTCGGCGGGCGTGCGGGTGGCCTCGTTCTTCGGGTCGGCCGGCGCGTGGCCTACCTGGTTCTCCCGGTCGGCCGGCGCGTGGCCGGCCAGTTGGGGGGTCGTCATCGGCGGCGTCCCCTCCGCGTGATCAGCTCCTCGTACGCCGGTGCGTCGTCGGCGCGGACCCGTTCCCAGGCGCGGGCGAACAGTTCGGGCAGCGGGAGGTGCGGCACGGTACGCATCCGGTCGGATATCGCGTACAGGCCCTCCTTCCAGCTCTCCACCGGCAGCGCGGCGCCCTTGAGGTCGCGCCAGCCACCGGGCAGGAAGAGGGCACGCCCGGCGCGCGGCCGCTTGGCCTCGACGACCAGGCCGGTCGCCGCCAGTTCCGCGCGGGCCTTCTTCAGCCGGGCGGGCTTCCAGCCGGTCCAGCGGGCGCAGTTGCGATCCGTCGGGTCGGGCAGGGCGAGCAACTGGAGGTAGAGCGCCGCCGCGTCCTCGCCCAAGCCGTGGGCCGCGGCGACCTCCGTGACCAGGTCCGGCACGCTGACCATGGGGTCCTGGGCGTACCCGGCGGGGCCGTCGGCGGCGACGGCCCGGGCGAGGTCGTCGCCGAGGAGTGCCCGCAACCACCCCAGTCCCGCGCCGCGTTGGGGGCCGACGAGCCCTTCCAGGAGGCCGAACACGGAGTCGTCCGGCCCGGTCAGGCCCGCGGGGCGGACCAGGGTGATCTCGCTGTCGCCGTGCCAGGGGCGCAGCACCAGCGCCTCGCCGACGCGGGTCTGGCCCTGCGCGTCGGCGCCTCCGGTGTCCGCGAGCCCGTACGCCTTGCGCACCTCCACGGCCGTGGGGCCGCCCTTCTCCGTCCACTCGACGCCGAGCGGGAGCACCAGCTCCGGGTCGGCGAACCGGCGGCGCAGCGCGGCGAGGCTCTCCGGGAGAACGGGGCGCAGGGGGTGCCCGTAGGGGAGGGCGTAGGCGAGCGAGGCCAGGGCGGCCACGGCGCTGCCCAGGTCGTAGTGGCTGGGCAGGGCGGACGGGTCGTCCGGGACCCAGGTGCCGTCCTTGTCGGGGCGCAGGGCCGTGGTCCGGCTGATCCAGCGGGTGCGCCCGGGGTTGAGGACTACCCCGGCGGAGGCGGCGGGCAGTCCGGCCAGGTCCGCGGAGAGTTCCTCGGGCACCCGGACGACGGAGCCCAGCCGCTCGGCCCACACCCGGCCCGCGGCCTCCAGGTCCGGTCCGGTCGACCACAGGTCGGCGGGGTCGGCGGGCAGCAGGGCGCCGAGCAGCGCGGTGCGGTCCTCCGCGGTGAGCGAGTCGAGCATGCTGTTCGCCTGGTCCATCCGGCGCGGCTTCAGGCCCATGACGGCGAGCGTCTGCGCGTCGTGGTCGCGTGGCTGGGCGGCCAGCAGCACGGTCGCCTGGAGCGGGCCGAGCCCGCCCCGTGTCACGGCGGCGAACGCCTCGGGCGCCTCGGCCCGCCAGGGGGCCACGCCCTTCTCCCGGATCAGCCGGGCGACGGCGGCCAGTCCGTCGGCGGGGAACGCCTGGGGGTCCCGGGTCTCGCGCTCCAGGGTGAAGTGGGCGATCGCGCCGAACCGGCCGGACGGATCGTGGTCCAGGGCCAGCCAGTTCACCCTGCCGCGCGCGGTGTCGACGTTCTGGCAGCCGAGGACGACGACGGTACGGCCGTCCCGGCGCAGCACCTGGCCGACGCGCTGCTGGTTGTCGCGCGGCTCGCCGAGCAGGACCTCGCGCAGGCTGTCCCCGGGTGCGGCGAGCGGCCCTTCGGCGAGGGCCTCGAACAGCAGGAGCAGCGCCTCGCGCTGGGCCTCGGACACCGTCGGCAGGGCGGCCCGGTAGGCGAGCGGGCGCAGCACGCCCAGCAGCGACGGCCAGATCATGCCGATGCCGGGGACGGTGTGCTCGTCACTGGTCCAGCCGTCGCCGAGCGGGGCCGGCCGGCCGGATTCGGCGGACAGCGGCTTGCCGTCGGCGGGCCGTCCGGACAGGACGTGGTTCACCGCGCGGATCTGGCGCAGCGCGGTCCACTGGCGCTGGCTGCTCCAGCCTCCCCACAGCCCGGCGATGCCACCGGCGGCGCTGTTCAGCGTCCGGTCGTCGCCGTGCTCCGGGCGGTAGTCCGCGAACATGCCCTCGGTGCGGCGGCGGTCCGGGCGGTCCCGCTCGACGGGCGGTGCGGCGAGGGCGGTGGCCGACTCGGTGAGCCGGAGCGCCGCACGGACCAGGGCGGAGACGCCCATCAGCAGCCGCTCGTCGGTGACCTCGGGCAGCGCCGACCCGACGGCCCGCCCCAGGACCTCGTCGGCGGAGGGGAGCTTGCCGCGGGCCTCGGCGTCACCGGCCGCCGCGAGCTGCGCCCGGTGCTCCGCCAGGGCGGCCGTGCCGGCCCGCAGCAGCCCGGCCGCCCGCTCGTCGCTCAGAGCGCGCAGCACCGCCGACGCCCGCTCGTCGCGGGGGCGCAGCGCGTGCCAGAACGCCACCGGAGGTACGTACCGGCTGCCCGCGGCGAACTCGCTGCCGCGCTCGCCCACGGTCACCCGGCCGAGCAACCCTGAGTCGGGGCCGCCGTCGGCCGCGAACAGGCCGATCTGCCCGCCGGCCATCGCGACCACCGGCGCGGCGCCCCCGGGCAGCCGCAGGCAGCCCAGCGGAACGCCGCGGGTGCGGCGCAGGACCGCGGTCCGGCCGTCCGGTGTACCGGCGGTCGTCACCGCCTCGCCGCCCGTCCCCGCGGTGCGCACCCAGCGGCCCAGGACGGTGCCGTCGGTGCCGAACGGGCTCTGCTCCAGCCCGGGTTGCAGGGGCAGGACCTCGCACAGGCGCTGCTCCAGCCGGGCGTCCTCCCGGACGGCGGACCGCAGGAAGGCGGGCAGTGAGGCACGCCCGTGCGTGCCCGTCGCCGGGTCGTACTCCAGCCACACCTCCTGCCGCCCCTGCCGGCCCTCGCGCCAGCAGGTGGTGCCGTCGCCGATGACGGCACGGCCGGCGGGCAGGACGGTGTCCCCGGCGTGCAGCGTGCGGCCGCCGGTGGCCCGGCCGCCTCCGGGCAGCGGGATCGAGGGGTGACCGAGGTGACGGCCGTAGCCGTAGCCGATCTGCTCGCCGCCCAGGGTGAACACCTCGGACGGCCGGGCCGACCAGTAGCCGACCTGCTTGCCCTCCTGCCGCCACATCACCAGCAGCTCGCCGTCGGTCCAGCGGAACTGCGGGCGGCTCCAGCGGTCCAGCTCGACGGGCAGCCGCAGATCGTGCTCGAGCAGCACCTTCTCCGGCCCGACGACGACCGCCTTGTGCCCCCGGGACAGGATCAGCGCGGGCCAGGCCTCGCCGACCGCCAGCTCGTCGTGGTGGCCCTTGCCGCGGGTCTCCGTGTCGAGCAGCCGCAGGCCCTCCTCCAGGGCGGGCCAGCCCAGTTCGTCCAGGATGCCCGCGCGCAGGGTGCGCGCCAGCACCGGCGCGATGTCGTGGGCGGCGACGCGGGCGACCGCATCGGCGTGCACACGGGCGGCCACCGGACGGAAGGGCCGCATCCGCTCCAGCGCCGTGCGTGCCGCGGGCAGGCCGGTCGCCTCGGTGTACTCGGCGGCCGAGTCGGCGAGCCAGTCGCGCAGCACCTCGCCCAGTACGGGATGCCCGGCGACCGGTTCCAGCAGGGCGGACAGGGAACGGTCGCCGCTCAGGGTGCCGATCGCCTCGTACAGCAGCCGCCGCAGCCGGGGGTCGGCGGCGGTGGCCGTCAGGTCACGGCGGCCGGCGCGCTCGTCGCGCAGCCACCGGTCGAGCCCCAGATGGACTCGGGTGTCCTCGTCCGGCATCGCCAGCGGCACGTCCTGCGCCGCGCACAGGTCGAGGAGGTCCGGGTCGGCTCCGGCGTGCCAGCGGCCGGTGAACAGGTCGACCGGCCGGCCGTCGGCGCGCAGCCGCAGCGCCATGCGCGCGACCAGCGCGAGGGTGGCGGGGGAGCGCCAGGAGACCGCGGCGCCGTGCTTGCGGTGGCTCGCCCAGCGGCCGAGCCAGTCCGCCGCGTCGACACCGCCCGCAGCTTCGGCGTCCTCGCCGGTCAGCAGCCGGTCGGCGCCGGTCTCCGCGAGCAGCCCCAGCCAGAACTCGTCGTCCTCGACGCCGCGGCCGAGACCGCTCGGCATGATCTCCAGCAGCCGCACCCGTACGGCCGGGCGCTGTTCGGCGAGGACGGTCAGGGTGGCCCGGTAGGTGTTCCAGAAGGAGGCCGGAGCCCGCACGGCGGCCGGCGAGGCGATCAGGTCGGCGACCAGCTCGCACTCCTCGGTGACCCGGGACAGCCCGGCCGCCTTGATCAGGCTCCGGGCGTCCTGCGGCAGCGAGGCGTACGGCGGCATGCCGGCCGCGCAGCGCTCCACCGTCAGCTGCCGGTACTGCGCCCACGCCGCCCGCGGGTCCAGCCGCCGGGCGAGGTCCTTCACATGCTCCTTGAGGGCCTTGACGGTCAGCGCCCCGGCGAAGGCGAACTCCAGGAACACCGCCCGCTGCCGGTCCTCGTCCACGGCCAGCGCGTGCACCCGCTCGGCCTCGCGCGCCTTGCCGAAGAAGGCCGCCGCGTAGGTGGTGTTCTCGTGCTGGAGGAAGATCCGGGCCGCCTGCTCGTAGAAGGTCGGCAGGAAGTGCGGGACGGCCCGGCCGAGCCGTTCGCCGAGTTCCTCGAAGCCCTCCTTGGCGGTGCCGGGGCGGGACTTGGCCTGGCGGGCGAGCCGTTCGACGTCCTTGACGAGGGCCAGGGCATGGTGGCCGTTGGCCGGGTCGTGGACCAGTGCCCAGGCCGGGAACCCGAGTGTCTCGCGGCGCACCTGGCCGATCTCGGGCGCCTGGGGCTCGCGGGCCAGCCCGAGGAACTCCAGGGCCAGGTCCTCGGCCTCGCCGAGGGTGCCCGGGACCAGCCGGACCACCCGCCGGTCGTCCAGGGCGGGGTGGGTGTAGGTGCGGACGGTGAGGGTGTCCGCGTCCTCGCGGGTGGTGGTGCCCGGCGGCAGGACGGCGCCCGCCTCCAGCAGCGCGGCCGCGGTGGTCTCGTCGTACGTGCTCATGCGGCCTTCTCCTCGTCCTCGATGTCGCGCCCGGCGTACAGCGCGGCCGCCATGCGCATCCCCTCCGACCAGGCCACCGGCCCGACCTGACCGAGCCTCAGCACCTTGCCGCCGCCGTCCGTCCAGGTCAGCGGGCCGGTCTCGGTCTCCAGGTAGGTGTCGTAGTCGCCGATCCAGACGCGGGCCTCGAGCGCGCGGCCGTCCTCGCGCAGCGAGCAGACGGCGTCACCGCCGCGGACGCGGTAGCCGAGCTGGGTGGTCCTGCCGTGCAGGAACCGCAGCTCCTTGAAGGCCCCGCCCGCGTAGTCCTCCACGGCCGCGGCATCGGTGTCGAGATCCGCGGGGCGGTGCCACACCTCGCGGAAGAGCTGCTGGGCCCGCTGCTCGACGCCGAGTTCGACGGCGAACTCCCGCAAGTCCTCCAGGTCCTCCAGCAGCACCGGGTGCGGGATGCGCACGAGTTCGGGGCTGATGCGCACGGTGTCGCCGTCGAGGTCGACGAGCCCGAGTCCGCGGTCCGGGTCGGCGTCCCGCAGGAAGCCGGCGACCGCGCCGTCCGGGCCGGTGACCACCAGGTCGCGCAGGGCGTGCTGCCAGGCCGGGTCGGGCCACACCCGGGCGACGACCGCCAGCGGCACCGGAAGCGAGCGCACCATCCACCGCTCCACGTCGGTCAGGCACTGCCGTTCGTGCCGCTCCAGCCACTCGGCGAGCTGACGCAGCCCCACCACCGCGGGATCGTCCGCGAGTTTGGCCGGCACCGACTTCAGCCGTCGCCCGGCCGCGTTGCGGCACACGACCTTCCCCGCGTCCAGAGCGACCTCGTAGTCGCCGGCCGTCACCCACCCCACAGGTGCCTCCCCGCACTCAGTGATCAAGTGACGGGAACTCTAGGCGAGAGCACTGACAACGCCCCGCCGGGGCCTTGGCCTGTTCGGGAACCGGTCACCGGCAGGCCGGTTGCCCCGCCGGATCGGAGGAACCCGGGGAGCGGAGGCGATGGTGATGATCTCCCATTCGGTCGTGGTGCCCGCGGGACCGGGCATCGAACTGGCGGGCGACCTGGTCCTGCCGGACTCCGCGCGCGCGGTGGTGCTGTTCGCGCACGGCAGCGGCAGCTCCCGGCACAGTCCCCGCAACCGGCAGGTGGCCGCCGCTGTGCGGACGGCCGCGCTCGGCACCCTGCTGATGGACCTGCTCAGCGAGGAGGAGGAACGGCGGGACGCGCTCACCGGCGAGCACCGCTTCGACCTTCCGCTGCTGGCCGGACGGCTGGTGGCCGCGATCGACTGGCTGGCGGAGCGGGACGACACCCGCGGGCTGCTCGTCGCCCTCTTCGGTGCCAGCACCGGGGCGGGCGCCGCCCTGAGGGCCGCCGCCGAGCGTCCCGCGCGCGTGCTGACCGTGGTCTCCCGGGGCGGCCGGCCCGACCTGGCCGAGGACGCCCTGGACGCCGTACGCGCGCCCGTGCTGCTGATCGTGGGCGGGCGGGACCGGGAGGTGCTGCGGCTCAACGAGGAGGCGGCGCGGCGGCTGCGGGTGCCCTGCACGCTGCATGTCGTGCCCGGCGCGACGCACCTCTTCGAGGAGCCCGGCGCCCTGGACGAGGTCGCCGACGCGGCCCGCCAGTGGTGCGCCGACCACGTCCGGGCCTGCGCGGGGGACTGAACCCGCGCCGCGTGCCTACCCTGAACGTGTGGCTCGGGCCAACGACGAGGTCGCCGCGCTGTTCCAGGAGTACGCGGACCTGATCTCGATCACCGGAGGAGACGCGTTCAGGGCACGCGTCTACGAAAAGGCGGCCCGGGCGATCGGCGGCCACCACGCCGACGTCGCCCGGCTCGACGCCAAGGGCCTCAAGGAGATCCCCGGCGTCGGCACCTCGATCGCCGAGAAGGTCACCGAGTACCTGACCAGCGGCAGCGTCGGTGCGGTCGAGGAACTGCGCGCCAGGATCCCGGCCGGAGTGCGCCGGCTGACGGCGATCCCCTCCCTCGGCCCCAGGAAGGCCCTGATGCTCTACGAAGAGCTGGGCATCTCCTCGGTCGACGAGCTGGCCGACGCCATCCACCAGGAGCGGCTGCGCGACCTGAAGGGCTTCGGGCCGCGCACCGAGGAGAAGCTGCTGCACGGCATCGACCTGCTGCGCGCCTCCGGCGGCCGGGTGCTGATCGACGTCGCCACCGGGCTCGCCGAGGAGGTCGTCGCCGCGCTGTCCGGGGTCGGCGGCGTGCGGCGGTGCGCGTACGCGGGATCGCTGCGGCGGGGCCGCGAGACCATCGGCGACCTCGACGTGCTGGTCACCGCCCGCACGCCGGGGCCCGTGATGCGGGCCCTCACCGAGCTGCCGTACGTCTCGGAGGTGATCGCCCGGGGGGAGAAGAAGACCTCCGTGCGCACCGACCGGGGGCTCGCCGTCGACCTGCGCGTCGTACCGCCGGACTCCTGGGGCGCGGCCCTGCTGTACTTCACCGGCTCCAAGGCGCACAACATCCGGGTCCGGGAGATCGCCGTCCACCAGAAGCTGAAGCTGTCCGAGTACGGCCTGTTCGACACCGAGAGCGGCGAGAAGATCGTGTCCCGGACCGAGGAGGACGTCTACGCCCGGCTCGGGCTGCCGTGGATCGCGCCCACGCTGCGCGAGGATCGCGGGGAGATCGAGGCGGGGCTGCGCGACGAGCTGCCCGAGCTGGTCACCGAGGCGGACGTACGGGGCGATCTGCACACCCACACCGACCTCACCGACGGGCTCGCCTCCCTGGAGGACATGGTCGCCGCGGCCGCCCGGCGCGGCTACGCCTACTACGCGATCACCGACCACGGCCCCGACCTGTCCATGCAGCGCATGACCGACGAGCGGATGCTCGCCCAGCGCGAGCGGGTGCGCGGGCTGGATGCCGGGCGGATGCGGCTGCTGCACGGGGCCGAGCTGAACATCGGCCCCGATGGGGGCGTCGACTGGCCGGAGGAGTTCCTGGCCGGCTTCGACCTGTGCGTGGCCTCGGTGCACTCGCACTTCGACCAGGGGCGGGCGGCCCTGACCCGCAGGCTCGTGCGGGCCTGCGAGAACCCGTACGTGCACATCATCGGCCACCCCACCACCCGGCTCATCGGCAGACGGGCGGGCATCGACGCCGATCTCGACGAGGTCTTCGCCGCCTGCGCCCGCACCGGCACCGCCCTGGAGATCAACGCCCACCCGGACCGGCTCGACCTCGGCGACGAGCACATCCTGCGGGCCAGGCGGTACGGCGTGCGGTTCGCGATCGACAGCGACGCGCACGCCGTGCCCCACCTGGCCAACCTGCGCCACGGCGTGGCCACCGCCCAGCGCGGCTGGCTCACCGCGGACGACGTGATCAACACCTGGACCCTGACCCGGCTGCGCCGCTTCCTGCGCAAGGAACGGCCCTAGGAGGTGCCCCATGACCCACCGGATACGTGACGTGATGTCGCCCGGAGCCGTGGCCGTCGAACCGATGACCACGGTGGAGAAGGCGGCCCGCGTGATGAGCGAGCAGAACCTCGGCGACGTCCTGGTCGTCTACGACAGTGATCTCTTCGGAGTGCTCACGGACCGCGACATCGTGGTGCGGGCGATCGCCGACGGCCGTGACCCGCACACCACCGCGGTCGGGGCCGTGTGCAGCCGGCCGCCCGTGGTCACCGTGGGCCCCGAGGACAGCACCGACCACGCGATCGAGCTGATGCGCCGGCACGCGGTACGGCGGCTGCCGGTCGTGGAGCACGGGGGCTGCCCGGTCGGCATGGTCAGCCTCGGCGACCTCGCCGTCACCGAGGACCCGCACACGGCCCTGGCGGACATCAGCCGCGCGACCCCGAATCACTGACGGGGCGGGCCGAGTAGGCTCGCGGGCATGCGGATCTCCGTCTCCTCCGACATGGACGAACCCGTGGCCCGCCTCCTCCTCGCGGAGCTGGAGCGGCGCGGCCACCAGGTCGTGCCGCACGGCGCGCTGCGGCCCGGGGAGGACCCCCAGTGGGCGGTCTGCTCCGAGGCGGCGGCCCGCGAGGTCGCCGCCGGTACGGCCGATCAGGCCGTGGTCTGCTGCTGGACCGGCACCGGCGCCTCCATCGCCGCGAACAAGGTGCCCGGCGTACGGGCGGCCCTGTGCACGGACGCCCCCACGGCGGACGGCGCCCGCCGCTGGAACGACGCCAATGTGCTCGCCCTCAGCCTGCGGCTGACCTCAGAGCCCCTGCTGAAGGAGATCCTCGACGCCTGGTTCACGGCCGAGGCCAGCCAGGACGCCGAGGATCTGCGGAACGTGGCCTACATCGAGCGGCTCGACCGGTAGCTCAGGGCCCGGGGCGGATCCAGGCGGCGTCGGTTCCCGACAGACGGTGCGCCGTCACCGCGGCGGCCGCCAGCAGGACCAGCGTCAGGGCCAGCAGCAGCACGAGGTGGCCGTGGAGCAGGAGCGCCGCTCCGTCCAGGGCGCCGAGGAACATCGCGAGGACGGACAGCAGACGGCGCGGCCCGGACGCGGTGCCTCGCCGCCCGCCGGGGCGGAGTCCGCGGCCAGGCCGGTCAGGGTCAGCGTCAGGACGGTCGTCGTCAGATCCGGCACCCCCAGGCGCAGGGCGACCGCGTTCTGCAGACCCATGGCGAGCCCCAGGAACACGATCAGCGTGTACTGGACGCCGCTGGTGACCCGCCCGACCGCCACCGCGGCCACCACCACCGTCACCGCCACCAGAAGCGTCTGCACCGCCGTCGCCGACGTCAGCAGACGCCCCCGGTGCGCCCGGTACCGGGCGCCGAACCGGCCCCCGGCCAGCGCGCCGGCCAGGAACGCGAGCACCGCGACCACGGACGCGAGCGCGGACAGGCTCTCGGCGCCGGCCAGGGCGAAGCCGAGGAAGACCACGTTGCCGGTCATGTTCGCCACGAAGACATGGCCCAGTGCCAGATAGCTCACCGCGTCGACCAGCCCGGTGCCCACCGTCAGGACGAGCAGCAGGGGCGGCAGCGGCCCGTGCGGGTCCCCGGCGCGGGGCACCAGCGTGCGGACCGCGTCAGTCAGCAGCCTGCGCATACCGGGTCCGCTCGGTCGGGCCGGCCGGCCGGTGCAGCACCGCCCGGGTGAGCAGTCCGCTCGCCGGACCCAGCACGATCACGGCGACCGCGAGCCACCCCGGCCAGGGGGCGGCCCCCAGCGCGTGGTCCACCGACCAGCGTCCCGGCCCGGTGAGCGCCAGCGCCACCGCCACGACGACGAGGACCAGCGGATACTCGTGGCCGTCGTGCTGCACCCACAGGCCCTTCGGCCACTTCACCGTGCCCGCGACCGTCATGACGCCCATCGCCGCCATGGCGGCCAGGGGGGTGAGCAGTCCGGCGGCCAGGCACAGGCCGGAACCGATCTGACTGGCCCCGGCGGCGAGGGCGGTGAGCCGCCCGCCGCGGAAGCCGTCGTGGCGGAACTCCTCGGTGCCGCCCGCCACTCCGTCGCCCCCGAGCCGGAAGCTGACCTTCTGTACTCCGTGACCGGCGATGAGGAGCCCCACGGCGAGCCGGAGGACCAGCAGTCCCGTGTCCATCGTGTTCCCGCCCGTTCCCGAGGTGCTCAGCCGGCGGCGTGGGCGCAGATGACGGACTGCGCGTAGACGATGCCGAGGCCGTAGGCGCCGCCGTTCTCCTTGACCACCTCGGTGACCGGGACGTACGTCTCGCCGCGGGCCCAGTCGCGCTGGAGTTCCAGCAGGACCTGGACCCAGGTGACGGGGACGGCGCCGGCCTGGACCATGCGCTGGACGGCGTGGTCGTGGGCCTGCGGGCTGACCGCCGGAGGCGTCGGTGACCACGTAGACCTCGTAGCCCTGGGAGAGGGCGGAGAGCGTGGGCAGCACCACGCAGACCTCGGTCCACAGCCGGCGATGACCAGCTTCTCGCGGCCGGTCGCCTTGACGGCCTCGACGAAGTCGATGTCCTCCCACGCGTTCATCGTCGTGCGGTCGTTGACCATCCGCTCGGGGAAGACGTCCTGCAGCTGCGGCATGATCGGGCCCGAGAAGGACTCGGCGGCGACCGTGCTGAGCGGTCCGCCGCGCCGTCGCTGTCACGCGGAACGAGCCCGCCCACCGGCATCGTTGACATCTCCGGAACAACCCCCTTGGCGAAACGGCGCACGCGGTGCACGCGGTGCCGTGTGCACGGCACCGATACGTGTCGAGTGCTTCGCCGTTCACGCTAGGAGTGCTTCCGGAGCCGTCGGCCGCCACGAGTGCACCGACGGTGGTCTGGCAGTGCATGCGTGGCCGAGTCGGGGCTTACGGCTCCCGACTGCCCTATTCCTGGCGGAGATCCTGCACGCGCTTCAGTTTGCCGAGCGAGCGCTCCAGGGTCTCCGGCTCGACGATCTCCACCTCGACGCTGACCCCCACGCCGTCCTTCACGCCCCGCGCGATGGCGCCGGCGGCGGCCCGCCGCTGGTCGGGGCCCGCGTCGGGGCGGGCCTCGACGCGGACGGTCAGGTGGTCCATCCGGCCGCGCCGGGTGAGCCGGATCTGGAAGTGCGGGGCCACCGCGGGGGTGCGCAGCACGATCTCCTCGATCTGGGTGGGGAAGACGTTCACCCCCCGCAGGATGATCATGTCGTCGCAGCGTCCGGTGACCTTCCGCATCCGGCGGAAGGCAGGACGGGCGGTGCCCGGCAGCAGCCGGGTCAGATCCCGGGTGCGGTAGCGGATGATCGGCAGCGCCTCCTTGGTGAGCGAGGTGAACACGATCTCGCCCTCCTCGCCCTCGGCCATGATCTCGTCCGTGACCGGGTCGACGACCTCCGGATAGAAGTGGTCCTCCCAGATGTGCAGCCCGTCCTTGGTCTCCACGCACTCCTGCGCCACGCCCGGACCGATCACCTCGGACAGCCCGTATATGTCGACGGCGTGGAGGCGCGCGCGCTCCTCGATCTCGCGGCGCATCTCCTCCGTCCACGGCTCGGCGCCGAAGATGCCGACCTGCAGAGAGGTGTCGCGCGGATCGACGCCCTGCTTCTCGAACTCGTCGAGCAGGGTCAGCATGTAGGACGGGGTGACCATGATGATCTCGGGCCGGAAGTCCTGGATGATCTGCACCTGGCGTGCCGTCATGCCGCCGGAGGCGGGGATCACCGTGCAGCCGGCCCGTTCGGCGCCGTAGTGCGCGCCGAGTCCGCCGGTGAACAGGCCGTAGCCGTAGGAGATGTGCACCTTGTGGCCGGGGCGGCCGCCGGCGGCCCGGATCGAGCGGGCGACCACGTCCGACCACATCGACAGGTCGTTCTCGGTGTAACCGACGACCGTGGGGCGCCCGGTCGTCCCGCTGGAGGCGTGCACGCGCCGCACCTGCGCCATCGGCACGGCGAACATGCCGAAGGGGTAGGTGTCCCGCAGGTCGGCCTTGGTGGTGAAGGGGAACCGGGCGAGGTCCTCCAGCGTGCGGCAGTCCCCGGGGGTGACCCCGGCCTCGTCGAACTTCTTGCGATACAGCTCGACTTGGTCGTACGCGTGCCGCAAGGTCGCCCGCAGCCGGTCGAGTTGGAGCTCCCTGAGCTGTTCGCGGGTGAGTCTTTCGCCGTCGTCCAGCAGGTCGTGGGGGAGGGGTTCGCCCAGGTTGCTCATCGGGACTCCTTCGTCGGCATCTCCACCACCACGCGCCCCGACCGATCATTCGGTTCGCATGCACCGGTCAAACAACCAGCCGGGCCGGTGGCTGTCAAGGGTGGTGAAGGGTCTTGCCGCAAGGGTGGCGAAGGGTCTTGCCGGAGGGCCGGAAAGGCGTCACACTGATACCGAACGAATGGTCGGTTGGGAAGCTGGTGGAGATGACCACGACACACCATGCCGAGGCCTCGCCCCCGGAGGCACTCCAGGAGCACTTCGACGCCACGATCGCGCGCGACCAGCGGATCGAGCCGCGCGACTGGATGCCGGAGGGCTACCGCAAGACGCTGGTCCGGCAGATCGCGCAGCACGCCCACTCGGAGATCATCGGGATGCAGCCCGAGGGCGAGTGGATCACGCGCGCTCCCTCGCTGCGCCGCAAGGCGATCCTCTTCGCCAAGGTGCAGGACGAGGCCGGACACGGGCTGTATCTGTACTCGGCGGCGGAGACCCTCGGCGCCGACCGCGCGGACCTCACCGAGCGGCTGATCGAAGGCCGCCAGAAGTACTCGTCGATCTTCAACTACCCGACGCCGACCTTCGCCGACGTCGGCGTGATCGGCTGGTTCGTCGACGGCGCCGCGATCTGCAACCAGGTCCCGCTGTGCCGCAGCTCCTACGGCCCCTACGCCCGCGCAATGGTCCGCATCTGCAAGGAGGAGTCCTTCCACCAGCGGCAGGGCTACGAACTGCTGATGACGATGATGCGCGGCACCGACGCCCAGCGCGAGATGGTCCAGGACGCGGTGAACCGCTGGTGGTGGCCCTCGCTGATGATGTTCGGCCCGCCCGACGACGCCTCCCCCAACTCCGCGCAGTCCATGGCCTGGAAGATCAAGCGGCACAGCAACGACGAACTGCGCCAACGCTTCGTCGACATGACCGTCCCGCAGGCCGACAAGCTCGGCGTGACGCTGCCCGACCCGGAGCTGAAGTGGAACGCCGAGCGCGGCCGGCACGACTTCGGCACCCCGGACTGGGACGAGCTGATGCGGGTCATCAAGGGCGGCGGACCCTGCAACGACCAGCGGACACAGCGGCGCAGAAGCGCCCACGAGGAAGGTGCCTGGGTGCGCGAGGCGGCCACCGCCCACGCGGCCAAGCGGGCCCGGAAGGAGCCGGCGGCATGAGCAACGCGCAGAACTGGCCGCTGTACGAGGTGTTCGTGCGCGGCAAGCGCGGCCTGAACCACGTCCACGTGGGCTCGCTGCACGCCGCCGACGACGCCATGGCCCTCACCCACGCCCGCGACCTGTACACGCGACGCAACGAAGGCGTGTCGATCTGGGTGGTGCGCTCGGAGCACATCGCGGCCTCCACCCGCGACGAGAAGGACCCCTTCTTCGCCCCCAGCGCGGACAAGGTCTACCGCCACCCGACGTTCTACGACATCCCCGACGATGTCCCGCACATCTAGGAGCCGTGGATGAGTGAGGACCACGTCTACCTGACCCTCGCCGAGGGACACGAGGACGACACCCGCTGGGCGTACGGCACCGGCTTCGAGGACCCCCTGCACGGCGTCGACACGACCGTGCCCGAGGGCGTCGACGCCGGTGAACTCGCCGCGTCCTGCGTCGCCCTGGCCGACGACGCGCTCGTCGCCGCCCAGCGCCTCGCCGAGTGGATCACCCGCGCCCCCGAGCTGGAGGAGGAGGTCGCGCTCGCCAACATCGGCCTCGACCTGCTCGGCCAGGCCCGGCTGCTCTACTCCCGCGCCGGACAGGCCGACGGCACCGGCCGCGACGAGGACGCCTACGCGTACTTCCGCGACCCGGCCGACTTCCGCAACGTCCGGCTCGCCGAACTCCCCAACGGCGACTTCGCGTTCACCGTGGTGCGGCTGCTGGTCCTGTCCAGCTGGCGGCTCGCCCACTTCCAGCAACTGGTCACCCACCCCGACCCGGTGCTCTCCGCCGTCGCCGCCAAGGGCGTCAAGGAACTGACCTACCACCGGCAGTACGCCGCCGAGTGGGCGGTCCGCCTGGGCGACGGCACCGAGGAGTCCCACCGCCGGATGCGCAAGGCCGTCGAGCAGGTCGCGCCGTACCTCGGCGAACTGTTCACCGCCTGCGACGTCCGCGACGAAGTCGTCGCCGTGCTGCGCCAGGTGACGGAGGAGGCCGGGCTGCCCATGCCGGTCTACCGGCCGTCCCCCGGCAGCGGCCGCGCCGGCGAGCACACCGAGCATCTGGCCCCGCTGCTGGCGGAGTTGCAGAGCGTGGCCCGCGCCCACCCGGAGGCGACATGGTGACCCTCCAGCTCGACGCGCGGCACGCCCGGCACATCGCCGAGCAGGTGCCGGACCCCGAGCTGCCCATGCTGACCCTCGCCGACCTGGGCGTCCTGCGCGAGGTGACGCTCACCGAGGACGGCACCGTCGTCGCCGAGCTGACCCCCACCTACTCGGGCTGCCCCGCCATGGCCGAGATGCGCGCCGACGTCGCCGCCCGCCTCCGGGACGCCGGGTACGCGCGCGTGGAGATCCGCACCGTCCTGAACCCGCCGTGGACCAGCGACTGGATCACCGCCGAGGGCCGCCGCAAGCTCGCCGAGCACGGCATCGCCCCGCCCGGCCCCGCCCCGCGCGGCCCGGTGCCGCTCACCCTGTCGCCCATCCGGCGCACGGTGCCCTGCCCGCGCTGCGCCTCCGCGGACACCGAGGAGACCTCCCGGTTCGCCGCCACCTCCTGCAAGGCGCTCTGGCGCTGCCGCGCCTGCCGCGAGCCGTTCGAGTACGTCAAGGAGATCTGATGGCCCCGACCGCCCCCGCCGAGGCCGTGAAGCCGCGCCCGCGCCGCCGCCCGGTCTTCCACCCGCTGCGGATCGCCGCCGTGCAGCCGCTGTGCGAGGACGCCGCCGCCGTCGGCTTCGAGATCCCGCCCGAGCTGGCCGAGGAGTTCGCCTTCGCGCCCGGCCAGTCCCTGACCCTGCGGCGCGAGATCGACGGCCGGGACGAGCGCCGCTCGTACTCGATCTGCACCCCCGTCGGCACCGCCCCGCGCATCGGCGTGCGCGTGGTGCCCGGCGGCCTGTTCTCCTCCTGGCTGGTCAACGAGCTGCGCCCCGGCGACACCGTCGAGGTGATGGCCCCCACCGGCACCTTCACCCCCGACCTGACCACCCCGGGCCACCATGTGCTGCTCGCCGCGGGCTCCGGCATCACCCCCATGCTGTCCATCGCCGAGTCCGTCCTGGCCGCCGACTCCCGCTCCCGGGTCACCCTCTTCTACGGCAACCGCCGCAGCGGCACGGTGATGTTCGCCGACGAACTGGCCGACCTGAAGGACCTGTACCCGAGCCGCTTCCAGCTCGCCCACGTCCTGTCCCGCGAACCCCGGGAGGCCGAGGTGCTCTCCGGCCGCCTCGACGCCGAACGGCTGACGGCGCTCATCGACGGCCTGGTCGACGTGCCCAGTGCCGACCACTGGTGGCTGTGCGGCCCGCACGGCATGGTCCGCGACGCCCAGCGGGTCCTCGACGCACTCGGTGTCCCGGCCGACCGGGTCCACCAGGAGCTGTTCTACGCCGACGACGAGCCCGTACGAGAGGTGCACCACACGGAGTCGGGGCCGGCCGGTCCCGTCAGCCAGGTCACCGTCGTCCTCGACGGCCGCTCCACCACCTCCGCCCTGCCCCGGGAGCGGACCGTCCTGGACGGCGCCCAGCGCAGCCGCCCGGACCTGCCGTTCGCCTGCAAGGGCGGCGTGTGCGGCACCTGCCGGGCCCTGGTCACCGACGGCAAGGTGGACATGCGGCGCAACTTCGCCCTGGAACCGGCGGAGGTCGAGGCGGGGTACGTCCTGACCTGCCAGTCGTACCCGGTGTCCGAGACGCTGACGGTGGACTACGACAGCTGACATGCCTCCGGCCGTCCCGCACGGTGGCGGGACGGCCGGAGGCATCGAGTCGAGGGCGAGGAGAGCGAGGGGACTAGCATCGAATCCGTTTTCGCGGAGGTAGAAGGAAGCCCCCTCATGGCCTCGCCGCGGCTCACGCTATCAGTCACTCCGGTATCAGGTCGCGCAGATTTTCGAGGGTCACGATCCGCGACTCCGGGTGCAGCCCCTCGGGCCGCTGCAGCCCGATGTAGGTGACCGGACCCTCCGGGACCTCGCTGCCGTCCCACACCGTCACGGCACCACCGGCCATCAGCTCCGTCAGGTAACGGACCGTCAACTGCTCCCGTTCCACGATGCCGCGCAGCAGCGTCGCCACCGAGACCTGGTTGCCCTCCACCCGGTTGGACGCCGGAGCGCCCCGCAGGTACAGGTGCAGCCACTTGGCCCGCCACCGGCCGTCGGCCCCGCGCAGGAAGGCGAGCGGCAGCGCCACCCGGCCCGGACCCCGCAGCTCCGACTTCATCCGCACGGTCCGGGGCTCGAACGGCCGCCCCTTCTGCTCGCCCTCGCGCAGCATGAACCCGAAGAACGACTCGGCGACCTCCTCGAAGCCCTCCCCGGAGTAGAGGTTGACCTGCGGCACGACGAACGTCCCGCGCACCGCCCCCAGCCGGAGGTCGATGAACTCCGAGGCCCCGTGCGGCGCTTCGGTGATGTCACCGGAGTGCTCGCCCTCCACCTCGGTCAGCTGGGTGTACGACAGCCAGCAGACCGTGGCGTAGTCCTGGTCCAGCATCAGGGCCGACAGGTCGTAGTCGGTGTCCCGGTGCCGCTGCTTCCAGTACACGAAGAAGCGCAGCAGTTCTCCCTCGACCGGCGAGAGCGAACCGCGGGGCAGCACCCCGAGCCCGGCCGCCGTGGCACGTCCGCTCAGCGGCAGCGCCACGTCGAGGACGTCCGGGTCGACGAGCAGCTGCCCCGGCTCCGGCAGCCGGCGGCGCAGCTCGGCGTCGAGCGCGTCGATCAGCCGCGCGCGCTCGGCTGCCGGCACCGGCGCGCGCAGGTCGTCCGTCACCCAGGCCCGGCCGAGCCGGTTGATGAACACCCGGCGCCGGTCGCAGCCGTCGGTCCGGTTGTGCAGATGCTCACGGACCGACAGCAGGACCCGGCCGGAGACCTCCGGGGCGACCGCCTCGGCGGCGGCCACGACGGCATCGCGCTCGCGCTGCTCCCCGCAGGTGCGCAGCAGCCGGTCCAGCGACCGGAACAGCCGTCCGGGCGCGGACTTCAGCAGTTCCGCGGCCCCGACGACGTCGTGCGCGCCGAGCAGTTCCTCCACCCGGCGGTCGAGGGACGGCGCCTTGCGCTCACCGCGCGCGACCGCGAACACCTCGGCGGCGTGCGGCCACCGCGGGAACTCGTGCGGATGCAGCCGCTCACCGAGCCGCTTGAACGCCTCGCGGTGCACGGGTACGTCGGCGAGCTTGCCCGGCGCCGCCGCCACGACGGAGTCGAGCCCCGCGAGCAGCGCGCGGCGCGTCGGACGGGACAGCGCCCGGAACCTGGTCGGCTCCTGGAGGGTGACGTCTCCGTCGCACAGCGCGCACGCCAGCCGCAGTACGTCCGTGACCGTGTCCAGCAGCGGCACGGCCCCCGCCGCCAGCCGCGCCCGGTTGACCACGGCCCGGTTCTCCCGCACCGGGATCCTCTCCGGCTGCGGTCCGTCGGCGCAGAGCCCGGCGAGGAGCGCGAGGTCGGCCAGGTGCTCCTCGCCCAGCGGGGTGGTGGACCCCGCCAGCGCCAGGTACAGGCCGCCGACCTCGTCCTCGAGCGTGCCGCCCAGGTGCAGCACGGTCACCCGGTCACCGCCGGCGGCGATCAGCTCGTCGTGGGCGGCGAGCATCTCGTCGTACGCGTGCTGGTAGCGGCCGTAGGACGGCAGGGTGAGCAGGTTCACCACCCCGCTGCGCAGCTGGGCGAGGACGGTCGGGCGTACCGACTCGTCGGCGAGGGCCCGGACGATGCAGTCCCGCCAGAAGTCGAGGGTGTCCGGCACGTTCGCCGGGAAGTCGACGAAGTAGACGTTGTGCCGGACGTGATCGCCGACCATGGCCCGGACGGTGCCGAGGGTGCGCTCGGCGGTGGCGGCGACCGTCTCCTCGGACAGCCCCGACAGGTGCTCCAGCAGGTCCGCGGAGAGCTTGAAGCCCACGGACATCAAAGCGGCGTCGAACTGCCGCGCCACCACCTCGCCCCGCGCCGGGGACCCCACGGGCTGCGCGGGCCGGGGGAGACGGTGGGTATGCCGGACGACCAGCGATTCCAGGCTGCGATCCATGCCGGGATGCTCCCAGAACCGCACGCGTGTACGCATGCGGGTTTTTCGCGGCAGGGGCTTCCCGGCAGTGCTTTCCCGGCAGGGCCTTTCGGCAGGTGGGCGAGGGGTCAGGACTCCTGGCGCTCGGCGTCCCGCTGCTTCAGGCGCGCGGCCTCCTTGCGGACCTCCGCCTGGGTGGCGCGCTCCTTCCGCAGCCACGCGGGCTGCTCCTGCTTCAGCGCCTCGATCTGCTCGGTGGTGAGCGGCTCGGTGACCCCGCCCCGGGCGAGGCCCGCGATGGACACCCCGAGCTTCGCCGCGACCACCGGACGGGGGTGCGGGCCGTTGGCGCGCAGGTCACGCAGCCACTGGGGCGGCTCGGCCTGGAGCGCGTCCAGTTCGGCGCGCGAGACGACACCCTCCTGGAACTCGGCGGGGGTGGCCTCGAGGTACACACCCAGCTTCTTGGCGGCGGTGGCCGGCTTCATCGTCTGGGTGGTCTGGTGCGACGTCATGCCTCAAGGGTATCGAGTGGGTGAACGGCCGCCGACCACGGCCGGTAACCTGGCCAGGTGACAGGCTCGCAAGCACCCCCATCGTTCCGGCTCGCGTACGTTCCCGGAGTGACACCCTCGAAGTGGGTGCGGATCTGGAACGAGCGCTACCCCGACGTCCCCCTGGAGCTCGTCCCGGTCACCGCGGCCGAGGCGCCCGGGGTGCTGCGGGACGGCGGCGCCGACGCCGGGTTCGTCCGGCTGCCGGTCGACCGTACGTTCTTCAGCGCGATCCCCCTCTACACGGAGACCACGGTCGTCGTGGTCCCCAAGGAGCACGCCGTGGCCGCCGTCGACGAGGTCACCGCGGAGGACCTGGCCGACGACGTCGTCTTCCATCCGCTGGACGACGTCATCGGGTGGGAGCGGCCGCCGGGGCAGCCCGGCTTCGAGCGCCCGGCCACCACCGCGGACGCCGTCGAGCTGGTCGTGGCCAATGTCGGCCTGCTGGTCGTGCCCCAGTCACTGGCCCGCCTGCACCACCGCAAGGACCTCACCTACCGCACGCTGGTGGACGCCCCCCAGTCGGGCATCGCCCTGTCCTGGCCGGAGGAGGCCACGACCGACCGGGTCGAGGACTTCATCGGCGTGGTCCGCGGCCGCACCGTCAACAGCACCCGTGGCCGCTCGGCCCCGCAGGCCGAGGAGCAGCCCAGGCGCAAGCGCCCCGAGCCCGCGCCCGCCCGCCGCAAGCCCGCCCCGGCCAAGAAGGGCGCCCCCGGCCGCCGCGGCAAGCCGCGCCGCAAATCGTAGGCCGCCGGCTCCGGGGTCAGGGGGCGAAGGTGGCCCGCTCCGCCGTGCGCACCACCGTCCGCCCGTCCGCCGCGCCCAGCCGTCCCGCCGCCACCCACGCGTCCACGCTGGACCGCACCCGGGACAGCAGGGCGCCCTTGCCGCCGAACGGAGCCCCGGCCCAGATCTCGTCCAGCAGAGTGGTGCCGTCGGGACGCGCCGGGTTGGCGACACCGGAGTCCGTGGTGCCGAAGACCACCCGGGGTTCCACGCGCCGGAAGTAGGCGTGCGTGGGGTCCTCGGTGCCCTCGAAGAAGGGGGCGAACTCGGTGCCGTTCAGGGTGTAATGCAGCGGCTTGCCCGCCACCGGGGTCAGGCTGGGCAGCAGGTCGCCGGAGAGACCGGCGTTGCGGTAGAGCCCCAACTCCAGGTACGAGGTGGCGGAGTTGCGGCCGACCAGGTTCACCGGGCCGTAGAGCAGCGTCTGCAAAGACGGGTCGTCGAGGGCCTTCTCCACCCGGAGCCGGAAGGGAACGGCGATCCGGACGACATCGCCGCCGCGCCACGTGCGGGACACCGCGAAGTAGCTGCCGGGCGCCGGAGTGCCGGACACCGCACGGCCGTTGACCGTGACGCGGAACCCGGCCGTCGCCCAGGACGGCACCCTGAGCCGCAGCTCGAAGGCCGCGCTGCCGCCCGCGAAGGTCAGGGTGGACCCCTGCTCCCTGGGGTAGCCGGTGGTCTGGGTGACGGTGAGGCCCCGCTCCGCCCAGGTCAGCGTGGACGGACTGTACAGGTTGACGTAGAGGGCGCTGCCGTCCGCCTTCCGGAAGTACACCGAGTCCTGGTACTTGGTGGCGCTCTCCATGCCGGTGCCCTCGCAGCAGGTGGTGCCCTGCTTGGGTGTGTAGTCCCGCACCTGACCGGGCGTCAGCCCGATGAAGTAGGTGACGAGCGGCTTCTCCGCGTCGGGCTTGTCCTGCTTGGAGCCGAGCACCTGGTTGTAGAGCGCCCGCTCGTAGTAGTCCATGTACTTCGACGCCTGCTCGTGGAAGAAGAGCGTGCGGCTCAGCTTCAGCAGGTTGTACGCGCAGCAGGTCTCGGCGGTGGTGGCGCCGAGCGTCCCCGCGATGACGCCCCGCGCCTTCCAGAACTCGCCGGTGCTGGTGCCCCCGATGCCGTACATGCGGTGCGGGACGACCATGTCCCAGAAATTCCTGGCGGCGTCGAGATAGCGCCGCTCGCCCGTCGCGTCGTACAGCCCGAGGTACCCGGTGAAGATCGGTATGTGCTGGTTGGCGTGGAGCCCGTCGAGGATGTCGGTGTTCGCGGCGCAGGAGTCGATCAGCCGGTCGAGGTCGAACAGCCAGGCCAGCGCGAGGTGTTCGGCCTTGCCGGTGAGGGCGTGCAGATCGCAGACGGCCTCGACGATGCCGCCGAACTCACCGCTGGAGAACAGGCCCCACATGCGCTGCAGCGTGGCCTCGGGCAGCCGGGACAGCCGCGCGTGCATCCAGTCGGCCATGCCGGACGCGAGGTCGAGGGCGCGGGCGTCGTCCGTGGCGAGGTAGGCGTCGAGGACGCCTCGGAGGATCTTGTGCGCGGTGTAGTACGGCGCCCACACCTGCGTGTAGTCGCTGCTGGTCCTCGACTCCAGGTCGATGAACTGCGTCTCGGGGTAGGCGGCCAGGAACCCGGGGTGGCTGGGCCCGCCCCAGGTGCGGCGCAGGGCGGCGGTGAGGTTCCGGCCGGAGGCGTCCGCGAAGGTGCCGCCTGCGGTCTCGTCGAAGGCGTACGACGCCAGGTCGCCGCGTCCGGCGGAGGAGCCGGCGGCGCGTTCGTTCTGCAACTCGGTGATCTCGGCGGCCGTCAGGGCTCGTGACCAGATGTTGAACTCGTCGAAGGCGCCCGCGAAGACGGGGTCGGCGGCGTAGTTCGAACGGCCGAGCCAGTTGTTGACGGGGGTGCCGAGCGCGGCCGGGGTGAGGGTCATCGCGGTGTTGCGGGCCACCTCGGTGCCGTTGACGTGCAGGACGCCGGTGCCGTTCGCGAGGGTGACGGCGAGGTGGCTCCACCGGTGGAGCGGGAGCGCGGCGGTGCCGTTCAGCCCCTGCTCGGCGCCCGGGCCCGCGGTGGTGAGGGCGAAGCGCGGTACTCCGTCGGCGTTGCGGGCGGCCAGGTACATGTACCGCGTGGTGTCGTCACCGAAGTCGAAGACCCGGGCCCAGTCACCGTCGTGGGTGGGCTTCACCCACGCGGACAGGGTCACCGCGGACGTGCCGCCGAGGACGCCGGAGGACAGGTCGACGTACTGGTAGGACCCGCGCACGTTCTCGACGGCGGTGCCGAACTTCCCTGCGGTGCTCAGTACTTGTGGGTCCTCGCGCAGGGCCGCGCGCACCTCGGTCAGCGCGCCGACCATGGTGCGGAGCCGGTCGGCGAAGACCTGCTCGCCGGTGCTCGCCCAGGCCTGCGCGAGCATGGTCATGAAGTGGCCGGTGTAGTGCCCGCGGAGGTTGCCGTTGGCCTCCCCGTCCAGCCCCTCCCAGCCGCCGGGGGCGACCGCGTCACCGGTGGGCAGACCGGCGTTGGCGCGGAAGACCTGCAGCAGCCGGTGCACGTCGTAGCCCCGGGCGTGGTCGAGCATCAGCTTGCGCTTGTCGGCGAAGAGGCCCTGGCCGAGGGCGACTTGGTCGAGCGTGAAAGGCCGTACGGTCCAGGTGGCCGGTGCGGCGGGGGGTGCTTGAGCAACGCCCGCCGCGGCGGGGGAGGTTGGCGCGAGGGAGGCCGCGGCGAGGGCCGAGGCCTGGAGAAGGGAGCGTCTGGAGAGGGGCGGTGCCATGGGTGCTCCTCCACGGGTCCACGTCGTGTCGACGGATGACTCTACGGCCGAGATTTCGAACAATGTACGAGCAATCGACCAGACGATAGGAAGGGGACGCGTGGGGGTCAACGGGTCTGGAGCGGTCAGTTCCGGCCGTTCAGTCGGAGGACACGCTCGGGATCTCCTTGGCGGCCTTGCTCACCGGCGCGACGAGCAGCCACAGCACGGCGACGGCGGCCAGGGTGCCGGTCCAGATCGCGTGCACGCCGGACAGCAGCGGCGCGGCGAGCAGGAAGGGCATGCCGTAGACCAGCAGCCAGCCCAGAGCGCCGCGCAGCGTCCAGCAGTCCTCGGACTTGGCGCCGAAGCCGACGGACAGGCCGCCGATGATCCCGCCCATGAGCCCGGTGACCAGCAGTACCAGCCCGGTGACGACCCACCGCCCCGCGGTCAGCCCTCTCTCCGGGTCCGCCGCCAGCACCAGCCCGGCGATGGGCACGGCGATCAGCACCAGGTTCGCGATCCGCAGCGTGTTCCACAGCCACTCCGGATCACCCCAGCCGTCGGACGCCAGACCGGCCACCCGAAGCGGCCGGCTGCCCGCGTCGGCGACCAGGCCGCGCCGCAGCCAGCGCGCGGCCCACCACAGCAGTACGGCCCACAGCACCCCGCAGCCCAGTCCGGCGCCGCCGACCGCCAGCGCCGTCCGCGGCCCCGTCCCGGCGGGATGCGCCCACAGCAGGACCCCGGCCAGCCATCCGAGCACCACCGCGGCCCCCGCCGCCAGCCGGGCGGCGACGGTGAACAACCGGCCGGTGCGCTCCGCGCCGTCCCGGTCGGCGTGCAGGCGACAGAGCTCGTACACCCGGACCAGCTCACCGCGCCGCGGCGTCATCGGGGCAGCCCGGGGCCGCGGTGTATCCGGATCATGCATGGCATGACCATCAGGACCGGCTCAGGGTTGCCCCGCGGCGGCGAGCCATTCGTACGCGGCCCGCGCCGTGAACTCCGGCTGGCCGCCCCGCAGCAGGAGCCCGGCCGTCGCGAACTCGGGGGCGTCGGCCTGTGCGGCGACGTACGGGATCGCGATGCAGCGCATCCCGGCGGCGTGCGCGGCGGCGGCGCCCGGGGCGGCGTCCTCCAGGACCACGCAGTCGGCGGGTTCCGCGCCCAGGCGGCGGGCCGCCTCCAGGAAGACGTCGGGGGCGGGCTTGCCGTGCTCGACCTCCTCGGCCGAGACGATCGTCCGCAGATGGGCGTCCAGGCCGGTGCCGGCCAGCACCGCCTCGATCGCCTCCCGCGAGGAGCCGGACGCCACCGCCATCGCCACCCCGTCCGTGGCCAGCAGCTCCACGAACTTCCGCATCTCCGGGTACGCGCGCGTGGAGGCGCGGGCGAGGTCGAGGTAGCGGCGGTTCTTGGCGGCGAGGAGTTCCTCCACCGACGCCCGCAGGCCGTAGCGGGCCTTCCAGTCGGTGACCGTCTCCAGGGTGCTGATACCGACGTAACCCTCGTGCTCGGACCAGGAGAAGTCCGGCACGCCGTGCTCGGCGAGAGTCTGCCGTCCCGCTTCGTAGTAGTTCGGCTCGCTGTCCACGAGCGTTCCGTCCAGATCGAAGATGACCGAGATGCCGCCGAGATTGCTCATGGGGCCAGCATGCCAAGGGTCACTGGCGGGGCTCGCTGGTGGGCGTCACCGGCAGGCGTCACCGGAGGGCGCCACCGGAGGGCTTCATCTGCGGGCTCTATGTACGGGCCGAGCGGCCCACCGACTCCACCAGCGGCAGCAGCCGGTGCGCCACCCGCTCGCGCAGCGCCACCTCGGTCCGGGTGCGGACCACACCGGGCAGGCTGATCAGCTTCTGGATCACGTCCTCCAGGTGTGCGTTGTCCCGCGCGACCACCCGGGTCAGCAGATCCCCGCCGCCCGTGATCGAGAACGCCTCCACGATCTCCGGTACGGCGGCCAGCGCGTCGCCCACGTCGTCCAGGTGTCCCTGGGTGACCTCGATGTGCACGAACGCCAGCACGGGGTGGCCGAGGGCGGCGGGGGAGAGGTCGGGGCCGGTGCCGGTGATCACGCCGTCCCGTTCCAGGCGGTCGAGCCGGGCCTGGAGGGTGCCGCGGGCGATCCCGAGGATGCGGGCGTACTCGCGCACGCTGGTGCGCGGCTGCTCCAGCAGCAGCCGCAGGATGCGGGTGTCGAGCTCGTCCACGGCCATGGCCCGGCCTCCTCCTGCATGGTCCGTTGGCCCGCCGGTGGGCGGAGCAGGACCGATTTGCCTGTACCAATGGACCAGCATATTCGTCGCCACTTGAGCCAGCAGTCGGGCTGATGCTGCAATGGGCCCGTCGATGGCGCTGCGGACCTCCGCGGCGCCTTTCTCATGCCGGGCCGGAGAAGGGGGCGGAAAGCAGTGCTGAAGAGGGTGTTCATGGCGCCGGACCCGGGACGGGCGCGGCTGCGCTTCGCCGCGCGGGCCGTCGTCGGCATCGGTCTCGCGGTGGTCGTCTGCGGGCTGGCCGGGCACTCCCTCGTCGGCGCCGTCACCGGCGGCCTCGCCGCGCTGCTCGCCCTGTTCACCGTCACGGACCCCACGGTCCGCGGCCAGGCGGTCACCACCGCGCTGCTGCCGCTCGTCGGCCTGCCCGTGCTCGCCGCGGCGGCCGAACTGCACGACCAGCCGCTCGCCCGCGACCTCACCTTCCTCGCGGTGGTCGGCGCGGGCGTGTACGCGCGCCGCTGGGGGCCGCGCGGGCACAGCCTCGGCGTCTTCGCGTTCATGACGTTCTTCGTGGCGCAGTTCCTCCAGGCGACCCCGCGCCACCTCCCCGAGCTCTACGCCGCGCTGCTGCTGTCCCTGCTCATCGCCTTCGGCGTGCGCTTCGGCCTGTGGTGCTACGAGCGCCGCCTGCCCCCGGCGCCCGTGCCCGCCGCCCCCGGCGGCACCGGCCTGGCCCGGATCACCACGCGCCAGGCCGTCCAGGCCACCGCCGGCGCGGGCTTCGCCCTCGTGGTGGGCCAGCTGATCTCCGGCGAGCGCTGGTACTGGGCCGTCGGCGCGACCTGGTGGGTCTTCGTCAACACCACCTCGCGCGGCGAGACGCTCGTCCGCGGCTTCCGCCGGGTCCTCGGCACGGTCATCGGCATCGGCCTCGGACTGGTGATCGCGCTCCCGGTGAACGGCGCGCCCGTCCCCACGGCCGTCATCCTGGCCGTCTGCGTCTTCGGCATCTTCTACACGGCCGCGGTCTCGTACACCTGGATGATGCTCTGCGTCACCCTCCTCGCCGAGCTCCTCTACGGCCTGCTCGGCGTCCTCGATCCCGCGCTGCTGGCGCTGCGCCTCGCGGAGACCGGGGTCGGCGCACTCGGCGCCGTGCTCGCGGTGCTGTTCGTCCTGCCCGTCACCACCCACGCCGTCACCGACGCCTGGATCCAGCGCGCCCTGCGCTGCGTCCACGCCGCCACCGCGGAGGCCGCCGCCCGTCTCGCCGGCTCCACGACGGCCGACCCGGCCTCCCGGGTGGCCGAGCTGGAGCAGCTCCTCGGCCGGGTCCGGCTGTCGGTCGCCCCGCTGGTCCACCCGCTCAACCCGATGCGGGGCCGCAAGCGCCGGGCCCGCCGGGTCCTCGCCCTGCTCGACGACTGCGCCCGCGAGATCCGCGGTCTGGTCGCCGTCGCCGCCGACCCGGTGGCCTCCCACGACGCGCGTCTGGCCGCGGCGTGCTGGCGCGTCGAGGCCGCGGTCGAGGCGCTCACCGGCGGTACGGACATCACCGCGCCCGGCGAGCAGCCACCGGTGGCGGATCCCGCACTGGCCCATCTGCACGGGCTGGAACGGGCCCTGGCAGAGCTTGCGACACCGCTCAGAAGGCCACCGGGGTCTCCACTGGTCGGCCCCGGAGGCCCGAGCGCCGGGTCTCCGCTGGTCGGCGCCTGAGGTCTGGGCGCAGGGTCTCCGCTGGGCGGAGCTTGAGGTCTGGGTGCCGGGTCTCTGAGGGCGAGGGCTGGCTGAGGTCTGGTCGTCTGGTCTCTGGGATCGGATCGGAGGTTCGGGTGTCGGGTCTCCGCTGGTCAGGGTCTGAGGTCTGGGCGCCTGGTCTCCGGGTCAGGGCCTGAGGCATGGTCGCCGGGTCTCTGCTGGCGGATCGGAGGTCCGGGTGTCGGGTCCGCGGGTCGATGCCTGAGATCTGGTGCTCGGGTCTCTGGGGGCGGGGGCTGAGGTCTGGGCGTCGGGTCCCGCTGGTCGGCGCCTGAGGTCCCGTCGCCGGGTCTGTGCGCTCGGCGCCCGAGGTCCGGGCGCCGGGTCTCCGCTGGTCCGCTCCGGAGGTCCGGGCGCCGCTCAGCTCGGGAGGCGTCTGGGCGGCGGCCCCCGCCGTGCCCGGTGGGGCGTGCTGGCGGCGGCCCTCGCCGTGGCCCGGTGGGCTGTCTTGGCGGGGCCTCTGTCGTGGTCCGGTGGGGTGTGCTGGCGTGGGACCTTGCCGTGGTCCGGTAGCCGTGCTGGCGAGGGCACTGCCGTGGTCCGGTGGGACGTCCTAGCGGCAGCCCCTGCCGTGGCCGGTTGGCGTGTTGGCGGCAGCCCCTGGCTTGGTCCGGTGGGCGTGTTGGCCGAGGCACTGCCGTGGTCCGGTGGGACGTCCCAGCGGCAGCCCTGCCGTGGTGCCCCTGGCGTGGCCCGGTGGGGCGTGCTGGCGGCGGGCTCCGACATGGCCCGGTAGGACGTCCTGGCGGCAGCCCTCGCCGTAGCCCCCCGTAGCCCGGCAGGCCGCCCTGGCGGAGCGCCACGCCGGTGCCGCGTTAGGCGTCCTGGGCAGCGCCCACGCCGGTGCCGCGTAAGGCGTCCGGCGTGCCCGGCGTGCTCAGTGTCCCCGCCCTCGCCCGGTAAGGACCCGTCCGCCCCGCGGGCGTCGCCGCATGTGGGTTACTCGGTCTAGACCGCGTTTGATCGACTGCTACCGTCACCTCCGGACGGCACCCGACCGAAAGGGGACAGCGGTGGCAGACGGTGGCAGGCGGGCCTTCATCGGGTCGTTCACGGCGGCCGGAGGGCCAGGCATCGTGACGGCGTCCGTGGACGCAGACAACGGGGCACTGACGGTCCTCACCGGCACGGACGACCTGCCCGACCCCTCCTACCTGGCCCTGGCGCCCGACGGCGGCACGCTCTACGCGGTCAGCGAGACGAGCGAGGGCGCCGTGGCCGCGTACCGCGTGACCGGCACCAAGCTCGATCCCCTCGGCTCACCCACCCCCGTGGCCGGCAGCGGCCCCACGCATCTGGGCCTGTACGACGGACACGTCCTGACCGCCAACTACGGCTCCGGAAGCGTCAGCGCCGTGCCCCTGCGCCCCGACGGCTCCCTCGCGAGCGCCCCCTCCGGCGTCCTCCCGCACACCGGCTCCGGCCCCTGCACGCCCCGCCAGCAGGCCCCGCACGCCCACCAGGTGCAGGCCGACCCCAGCGGGCGCTGGGCCGTCAGCGTCGATCTCGGCACCGACTCGGTACGGGTGTGCACCCTGGCGGACGGCCGCCCGGAACTCCACGGGGAGTACGCGCTGCGCCCCGGCTCGGGCCCCCGCCACCTGGCCTTCCACCCGGACGGCACGCACGCGTACGTGCTCAACGAACTCACGCCCACCGTCACCGTCTGCCGCTGGGACGCCGCCGACGGCTCCCTGAAGCCCCTCGCCGAGACGCCGGTTCTGCCGGGCGCCCCGGCGGGCGACGCCTACCCCTCGGGCATCGTCGCCTCACCCGACGGACGCTTCCTGTGGACCGCGACCCGCGGCGAGGACGTCCTGTCCGCGTTCGCCGTCGAAGGAGACACACTCCGGCTGCTCGGCACCGTGCCCTGCCGGGGCCACTGGCCCAGGGCGCTCACCGAGGCGGGCGGCTTCCTGTACGCGGCCAACGAGCGCTCCGGCGACGTGGCCTGGTTCGCCGTGGACCCGGCGTCGGGACTGCCCCGCTACGGCGGCTCCATCGAGGTCCCGGCGGCATCCTGCGTGGTCGTCGGCTGATCAGCCTCACGGCACCCTCGCGTACGACGAAGGGCCCGCTCCTCGTGGAGCGGGCCCTTTCCGTCGTGCGTCGTGCGTCGGGCGGGTCTCAGCGGACCGGCGCGCCCTGCGGCTGCTGGGGGGCGATGCCCAGCGCCGTCGTGTACTTGGCCAGGGCCAGCTTGCCGATGGCCGGGTAGGCGCCGAGCGGCTCGGCCGCGGAGCAGCCCGCCTCCTGCGCGGCGTCCTCGATCAGCGCCGCGTCGATCTCCGGCCCTATCAGGTACGGGGCGAGCGCCAGCTGCTGCGAGCCGGAGCCGCGCAGCTGCTCGGCGACGGAGGCGATCGAGCCCTCCTGGTCCAGGGCCGCCGCCATCACCGGCACGGCGAGGCGCGCGGCGAGCAGCATGCCGGTGATCCCGGCCGCCTGCACGGCCTCGTCGCCACCCACGGAGGCCAGGATGATGCCGTCCGCGGCGGTCGCCACGGTGAACAGCCGGGCGCGGTCGGCGCGGGCCAGCCCGGCCTCCGACAGCCGCACGTGCAGCGCCTCGGCGAGCAGCGGGTGCGGACCGAGCGCGTCGGTCAGATCGGCGGCCACCCGGCTGTCCATCACGGCCTGGCGGACCTGGCGCAGCAGCGAGTTGTCCGGACCGGCCAGCAGCGGAACCACGACCGCGACCGGACCCTCGGGGGCCTTGGCCTCCACACCCGCGGCGATCGCCTGCTCGTGACGGGCGGTGCGCTCGTGGGCGGTGTGCGCGAGCACGCTCTGCAGGGTGGGGAACTCCGCGTCGTCCCCGTCGAGGTACCCGATCCGGACATCAAGGCCGGGCAGCTCCGAGCGGGCGATGCTCACGACCTCCTCGGCGAGGCTGCGCGTGGGGGCGCCCGGCGTGCCAGGGACCGCGAGGACGAGCGCGGGCGCGCCCTCGGGAGCAGCCAGAGGCTCGGGTCGGCGGTGCCGGCCCGGCTGTCGGGGGCGCGGCATTCGTACTGGCAGGCCGGCGGGCCCAGTGGGGGAGCTCATGGCGCCGCATGTTACTGGCTTCCTGGGCTCCCCTGTTCGGGGAGGGTGCAGGTGAGCGGTATCCGTCCGGTTTTGTCTGATGAGTTACGCGCGTTGCGGTACCGGGCGGGCGCAGGCGATCAGTCCGCCCCGTCCCTGACCACGCAAAGCATCGATTCGTCACCCGGCAGAGTGAGCGCGCCCGACGCCAACTCCGTCGCGATCCGGACAGCTCCGAGCAGCGGATCCCCGTCGGCCGCGACCCGCCGAGCGTGCGGCAGGCGGCGCGACAACTCCGCCTCCAGGGGTACGAGGAGGGGGTCCCCCATCCTGAACAGCCCGCCGGTGAGCGCGACTCGCGGCTCCCCCTCGGCCGGGCAGACGGCGGCCGCCGACTCGGCCAGGTGCCGGGCGGCCTCCCGCAGGATGCCCGCGGCGGCCGGGTCGCTCCCGGCGCAGCCGGCCACCTCGGGCGCGAAGGTGGCGAGAACGGCGGGACGGTCGGGCCGCGGGTACAGCTGGCCGGGCAGTCCGGGCATCGGTCCGAACAGCTTCTCGGCGCGGGCCAGCAGGCCGCTCGAACCGCCGGGCCGCCCGTCGTACGCCCGCAGCGCCGCCTCGAGTCCCGCCCGTCCGATCCACGCGCCGCCGCCGCAGTCGCCCAGCAGATGGCCCCAGCCGTCCGCCCGGCGCCAGCGCTTCAGGTCGGTGCCGACGGCGATCAGACCGGTACCGGCCGCGAGGACGACACCGGGCCGGGACCCGAGGGCCCCGGTGTAGGCGCTGACGGCGTCGGCGACCAGCGCGACCCTGCGGATGCCGAACTCCCGCCGCAGCGCTGCCGGGAGCTCCGCGCGCAGACCGTCCCCGAGCGAGGCGAGCCCCGCGGCCCCGATCGCGGCGGTGTGCACCTGGGCGAGCCGGGCCTCGGCGGCCGACTCCCGTACCAGCGGCACCAGTTGCTCCATGAAGTGCCCGGGGTCGATCCCGCGCGAGCCGGTGCGCACCGGCTCGCGGGACTCCCGCTGGGCCAGCACGCCCCGTTCGACGGTGCCGACGACGACCCGCAGCCCGGATCCCCCCGAGTCGACGGCGAGGAGGCCGCGGGCCCCGGTCACGGCAGGCGCCAGTCCACCGGCTGACCCCCCTGTCTGATCAGCAGGTCGTTGGCCCGGCTGAACGGCCGCGAGCCGAAGAAGCCGCGGTCGGCCGACATGGGGGAGGGGTGGGCGGACTCCACCGACGGCAGACTGCCCAGCAGGGGGCGCAGATTGCGGGCGTCCCGGCCCCACAGGATGGACACCAGCGGCTTGCCGCGCGCGGCCAGCGCCCGTATCGCCTGCTCGGTGACCTCCTCCCACCCCTTGCCGCGGTGCGCGGCGGGCTTGCGCGGAGCCGTGGTCAGCGCCCTGTTGAGCAGCAGCACGCCCTGCTCCGTCCACGGCGTCAGATCACCGCTGGACGGCTGCGGCAGCCCGAGGTCGGTGTGCAGCTCCCGGTAGATGTTGATGAGGCTGCCGGGCAGCGGACGCACCTCGGGCGCGACCGAGAAGGACAGCCCCACCGCGTGTCCCGGTGTCGGATACGGGTCCTGTCCGACGATCAGGACGCGCACGTCGTCGAAGGGCTGCTGGAAGGCCCGCAGCACATTCGGTCCGGCGGGCAGATAGGTGCGTCCCGCGGCGATCTCCGCGCGCAGGAAGTCGCCCATCTCGGCGATCCGTCCGGCGACGGGTTCCAGGGCCTTCGCCCAGCCCGGTTCGACGATCTCATGCAAGGGTCGTGGTGCCACGGGCGTCACCCTACTGCCGTACCCGCAGCGGCGATCAACCGGTGGCCGGGGCCAGGCCGTAACCCGGTGCGGCTCATCCGACCACCGCCGCGCGCACGCACAGCACGTCCGGCAGATGCGAGGCCAACTGCCGCCAGCTGTCGCCGTCGTCGGCGGAGGCGAACACCTCGCCGTTGCGGTTGCCGAAGTACACGCCCGCCGGGTCGGCGTCGTCGGTGCACAGGGCGTCCCGCAGCACCGTGCCGAAGTGGTCCTCCTGCGGCAGCCCCGCCGACAGCGCCTCCCACGTCTTGCCCGCGTCCGCCGTGCGGAAGACCCGGCACTTGCGGTCCGCGGGCACCCGGTCGGCGTCGGCGGTGATCGGGAAGACGTAGGCCGTGTCGCCGCGGTGCGGGTGGGCGGCCGCGGCGAAACCGAACGTCGACGGCAGCCCCTCGCCGATGTCGGTCCAGGTCGCGCCCGCGTCGTCGCTGCGGTACACCCCCCAGTGGTTCTGCAGATACAGCCGGTCCAGGGTCACCGCGTCCCGCGTCACCTTGTGCACGCACTGGCCGAACTCCGGGTTGGGGTCGGGCAGGAACACCGCGGAGACACCGGAGTTGGAGGGCGCCCAGCTCGCGCCGCCGTCCGAGGTGCGGAAGACGCCCGCGGTCGACACGGCCACGGTCACCGACCGCGGGTCCCGGGTGTCGGTCAGCACCGTGTGCAGGCCCTCTCCGCCGCCGCCCGGCACCCACTGGGAGCGGGTGGGGTGCTCCCACAGCGGGCGGACCAGCTCGAAGCTCTCCCCGCGGTCCTCCGAGCGGTACAGCGCGGCCGGTTCCGTGCCCGCGTAGACCACGTCCGGTTCGGCCGCCGCCGGGTGCAGCTGCCACACCCGCTCCAGCGAAGCCCCGGTGTCCTTGGGGAACTTGACGGCCGGCTGGGCCGGTTCGGTCCAGGTGCGGCCCAGGTCGTCGGAGTGGAACACCGACGGCCCCCAGTGCGCGCTGTCCCCGCCGGCCAGCAGCCGCGGAGTCTCACCGCGGGTGTCGATGGCGACCGAGTACACGGCCTGTGCGTTGAAGTAGGGGCTCTCGTCGAACTCCCAGGCGCCACCCCGCTTCCGGCCGATGAACAGACCCTTGCGTGTGCCTACGGCCAGCAGTACCTCGGTCATGCCGATCACCTCCGCGACGTCTCTGTCTCAGACACCGGCCAGTCTGCACCCCGGCACTGACAGTCACCTCTGGAAACGGCTTCGTCGCAGGTCAGCGCGGCGATGATAGCCCGCAGCCCGGGCGGGTGGGGCGGTTTCCGCAAGACCCGAGCGGGGGGTGAGGGGCGTGTGCGACGGTCGGGGACCGGCAGGCGGCGTGAGCGTCGGGGCGCCGTCCGTCGTATGGGAGGGCGGCCCGGCAGGTCGGTGTGCGCATGAGGAGGAAGCCCGCGATGGCGCTGCGAGGTCCGCTGCGAGGTCCGAGGGTGTGGTGGTGGCGCTGGCGGCGCAATCCGCTCAAGCGCCGTGCCGACGCGGTGGAGTCCTGGGTGCTGCTCGGGACCGGGGCGGTCACCGTCCTCGTGGGCGTGGCCGTCGGCCTGGCCACGGCCGGTTCCGTCGAGCACGGCCTGGCCCGCGAGCGCGCCGAGTGGCGCCCGGTGCAGGCGCGGCTGACCGCTCACGCGCCCGGTGTCTTCAACGGTGAGCGGATGTGGGCGGAGGTGTCCTGGACGGCCCCGGACGGCTCCCACCGCACCGGCCAGGTCCGGGTCCGTCCGGGCAGCGAGGCCGGGGCCGCGGTCACCGTCTGGACGGACCGCACCGGCCGTCTGGTCACCGAGCCCGCCACCGCAGCCCAGGCCCGCTCGCGCGCCGCCCTCGCCGGGGGCCTGGTGGGAGCGGGCGCGGCGGTCGTGCCGTTCGCGGGCGGCCGCATGCTGTGCGGACGCCTGGAGCGGCAGCGGATCGACCAGTGGGAGATCGAATGGGCGCGCTTCGGGCCGCTGTGGGGGCGTACGACGGGGTGAGCGATGGGGTGGGGCTCAGGGCCAGGGGCCCAGCAGGGCAGCACTTCCGGCAGACAGCCCCCTCGCTGCGGCCTGTTGTTGCGTCTAGGGGGCCGGCAACACCTCCCGGCACAGCCGCAGCAGTTCCTCGTCGTGCGGGATGTCGTGGCTGCCGTACCCCTCGGAGTGGGCCGTGTGGCGGCGGGGCGCGGCGAGTTCCGTCGCCACGAGGTCGCCGAGCGGGGCGCCCGCCGGGCCCATGGCGCGCAGACACGCGGCGATCCGTCGGCGCAGGTGCGGCTTCTCCGTCCAGGCGGAGCGCAGCACGGGGTTGACCGCCTCAGCCTCGCCGCCGATCCGCCACAGGGCGCACGCCGCCGTCGCCCGTCGTTCCGCCGGCCCCGGGCAGTCCGCCGCCCGGCGCAGCTCCGGCAACGCGGCACGGGCCGCCCGCCCCATCCGCCCCAACCCCTCGGCCGCAGCCCCCCACCGACGGGAGTCCCGGTGCCTCAACTCACCGAGCAGCACGGGAAGTACGGCGGAGGCATCCCCTTCGATCGCCCACAGGGCAGCCGCCGCCGGGACGGCGAACTCCGTGTCCAGCAGCCGCGACAGCGCCGGTACGGCCTCCCGCGCGGCGGAGCCCCAGGCGCCGAGCGCCGGGACCGCGTACTCGACGGCCCCGCCACCCTCCAGCAGCCGCAGCGTCTCGGGCACCGCCTCCGCGTCCCCGAGCACGCTGAGCGCCCGCAGCAGCGGCGCCGCCCGCCCCGGTGTCCCGGGATCGTCGAGGGCCAGCGAGCCCAGGCGGCGGCGCAGTGCCGGTGCGAGCGGTGCCGCGGCGGCGCCCAGCCAGGAGATCTCATGGCCCAGATCGTCCGGGACCACGGCCCCGGCCAGCACGTCGCCCAGCACCGGCACGGCCCGCGGATCCCCGCACCGCACCAGTGCCCGCAGCGGATCGCCCAAGGCGGGCGAGCCGTGCTCCCACTGCCGGACCCACAGATCGGGACGGGCCGTCACCAGTCTGTGCAGACCGTCCGCCGCGGGAGCGGCGAGCTCGAAGAGCTGCTTCAGTGCGGCCACCGCAGCGTCCCGCAACCGGTCCTCCGGCGTGTCCAGTTGCGCCCCGATCAGCGCGACCGGCTCGCTGAAGTCGGCACGCCAGGTGCGGAACAGCCCGCCCGACATCCACACCGCGTTGCACCGGTCCGCCCACCCCGGGCTGCTCAACTGCCCGACCAGCAGGGCGATCCGGTCGCCGGTCCGGCTGTCGAGCGCGTTGTGCAGGGTGCGCAGCAGCTGGGAACCCTCCTCGTCGGACGGCCGCAGCCGGCGCAGCCGTCCGACGAGGGTGTCGGTGTGCGGGCGGGCGCACAGCGCCGCCTGGCGGGACCGCCGTGCGGACCGCTCCCGCAGCAGCCGGACGGCGGTGGGAACCAGGTCGGCGGGTATGCGGTCGGGCGCGCACCCGGCGAGCTGGCCGAGCGCGGCCAGGCGCAGCTCCGGTCCGTACGGCAGCGCGGCCTGGGCCGCCAGGAGGTCCACCGCGGCGTCGGCGTGCGCGGGGTTCCGCCGGGCGTACAGTCCCAGGCTCTCGACGAGGGCGAGCAGGACCCGGTCGTCCCGCTCCACGGTGAGCCGCTCCCGTAACAGGTCCAGCACCCGGGCCGGTTGGTCCAGGAACCGCACGAGCGCGCCCGGAGCCGTCCGGCGCACCCCGGGGTCCGGGTCCCCGGTGAGCCGGGCGAAGACCTCGGCGCCGGCCCGTACGGCGGACGGCCCCTCGCCTTCACCGCCGATGCTGACCAGCAGCTCCACGACGGCGCCCCGGTCCGGCAGATCCGGGCGCGCCGCCAGCGCGAACAGGAACGGAACGCAGGCGAGCGTCGAGTCGTACACGTCTCCCTGGTGGTGCACCGCGCCGTACAGGCCGTCGAGCGCGGTCTCACGCTCGGCGGGGTCCGTCGAGGCCAGGCCCCTCAGCAGTGCGGGCACGTCCTCGGCGCTGCCGTACGCATGGCGCATCGAGGCCCAGTCGACCTCGTCGATCCCCGTGAACACGTCGTCCTCCCCAGGCAAGTGCCTTCTGCTCCGGAGTCTGCACCACGGCACTGACAACGGGGTGGAATCGAGACGTGACTGTGTGCGATCCGTTCAGTGCGCGGCGGGCAGGGCCCGCTCCAGGACGGTGTCCAGGTCCGCGGTGTCGGGCAGGGTGCCGAAGGCGTGCCCCCAGTCGCCGCCCAGGCGGGTCGCGCAGAACGCGTCGGCGACCGCGGCCGGGGCGTGCCGGACCAGCAGGGACGCCTGGAGTGCCATCGCCATCAGCTCCACCAGGCGCCGGGCACCGGTCTGGGACGCCTCGGACAGCATGCCCTTCAGCCGGATCACGGCCGCGTCGAGTCGGGCGTCCGCCCCCTGCGCCAGGGCGAGTTCGCCGAACAGGGCCTCGGCCGCGCCCTGTTCCTTGCCGAGCGCCCGCAGCACGTCGAGGGCGTTGACGTTGCCCGAGCCCTCCCAGATCGACAGCAGGGGAGCCTCGCGGTAGTGGCGGGGCATGCCGGAGTCCTCGACGTAGCCGTTTCCGCCGAGACACTCCAGGGCCTCCGCGGTGAAGGCCGGGCCGCGCTTGGTGACCCAGTACTTGCCGACGGCGGTGGCGATCCGCCGGAACGCCGCCTCGCCCGCGTCCCCGCGCACCGCCCGGTCGGCCGCTCCCGCCAGCCGCAGGGTGAGCGCGGTGGCGGCCTCGGACTCCAGGGCGAGGTCGGCCAGAACGTTGCGCATCAGCGGCTGATCCAGCAGCCGCGCGCCGAACGCGCTGCGGTGCCGCGCGTGATGCCCGGCCTCCACCAGCGTCTTGCGCATCAGCGCCGCGGACATCGTCACGCAGTCCAGGCGCGTGCAGTTGACCATCTCGATGATGGTCTTCACGCCCCGGCCCTCGGGTCCCACCAGCCAGGCGACGGTCCCGTCGAACTCCGGTTCGCAGGAGGCGTTGGAGCGGTTGCCCAGCTTCTCCTTGAGGCGCTGGACGCGGAAGGTGTTGCGGGTGCCGTCGGGCAGGACGCGCGGCACGAGGAAGCAGGACAGACCGCCCGGCGCCTGTGCCAGCACCAGGAAGAGGTCGCACATGGGCGCCGAGGTGAACCACTTGTGGCCGCGCAGGGTGTACACCCCGGGTTCGGCGGTGGGCATAGCCGTGGTCGTGTTGGTCCGGACGTCCGAGCCGCCCTGCTTCTCGGTCATCCCCATGCCCGCGAGCAGGCCCCGCTTCTCGGTCGGCACCCGCAGCCCCGGGTCGTACTCCCTGCTGGTCAGCAGGGGCTCGTAGACCTTGGCGAGTTCCGGCTGGGCGCGCAGCGCGGGGACGGCGGCGTAGGTCATCGACGTCGGGCAGCCGTGTCCGGCGTCGGTGTGCCCCCACACCAGACCGCCGGCGCTGCGGGCGACGTGGGCGCCCGCCCGCCCGTCGGCCCACGGGGCCGCGGCCAGTCCTTCGGTCACCGCGACCCGCATCAGGTGGTGCCAGCTCGGGTGGAACTCGACCTCGTCGACGCGGTGGCCGTACCGGTCGTGCGTGCGCAGCTCCGGCTCCCGGCGATTGGCCTGCTCGCTCCACTCCTGGGCGGCGACACCGCCGGCCTCGCGGCCCAGCCGCCGGAGGTCCTGCTCGGCCCACCCGGCGCCCTCGCGCCGCAACCCCTCGAACAGGGCGGTGTCCTCGGAGGCGTCATAAGGGGCCAGGGGAGGGGGCTGGTTGGTGACGTCGTGCGTGGCGTACGGCGCGTGCTCGGGGGTCAGGACCATGCGGTGAGTGTTGCACTTCTGCGACAGTCGCAGCAATAGTGCAACATCAAGATCGGCGCCGTACAGTACGTGCTCATGGGGACGGACGAGGCGGCGGAGGCGGGAGCGCTCGCCCTGCGTCCGCTGTCCGCGCGGTCGGTCGTGCTGAGCCTGCTGCTCGGCAGCCATCCGCCGGAGCTGCCCGTGAAGGACCTCGTGCGCGGCGTGGAGCCCTTCGGGGTCGGCGGATCCACGGTGCGGGCCGCGCTCAGCCGGATGGTGGCCGCCGGGGATCTGCACCGCGAGGACACCGTCTACCGGCTCAGCGACCGGCTGCTGGAGCGGCAGCGCCGCCAGGACGAGGCCGTACGTCCCCGCACGCGCGCGTGGGACGGCGACTGGGAGATGGTCGTCATCACCGCCACCGGCCGCGGCCCCGCCGAACGCGCCGAACTCCGCGCCCGGCTGACCGCCCTGCGCCTGGCCGAACTCCGCGAGGGTGTCTGGCTGCGCCCCGCCAACCTGACCCGCCCCCTGCCGGCCGACCTCGCCCCGGTGACCCAGCACTGGACCGCCCGCCCGGCCACCCCCGCGCGCGAGTCGGCAGAGGCCCTCTGGCCCTTGGGCACCTGGTCCGAGACAGCCCAGGCCCTCCTTGCACACATCGCCGAGGCCACCCGCCCCGCCACCCGCTTCACGGTCTTCGCCGCCGCCGTACGCCACCTGCTGACCGACCCGGTCCTCCCGCCCGAACTCCTGCCCCCCGACTGGCCGGGCCCCGCACTGCGCGCCGCCTACGCCGCGTACCAGGAAGAGCTGACCGAACAACTACGCGCGCGTGCCGCCCGGGACTGACGAACCGGACCGCCCCGAAGCGCGCCGCGGGCAGGTCGGCCGTCCCAAGCCCCGGCCGATCCGCGCACGTCCCAGCCTGCACCGATCACCAGCACAGGGTGACCGTGAGCACCTGGCCTCCCGGGGGCTGCCTGCACCGGTGCCCCCGCCAGGTGACCGTGCCGGGCGGAGGCGAACCGCCCCGGCACCGAGGGCGGCGCGATGTGGGAGGCCAGGCGGCGGCGCCAAGCTCCTGCCCGGGGGAGGGCCGCGCCGATGCCCGCGCGAGGAGCCCTGGCCGGGCGGAGCGACGGATCGCCGCGCGACGTGGGATGCCGCGGTGGCGGCGCCAAAGGCGCCTGGTCGCTCTCCCCGTTAACGCTTCCGCGGTCCGGCCAGAGGGCCGCTGACCTCCGGGGCCGCCCGCGCCAGATGACCGTGCCGGGCGGAAGTGGTGGATCGGCCCGGCGCAGAGTGCGCGCGCCGCTGGATGCCACGGTGACGTCGCCGGGCGCCTGGCCGCTCCCCTCGGCCGCCCGAACCGGTGCCCGCACCAGGAGGAAGACGGCTCGCTCCCGTACGGAGTGCCGCGCGCTGCGGGAATGCCACCGCGGCGGCGCCAACCGCCTACGCCCCATGAACCCCTGTCCGCAGACCTCCCGGCCGCGCCGCCCGCCCCGGCCACCCGCCCGAGGCAACCGAACCGCTACGCGCGCGTGCCGGGGAGGAACGACCTTGCGGCCCCGCACGAAGTACCGCGCGACCCCGCAACGGCACAGCGGCCGCACGAAGTCTCGTGCGGCCGCCTCCCGCGAGGGCCCTAGCGGTACGTGATGTCCGAGCTGGAGTACAGACAGTTCGTGCTGTCCGGACCCGTGCCGACCGCCGTGTTGTTGTTGTACTTCTGGCAGGGGATCACCCTGCGGCTCGCGTCGTTGAGGATCGTGATGCCGCGCAGGGTGGCCACGTCGCCCCGGTTGACGTTGATGCCGACGAGGCGGGCCGTGGTCCCCGTGCCGGTCACCTCGATGTTGCTGAGGTTGACCTTGCGCGTGTACGACGTGGAGCAGTCGCCGCACGAGCGGTAGAGCGTCTTGAACTCGCTCACGGCGAAGTTGGAGATGTTCACCGTGCCGGGACCGTTGTGCTGGAAGACCTTGTCGGCGGCCTTCTTGGCGCCGCCGCCGGTCACCGTGTACGTGGAGCCGCCCCGGAAGGTGGCCGCGTCCTCGCCGACGTCCTCCCACCAGACGTTCTGCAGGGTGCAGTTGCCCTCGCAGTGGATGCCGTCGGCGCCGGGCGCGCCGATGACGACGTTCTTCAGCGTGGCGCCGGCCGCGAGCCGGAAGATCGGGTCCTGGCCCTCCTCCTGGCCGTCGCCGGCCAGGTTGCCGCTGCCGTAGTACTTCTTCATCCCGCCGTCCACCGTGCCGGAGACGGCGATGGTGGAGCTGACCGCCTGGCTGCCGTTGGGGGTGGGCCAGGTGGCGGCGTGCGCCGCCGGAGCCGTTCCTGTCGTGATCATGCCAACCGTGACGCCGAGTGAGGCGAGCCCGCCGATCAGGGCGCGACGCCTGGTGTGCCGTGAAGTCATGTCCCGATGCCTTCTTCTGAGTGGGGGTTCAGATCTGCGTCGTTCATGTGTGTGCTCTTCGTTCACCATGCGGAATGGTCCGCGCGTGCAGGGTGACCGTTCGGGGGAGTTGCGACGCGGCTCGGTCACACTGCTGAACGGAACGTAGAGTGCAAGCGCTTTCTGGTCAACGGTTCGCGCACAACAAATCTGTCGGTCCTGGTGAGAGGCAAGGGCTCTCTGTGCCGTCCGGGGCAGCGCAGTGACACCGGCTGCCTCCTTTTCGGATTCCGAATCCCGGGAACCCGCCGGATCAGGAAGGATCCGCGGAGTTCTGCGGTGGTTCCGGCTCGGGAGGCGAGAAGAGCCATGGCCCACGAGACATCGTCGACGGCCCGGCTGGCCCGGCCGCGACCCCAGGAACTGCGGAAACAGCAGGCCCCGGCGACGATGAGCAGGACCGTCACCGCCACGGCGGCCCCCGACCGGGCCACCACCGAGACGGCGCCGGCCAGGAAGACCCCCACCGGCACGTCGTCCACCGCCCGCCGGGGCAGTCGCACCGAGAACTGAGGGTTGCCATGGGCTTGCTGACACACACCTCGGCCGCCGCGGCCGGTCTCGTCATGGCCGGCCCCCGGCTGCTGGCGCGCGGCGCCGTGCCCGCCGTGAGCGTCGCCGCCGGCGCGGCGGCCGGGACGGCCCGCGCCGGGGTGAGGAGCGCCGACTCCGTCGTCAGGGTGACCCGCGTCGCCCGGAACGCGCTGCCCGGCGGCGACGGCCACTGGCGTTCGGGCAAGCGCGTGCACCTGGCACTGCGGGGCGCGTCGGACCGGGTACGGCGGGAGGGCGGGACGGCGCATGCCGCGCGGCGCGTGGCCGCGGCCCTCGCGGAGCATCCGGAGGTGGCGTACGCCTACTGGGACGGCGGACTGGCCCGCCTGGTGGTGGCCGCCACCGACGAGGCCCTGACCGACCGGGTGGTGGAGAAGGCGACCGCCCTCGCCGAGCGGCACGGTCTCGGCCCGGGCGACGAGTCCGTCGACGACATCACCCACCCGGGCGACCCCGGCGGCGTCCGCATCGCCGCCGCGGCCCTCCTCGCCGACGCGATCGGCACCGGCGCCGCGGTCACCGCGTACGCGCTCCGCCTGCCGCCCTCGCCCCGCTTCGTCACCGCTGGCGTCACCCTGCTGCGCGAGAACCCCCGCTTCCGCGGCTGGCTCCGCGACCGCTACGGCCGTGACCGCACCGACCTGATCCTGGCCGCCGTCAACGCCGCCACGCACGGCGCCGGACAGACCCCGACCTCCCTGCTGCTCGACGCGACCCTGCGCTCCTTCCAGCTCGCGGAGACCGTGGCACGGGCCGCCGCCTTCGACTCGGTCCACGACCGGCTCTGCTCGCCCGGCCGCTCCGACGTGTCCGGCGACGGCTGCGCGCGCCCGCCGCTGCGCGCCACCCCCGCCCACGAGTACGCCAACCACGCCGAGACCGGCAGCGTGATCGGCGCCCTCGCGACCCTGCTCGTCAAACACGACGCCTCCGAGGCCGCCGAAGCCGTCCTCGCGGGCTCCCCCAAGGCCGCCCGCTACGGCCCCGCCGCCTTCAACGCCGTCCTCGGCTGCGCCCTGGCCCGCACCGGAGTCCTCGTCCGCGACCCCGAGCGGCTGCGGCGGCTGGAGACCGCCCGCACCCTCGTCCTGCACCCCAGCGCCCTGTGCACCGGCGAGGAGGAAGTCTGTGCGGACGCCTGGACCGAGGCCGTCCTGGACGCCGCACGCCACGCCGGCCTGCGCATCGTGGTCGTCGACCACCCCGCCCTGGAGGACTTCACCGCCCTCGCCGACCGCGTCGTACGCGACCGGCCGCTGACCGACGTGGTCCGGTCGCTGCGCGAACACGGCGGCGTCGTCACCGTCGCCCGGCCGGAGTCCGGCGACGACACCGAGGTCCTGAACGGACTGCTCAGCTCCGACGTGGCCGTCGCGCTCGCGGACCGGGACGCGCCCGTCGTGTGGGCCGCGGACGTCGTGGCCCCGGGCGGGCTCGCCGACGTATGGCGCCTGCTCATGTCCGTGCCCGTCGCCCGCAAGGTCGGCCGCAGCTCGCAGACGCTGGCCCGCTCCGGCGCCGCGCTCTCCGGACTGATGGTGGCCGTCGGCGAGTCCCGGCGCGGCCGGCGCAGCCTCGTGCCCGGGATCCGGCACGCCCCCGTCGACCTGGGCGCCGCGTTCGCGCTGCTGTCCGGAGCGCGGGGCGCCCTCGGCGTGGCGACGACCCGCGCCCCGCATCCCCGCGCGCGGGTGGCCTGGCACGCCCTGCGGCCCTCCGACGTACGGGCCCGGCTGCGCCGCCGGTCCGAAGCGGAGCCGTCGGTCGTGGAGCAGGCGGCCACCCGCGTCCAGCGGGCCGCCGAGACCGCGGGCCGCGTCCCCGTGCTGGCCCCGGCCCGCTGGACGCTGCACCTGGCCCGGGCCGTGCGCGGCGAACTCGACGATCCCCTCACCCCGGTGCTGGCGGTCGGCTCGGCGGCCTCGGCGATCCTCGGCTCGGCCATGGACGCCCTGCTCGTCGTCGGCGCCCTCGACCTGAACGCCCTCGTCGGCGGCGTCCAGCGGCTACGGGCCGAGCGCGCGCTGGCCGGACTGCTCGCCGAGCAGAAGCGCAAGGCCCGCCTCGCGCCGGACGAGTCCGGGGACGAGACGACGTCCCCGCGCACCGTCGACGCCGCCAAGCTCATCCCCGGCCAGATCATCGAGCTCAAGGCCGACGACGTGGTCCCCGCCGACGCCCGGCTCCTGTGGGAGGACGGCCTGGAGGTCGACGAGTCCGCGCTCACCGGCGAGTCGCTGCCGGTGGACAAGCAGACGGCCGCCACCCCGCACGCGCCCGTCGCCGACCGCCGCTGCATGGTCTTCGAGGGCACCACCGTCGTCGCCGGACACGCGCGGGCCGTGGTCGTGGAGACCGGCGACCGCACCGAGGCCTCCCGTGCCGTCTCCCTCGCCGCCCGCAAGCCCCCGTCGGCCGGTGTGCAGGCCCGGCTCCAGGAACTCACCTCCAAGGCCCTGCCGTTGACCATGGCGGGCGGTGCCGCGGTGACCGGCCTCTCCCTGCTGCGGGGCACCCCGATCCGGCAGGCGGTCAGCGGCGGCGTGGCGGTGGCGGTGGCCGCCGTCCCCGAGGGCCTGCCGCTCGTGGCCACGGCCGCGCAACTGGCCGCCGCCCGCCGGCTCAGCCAGCGGGGCGTCCTGGTACGGGCGCCGCGCACGCTGGAGGCCCTCGGCCGGATGGACACCCTGTGCTTCGACAAGACGGGCACCCTGACCGAGAACCGCCTGCGCCTGTTCCGCGTCACCGACGCCGGGGGCACCACCGCCAAGCCCGACGCCGAGACCAGCGTGGAGGTCCTGCGGGTCGCGGCGCGCGCCTGCCCGGTGCTCGACGGCGGCTCGGGCCGCCCCGTCCACGCCACCGACGAAGCCGTCCTGGACGCGGCCGCGGAGGACCCGGAGTGGACGCAGACCGAGGGCCTGCCCTTCGAGGCCGCCCGCGGCTACGCCGCCGCCGTCGGCCACACCGGGGACGACGAGCGCGTGCTGGTGGTCAAGGGCGCCCCGGAAACCGTGCTGCCCGCCTGTTCCGACCTGCCCGACCACGCCGGTGAGACCGCCCGGTCCCTGGCCCGGGACGGCCTGCGCGTCCTCGCGGTCGCCCGGCGCGGGCAGCAGCCGGACGACCCGGCCGCCCTCGAAGAACCCCTGCGCGACCTGGAGTTCACCGGCCTGCTCGCCCTGGCCGACGTCCCGCGCGAGACCTCGCAGGCGCTGGTGCACGGGCTGCGCGACGAAGGCGTACGGCCCGTGATGCTGACCGGCGACCACCCGGAGACCGCCCTCGCCATCGCCGTGGAACTGGGCTGGCCCGAGGACACCGCCGTGGTCACCGGCGACGAACTCGCCGCCGCCGACCGCTCGGAGCGGGCCCGCATGCTGCACGACGTCGGCGTCGTGGCCCGGGTCGCGCCGGAACAGAAACTCCAGGTCGTCGAGGCGCTGCGGGACTCCGGCCGGGTGGTCGGCATGGTCGGCGACGGCGCCAACGACGCGGCCGCCATCCGCGCCGCGGACATCGGCGTCGGCATCAACGCCCGCGGCTCGGCCGCCGCCCGCAACGCCGCCGACCTGGTGCTCACCGACGACGACCTCACCGTCCTCATCGAGGCGATCGCCGAGGGCCGCGCCCTGTGGCACAGCGTCGCCGACGCCATCGCCATCCTCATCGGCGGCAACGCCGGCGAGGTGGGCTTCGGCATCATCGGCACGATCCTCGCCGGTTCCGCGCCGCTGTCCACCCGGCAGATGCTGCTGGTGAACCTGTTCACGGACCTGTTCCCGGCGATGGCCGTCGCGGTCACCCCGCACCAGGACGCGAGCGAGGAGACGACCCGGGACGACAAGCCGCTGGGCACCTCCCTGCTCGGCGCCCCGCTGATGGAACAGATCCGGCACCGGGCGCTGACCACGACCCTCGGCGCGGTGGCGGCCTGGCTGATCGGACGGTTCACCCCCGGTTCGGCCCGGCGCTCCACGACGATGGCCCTGTGCGCGGTGGTCGGCACCCAGCTCGCCCAGACCCTCGCCGACCGCCGCGACAGCCCCCTGGTCCGCGTCACCTCGCTCGGCTCGGCCGCCGCCCTGGTCGCCGTGGTCCAGACCCCGGGCGTCAGCCGCCTGTTCGGCTGCACCCCGCTCGGCCCGATCGCCTGGGCCGGGGTGGTCGCCGCGATCGCGATGGCGCTGGCGGGCCAGCGGGCGCTGCCGCAACTGGAGGAAGCGGTGCAGCGGTTGACCCGCTAGACGACCTCCTCCGCCTTGGGCGCGCCCTCGACCGCCGGCGTGGCCGTCTTCCCGGGCTTCTCGGGAAGATGGTTGAACAGCAGGTTCAGCACGATCGCCGTCAGGCACCCGGCGCTGATCCCGCTGTGCATCACCGTCTGGAACCAGTCGGGGAACCGGTCGTAGAGCGTCGGCACGCCCACCGGCAGCACCCCCATGGCGACCGAGACCGCCACCACCGTCAGGTTGTTGTTGCCCCGGAAGTCGACCTCGGCGAGCGTCCGGAGACCGCTCGCGGCCACCGTCCCGAACATCACCAGCCCGGCACCGCCGAGCACCGGCGCGGGTATCGCCGCCACCACCGCGCCCAGCTTGGGCAGCAGCCCGAGCAGGACGAGCATGCCGCCCGCCGCGGCGACGACCCAGCGGCTGCGCACCCGGGTCATCCCGACGAGCCCGACGTTCTGCGCGTACGCCGTGTAGGGAAAGGTGTTGAAGACGCCGCCCAGCACGGTCGACAGGCCGTCCGCACGCAGTCCGTCGGACAGCGACCGGGCATCGACCTTGCGCTCCGTCATCTCGCCGACGGCGATGAAGTCACCGGTCGTCTCGGTCATGCACACCAGCGCCACCACCAACATGGCGACGATCGCCGACAGTTCGAAGGTGGGCGCGCCGAAGTGGAACGGCGTGCTGATCCCCACCCAGTCCGCGTCGGACACCCCGCCGAAGTCCGTGAACCCGAACGGCACGGCGACGGCGAGGCCCACGACGATGCCGGCCAGCACGGCGATCCGGCTCAGCAAGACCGGCGCGAACCGCTGCACGCCCACGACCACCGCCAGTACGAACGCCGCCAGCGCGAGGTTCTTAGGCGCCCCGAAATCCTCCGAACCGGCGCCGCCCGCGGCCCAGTTGCCCGCGACCGGCAGCAGGGAGACGCCGATGACGAGGATCACCGTGCCCGTGACGAGCGGCGGGAAGAAGCGCAGCAGCTTGCCGAACACCGGTGCCAGCAGCATGATCGCGAGTCCCGCCACGATCACCGAGCCGTAGATCGCGGGCAGTCCGCCGCCCGTCGTACCGATGATCACCATGGGGGACACGGCCGCGAAGGTGCAGCCCTGCATGATCGGCAGCCGTACGCCGAAGCGCCAGAAGCCGATGCACTGGATGAGCGTGGCGATGCCGCACACCAGGAGGTCGGCGGTGATGAGGTAGGCCAGGTCCGCGGGCGGCAGCCGCATCGCGCCGCCGACGATCAGCGGAACGGCGACGGCGCCCGCGTACATCGCGAGGACGTGTTGCAGGCCGAAGGCGGCCAGGTGGCGGACGGGTGGGACTTCGTCGACAGGGTGCGTGGAGGTCATGGGCGAGACCGTAAGCGGCTTGAACAGTTTGTTGATTTCCGCCGTGTTTCCGCCGGGTGTCCCGCTATTCCCGCAAGGAACCGCCCCTCGCGGCGGCCAGCAGCGCCTGCCAGTCCGCCAGTTTCACCACGCGCCGGCCCAGGCTCGCCCCCAGCTCCGCCTCCGCCTTCTCGATGGCCTGCCAGCCTTCCCACCGCACCGGCTCGACTCCCGCCGCCCGCAGCGCCGTCAGCGGATCCCCGGGGACCTCCTTGCCTACGAGGAGGGCGGCGTCCTCGATCAGCGACGTCACCGTCTCCTTCGCGCACGGGCGGTTCGTGCCGATGACCCCGGTCGGGCCCCGCTTGATCCAGCCGGCCACGTACTCGCCCGGCGTGACCACTCCGTCGCGCAGGACCCGGCCCGCCAGATTCGGCACCGTGCCGGTCGCCGGGTCGAACGGGAGTCCCTCCAGCGGAACTCCGCGATAGCCCACCGAGCGCAGCACCAACTGCGCGGGGATCACCTCGAATTCGCCGGACCCCGTCACCCCGCCCCGGCCGTCCGGCAGCGTCCGCTCGAAGCGGACCGCGCCCACCCGGCCCGCGTCGGCGAGGAGTTCGACGGGGCGCAGGAAGAACCGCACGCTGATGCGGCGGGTGGCGCCCGCCGCCGCGGTGCCGGCCCAGCCGCGCAGCACCTCCACGTTGCGGCGCTGGGCGCCGGACAGGGCGGAGGGGTCGGCCCAGTCCGGGTCGAGGGCGGCCTCCGCCGGGTCCACGGTGACGTCGGTGTCCGGGAGGGAGCCCAGTTCGCGCAGCTCCTTGGTGGTGAAGCGGGCCTGGGACGGGCCGCGCCGGCCCACCATGGCGATCTCGGTCACCCGGCTCGCGCCCAGCGCGGTCAGCGCCGCCTGCGGCATGTCCGTCGGGGAAAGGTCCGCCGGGGCCCGGGCCAGCATGCGCGCCACGTCCACCGCGACGTTGCCCACGCCGATCACCACGGCCGACCGCGCGTCGCGGACGAAACCGTCGTCGACGGCGTCCGGATGGGCGCTGTACCAGGACACGAACTGGGTCGCCGACCAGCTGCCCGGCAGATCCTCGCCGGGAATGCCGAGATGCCGGTCGGTGGCGGCGCCCACGCAGTACACCACCGCGTGGTACAGCTCCCGCAGCCGGGCGGCCGGAATCCCGTCGGGGCCGATCTGCACCCCGCCGAGGAACCGCACCCGCTCGTGCTCCAGAACGGTCCGGAGGTTGTTCTGCAGGGACTTGATCTTCTCGTGGTCCGGGGCCACGCCGTACCGGACCAGGCCGTACGGGCACGGCAGGCGGTCCAGGACGTCGACGCGCACCGCGGGGTCCTGCTGGACAAGACTCTGCGCGGTGTAACACCCGCTCGGCCCTGAGCCGACGACGGCGACATGCAGCACGGCGGAACTCCTCACCCGGGGGATCTCAGGAGAGCGCTGGTGCTTCCAGCATCGCATCCGGGGAGCTGCGCTGACAGGGTGCAGACGCGGAGTGGCCTTGCGTGTCCATTCGTATGGAATGTGATCATGCGGTTACGTTCTGTGTGTGCTAGAAGCATCCTTTCTTAATCTTTCTGATCGTTGTACGACGGACGGCCAGGTGTCCGTGTGGCCCGCGTGGGAAGTGCGGGAGGGCGACGGGGCGACCTCGTGGTTCCAGGTCCGTCTCGCGTTCGCCGACGGCGCCCGGGTCGACGCGCTCGCCGTGGTCTGCGAGGGACGTGTGTCCATCGAGGACGTACGGGCCCAGCCGGCGCTGTCCCTGCACGATCTGACGGAGCTGGCCGACTGGATCGAGGAGCCGCTGTTCGAGGCGTGCGGGGCGGTCGCGGAGCCGGAGGGCGAGGCCGGGGGCGGCGAGGGGGAGCCGGCGCCCTCGCGGCGCGCGCGGCCTGCCTGGCCGCGCGGTGTCGAGGGGCGGTGGCTGGTCGCGCAGGAGTACCGGGCCGCCCAGGAGGAGGGGTTCGACCCCGTCCTCGCGGTGATGTGCGCGACCGGCCACAGCCGCCGCAAGTCGCTTCGGCTGATCTCCCAGGCCCGCGACGAGGGCTTCCTCTCCCCACGCCACGCCCGCCGCTGAGCGGGCGGGCGGGCGGGCCGGGCGATCGGGTGGCCGTGCCCGGCTGCGCGTCGGCTAGGCCGACGGTTCCTCTCCGGTGGCGTAGAAGCGCGACAGGTCCGCGGTGTCCGGCCCGGGGGTCGCGGTGGGCGTGTCCGGGGGGATGCCCATCTCCCAGTCGAGCCGGTAGCGCTTGAACAGCTCGGTGCGCAGGACCGGTACGGGCATCGGCACGCCGGGGACCAGGGCCGCGTAGACGGCGCCCATGAGCAGGGCGCGCAGCATGGGGTAGTCGGTGTCGACGCTGCTGGAGCCGTGCCGGGCGCAGGTGTCCCGCAGGAGTTCGGCGAGGCGGCGCTGTTCGGGGCACTGCACGAAGCCCTCGGCCTGGAGGATGCCCGCCATGTGCTGGCGCATCAGCACCGGCCGGTCCCGGGCGAGGCCCAGGATCGCGTCGATGGCCCGGGCCATCCGCTCCCGGCCGTCCTCGGTGCGCGGCTCCCGCTCCAGTGCCTCCTCCAGGGTGCGGTGCATCAGCCGGTGCACCGCGGACTGGACGAGCTGGCGTTTTCCGGGGAAGTAGTACGAGACCAGACCGCGCGCCGAACCGGCCCGGTCCGCGATGTCCCCCAGGGTCGTGGCCTCGTAGCCGTGCTCGCCGACGAGTTCGACCGCCGCGTGCAGAAGCCGTTCCCGAGAACGCCTTCGCAGTTCTTCATTGACCGAGGCGCTTCGAGGGGACATGCTTGACTCCTGCGTTGACTGGCTGCCAGCCAACTATACTCAGCGCAGCCGGTCCGGCTCCCTGCCGACCGGATCGGGTTGCCGCCTGCCTTGGGCGACGCGGGGGATCGCCTGAGGCAGGCGTGCGCTCTGCCCGATGGTGGCCTCGGGCGACTTCTCAGGCGCCGATTCCGGAATCCTCGGTCCGGCGGCGCTCGATCAACTCCAGTACCGGTCGCAGTGCGTCCGGCCGTTCGGCCGCCGGCAGATGGTCCACGAAGTGCACCGCGCAGCCCAGCGCCGCGGCCCCGCCGTCCGCCCTGCGGTCGTCGCCGACCATCAGGACCTCGCGCGGATCGGCGTCGAGTGCGGCGCAGGCGGCCCGGAAGAGCCGGGGGTCCGGCTTCTGGATGCCGTGCTCGAAGGACAGGACGTAGGCGTCCACGTAACGGTCGAGGCCGTGCTCGCGGAAGACCGGCCGCAGATCCCAGCCGATGTTGCTGACCACACCGACGCCGATCCCGCGCTCCCGCAACGCGCTCAGGACGTCGGCGGCATCGGGGTACGGAGCCCAGGCGGCGGGCGTCATATGGCGGTCGTAGAGCGTGTCGTGCAGTCGTTCGTCGGGGAGTGTGACGTGCCGGGACAGGCCGGTGTAGGCGGCGCGGTGCAGCTCCTGGGTCTTGTCCCGGACCCCCCAGACGCTCGCGACGCTCTGCGGCAGCCAGGCCGGGCTCGGCCCGCCCGGCAGCGCTCCCATCCGCTCCAGCGCCGCCACGGCCTCCGTCAACTCCGCTTCGGCCAGCTCCACTTCCCGCTCGGCGAGCGCCCCGCGCAACCAGGACTCGGTGGACTCGACGCGGAAGAGGGTGCCGGAGAAGTCGAACAGGACGGCGGTCATGCCCGCAGCCTAAGGGGCGGACGATCGCCCGCGCGGGAAGATCGGATCGGCGTCCGGCCCCCCGGGCCACCGGCGGTGGTACACGGCCACCGCCGCGGCCACCAGCGCGGCGCCCATGAGCCACCCGCCGACGACGTCCGACGCCCAGTGGACGCCCAGCCACACCCGGGTCAGCCCGACGCCGAGCACGGAGACCACCGCCACCGCCACCGCCGTACGCCACACCGCGGGGCCTGCGCCGTGGCGGTGCAGCAGGTACAGCAGCAGGCCGCACACCACCGTGGCGGTCATGGCGTGACCGGAGGGGAAGGAGGCGTAGTGGGCGGAGTCGACGGGGTCGGGCCAGACGGGGCGGGCGCGGTCCACGGCGGCCTTCAGCCCCTGCTGCAGCGCGGTGCCCAGGGTGGTGGTCAGCGCCAGCCAGAGCGCCGTCCAGCGGGCCGTGTGCCGCCGGAGCAGCCAGAGCACCACGACCGCGCAGAGGATGCGCATCGTCCACGGATCCCAGACCCAGTCCGTCAGGATCCGGAACGTCTGCGTCAGCCCCGACTGGGCGACCGCCCAGCGGTGGGTGGTCTCGGCGATCTCGCCGTCGAGCGTCATCAGCGGGTGGTACCGGACCGCGACCAGCGCCAGCAGCAGCGCGGAACACAGGGCCAGGACACCGGCCCAGCGGGTGGCGGGCCCGCGGTCGGACGGCCGGGGCGGGGACTCGACGGACTGGGTGTGCATACTGCGATACTCCCCGACTTCCGCCGGGGCAAGCCAACTCCGCCACTCACATGGTCAGCAGCATCGCGACCATGCCGATCCCCATCGACAGCCGGCACGCCCGAGCCAGCTCCGGCCGGTCGCCGATGCGCACGGCGGCGCCGCCCGCGGTGACCGGGACCAGCCGGACGCCGGTCAGCAGGACGTACCCGGTGAAGTAGAGCAGGAGCGTGCCCGTGACGAGCGGGACGCCGGAGGCGCCGTGGCCGGGGGAGGCGGCCATCGCGACCGCCATGTAGACCATGGCCGAGGCGCCGATCAGATGGTGCAGATGGTGTGCGCTCGCCCGCGCCGCCCACAGCGCGCGCAGCGCCGCCGCGCCGAAGACGGCCGCATGGACCGGCCAGGCCCAGGGCGGCGGGGTGAACACCGCGGCGGGCACGGCCATGGCGGCCATGCCGAAGCCCATCAGCGCCTCGCCGCCCGCGGCCCGGCGCTGTTCCTCGACGTGGCTGCGCATCCGCAGCAGACAGTAGGCGCCGGTCGCCGCGCAGAGCGCGACGAGCAGCCAGCCGGGCGAAGCCGGTAGATGCACACGCCCTCCCCGCTCGACGGTGCCGGGCAGTCGCCCGCGGTCGGTCGGAGGATGCCCGGGCCATCCGGCGCGCACGCGAGCGCAAGGGTGTACACGGGGGGCATTGGGGGGAGCACGGCAGGTCAGCCCATATGATTTACGAGTAAAACACCTGCTAAGGTTTTACGTCATGAGCAGTGCGACCCCCTCCCGACGTCCTTCACTGGCCGGCGCGCTGCGCCTCAACCGTCCCTCCGAGATCTGGTTCAAGCCCGCCCTGAGCGTGGTCGCCGCGGTCGCCCCGCCCACTCTGACCCTGCTGGTGCCCGGCCGCCTCGATCTGGCGATGTACACGATGGCCGGATCCCTGTGCGCGCTGTACGCCCACAACCGCCCCTACGCCGCCCGGGCCCGCGCGCTCGCCTGGGTCGTCGCGGGCATGCTCGGCGGACTCGCCGTCGCGCTGGTCGCGGCCTCGCTCACCGGCCGTACGGCCGTCCTGGTGGCCGTCGGCGCCCTGCTGGCCGCGGCCCACAAGGCGCTGTGCGACGCCACCCGCATCGGCCCGCCCGGCAACGTGGTGCTCACCTTCATCAGCTCCGCCGCCCTGTTCGCGCCCCAGACCCTGGCCCAGGTCCCCGCCCATCTGGCCCTGGCCCTCGCGGCCGGCGTCTGGGCCTGGGCCGTCGGCATGGCGCCCGGTCTGGTCCGCCCGCATGGCCCGGAGCGCCGGGCGACGGCGGCCGCCCTGCACGCCGCCGCCGCGTACGCCGCCACCCAGGACGCCCGTACCCGCGACGCGGCCGCCGCCGCGATCCAGGCGGCCTGGCGGTCGCTGCTGTCCGCGGGCCGCCGCTCGGCCACCCGGCGCGCCCTGGAACGCCTCGTCGTGCGTGCCGAGGTCGCCCTCGCCGCCCCCGCCGACAGCGACCCCGAGCGGTTGCGCGGCTGGGCCCGGGACCTGCGCGGCACCGGCCCGGTTCCCCGCACGGGCACCGCGGACGCCGGTGAACTCCTCGGCATCGCCGCCGAGTCGGCCGTACCGCACGAGCCCCTGTGGCACCGGCTCCGGCCCCTCGCCCCGCTCGCCGCGCGCACCGCCCTCGGCTGCGCCCTCGCCGGATACGCGTCCCTCGCCCTCGGCATCGGCCGCCCCTACTGGGCGCTGGTCACCGCCGCCGCCCTCTACCAGGCCAACCTCGGCCTCACCTGGAGCCGCAGCGTCCAGCGCGTCGTCGGCAATCTCGCGGGCGTCCTGCTCTTCGCCGCCCTCGCCCCGCTGGCCCACCTCGGCCAGGTCGCCCTCGTCCTGTGCTGCCTCGCCCTGAACTTCGGCGCCGAGGCGCTGATCAGCCGCAACTACTGGCTCGGCAGCGTCTGCGTGACCCCGATGGCGCTGCTCATCACGGAGTTCACCGGCTTCCAGGAACCCGGCACGCTGATCACCGAGCGGGTCGTGGACACCCTGGTCGGAGCACTCGTCGGGTTCGCCGCCGCCCTCCTCGTCACCGACCGGCGCGCGGCCGACCGGGTCGAGGGGGCACTGGCCGCCGTGGAACGCGCCCGCGAGCGCGCCGCCCGCCTGCTCGCGGAGCCGCATCCCGCCCCGGCCGCCCTGGAATCGGCCCACCGCTCCCTCGCCGCCGCACTGGTCGCACTGCGCACAACCGTCGACGCCGCCGCCGGCGAGTGGGGGCGGCGCGATCTTCCCCAGGAGCGGGTCGTGCTCGCCGAGCAGGCGGGACATCGTACGCTCGCGGCGACCACCCGGCGCCGGGCAGCACGCCCGGACCACAGCACTACGGAGGGCGTACGGCCATGACGGCAGCCGAATCGGCAGGGGCACGAGGCGGGCGGGACGACACGGTCGCCGCCGTCGTCCGGCAGTGGCGGGCCGTCCACCCCGGCCTGGACACCGGCCCCATGGAGATCATCGGCCGCATCAACCGCTGCGCCGCCCTGCTCCAGCAGGCCGAGGACGCACCGCTGCGCCGGGCCGGTCTCAGCCGCCCCGAGTTCGACCTGCTGGGTGCGCTGCGCCGCACCGGCCGCGAGCTGACCCCCGGCGAGCTGGCCCGCGAGACCTTCTCCTCGGGCGCCGCCGTCACCAAGCGCCTCAAGCAGCTCACCGAGCGCGGCCTGGTGGAGCGCCGCGTGGACGCCCGCGACCGCCGCGTCTCCCACGTCAGCCTCACCGGCACCGGACGCGACCTCGTCGACGGCGTCCTCCCCGAGCAGCTCGCCTACGAGACGGCCGTCCTCTCCGACCTGGAGGCCCCGGGACAGCAGGAACTGGCCGGGCTCCTCGGCGAGCTGCTGACGCGTCTCGAGGGGCGACTGGGGGCGGTGCGGGTCTGACGGCTCTCAGAGCACGTCGTGGGCGGTGCGGCGGTAGGTGGAGCGGCGGTCGTCGATCCGGGTCCAGCGGTCGCCGTAGATGTTGCGGGTGATCGCGGGCTCGCGGACGAAGTCGTGCGGGAAGCCGAGCGGCACCGCGCTCACCGCCTCCAGCCGGGCGACCGCGTCCGCGTCGAGCCGGACATCGACCGCCCCGAGGTTGTCGGCGAGCTGGCTCTCCCTGGTGGCGGCGACGATCGGGACGACATTGCCGGGCCGGCCGAGCAGCCACGCCAGCGCCACCTGGGCCGGACTCCAGCCGCCCTCCTCGGCGATGTCGAGAACGGTGGTGACGATCTCCTCCTCGCGCGGGTCCGGAGCGCCGTCCGCGGTGCCGAGCCGCCCGGTCTCGCCCCTGCGGTACTTGCCGGTGAGCTTCCCGGCCGCCAGCGGGGCCCAGGCCAGGACGGCCAGGTCGAACGCCCGTGCCTGGGGGAGCAGTTCGCGTTCCGGGGTGCGCTCCAGCAGGTTGTACCGCAGCTGCGAACCGGCGAACGCGGTCCAGCCCCTCAGCTCCGCCAGGGTGTTCGCCTGCGCGATCTCCCAGGCCGGCCAGTCGGAGACGCCGACGTAGAGGATCTTGCCGGTGCGTACCAGGTCGTCCAGGGAGCGCATGACCTCCTCGACGGGGGTGAAGTTGTCCCGCGCGTGCACCCACAGCACGTCGAGGCGGTCGGTGCGCAGCCGCTTCAGGCCGGCCTCCACCGACTGCAGGAGGTTCTTGCGGTGATTGCCCGCCGCGTTGACGTCACCCTCGCGGATGCCGCAGGTGTACTTGCTGGCCAGCACGAACTCGTCGCGCCGCCCTTCGAGGAGCTCGCCCAGGATCCGTTCCGAGCTGCCGTCGGTGTAGATGTTCGCGGTGTCGATGAAGTTGCCGCCCGCGTCGGCGTAGGCGTCGAGAATCCTGGCGCTGGTCTCCTTGTCCGCGCCCCAGCCCCAGTCGTCGCCGATGGTCATCGCGCCGAGGCTCAGCTCGCTGACGCGCAGACCGGTCCTGCCGAACAGTGTGTACCGCACGGTGCCATCCCTTCGGGGCGGTTCGTGCGGCCGACGCTACGGGTTGGAGCGCACTTCAGCGCAAGGCGGCTACACACCTAGGTCGTCGTGGTCCGCGCCGCGGTAGACCCCGAACATCGCGCCCTGCGGATCCCGCAGCACCGCGATCCGGGGCCCCTCGGGCACCGAGGTCGGCTCCATCAGGACGGTGCCGTGCGCCCGGGTCGCGGTGGCCGCGCTGTCGTCGACGTCCGCCACGGCGAAGTACGGCAGCCAGTGCGGGGGCACCTCCGGCGGGAACTTGTCGTCCATCGTCACCATGCCGCCGAAGTCGGCGCCGTCGATGCCCCACTGGGTGTAGTGCCCGGAGGCGTTGACGCTCCAGCCGAACAGCGTGGTGTAGAAGTCCACGGCACGCTCCGGGGCCCGGGTCATCAGCTCCACCCAGCCCAGGGAGCCGGGCGCGTTGAACAGGCCCGCGCCCGGGAAGGAGCGGGCCTGCCACAGCTGGAAGGCGGCCCCGGCCGGATCGAGGGCCACCGCGAACCGGCCCATGTCGAAGACGTCCGTCGGGCCGACCAGGACGGCGCCGCCGGCCGCCTCCGCCCGCGCCGCGGTGGCGTCCACGTCGGCCACCAGGAAGGAGATGTTCCAGGCGACGGGCTGCGACTCCTGGTACAGCGGGCCCAGCGCGGCGACCGCCCGGTCCCCGAGGTGGGCCACGGTGTAGCCGCCCGCCTCCTGGCGCGGGTCCGTCTCGGGGCGCCAGCCGAAGAGCCGGGTGTAGAACCGCTGGGCGGCCTCGAGATCACTGGTGCCCAGCTCGGTCCAGCAGGGCCCGCCGGTCACCGGCCTGTCGAGCTTCATGGCGTTCCTTCCGCGAGGGCGGCCCCCTCCAGCACGCTAAGCCCCGCACCGGGCCCGGGCCATCGGAAGCGGCGGCCCGGGCCCTGGCCCGTCCCGGCGCCGGAACGAGCCGAACGGGACGGCCTAGATCCCCGGCCGGTACCGCAGCGGATGATCCTCCGGGGTCTCCACCAGGGCGATCCGCGTGCCGTCCGGGTCGGCGATCCACATCTCGATCAGGCCCCACGGCTCCCGCACCGGCGGCCGCAGGATCTCCACGCCCTTGGCCCGCAGCTCCTCGTGCGTCGCCGCCGCGTCCTCGACCTGGAGCCAGAGCTGGAGGGCGGGGGAGGGCGGTGCCTCGGCGCGGCCGGAGACCTCCAGGAAGCCGCCGCCGAGGAAGTAGACGGTGCCGCGCTCCGGGCCCGTGCCGAACTCGCGCTGGATGGCGAGGCCCAGCTGATCGCCGTAGAAGGCCCGGGAGCGGTCGGGGTCGACGGGGTGGAGCAGGATTCTGCTGCTGAGTACATGCACCATGATCCCGGAGCCTAGTGGCCGCGCGTTACCCTCGTCCCTGCCCGCGCCGTGCCGAGAAGTGGAGACGCGCCCCATGGAGACCGCCGCCGGACTGACCTTCCGTGACGCCACCGGCGCCGATGTCGACGCGCTGGTCGCACTGATCGAGTCGGCCTACCGGGGCGAGGCCAGCCGGGTCGGCTGGACCACCGAGGCGGACATCCTCCAGGGGCAGCGCACCGACCCGCAGGGCGTGCTGGACGTCATCAAGGCCCCCGACAGCCGCCTGCTCACGGTCGAGCGGGACGGCCGGATCGTCGCCTGCTGCCAGCTCGAACACCGCGGCCCCCACGCCTACTTCGGGATGTTCGCGGTCAGCCCCGCCCTCCAGGGCGCCGGCCTCGGCAAGGTCGTCATCGCGGAGGCCGAGCGCGCGGCCCGCGAGAGCTGGGGCGTCACCGAGATGCACATGACGGTGATCTCCGTGCGCGAGGACCTCATCGCCTGGTACGAGCGCCGCGGCTACCGCCGTACGGGAAGGATGACGCCCTTCCCGTACGGCGACGAGCGTTTCGGCATCCCGCAGCGCGACGACCTCCGGTTCGAGCTGCTGACCAAGGAACTCGGCTGAGCCTCAGGCGGTGAAGCGTCCCGTGCGCTTGATCTCCGGGTAGTCGGTGGTCGCGCCGTCCAGCCCCAGGGCGCGCACCAGCCGCAGATGGTCCTGGGTGTTCACCACCCAGCCGATGATCCGCAGATCCGCCTCGCGGGCCGCCTCCACCACCTCCAGGGTGAGCCGGCGGATGTTCAGGCAGACCGTTCCTGCACCCACCGCGACGGCCCGGTCCACGATGTCGGTGCCGTACCGGCTGCCGATCAGCGCGGTCCGTACCCCCGGCACCAGCCGGGCGATCTCGGCGACCGCCTCGTCGTGGAACGAGGACACCTCCACCCGCGCGACCAGGTCCCGCCGCCGCATCACCTCGGCGAGCGCCCGCGCGGCGGCCACGTCCTTGATCTCGGCCTGGAGCGGCGCCGCCACGGCGTCCAGCACCTCCTCCAGGACCGGCACCCGCTCGCCCTTGCCCGCGTCCAGGGCGCGCAGCTCCGCGAGGGTCTTCTCGGCGATCGGGCCGCTGCCGTCGGTCGTGCGGTCCACCTCGGTGTCGTGCATCACGACGAGGTGGCCGTCCTTGCTCAGATGCAGATCGAGTTCGATGAGGTCGAGGCCGGCCTGCTGGGCGGCGACGAAGGAACGGAGGGTGTTCTCGGGTTCGACACCCATGACTCCGCGATGACCGATGGTAAGGAAGTTCAAGGTTCGACTCGCTTCCGTCGACGGCGGCTCGGCACGCGCGCGACCGGAACGGGGCGTTCGCGCGGCAGAGCCGCAGCCTAACCGCCGGGACCCCGGATGAAACCCGGGCGTGCACGGGGGTTCAGCCGGGCGGACGGAGGGATCCGGCCATGGCCTGGCCGCCGGTCGCATCGGTCGTCGCCGACTCGGTCACCCGGCCGTGGGCGAGTCCCGCGGGCCTTGACCGGCCGGTCGATCACCCCTACCCCGGCAGCGCGCCCGCACTCCGTCTCGCAGGAAAAAGTTCGGTGACTATGGGGGTGGCGCAGGATAATTTCCCGCGACCCCTCTTGCTGGGAGGAACCTCGTACGCATACGGTGTTCTTACGCGAGGTTCTCCCGTGGAGGATGGGACATGACGGAAATTCTTGTGCAGTCGGGTAGGGCGGAGCGGATCGCTCCTGCGGCCAGGGTGGTGGAGCACCCGGCATGGCCCGTGCTCAAGGACGCGGTGGAGCGGATCCGGCCATGGCAGTCCAAGGACGGGTCGATCGACCTCACGGCCGAGGGCGCCCCGGCCGCCGCCGACGCGCAGGCCGCCGTGGCCCGGATCGTGACGGCCGTCGAGGAACTGTCGCCACTGCTCCCGCACGATGCCGACTACCACCGCGCCCTGGCGCAGGACCTGCGCCGATGGGCCGAGGGCGGTTTCGAGGTACCGGACTTCCTGGACTCGCTGCTGGCCTTCCAGCCCGCCGCGAACCGCGCGGACGGCCTCCAGCACCTGGTGGTCTTCCCCATGTACACGCAGAACGGCAACCCCGACCGCAACCTCGAAGCGGTCGTGCTGCGCATGGTCTGGCCCGACTGGCTGGCCGAACTGGAGCGCACCCGCTACGACAACCCGCTGTTCTGCGGCATCAAGTTCGAGGACTTCACGGCCGGTTACGACACCAACTCCGCCGTGCTCTTCCCCGAGACGATCGCCGTGCGCGAGGCGCCGGAACGCTTCACCTGGGGCGGCATCTTCTGCGACCGCGAGGCCGCCCGCTTCCGCCGGGTCACCGAGGCCTCCGTCGACATCCTGGGCCTGGAGCTGCCCGAGGACATCGCCGCCATGGTCCACGACCAGAAGCGCTGCGAGGAGGCCTTCGTGCTCTGGGACATGGTCCACGACCGCACCCACAGCCACGGCGACCTGCCGTTCGACCCCTTCATGATCAAGCAGCGCCAGCCGTTCTGGATGTACGGCCTGGAGGAGCTGCGCTGCGACCTCACCGCCTTCAAGGAGGCCGTGAAGCTGGAGGCCGAGGGCGTCCCGCAGGCCCGTGACGTGCAGTTCGCGGTGCTCTTCGACCGCATGTTCCGCTTCCCGGTCACCGGCGAGCGGGTGCGCAACTACGACGGCCTCGGCGGGCAGCTGCTCTTCGCCTACCTGCACAAGCACGACGTCGTGCGCTGGACGGACAACAAGCTCTTCATCGACTGGCAGCGCGCCCCGCAGGTCACCAACCAGCTGTGCGCCGACATCGAGAAGCTGTACCGCGACGGCATCGACCGCCCCAAGCTCGTGCACTGGTTCGCCGGCTACGAGCTGGTCTCCACCTACCTCGCCCCGCACCCCGGCTCCAAGTGGGCCAAGGGACCGGACGCCCTGGACCTGACCCAGCCGCCGCGCAAGCTCGTCGATGACGTGCTTCCGGACGAGTTTCCGCTGAGCATGTTCTATGAGGCCCTGTCCAAGAAGCTCAAGAACGTGATCGCCTCGACCAAGGGCATCACGGCGGACAGCGCCGAGCGGGTCGCCGCGTGAGCGACGGCCTCCGGACCACTGCGGTGAAGGGGAACATCATGGGCAACGGGGCTCTCAGCGGCGCGGTGATCGCGGTGGCCGGCGCGGGCGGACCCGCCGGGCGGGCGGCACTGCTGCGGCTCGCCGAGGCCGGTGCCACGGTCATCGGCGCCGACAACGACCCGGAGCGGCTCGCCGAGGCCGTCGACGCCGCCCGCTACGCCTCCGGCGGCGCGACGGTGACCGGCGAGACCGTCGACCTGCTCGACCTGCACTCCACCCGCGACTGGGCCGCCCGCACCGAGAAGGAGTTCGGCCGCGTCGACGGCCTGGTCCACCTCGTCGGCGGCTGGCGCGGCAGCGAGACCTTCACCAAGACCAGCCTGGACGACTGGGACTTCCTGGAGCTGCTGCTCATCCGCACCGTGCAGCACACCTCGCTCGCCTTCCACGAGGCGCTCCAGCGCAGCGACCGGGGCCGGTACGTCCTGATCAGCGCGGCCGGCGCCACCAAGCCGACCGCGGGCAACGCCGCGTACGCCGCGGGCAAGGCGGCGGCCGAGGCGTGGACGCTGGCCATGGCCGACTACTTCAAGAAGGCCGGGGGCGAGCAGGGGCCGACATCGGCGGCTGCGATCCTGGTGGTGAAGGCGTTGGTGCACGACGCGATGCGCGCCGAGCGGCCCAACGCGAAGTTCGCGGGCTTCACGGACGTCACGGACCTCGCCGAGGCCATCGCCGGCGTCTGGGAGAAGCCCGCCGCGGAAGTGAACGGACAGCGTCTGTGGCTCACCGAGAAGCCGTGAACCCCCCGAAGACCGATGCGCGTCGCCATCACGACCCGGACATCCGCGGTTTCGCCAGCGACAACTACGCCGGCACCCACCCGGAGGTCCTCGCCGCCCTGGCCGTGGCCAACGGCGGCCACCAGGTGGCCTACGGCGAGGACGCGTACACGGAGAACCTCCAGGGGATCATCCGCAGCCACTTCGGTCCTACGGCCGAGGCGTTCCCGGTCTTCAACGGCACCGGCGCCAATGTCGTCGCGCTCCAGGCGGTCACCGACCGCTGGGGCGCGGTGATCTGCGCCGAGAGCGCGCACATCAACGTCGACGAGGGCGGCGCCCCCGAGCGGATGGGCGGCCTGAAGCTGCTCACCGTGCCCACGCCGGACGGCAAGCTCACCCCTGAGCTGATCGACCGGCAGGCCTGGGGCTGGGAGGACGAGCACCGGGCGATGCCGCAGGTCGTCTCGATCACCCAGAGCACGGAGCTGGGCACGCTGTACACGCCCGAGGAGATCCGCGCCATCTGCGAGCACGCCCACGCCCGCGGCATGAAGGTGCACCTCGACGGCTCCCGGATAGCCAACGCGGCGGCCTCGCTGAACGTCCCCATGCGGACCTTCACCAACGCCGTCGGGGTCGACATCCTCTCCCTGGGCGGCACCAAGAACGGCGCCCTGTTCGGCGAGGCGGTCGTGGTGATCAACCAGGACGCCGTCCGCCACATGAAGCATATGCGCAAACTGTCCATGCAGCTCGCCTCCAAGATGCGCTTCGTGTCGGTGCAGTTGGAGGCGCTGCTCGCCAAGGACCTGTGGCTGCGCAACGCCCGGCACGCCAACGAGATGGCGCAGCGGCTCGCCGAGGGCGTCCGCGCGGTGCACGGCGTGGAGATCCTCTACCCGGTGCAGGCCAACGGCGTCTTCGCGAAGCTGCCGCACGACGTGAGCGAGCGTCTGCAGCGGCGGTTCCGGTTCTACTTCTGGGACGAGGCCGCGGGCGTCGTGCGCTGGATGTGCGCGTTCGACACCTCCGAGGACGACGTGGACGCCTTCCTGGCGGCACTCAAGGAGGAGATGGCGCGCTAGCCGACGCCACCGCGCCTCTGCATAGTTATGCGATCACCCGAAAAAGCATTGACTCTCGGGTGATCGCATTCCTATGCTCTGCGGCCATGGAGCTCATCCAGGAAACCCCCGACCTCTCCGCCTACCTGGCCGCTGACGAGGTCATCGACCACGACCATCCCCGGGTGCGGCAGACGGCCGCGCGGCTCGCCGGTCAGGCAGAGGACTCGTATGTCTATGCGCGTCTGGCGTTCGAGTTCGTGCGCGACACCGTCCCGCACTCCCAGGACTCCGGCGACCCGCGCGTCACCTGGCGCGCCTCCGACGTACTGGAGCAGGGCACCGGCATCTGTTACGCCAAGTCCCATGCGCTGGCGGCCCTGTTGCGGGCCGAGGACATCCCGACGGCGCTGTGCTACCAGCGGCTGGGGAACGACGGCGGCGAGAGCGTGGTGCACGGCCTGGTGGCCGTCCGGTTCAACGGCGCCTGGCACCGCCAGGACCCCCGCGGCAACAAGCCGGGAGTGGACGCGCAGTTCTCCCTGAACGGCGAACGGCTGGCCTTCCCGGTCGACCCGAAGTCCAATGAGTTGGACTATCCGGTCCTGTACGCTAAACCGCACCCGGCCGTTATCGGCGCGCTTCGCGGCGCGACCGACCGGCCGCACCTGTGGCAGACGCTCCCGACCGAACTCTGAGGCCAGGCCGACCATGACCCTCACCCTGACCGTGTCCGACGAGGTGCGCGCCCTCGCCCCCGGCTTCACCCACCTCGCCGTCACGGCCCACGGACTCGTCAACGGGCCGAGCACCGAAGCCGGTTCGGCCCTCCTCGACGACGCGGCCCGCCGTCTCGCCGTACGCCTGGACGGCCGGGCGCCGCACGAGGATGCGCACATGGCGGCCTGGCGGGAGGTGTACACGGCGTTCGGGGCCAAGCCGTCGCGTACCCGCAACTCGGCGGAGGCGCTGGCCAAGAGGGCCCTGTCGGGTGCCGGGCTGCCCCGGATCAACCTGCTCGTCGATCTTTACAACGCGATCAGCGTGGCGCACCTCATCCCGGTCGGGGGCGAGGACCTCGACCGCGTCCAGGGCGGTATGCGGCTGGTCCGCGCCACCGGCGACGAGCCCTTCGTGACCGTCGCCGACGGCGCCGGGACCGTCGAGCACCCCGACGCCGGCGAGGTGGTGTGGTGCGACGACGCCGGAGTGACCTGCCGCCGCTGGAACTGGCGCCAGGGGCCGCGCACCCGCCTCACCGAGGAGACCGTCTCGGCGGTCTTCCTGCTGGAGAGCATGGCGCCGATGCCGGTGGCCGACGTCGAGCGGGCAGCCGCCGAACTCGCCGAACAGCTGGAGAAGTACAGCCCGGAAGCCCGCATCGAGGTACGCCCCGCAACCGGTGCCTAGGGCCTGTCGTTCGGCGACGCCGGGATGATCAAGCGGCAGGGCCTAGCGGGACTCCGCCTCGCGGATCTGCTCCGGCGTGGGCGCGGTGCCCCCGAGGTGCGCCGGCATCCACCAGGTGTCGGCCGCGTCCTTGGGGCGTACCGGGTAGGCGCGCTGCGCGGCCTCCAGCAGCTCCTGGACCCGATCGCGCAGCTGGCGGGTGATCGCGCCCGCGTACTTGTCCTTGGACGCCTCGACCGCCTCGCCGACCCGGATCGTGACCGGGGTGTGGCTGCGCTTGAAGTTGCGCGGGTGCCCCTTGGTCCACAGCCGCTGGGTCCCCCACACGGCCATCGGGATCAGCGGGACGCCGGCCTCCTGGGCGAGCCGGGCGGCGCCGGACTTGAAGCTCTTCAGCGCGAACGACTGGGAGATCGTCGCCTCCGGGAAGACGCCCACGATCTCGCCGGAACGCAGCGACTCCAGCGCGTGCTGGTAGGCGGCCTCGCCCTGCTTGCGGTCCACCGGAATGTGCTTCATGCCCCGCATCAGCGGGCCGGAGATCTTGTGCCGGAAGACGGCTTCCTTCGCCATGAAGCGCACCAGGCGCTTCTGGGGCAGGGCGGCCAGGCCGCTGAAGATGAAGTCCAGGTAGCTGATGTGGTTGCTCACCAGCACGGCGCCGCCCGAGCGCGGGATGTTCTCCGAACCCTTGCAGTCGATCTTGAGGTCCCACGCCTTGAACAATGTGAGGGCGAGACCGACGACGGGACGGTAGACAAGCTCTGCCATGGACGGTGTGGACCCTTCCTTCTCTGCCTGGGAAAGGCTCCCGGCGGGAAAGTTACGCAGCCGTAGGTTTACGGCATCTCGCAGATCGTGCCCCAAGAACGCACCGGTAGCCAGCCCTCGTGCCGGGGAACGGAGAGATCCTCGTCACGTCGTTGTAGTCGTGACCGGGAATCTTTGCGGTCCGGTGCGCGCTGGAGCGGACGAGGACCCAAGGAGGACACGCGTGCAGGGGCAGGGCGAAGGCGGTCGGCTGGGGCCGCAGGACGTAGGCGGCCGGCTCGGCGAACGGGCCACTCTGGTGCAGTTCTCCAGCGCCTTCTGCGCTCCCTGCCGGGCCACCCGGCGGGTCCTCGGCGAGGTGGCCGCCATGGTCCCCGGAGTCACCCATGTCGAGATCGACGCCGAGGCCCGGCTGGAGCTCGTACGGCGGCTGGAGATCCGCAAGACACCCACGGTGCTGGTCCTCGACGCCGACGGGCGGGTGGTGCGGCGCGCCGTCGGACAGCCGCGCAAGGCGGACGTGATCGCCGCCCTGGGTGAAGCGGTGTGAGGGGATGGACCGGGCAGTGAGTCATGTCCCACCTGCCCGCACGCACTTGACTGTACGAGCCACCTATCGTCAGTCTGACGGGATGTCCCCGGCGCTCCTACTCCCCAGGTGTTCATGACCGCCACGCCCGATACCGACGCCGCCCGGCTCGCCTCGCCCGACCTGCTGCGCTCCGTCTTCCGGCGGCACGCGGCGGGAGTCGCGGTGATCACCGCCCGCGGCGAACACGGCCCCGTCGGCTTCACCGCCACCTCCCTGGCCTCCGTCTCGGCCGAGCCCCCGATGCTCTCCTTCGGCATCGGCACCGGCTCCTCCTGCTGGCCCACGCTGTCGCGGGCCGAGCACGTGGGCGTGCATCTGCTCGGGGAGCACCAGCGCGAGCTGGCCGCCACCTTCGCCCGCAGCGGCGCCGACCGCTTCGCCCCGCCCACCGCCTGGCACGAGGGCCCCGAAGGTGTCCCGGTCCTCGACGGCGTCCGCGCCTGGCTGGTCTGCCGCATCCACGCGCGCGTGCCCGCGGGGGACCACCGGATCGTGCTCGCGCACGTCCTGCGCGGCGACCCCACCGGCCCCGGGCGGCCGTTGCTGTACCACCAGGGAGGCTTCACCGGCCTGCGCGACTGACCGCTTGCCGGACGGTTCTGCGAAACCGTCCAGTTCCGATTACGCTGCGTTGCGAAGGTCACAGTTCAAAGCGCTTGCTTAGCGGGAACGAACTGGGTGTACTGACGAGTAATATTTCGGTCGGAGCGCAGGTCGCCCCGATCGGGAACGGCCGCTTCAGGCGCCTATGCTGCCTGCAAGTAGGCAGCAGAGAAATGTCGACGCAGTAGGAGAGCCGGCGTGAGCTTGAGGATCGTTGTCACTGTGAAGTACGTGCCCGACGCCACTGGCGACCGGCACTTCGCCGATGACCTGACCGTCGACCGGGACGACGTGGACGGTCTGCTCTCCGAGCTCGACGAGTACGCCGTCGAGCAGGCGCTGCAGATCTCCGAGAACTCGGACGACGACGTCGAGATCACCGTCCTGACCGTGGGCCCCGAGGACGCCAAGGACGCGCTCCGCAAGGCGCTGTCGATGGGCGCCGACAAGGCGATCCACGTCGAGGACGACGACCTGCACGGCACCGACGCCATCGGCACCTCCCTGGTGCTGGCCAAGGCGATCGAGAAGGCCGGCTACGACCTGGTCATCTCCGGTATGGCCTCCACCGACGGCACCATGGGTATCGTCCCCGCGCTGCTCGCCGAGCGTCTCGGTGTCCCGCAGGTCACCCTGCTCTCCGAGGTCTCCGTCGAGGACGGCACGGTCAAGGGCCGCCGTGACGGCGACGCCGCCTCCGAGCAGCTCGAGGCCTCCCTGCCGGCCGTCGTGTCGGTCACCGACCAGTCGGGCGAGGCGCGATACCCGTCCTTCAAGGGCATCATGGCGGCCAAGAAGAAGCCGGTGGAGTCCTGGGAGCTGGACGACCTGGAGATCGACGCCGACGAGGTCGGTCTGGAGAACGCCTGGACCGCGGTCGACTCCGCGGCCGAGCGCCCGGCCCGTACCGCCGGCACGATCGTCAAGGACGAGGGCGAGGGCGGCAAGCAGCTCGCTGAGTTCCTCGCGGGCCAGAAGTTCATCTAGGCACCGCCCCTTACCGCCCCTTACGCCTTCGCATTCCGCAGGAGAGCAATCCCATGGCTGAAGTTCTCGTCTACGTCGACCACGTGGACGGCGCCGTCCGCAAGCCCACCCTGGAGCTGCTGACGCTGGCCCGCCGCATCGGCGAGCCGGTCGCCGTCGCGCTGGGCAACGGCGCCGCCGACACCGCCGCCGCCCTCGCCGAGCACGGCGCGGTGAAGGTCCTCACCCACGACGCCTCCGAGTACGCCGACTACCTGGTCGTACCGAAGGTCGACGCCCTGCAGGCCGCCTACGAGGCCGTCTCCCCGGCCGCCGTGCTGGTCCCCTCCTCCGCCGAGGGCAAGGAGGTCGCCGCCCGTCTGGCGCTGCGCATCGGCTCCGGCATCATCACCGACGCCATCGACATCGAGGCCGGCGACGAGGGCCCGGTGGCCACCCAGTCGGTGTTCGCCGCCGCCTTCACCACCAAGTCCCGGGTCGCCAAGGGCACCCCGGTCATCACGGTCAAGCCGAACTCGGCCGCCGTGGAGGCCGCCCCGGCCGCCGGTGCGGTCGAGGCCCTGTCGGTGACCTTCTCCGAGCAGGCCACCGGCACCAAGGTCACCGGGCGCACGCCGCGTGAGTCGACCGGCCGCCCCGAGCTGACCGAGGCCGCGATCGTGGTCTCCGGCGGCCGCGGTGTGAACGGCGCGGAGAACTTCGCGATCATCGAGGCGCTCGCCGACTCGCTCGGCGCGGCCGTCGGTGCCTCGCGTGCCGCCGTCGACGCCGGCTGGTACCCGCACACCAACCAGGTCGGCCAGACCGGCAAGTCGGTCTCGCCGCAGCTGTACATCGCCTCCGGCATCTCCGGCGCGATCCAGCACCGGGCCGGTATGCAGACCTCGAAGACGATCGTGGCGATCAACAAGGACGCCGAGGCCCCGATCTTCGACCTCGTCGACTACGGCGTGGTCGGCGACCTCTTCGACGTCGTCCCGCAGCTCACCGAAGAGGTCAAGACCCGCAAGGGCTGATCCTCCGGGCGCTGTACGAGGCCCCCGCGACCGTGCCGACGGTCGTGGGGGCCTCGGTGCGTTCAGCCCAGGCTCAGCGAGGCCTGCACGGGCAGATGGTCGCTCGGGAACTGGCCGTCCACGGCGAAGGTGTTATTGGCCGCCCGGTGCGCGGTGACGCCCGGCGTGGTCAGGATCCAGTCGATGCGGTCGCCGTCCGGGACCAGCGGCCGGTAGCCGTGGAAGGTGGCGTACCGCGGGCCGCGTTCGGCGGCCGTGTCCCAGGTGTCGACGAGTCCGGCGCCCAGGAGGGTGTCGTACACGACGCTCCGCTGCGCGGGCACGTTGAAGTCGCCGGTCACCACGACCGGCAGCGCGGGGTCGAGGCCCTTGATCCGCTCGGCGATCAGGGCGGCGCTGCGTTCGCGCGCGCTCTGGCCGCGGTGGTCGAAGTGGGTGTTCATGACGGTGAACTCCCGGTCGCCGTCGCGCAGATCGCGAAAGCGCACCCAGGTGACCATCCGGGGGAAGGCGGCGCCCCAGGTGTTGGAGCCGATCGCGTACGGGGTGTCGGAGAGCCAGAAGTGGTCGTACTCGGCCGGGCGGACGCGGCGGGTGTCGTAGAAGACCGCCATGGATTCGTCGGCGCTGCCGTGCAGGCGGCCGGTGCCGATCCAGTCGTAGTGGCGGCCGAGGTCGCCGTCGATGTCGAGCAGTTGCGGGAAGAGGCCCTCCTGCGTGCCGATGATGTGCGGGGCCTCGCGGTGCAGCAGCTCGCGCAGCACCGGTCTGCGCACGGCCCAGCTGTGCGGCTCGGTGGTGCTCGCGAAGCGCAGGTTGAAGGACATGACCTCCAGCCGGCGCCGCGGGCGCTCCTCCGCCGCGGCGGGAGCGGCGGTCAGTGCTGTACTGGAGAGGGGCGTGGTGACCGCGGCGGCCAGCGCGGCCTTCAGGCCCAGACGGCGCGTGACTCGGCTGTGCTTCGGCACGGGGGCTCCTTCGGTGGGAACGGCCGGGCGAGTCGTGCGGGCGTGCTCATGGAGTGTCAGGGAGCGTCATGAGGTGGGCGTGAACATGACGATATGGCGGGATGGCTCCCCGTGGACATGGTGTTGACCATCCGGATGGTGCCCGGATAACTTCGTTCTACGGATTGTTGATTCCGTACAGCGGAAAACAGGAGGGTGTGGGATGGGTCAGGGCCAGCAGGAGAAGGTGGCGACGAGCCTCGCGGGCGCCGTCAGCGAGGAGATCAGCGCCTCCCTCGCCCCGGTCGACGCCGAACTGGAGCGCCGCTACCCCGGAGACCCCGGCACCCGCCAGCCCGTCCACACGGTCTACGTCCCCGGCGACGTCTTCACCGCCGACACCATCCGCACCTGGGGCGACCGGGCCCTCGCCGCCCTCGACGAACACGCCCCCGACGCCGCCTCCTTCGCCGCCGTCCTCGGCCTCGCCGACGAGCTGGCCGAGCCCGTCTACACGCGCGTGCGGGCCAAGCTGGAGCGCGAGCCCGTCGAGGACCTGCGCGTCGACTTCGAGGACGGCTACCAGGGCACGGACGAGGACCAGGACGCGGCCCGCGCCGCCCGCCTGATCGCGGAGGCGTACGACAACGGCACGGCCGCCCCCTGCATGGGCATCCGCATGAAGTGCATGGAGGCCGCCGTCCGCGACCGCGGCATCCGCACCCTCGACATCTTCCTCACCGGTCTGATGGAGGCGGGCGGCCTGCCCGACGGGCTGGTGCTGACCCTGCCCAAGGTCACCTACCCCGAGCAGGTCACCGCCATGGTCCGCCTCCTGGAGTCCTTCGAGAAGGCGCGCGGCCTTGCGCCCGGGCGGCTCGGCTTCGAGATCCAGATCGAGACCAGCCAGTCCATCCTGGCCGGTGACGGCACCGCCGCCGTCGCCCGGATGATCCGGGCCGCCGAGGGCCGCGCCACGGGCCTGCACTACGGCACCTTCGACTACAGCGCCTGCCTCGGCGTCTCCGCCGCCTACCAGGCCAGCGACCACCCCGCCGCCGACCACGCCAAGGCGGTCATGCAGGTCGCCGCGGCCGGCACCGGCGTCCGCGTCTCCGACGGCTCCACCAACGTCCTCCCGGTCGGTACGACCGAGAACGTCCACGACGCCTGGCGGCTGCACTACGGCCTCACCCGCCGCGCCCTGGCCCGCGCCTACTACCAGGGCTGGGACATGCACCCCGGTCACATCCCCACCCGGTACGCGGCCGTCTTCGCCTTCTACCGCGAGGGCTTCGCCCAGGCCGCCGCCCGGCTCACCCGCTACGCCAACCGGACCGGCGGCGACGTCATGGACGAGCCCGCCACCGCCAAGGCCCTCAGCGGCTATCTGCTGCGCGGCCTGGACTGCGGCGCCCTGGACACCGGCGAGGTCGCCCGGCTCACCGGCCTGACCCGCGCCGACCTGGAGGGCTTCGCCGCACCCCGGCGCGGTGACCTGACCGTCTCCGGGGCGCAGTAGCCGGGGCGCGGGAGAACTGTCGCCGCCGCCCCCTAGGCTGTACGCCACGCACGAAGGACTCACAGGAACGGGGCGGCGGTGTCTTCGGGGGATCACGGACAGACGGACGGGGCCGGTCGGCTGCTCGCCGGGCGTTATCGCGTCCTGGCCCAGCTCGGCCGGGGCGGCATGGGGGTGGTCTGGCGGGCCCGCGACGAGGTCCTCGGGCGCGAGGTCGCCGTCAAGGAACTGCGCACCTACACCGACACCGCGGGCCCCGAACTCGACGGCCTGCGGCTGCGGATGCAGCGCGAGGCACGCGCCGCGGCCCGGGTGCGCCACCCCGCCGTCGTGGCCGTGCACGACGTCACCGAGGTCGACGGGCGTCCGCTGATCGTCATGGAACTGGTCGACGGCCCGTCCCTGGACGACGTCCTGCGCGAGCGCGGCACCCTCGACGCGCGCGAGGCCGCCGGGATCGGCGCCAAGGTCATGGACGCGCTGGCCGCCGCCCACCGCGCCGGCGTCCTGCACCGCGACGTCAAGCCGGGCAACATCCTCCTCGACCGCTCGGGCCGGGTCCTGCTGACCGACTTCGGCATAGCCACCATGGAGGACCCGGGCGACGGCTCCGCCACCCACCTCACCCGCAGCGGCGAACTGGTCGGCTCCCTGGACTACCTGGCGCCCGAGCGGGCCCAGGGCGCCCGGCCGGGCCCGGCCTCCGACGTCTGGGCCCTCGGCGCCACCCTGTACGCCGCCGTCGAGGGCTCCTCGCCCTTCCGCCGGACCTCCACCTTCTCCACGCTCACCGCGATCGTCACCGAGCCCCTTCCCGAGCCGCACCGCGCCGGACCGCTGGCCCCCGTCCTCCAGCGGCTGCTGGACAAGCGCCCCGAGGGGCGCCCCGAGGCCGAGGAGGCCCGCGACCTCCTCCAGGCGGTGGCCGACTCCGGTGACACGCCCACGACCACCCTGCGCGGGCCGGTGCGAACGGTGACGGAAGCCCACCAGGTCCCCGCCCCGCACGGCTCGGCCGAAGCACCCACCACGACGGCCGCCCGCCCCTCCGGCGGCAGGCGCCGCGCCCTGCTCACCGCCGCCGCGGTCCTCCTCGTCCTCGCCACGGCCGGCACCACCGTCGCCCTCCTGAGCGGCGGCGACGAACCCGAGGCGGCCGGACACCCCGCCCCGACCGTCACCCCGGCCGCCCCGACGCCCACCGGCAAGGCCGACGGAAAATCCCCGGCCCCGGCCCCGGCCCCGAGCAGCTCACCGGGCCGCAGCACCGAGTCCGAGCCGAGCACCGAGCCGACGCCCACCCCGAGCAAGTCCTCCGCCGGAGACAGCGACGCCACCGCCCCCGCCGCCTCCTGTCACCCCATCGGCGGCGGCAAGTACAACTGCGAGGTCTGGCGCACCGCGAAGTCCTACACGGCCGACGGCACCGAGGTCGGCATCCTCGGCGCGGGCACCAACTACTTCTACTGCCAGCAGAACCTGGGCCGCCGCGAGACCAGCGGCCGGTGGACCAACGTCTGGTGGGCGAAGACCGACGACGACAGCGGCAACGCGGACGTCTGGGTCAGTGACGTCTACGTCAGGGGCGGCGACAACGACGGGCCGGTGCCCGGACTGCCCGTCTGCTGACCGATGTGCCGCTCCAGACCGTGCACGGTCACCAGCTTCTCCCGTCCGAACAGCCGCGTGCCCCGCTCGCACAGCCGCCGGTCCGCGCGCGCCCGCGCGCAGAACTCCTCCGGCGTCGCGCCGAACAGCTCCCGCAACCGGGCCGACTTCAGCAGCAGTTCACCGATCAGCGCCCGCTGCCCGGGGTGGGTGCGCGGCGCTCCGGAGCCGTTGTGCAGCACGCCGCGGCGATTGACGTAGGAGAAGACGCCCGGCAGCGTCGTGCCGTCCGCCAGGTCGATCCGTACCTCCGAGGACGACAGCCACACGCGCCGGTAGTTGCCGTACGGCAGCGGTACGCCCTCGCTGGCGTCGATCACGGTGAGCTGGTCGGCGTCGAGCCACAGGACGAACAACTCCCGTACGCGGCCCGGCGCGTGGAAGGGGGACGCGGACACATAGCCCAGCCGGCTCACGTGTGCCGACACCCCGATCTCGACGCCCGTGGCGCGGACCTTGACCATGGGGACCGGGGAGAGGATGCCGAACTCGGCCATCTTGTGCCGCAGTTGGCCGGGGCAGGCGTTGGAGCCGATCGCGAGGACGGGGGTGCGGTCCGGGTGGGTCAGCCGGTCCAGGGGCAGGAACCGGTCGCCGTCCAGCAGGCCGGAGTCCGCGGGCCAGGTGCCGGGGTAGAGCAGCGGATGGTCGCGGGGCGCCATCGAAAGGCCCAGTGCCTGAAGGGTGCGCGCGTCCATGACTCGCTCAGTCCGCCGGGGGCAGTTCTCCCGAGCCGCGGGTGATCAGCCGGGTCGGCAGCTCGATCCGCTCGGGTGTCACGAGCGTACCGTCCAGCTGGCGGAACAGGCGCTCGGCGGCGGTCCGGCCGAGGGCGGCGGCGTCCTGCGCGACCACGGTGACGCCCGGCTGGAGCAGATCGGCGAGCTCCAGGTCGTCGAAGCCGACCAGCGCCACCCGGCGGGACTGCTCGGCCAGGACCCGGATCACGGTGACCGTCACCCGGTTGTTGCCCGCGAAGATCGCGGTCACCGGCCGGGGCCCGGAGAGCATCTCCTCGGCGGCCCTGCGCACCCGCTCGGGGCCCGTGACGCCCAGGGACATCCAGGAGTCCTTCACCGGTATGGCCGCGTCCTCCATGGCCGCCCGGTAGCCGCGCAGCCGCTCGGCGGCGGTGTGGATGCGGGGCATGTCACCGATGAAGCCGATCCGGCGGTGTCCGTGGCCGATCAGATGGGCGACGCCGTCCCGGGCGCCGCCGTAGTTGTCCGACAGCACGACATCGGCGTCGATCTTCCCGGCCGGACGGTCCACGAACACCGTGGCGACGCCCGCCCGGATCTCGGGCTCCAGATAGCGGTGGTCGTCCCCGGCCGGGATCACCACCAGGCCGTCCACCCGCCGCGCGCACAGCGCCAGTGCCAGCTCCTGCTCACGCTCCGGGTCCTCGGCGCTGGAGCCGTTGATCAGCAGCGCGCCGTGCGCCCGGGCCACCTCCTCGACCGCGCGGCTGAGCGGGCCGTAGAACGGGTCCGCGAGATCCTCCAGGACCAGGCCGATGCTGGCGGTACGGCCCTTGCGCAGCACCCGGGCACTGTCGTTGCGGCGGAAGCCCAGGGCGTCGATGGCCTCCTGGACGCGGCGCTCCGTCTCCGGTGTGACGCCCGGCTCGCCATTGACGACCCGCGAGACCGTCTTCAGTCCGACACCCGCCCGAGCGGCCACGTCCTTCATCGTCGGCCGATTGCCGTAACGGTTCCCGGGGGTGCGGTCGGCGCGGCGGATGGTCTCGGGCACGATGCGGGTCCTGTCCTGTTTGTCCATGGGGATGCGGCGATCCATGGTTTGTATGAGGATGTGGCGTCGAGCATAGAGCCTGGACAACGTTGTCAGGTGCAGGGGACACTGTCCACCGCAATTCTCCGGCCCGCGCCCCACAGCTGGGCCGGCCTGCCCTTTTCCACTGGTTGACCGGGAGATCTGACTCTGATGCGCACCGACCTCGTGGCCGCACTCGACATCGGCGGAACGAAGATCGCCGGAGGTCTTGTGGACGGCCGCGGCCGGATCCTGGCGCGCGCCCAGCGCCCCACCCCGGCGCGGGAGGACGGTGACACCGTGATGGGCGCCGTCGAGGCGGTGCTCGGCGAACTGACCGCGAACCCGCTGTGGGGGCGGGCGACGGCCCTCGGGATCGGCAGCGCGGGCCCGGTGGACGCCTCCGCCGGGACGGTGAGCCCGGTGAACGTTCCGGGCTGGCGCGACTATCCGCTGGTCCGGCGGGTCCGCGAGGCGACGGGCGGACTGCCGGTCGAGCTGATCGGCGACGGTGTGGCCATCACCGCGGCCGAGCACTGGCAGGGTGCCGCCCGCGGCCACGACAACGCCCTGTGCATGGTGGTGTCCACGGGTGTCGGGGGCGGGCTGGTCCTGGGCGGGCGGCTGCACCCCGGGCCCACGGGCAACGCCGGCCACATCGGTCACATCAGCGTCGATCTCGACGGCGACCCCTGCCCGTGCGGCGCGCGTGGCTGCGTGGAGCGCATCGCGAGCGGCCCCAACATCGCCCGCCGCGCCCTGGAGCACGGCTGGGAGCCCGGCCCCGACGGTGACACCTCCGCGGCCGCGGTGGCCGCCGCCGCCCGCGCGGGCGACCCGGTCGCCGTGGCCTCCTTCGAACGGGCCGCGCAGGCCCTGGCCGCCGGGATCGCGGCCACCGCGACCCTGGTCGAGATCGACATCGCCGTCATCGGCGGCGGCGTCGGCAAGGCGGGCGAGGTGCTGCTCGCGCCCTTGCGCAAGGCGCTCGGCGACTACGCCACCCTCTCCTTCGTCCGGCGCCTGACGGTGACGTCGGCGCAGATGGGGACGGACGCGGGGCTGGTGGGCGCGGCAGCCGCGGCCCTCACCTGGCGAAAGGGCGCGGCCGGGGTCTGACCGTCCTCGGCAGGAACGTTCCGGCGGGGGTGTGGCGGCGCTTTCTGCGCCGGACGCCGTGACCCCCGCCCGGACCGCGCAGTTGAAACGGTCATGAAGAAGCGCAGCATGCTCGCCATCGCCTCCCTGGCCACCGGATTCGTCGTCGCGGCGGTCACGCCCTCGCACTCCCTCGGGAGCGACCTGACCGACCTCGACGTGGGGGAGACCCTCAGCAGCGTCGAGGACACCGTGGCCAGCGACAGTCTGGCCATCGAGGACAACCCGCTCGGCCAGAAGGACTGACGAGGCCGACGGCACGGAGCACGGCGCCGGTGTCCCGCCCGGGGGCACCGGCGCCGCCGCGTTTGCGCCCTCAACGGGAACTGGTTTCCGTGGCAGGGTGGAGCGGGCAAGCCACAGGGGGCCAACAGAAGAGGGGGAGTCTGTGATCGTCTGGATCAACGGGCCTTTCGGTGCGGGGAAGACCACCACCGCACGGGAACTGATCGAACTGATCCCGAACAGCACGCTCTTCGACCCCGAGGTCATCGGCGGAGCGCTGCCGCACCTGCTCCCGCCCAAGCACCTCGCCGAGGTCGGCGACTTCCAGGATCTGCCGATCTGGCGACGACTCGTGATCGACACGGCGGCCGCGCTGCTCGCCGAACTCGGCGGGACCCTCGTGGTCCCCATGACCCTGCTGCGCCAGGAGTACCGCGACGAGATCTTCGGCGGTCTGGCCGCGCGCCGGATCGCGGTACGGCACATCCTGCTGGCCCCGGCGGAAACGATCCTGCGGGAGCGAATAGCGCACCGGGAGGTCCCCGCAGGCCCCGACGGCGAACTCCGCACCCGGCAGTGGTGGTACGACCACATCGAGCCCTACCGCTCCGCCCTCGCCTCCTGGCTCACCGCCGACGCCCACCTCGTGGACAACGGCCGGCTCACCCCGTACCGGACGGCCGCCCGGATCGCCGAGGCCGTCGCCTCCGGTCAGGCGCCGGTGAGCGACATCGTGCAGACACCCGAGCCGACCGCCGAGACGCTGGCCGCCGGAGTGCTGCTCTTCGACGAAGAGGACCGCGTCCTGCTCGTCGACCCCACGTACAAGGCCGGCTGGGAGTTCCCCGGCGGGGTCGTCGAGCCCGGCGAGGCGCCCGCGCGCGCGGGCATGCGCGAGGTCGCCGAGGAGACGGGGATCCGCCTGGACGACGTACCCCGCCTCCTCGTCGTCGACTGGGAACCGCCCGCGCCGCCCGGCTACGGCGGACTGCGCCTGCTCTTCGACGGCGGGCGGCTCGACTCCGCGCGGGCCGGACGGCTGCTGCTGCCCGGACCCGAACTGCGCGACTGGCGCTTCGTGACCGAGGAGGAGGCCGCCGACCTGCTGCCCCCCGTCCGCTACGAGCGCCTGCGCTGGGCCCTGCGCGCACGGGAACGCGGGGCCGCGCTCTATCTGGAGGCGGGAATCCCCACCCCCTGACCGGGTCCGCTCAGCTCGCCGCGTAGTTGCGCAGGAACAGCGCCTCCGCCACCGAGAGCCGCTCCAGTTCCTCGGGCGAGACGCTCTCGTTCACGGCGTGGATCTGGGCCTCCGGCTCGCTCAGACCGATCAGCAGGATCTCGGCGTCCGGGTAGAGAGCGGCGAGGGTGTTGCACAGCGGGATCGAGCCGCCCTGACCGGCGTACTGCATCTCCTGGCCCGGGTAGGCCTCGGTCATCGCCCGCGCCATGGCCTCGTACGCCGGACTCGTGGTGTCCGCGCTGAACGCCTGGCCCTGTCCGACCTGCTCGCTGTGCAGGCGCGCGCCCCACGGCGTGTGCGCCTCCAGGTGGGCCTGCAGCAGCTTGGTGGCCTCGGCCGCGTCCACGCCCGGCGGCACCCGCAGGCTGATCAGCGCACGGGCGCTCGACTGCACGGACGGGGTCGCGCCGACCACGGGCGGGCAGTCGATGCCGAGGACCGTGACGGCCGGCCGCGCCCAGATGCGGTCCGCGACGGTGCCGGAACCGATCAGCTCCACCCCGTCCAGCACCTTGGCGTCCTTGCGGAACTGCTCCTCGTCGTACTGCAGTCCGTCCCACACGGCATCCGACGTCAGCCCGTCGACCGTCGTCGAACCGTCCTCGGCGCGCAGCGAGTCCAGTACGCGGATCAGGGCGCCCAGCGCGTCCGGGGCGGCCCCGCCGAACTGGCCGGAGTGGAGGTTGCCGACCAGCGTGTCGATCTGCACCCGCAGCATGGTCATCCCGCGCAGCGTCGTGGTGACCGTCGGCAGCCCGACCCGGAAGTTGCCCGCGTCGCCGACGACGATGGTGTCGGCCGCGAGGAGCTCGGGATGCGCCTCGGCGTACCGTTCGAGACCGCCGGTGCCCATCTCCTCGGACCCCTCGGCGATCACCTTGACGTGCACCGGGATCCCGCCGTTGGCCTTGAGCGCGCGCAGCGCCAGCAGATGCATGATCAGGCCGCCCTTGCAGTCGGCGGCGCCCCGCCCGTACCAGCGCCCGTCCCGCTCGGTCAGCTCGAACGGCGGGCTCAGCCAGGCGGCTTCGTCCAGTGGCGGCTGCACGTCGTAGTGGGCGTACAGCAGGACCGTCTTCGCTCCCGCCGGGCCGGGCAGGCAGCCGTACACCGACTGCGTGCCGTCCGGGGTGTCCAGCAGCGCCACGTCCTCGAAGCCCTCGGCGCGCAGTGCGTCCGCGACCCAGCGCGCGGCGCCCTCGCTCTCGCTGCGGGGGAACTGGCCGAAGTCCGCCACCGATGCGAACGCCACCAGTTCGGTGAGCTCCTGCTTCGCCCTCGGCATCAGCGAGGCGACGGTCTCGGCGACCGGATTCGACGACATGGGCACGCTCCTTGTAGGTGCGACGTTGTACGAGTGCGTACGTCTTGGTACGGCTGATCGGGCGAGCGTAGGCCCCGCCGGGTGCGGTGGGCGCCTACGCCGCCGATCCTCCCACAGCGGCCTGCGGCAACCGCCGCCGTAGGATGCGGGAGACAGCAGCAGCGGGCGGCTTGATCGGGAGCAGTAGACCATCGTGAGCAGCGAGAACTCTTCGGCGGACGACGTGCGGCAGGTGTGGGACGTCGTCGTGGTCGGCGCGGGCCCCGCGGGGGCCTCGGCCGCATACGCGGCGGCGGTCGCGGGGCGGCGCGTGCTGTTGCTGGAGAAAGCGGAGTTGCCGCGCTACAAGACCTGCGGCGGCGGCATCATCGGCCCCTCCCGCGACGCCCTGCCGCCCGGCTTCGACCTGCCGTTCAGGGACCGGGTGCACGCGGTGACGTTCTCGCACAACGGCCGCTTCACCCGCACCCGGCGCTCCCGGCACATGCTGTTCGGGCTGATCAACCGGCCCGAGTTCGACCAGCAGCTGGTGGAGCACGCGCAGAAGGCGGGCGCCGAGCTGCGCACGGGCGTCACCGTGCAGCGGGTCGAGCAGCACGGCTCGGCGGTGCCGGACCGGCGCACGGTCGCCGTCGTCCTCCAGGGCGGCGAGACGCTGCTGGCGCGTGCGGTGGTCGGCGCGGACGGCAGCGCGAGCCGGATAGGAGCGCATGTCGGGGTCAAGCTCGACCAGGTCGATCTCGGCCTGGAGGCGGAGATCCCGGTGCCTCAGACGGTCGCCGAGGACTGGCAGGGGCGGGTGCTCATCGACTGGGGGCCGATTCCCGGCAGTTACGGCTGGGTCTTCCCCAAGGGCGACACCCTGACGGTCGGGGTGATCTCGGCGCGCGGCGAGGGCGCGGCCACCAAGCGGTATCTGGAGGAGTTCATCGGGCGGCTCGGGCTCGCCGGGTTCGAACCGAGCATCTCCTCCGGTCATCTGACGCGCTGCCGGGCCGACGACTCGCCGCTGTCGCGCGGGCGGGTCCTGGTGTGCGGGGACGCGGCGGGGCTGCTGGAGCCGTGGACCCGTGAAGGTATCTCCTTCGCGCTGCGCTCGGGGCGGCTCGCGGGGGAGTGGGCGGTCCGGATCGCCGAGGCGAACGACGCGGTGGACGCCCGGCGCCAGGCCCTGAACTACGCGTTCGCGGTCAAGGCCGGGCTCGGCGTCGAGATGAGCGTCGGCAAGCGGATGCTGGCGCTGTTCGAGAGGCGCCCCGGCCTCTTCCATGCCGCGCTGACCGGCTTCCGGCCCGCCTGGCGGGCGTTCATGGACATCACCCGCGGCTCGTCGTCCCTCGGTGAGCTGGTCCGCAGCCATCCGATGGCCCAGCGCGCGCTGAACGCGCTGGACCGACGGCAGGCGGAGGCGGCGGCGGAACGACGGGAGGCGGACGCCGAGGCCGGGGGCGAGGGCGGGCGCGCGGAGGAGCGGGCTGAGGGGTAGCGGTTGGGCCGGGGGCCGGGGCGGGCCGGGGTCAGGGGCGAGGTCGGGCGGATGACCGGACGTCAGGGGGCGGGCGTAGGCCGGGTCGGTCAGAGGGGTAGGGCGGGCCGAGGGTTGGGCTCGCCGTTCGGGGCAGTCCGGTCGTGAGGTGCGGTGCTTCCTGGCCGGCCGGAGCGAGGGCTGGTCGATGCCGTCTCCGCCTACGGCGGTCGCGCGTGCTAGCTCTTGAGGGTGACCTCGAACACCGGGTGGTCCGGGGCGATGCGGCGCAGGTCGGTGTCCGGGGACTTGGGGCCGACTCCGTTGAAGAAGACGCCGACCTCGGCGTTCCAGCGCTTGAGGTAGGCGCGGAGCACGGGCACCTTGTCGTCGTCGGAGAGCTCGGTCGCGGTGAACACGTCCGCCTGCTTGCCGAGGCGCAGCTCCCCGCCGCCGGACGCGCGCATGTTGTGCGTCCACTGGACGTGCCCGCGCGGGGCGACGAGATAGTGCCGGCCGTCGACGGTCAGCAGGTTCACGGGCGTGGTCCGCCACTGGCCGCTCTTGCGGCCGCGGACGGCGAGGACGCGGGAGCCCCATACGCTCAGGCCGCGGCGGGTCAGCCAGGCGACGGTGCGGTTGAGGACGTTGACCGTGAACCAGCCGGGCTTCTTGACGTGCGTGGACATGAGGATCCCCCTGAGTTTGGTGAGCGGTGCTCTCGCTTGCCGCTCCCACAGTGTGGCCGAGATCGGTGCTCCAAAGCAAGAGCAGTGCTCTCTTGTCGGTTCACCGCTCTCCTTTCGGTTCGCCGCTCACCTTTGTGTGCACTGCTCTCGCTTGCGTGGGAGACTGCCCGCATGAGCACCGCACACGGCAGCACTCCCCAGGGAGCCCGGGCCCGCGCCCGGATCGAGGTCACCGCCGCCATCAAGGACGAGGCCCGCAGACAGCTCGCCGCAGAAGGCGCCGCCAAGCTCTCGCTGCGCGCCGTGGCCCGCGAACTCGGCATGGTCTCCTCCGCGCTCTACCGCTACTTCCCGAGCCGCGACGAGCTGCTGACCGCGCTGATCATCGACGCCTTCGACGCCCTCGGTGAAAGCGCCGAGGCCGCGCGCGACGCCTTCGCCGACGCCGGCCCCGGGCACCGCTGGATCGCGGTGTGCGAGGCCGTACGGGGATGGGCGCTGGCGCATCCGCACGAGTACGCGCTGATCTACGGATCGCCGGTGCCCGGCTACAGCGCCCCCGAGACCACGATTCCGGCCGCGGCCCGGACCGGCGAGGTCTTCTTCGGCATCCTCCGCGACGCCCACCAGGGCCTCGGCCTCGCCAAGCCCCGCCTCCCCGCCGAACTCCGCCCGGAGGCCGAGCGGATGGCGGCCGAGTTCGCCCCCGACCTCCCCCCGGAGACGGTGGCGGCGTTCGTCGCGGCCTGGGGGCAGCTCTACGGCCTGGTGGGCTTCGAGGTGTTCGGCCAGTTCCATCGAGTGGTCGAGGACCGGGATCGGTTCTTCCGGCATGCGGTGTCCCAGCTCGCCCATGGGGTGGGGCTGGTGTACCCGCAGACCGGACCGGCCGCGTGACCGGCGGCCGGCGTGGCTGGCTGCTGCGGCCTGCCGAGGGCACGGGGGTGGCTCGGAGAGGGTTTCGTACTTCGCCGGGAGTACGTGTGATCACCTCACTCGGCTGACGCGGCCCGGCGGTGGTGGCGTCTAGCGTGGCGGGCATGGAGGAGCAGCGGGTGCCGCACTGGTGGCGGAGCGGTCCGTCGTGGTGGCGGCAGGAGGAGCGGGGGCGATGGCCCTGGCGGTCGACCGTGCTGGTGACCGCCTTCGTGCTCGTCGGGTCCACCTTCGCCGCCGAGGAGCAGACGGGGGAGCGGGTCGGCCTCGGTGTCCTCGCCCGGATCCTGCTGCTTGTGGCAGGGCTTGTCCTGCTGTGGCGGCAGCGGTACCCGGTCGCCGTCGCGTTCGGTACGGCCGCTGCCGCGCTCGTCTATCTCGGCGCCGGGTATCCGTACGGGCCGGTCTTCCTCACCGTGGCGATCGGCTGCTTCAGTGCCGTCGTCGCCGGGCACCGGTGGGGCGCCTGGGCGGCCATGGGCACCTTGTGGGTGGGGCATGGACTGGTCAGCCACTGGCTCTACCAGTGGCTCCCGCCCGCCGGGGACTCCGCCGCCCCCTGGGGGCAGGAGGGCGTGATCGCCGCCTGGGTCGTGGCCGTCGCGGCGCTGTCGGAGCTGGTGCGGACCCGGCGGGAGCAGTGGGCGCGGGAGCGGGCCGAGCGGGCGCAGGCGGCTCGGCGGCGGGCCGACGAGGAGCGGTTGCGGATCGCCCGAGAACTGCATGACGTCCTGGCGCACAGCATCTCCGTCATCAACGTGCAGGCGGGCGTCGGGCTCGCGCTCCTCGACTCCGATCCCGAGCAGGCCCGGACGGCGCTGACCACCATCAAGGCCCAGAGCAAGGAGGCGCTCGGCGAGGTGCGTCAGGTGCTCGACACGCTGCGCACGCCGGGCACCGCGCCGCGCGCGCCCGCGCCCGGACTCGACCGGTTGCCCGAACTCGTGGAGCAGGCCGCCGGCGCCGGCCTGACCGTCGAGGTGCACGGCGCCGCGCCCCCGTTGGCACCCGGCACCGACCTCGCCGCCTTCCGGATCGTCCAGGAAGCCCTCACCAATGTCGTACGGCACTCGGGATCGCGGCACGCGCGCGTGCACCTCGATCACGGTGGCGGGACGCTCCGGATCCGCGTGGACGACGACGGCCCGGCAACCGGCGCCGACGCGGGCGGCAGCGGCAACGGGCTGGCCGGAATGCGGGAGCGGGCCGCGGCACTGGGTGGCACGATCGAGGCGGGCCCGCACGCCGACGGCGGCTTCCGGGTGCTCGCCGAACTGCCCCGGACCGCGAAGGGGAACGACCGGTGATCGGCGTACTGCCTCGGACCGCGAAGGAGGGTGACCGGTGATCGGCGTAGTGCCCGGCACGGCGAAGGAGGGCGACCGGTGATCGGCGTACTGCCCCGGACCGCGAAGGGGAACGACCGGTGATCCGCGTACGGCCCCGCACCCCGAAGGAGAACGACCGGTGATCCGCGTACTGCTCGCCGACGACCAGTCGCTCGTGCGGGCCGGTTTCCGGGCGCTGCTCGACGCGCAGCCCGACATCGAGGTGGCCGGTGAGGCCGCGGACGGTGAGGCGGCGGTGCGCGCGGTGCGTGAACTCGCCCCCGACGTCGTGCTGATGGACATCCGGATGCCCGTGCTGGACGGGCTGACCGCCACCCGGCGGATCACCGGGGACGACCGGCTCAAGGACGTGAAGGTGGTCATGCTCACCACCTTCGAGCTCGACGAGTACGTCTTCGAGGCCATCCGGTCCGGCGCTTCGGGGTTCCTGGTCAAGGACACCGAGCCGGACGAACTCCTGCGCGCCGTGCGGGCGGTGGTCGGCGGGGACGCGCTGCTGTCACCGGGGGTGACCCGTCGGCTGATCGCCGAGTTCGCGGCCCGTTCCAAGGAGCCCGCGGCGGCCGACGCCCTCGCCGCGCTCACGGAGCGGGAGCGGGAGGTGATGGCCCTGGTCGGCATCGGCTTGTCGAACGAGGAGATCGCCCGCCGTCTCGTGGTCAGCCCGCTCACCGCGAAGACCCACGTCAGCCGCACCATGGTGAAGCTGGGCGCCCGGGACCGGGCGCAACTGGTCGTCCTCGCCTACGAGTCGGGGTTGGTACGGCCGGGCTGGCTCGGCTGAGCCCCCCGCCGGTAGCGCACCAGCACGCTGATCACGCGGACGGCGAACAGCACCACGGCGAGCCACTTCCCGCCCTGCCACAGCAGTGACTCCACCGCTCGCGGCAGATCGAACAGCAGCGCCGGACCGGCGACGGCCCCGTAGACCACCCCCGCCGCGAACACCGCGCTGAACAGCGCGTATCCCACTTCGACGGCGAACGCGTCCTGTTCCGCCTTGGTCCGCCGGCCCCCGTGAACACTCATGCCCGGAGTCAAGCAGGCGTGTGCCCGGCCGGGCAAGCGACCCCGGCCGGGCACACGGAACGGAGGCGGTCCCCCTAGTCGCGGACCGGAACCCGGTCCGTCTCCGCCTCCCGCACAGTGGACTTGGCGACCACGACGGACTGCTGGGGCCGCTGGGCCCCGCGTGTCCCGCGCAGTCCGGGGAGGGTGATCAGCAGGCCCGCGAAGGCGACGAACGCCACCACCACGAAGCCGGGCCGGTAGCTGTCCAGGACCGCCTGCGCGGTGGCCTGTTCGGGTGCCCCCGCGGTCACCACCGCGGTCACCACGGCGAGGAAGATGGCGCCGCCCACCTGCACCGAGGTGTTCAGCAGCCCGGAGACCATGCCCTGCTCGTGGTCGTCGACGCCGTTGGTGGCCTGGATGTTGAGCGAGGGGAAGACCAGCGCGCAGGCCGCGCCGATGAGCAGCATCGACGGCAGGATGGTCGCCGCGTACACGGGGGCGAGGTCGATCCGGAGGAACAGCGCGTAGCCGACGACCATGAACCCGAAGCCCACCGCGATCAGCCGCTGGGTGCCGAACCGGTCGACGATCGAGCCGACCTTCGTCGAGGAGAGCGCCACCAGCGCGCCCGCGGGCAGGAAGGCGAGCGCCGTGTGCAGCGCGGACCAGCCGAGCACCGACTGCATGTAGAGCGTGGTGAGGAACTGGAAGCCGACGTACGAGCCGAAGAAGGCGAGGGCGCCGAGCTGGGCACGGATCTGGTTGCCCGAGCGCAGTACGCCGAGTCGGACCAGCGGTCCGGGCGAGCGCCGTTCGACCAGCACGAACGAGGTCAGCAGGATGACCACGGCGAGGAAGGACAGCAGGGTCCGGGCGGAGGCCCAGCCGGCTTCGGGTGCCTGCACGACGGTGAACACCAGCAGCAGCATCGAGGCGGTGCCGAGGACGGCGCCGGGGATGTCGTAGCCGTTGTGGTTCTTCTCGCGGGCGCTGCGCGGCAGCAGTTTCAGGCCCGCCACCAGGGCGATCAGGGCGATCGGCGCGGGCAGCAGCATGGTGAGCCGCCAACTGGCCTCGGTGAGCAGTCCGGACAGGACCAGGCCCATGGAGAAGCCGGTGGCCGCGCAGGTGGTGTAGATGGCGAGGGCCTTGTTGCGCAGCGGGCCCTCGGGGAACGTCGTGGTGATGATCGACAGGCCGGCCGGCGCCGTGAAGGCCGCGCTCAGGCCCTTGATGAAGCGGCTGGCGATCAGCAGCGGACCGGAGTCGACGAGCCCGCCGAGCAGGGAGGCGACCGCGAAGACTCCGAGGGCCACCAGGAAGACCTGGCGCCGGCCCAGCAGGTCGGCCGCGCGTCCGCCGAGGAGCAGCAGGCCGCCGTAGCCGAGGATGTAGCCGCTGACGATCCATTGCAGCGTCGAGGTCGACAGACCCAGGTCGGCGCCGATGGACGGCAGGGCGACGCCGACCATCGAGACGTCCAGGGCGTCGAGGAACATGGCGGCGCAGAGCACCAGCAGGGTGCCCCACAGCCGGGGCGTCCAACGTCCGTCGGACGTGGGGGTGGTGAGCGGAGAGGTCATGCCGGAGACACTACATGCGCATGCATTGAATGCAAATACATTTAATTCCGATGCAACAAATCCGGCTCTCTGCTACGGTGCGCCCATGGCGGCTAAGAAGGCCGAGCAGGCGCTCGTGGACCAGTGGCGGGACATCCTGACGCTGCATGCCCGCACGCAGTGCGAACTCGACCGGGCGCTGCACCAACACGGCTTGTGCGGCAGCGACTTCGAGGTGCTGGACGTGCTGGCGGGCGGCGAGTGCGCGCAGCGAGTGCAGGAGATCGCCGAGCATGTGCACCTGAGTCAGAGCGCGTTGTCGCGGCTGATCGCACGGCTCGAGAAGGACGGCCTCGTCGACCGTCACATGTGCCCCGAGGACCGGCGCGGGGTGAAGGTCGCGCTCACGGCGAAGGGGCGCGCGCTGCACGGCGATGTGCTGCCGGTGCAGCGCGCGGTACTGACCAGGATGCTGTCCAGCTGACCTGGCTCAGCTTCAGATGACGCCGGACGTCTCCCGCCACAGCGCGGCCAGCGAGGCGTCGCCGCGCACGGCCGGGAAGGGCAGCCGGTTCCACAGCGCCGGGTACAACTGCGCGACGGCCCCGGCCAGTTCGCAGTCGGCCTCCGCGGTCTCCCCGCGCTCCGCCGCGGGCGGTTCCTGGGACAGGCGTACGGTCCACACCGCGTCGTCCGTGTCGGTCGCCCGCACCCGCAGCACGCGCGGCTCGGCGCTGCGGACCCGGCTCTTGGTACGGGCGTGGAAGCCGAGGAGGAGTTCGTCGATGCCGTCGGCCGCGAAGGCGGGGTCGATGGCGGTCGGCGTACCGCCGCGTGCCGCCTCCGCGTCGAGGCGGTGGATCGTCGTCTCGTGGGCCTGGCGGCGGGCCCAGAAGGCGAGCGGCGACGGCGCGGGCAGGAAGTGCCAGCACCGCACGTCGACTTGGGCGCCGGTCAGGGTGCCGACGAGGTGGCGGTGACCCTCGCGGAACCAGGTGGTGAGCTCGGTGCCGTCCAGGTCGGGCGGGTCCCCGAAGGGCTGGAAGGCCGGGTGGCCCTCGGCGACGAAGGCCGCCGCCCAGCGGTGCACCATCCCCGTGTGCCGCAGCAGGTCGCGCACCTGCCACTCCGGGCAGGTCGGCACCTTGGCGTGCGTCCCGGCCCGCTCGGCCGCCTCGGCCAGCAGCCGGCCCTCCCGGTCCAGGACGCGTATGAACTCAGCAGTCTGCATGCGGCCGAGTCTGCCTGATGAAGCGCGGTCCAAGGGGAGGGGCCGTAAGGATTTCGTCATCCCCTCAGGGATGCCGTGCGCGGCGATGATCGGTTGGAATGGGAGCCGACAGGAACTCTCACGTATCGGGGGAAGAGCATGGGGCGCGTACGGAAGTCGCTGATCGCCGGGGTGCTGGTGGTGGCCGTCGTGGGGGCGGGGTTCGGGCTGTACTGGTTCCAGCCGTGGAAGCTGTGGCAGGACGAGACGGTGGACGAGGCCCTGCCCGCCGCGGTGGGGACGTCCGCGCCGGCCGCCGGGGAGCCGTCCGCGCCGTCCACCGCCGGGGAGACCTCCGCGCCGCCGGCGCCGCGGACTCTCGCCAGCGGCGAGTTGATCAGCCACGAACACGACACCTCGGGCAGCGTGCGGCTGGTACGGCTGGCCGACGGATCCCATGTCGTCCGGCTGGAGAACCTCGACACCAGCAACGGTCCCGACCTGCGCGTCTGGCTGACCGACGCCCCCGTGAAGGAGGGCACCGCCGGCTGGCGGGTCTTCGACGACGGGCGGTACGTCAGCCTTGGCAAGCTCAAGGGCAACAAGGGGAGCCAGAACTACGCCGTACCGGCCGACGTCGAGCTGACGCGGTACAGCAGCGTCAGCATCTGGTGCGACCGGTTCGACGTGTCCTTCGGCGCGGCGGAGCTGGCTCGCGCCTGAGAGTGGGCGGGGGTGAGGTGAGGGCGCCGGGGCTGCGGGGCTGCGGGGCGTGAGACCAGGGCGCCGCGGTGGCGGGTCGTATGACGGGGTGGGGGCCGTGCGGCCCCCGGGCTGACCGGTGTGAGCCGGCCGCGTGCCGTGGTCAGCCGGTGGCCGCGCGCCGGGTCGCGAAGCCGATGGCCGCGGCGACGGCGGCGAGGGCGGCGACGCTGGTCAGGGCCGTGGGCAGGGAGAACCACTCGGCCATGAAGCCGATCGCGGGCGGCCCGAGGAGCATGCCGCCGTAGCCCAGGGTGGACGCGGTCGCCACACCGCTCGGCCCGGCGAGCGCACCGGCGCGCTCGATGGCGACCGGGAAGAGGTTGGCGAGTCCGAGCCCGGTGACCGAGAACCCGATGAGCGTGGCCCACACCGACGGGGAGAGCGAGCCGAGGAGCATGCCCGCTGCCGCGGTGGCGCCACCGACGACGACGGTACGGGTGCGGCCGAGCCGCTGGAGCAGCGTCGACCCCGTCAGCCGCCCGAGCGTCATGGCGAGCGCGAAGCAGGAGTACCCCACCGCCGCGAGCCCCGGCGAGGCGCCCAGGTCCTGTTCGAGATGGAGCGCCCCCCAGTCGGCCATGGCGCCCTCGCCGTACGCCGTGCACAGCGCGATCAGCCCGAAGACGGCGACGAGCCGACGGGTACGGCGGTCCGGGCGCCGCGGGCCCGCTTCCAGCGGCTGCGCCGCCCGCGGCGGTTCGATCCGCAGGAGGACGCGGCCCGCGAAGAAGGTCACCACGAGACCGACGAGGGTGAGGCCGAGGAGGTGCCGGGTGGGGGAGAGGCTGCCGGCGACCAGCCCGCCGAGGCCCGCGCCCACCATCCCGCCCAGGCTGAAGGCCGCGTGGAAACTGGGCATGATCGGCCGCTGGAGTGCGGTGACGAGGTCGACGGCGGCGCTGTTGAAGGCGACGTTGATCCCGCCGTACGCGGCGCCGAACAGCAGCAGCACGGCGGCGAGGGCGGGGACGGAGTGGGTCAGCGGCGGCAGCGCGACGCTGAGGGAGAGCAGTACGGCGCAGACGACGGTGACCGGATGGCTGCCGTAGCGGCGGCAGAGGCGCCCGGTGAGCGTCATGGTGATCACGGCGCCCGCGGACACGCCGAGGAGGGCGAGCCCCAGGCTTCCGGCCGAGGCGTTCACCTGCTCCTTGATCGCGGGGATGCGCACGACCCAGCCGGCGAAGACGAAGCCGTCCATGGCGAAGAAGACGGTGAGGGCGATGCGGAGGCGGGTGAGGTCGGTGGAGGTTCCCGGCACGACGTTGTGCGAACGGAGTTTGTTTATTTGCGGCACAAAGTCAGGGTAGGGAGAAGGCGGGGGGAGGGCAAGGCTGGACCTGGACCTGGACGTGGAGGAGGAGGGGGATCGGGTCGTCGTCCCTGGATCACTCCGCCTCGTACTGGGCGAGCACCCGGGTCAGCAGGTGGATCAGGGTCTCCCGGTCCGCGGGCGACAGCGGGCGCAGCAGGTCGTCCTGCACCCGGTCCAGTACGCGGTCCAGGTGCCGCAGCTGCCGGGCGCCGTCGCTGGTGAGGGTCACCTGGTTGCGCCGCCCGTGGTCCGGGGACGGCGCCTTGTCGACGTAGCCCTCCTCGACCAGTTCGTTGACGGCCGTCACCACATCGCTGCGGTCCATGCGGCACCGCCGGCCGAGCTCGGCCTGGCTCGCCGCCCCGAACTCCTGCAGCGCGGCCAGGATGCGGTAGTGGTACCCGCGCGCGCCCGCCCCGGTGACCCCGTCGAACACCAACCGACGTGTGTGCAGGGCGAGTTGGCTGATGAGCCAGCTCGGCATCGTCGTCAGCCGCTCGGGGATCTCGTCCATGGCGAACACCGTAACAGTGTTGGTTCCACCAACATTCGGCGTCTGGCGTGGGTCCCGCGAACCTTGAGCGTCAGCCGAGGAGTTGTCTAGTCCACGGACACCCGTACCGCCGACCGCATCGAAATCGCCGGGCTCTTCGGCCGGCGCCCGCCCCGGCCCGGATTACCTGAGCCGCGGTAATCGCGGACCGCTGACGGGGACTTGGGCGCACGCTGCCAACGACACGGCGGATCGACCGCCGCCCGCCACCCCGTACGACGGAGGCCACCATGCCCGCCACCCAGCCACCCCCGCCGGCCGCTCTCGCCGCCGAACTCGCCGTCCTGCGTCCGCGGATGGAGGCCGTGAGCCTCGCCATCCACGCCCGGCCCGAGCTGAAGTTCGCCGAGTTCCACGCCCACCAGGTGCTGACGCGCTGGCTCTCGGAAGCCGGGTTCACGGTGACGGCCGACGCGGGAGGCTTGGACACCGCGTTCGTCGCGGTGCACGAGGGCGGGCGGCCGGGGCCCCGCGTCGCCGTGCTCGCGGAGTACGACGCCCTGCCAGGTGTCGGACACGGCTGCGGGCACAACCTCATCGCGGCCGGTGCCGCGGCCGCTGCCATGGCCGCCGTACGGGCCCTGCCCGCGCACCCGGGCACCGTCGCCGTCATCGGCACCCCGGGTGAGGAGATGGGCGGCGCCGGCAAGGTACGGCTCGCCGAGGCCGGGGTGTTCGAGGGCGTCGACGCGGCGCTGATGTTCCATCCGGCCGACCGGTCCGTGACGACACGGCCGGTACGTCCACTACGGCCTGGACACCGCCGCCGTGGAACGCATCGGCCGCGATGTGGTGACCGCCCTCCAGTACTGACGCGGCGGCGGCCGCCCGGCACCGGGCCCGCCCCGCGAGACGGGCCTTGTCGGTGTCCTTCCGGGTCTGGCACGATCGCTGCTCCTGTCACTCACGGCCACGGATGTCGGCCGTCAAGGAGGCCCGGTGCGCAGACGCTGGCTGTGGATATCGGCGGCCACGGCGCTCATCGTGGCGTCCCTGACCGCGGTGCTGCTCTCCGGCGGCAAGGCCGACGCCGAACGCCCCGCGGCGGCCCCGCCCACCACCGGTTCCCCCGTGAACGCCCCGGACGCCACACGGTCTCCCGCACCCCGCACGACCAACTCCGCGGCCGAGCCGTCCGCTTCGCGCGAGCCGTCCGCCTCCGCGACCTCCGCCTCGCCGAAGCCCTCGGCCACCCGTACGTCCCAAGTGCCCTCCTCCACGGGCTCGTCGGCCGGGCGCATCCGGCCCGGTGTCTCCTATCGCGGGATGGCCACCTTCTACGACTCCGACGGCACGGGCGCCTGCATGTACGACGCGAGCGACGACGTCATGACGGCGGCGATGAACCACACCGACTACGAGACGGCCAAGGCGTGCGGGGCGTATGTGACCGTCCGCGCGGCCGGCGGGCGCTCCGCCACGGTGCGCGTCACCAATGAATGCCCGGAGTGCGCACCCGGCCACCTCGACCTCAGCGCCGAGGCGTTCGCCGCACTCGCCGCGCCCTCGGCCGGTCAGATCCCCATCACGTGGGAGCTGGCGAGCCCGAGCGGCGCGGGCACGCTGTCGGTCCGGTACAAGACCGGGTCCAGCCGTCACTGGTGCGGCATCCAGGTGATCGGCCACCGCAACCCGGTGACACGGCTGGAAGTCGGCACCGGCACCGGCTGGCGTCAGCTGCCGCGCGCCGAGTACAACTACTTCCTCGCCGAGGACGGGGGCGGGTGCGGCGGCGCGATCAGGGTCACCGACATCCACGGGGAGCGGCTCACCGTCCAGGGGATCGCGATCCGGCCGGACGTCGCACAGCCGACCCGAGTGCAGTTCGCCCGGCGCTGAGGGTGCCCGGAGCTGAGGACGCCCGGTTACGGCCGCGCCTACGACGCCCGGGCGCCGACCGACCAACACGCCGCGGTGAAACGGACCTCCGCGCCCTGTACGTACTCGTCGAAGGCGGGGCGGACCGTCTCGACGACCCGGGCCCGGGTCCGCTCGTCCACGTCCGGCAGGATCTGGCCGAGCGGACCCAGCCGGGTGAAGTAGCGGACCAGATCCGCGGTGGGCAGGGCGCAGGTGACGTCGATCGGCCGGATGTCGATCTCGGCCCACCCGCTCTCCGTGAGCAGATGCCGGACCTTGTCCGGATCGGCGAAGGCGAACTGCCCCGGCCCGTCCGGGCGGCGGGCGGGGAGGTCGGGGAGCACGGGCGCGGCGGCGCGTTCGGCCGTCGTCATGAACGGGTTCTCCTCGGCGCCGCGCCAGGCGACGAACCGCAGTGCGGCACCGTCCTCGGCCGCGCGCCGCAGGTTGGTGAACGCGCGGACCGAGTCGTCGAAGAACATCACGCCGAAGCGCGAGACGACGGTGTCGAAGGTCGCGGGTACGAAGGCGTACTCCGCCGCGTCGGCCAGGATGAACGACGCCGGGGCGCCCTCCCGCCCGGCGCGCTCCTGTGCGGCGGTGACCATCGGTTCGGAGATGTCGACGCCGACGCAGCGGCCCTCCGGACCGAGACGCCTGGCCACCGCCACCGTCGTGCTGCCGGTGCCGCAGCCGACGTCGAGGACCCGCCCGCCGTGTCCGGCGGGCACCGCCTCCACGAGCAGTTCCTCCAAGGGCCGGAGCATCTCGTCCAGCAACGCCTGTTCCTGGACCCAGACATGACCCGCTCGGTTCCAGCGGGCCGCTTGGCCGTCATCGGTGCTGTGTGTCACGTTCATCATCGTCTCCCCTGCTTGCCGTCGCCGGGCGGAGATGACAGCTTGCTACTTCAAGCCGACTTGAGGTCAAGAGGATGACGGAGCTGGACATCGCCGAGGTGGCGCGCCGCGCCGGACTGCCCGCGTCGACCCTGCGGTACTACGAGGAGAAGGGGCTGATCGCCTCCACCGGCAGGCGCGGCCTGCGCCGCCAGTACGACCCCGGCGTGCTGGAACGCCTGGCGCTGATCGTGCTGGGCCGCACCGCCGGGTTCTCCCTCGACGAGATCGCCCGGATGTTCGCCCCCGACGGGACGCCGGACATCGACCGGCGGATGCTCGCGGCCAAGGCCGACGAACTGGAAGCGCGGATCCGGGAACTCGCCGTCCTGCGCGACTCCCTCCGGCACGCGGCGGCCTGCCCCGCACCGAGCCACCTGGAGTGCCCCACCTTCCGCCGCCTCCTCCGGGCGGCCGGGACCGCCCGTACGGGATAGCCCGCCGGCATCAGCGGTGTGGTCAGCGCCCGCGACAGCCGGCCGGAGCCCCGGAGGCGACCCGCGACATGAACTTCCGCCGCAGACCGCTCAGTTCCGGGGCCCCGCACGGTCTAACCCCATGAAAGGCATCCCGAGCCCCACCACCGAACAGGAGACCTTCCATGAGCGTGACCACGACCCAGATCCGGACCCGGAGCACCCTCGAGTCCTCCCTCGCGCAGCGCCCCGTATGGCTGGTCGGCATCGTCGCCACGGTCGCCGGCGCCGTGGTGACCGAGGCGTTCGCGCTCGGTGCGCGGGCGGCCGGGGTCCCGATGGACGCGGCCGGTCCGGGGGCCGCGGAGGCGGCGGAGATCCCGGTGGGGGGCTTCGCGGGCGGCGTGCTGTTCTGGTCGGTCGCCGGCATCGTCCTCGCCGTCGCGCTCGCCCGCTGGGCCCGGCGGCCCGCCCGCGTCTTCACGGTCACCACCGTCGCGCTCACCGCGCTGTCGCTGGTCGGCCCGGCCGTCGCCCCGCACACGGCCACCTCCACGCAGATCGTCCTGGCCGTGTCCCATGTGGTGGCCGCGGCAGTGATCATCCCCCTGCTGGCGCGCCGCCTCTCGCAGCACCAGCGGTGAGCCGTACGGCTCGCAGCGGCACGCTGTGACCCGCCATCAGGTCAGGTGTCCCGGACCCTTGACTCGGAGTGACCCAGTCGTCATCCTCGACCCACGTATTGGACTGGTCATGACAATTGCGTCATGCCGTTCCAGGAGGGTGGGTCCATGGCTCGACTCCCGCACCGCCGACGCAAGAACGTCACGGTCGCGTCGCTGCTCCTGCTGGTCCTGGCCCTGCTGCTCGGCCCCGCGCCGAGCTCGGCGGCCGGGACCGACTGGTGGCAGCCGACGGCCCGGCCCACGCCGGACTCCCAGATCAACGTCACCGGCGAGCCGTTCACCGGCACCGACGCGCAGGGCGAGGTGCGCGGCTTCGCCGACGTGCACAACCACCTGTTCTCCAACGAGGCGTTCGGCGGCCGGCTCATCTGCGGCAAGACCTTCTCCGAGGCCGGCATCGCCGACGCCCTCAAGGACTGCCCCGAGCACTACCCGGACGGCTCACTCGCCATCTTCGACTTCATCACCAACGGCGGCGACGGCAGGCACGACCCGGTCGGCTGGCCCACCTTCAAGGACTGGCCCGCCCATGACTCCCTCACCCACCAGCAGAACTACTACGCCTGGGTGGAGCGTGCCTGGCGCGGCGGCCAGCGGGTCCTCGTCAATGACCTGGTCACCAACGGCGTGATCTGCTCGGTCTACTTCTTCAAGGACCGCTCCTGCGACGAGATGACGTCGATCCGCCTGCAGGCGAAGCTGAGTTACGACCTCCAGGCCCACATCGACAAGATGTACGGCGGCACGGGCAAGGGCTGGTTCCGGATCGTCACCGACAGCGCCCAGGCCCGGCAGGTCATCGAGCAGGGCAAGCTGGCGGTCGTCCTCGGCGTCGAGACCTCCGAACCCTTCGGCTGCAAGCAGATCCTGGACATCCCGCAGTGCAGCCGGGCGGACATCGACAAGGGCCTGGACGAGCTGTACGACCTGGGCGTGCGCAGCATGTTCCTGTGCCACAAGTTCGACAACGCGCTCTGCGGCGTCCGCTTCGACTCCGGCACCCTCGGCACCGCCATCAACGTCGGCCAGTTCCTGTCGACCGGCACCTTCTGGAAGACCGAGCAGTGCGCCGGCCCCCAGCGCGACAACCCCATCGGCAACGCCACCGCCGCCGAGGCCGAGGCGAAGCTCCCGGCGGGCGTCGAGGTGCCCTCGTACGCCAGCGGCGCGCAGTGCAATGTGCGCGGGCTCAGCGACCTCGGTGAGTACGCCGTGCGGGGCATGATGAACCGCGGCATGATGCTGGAGATCGACCACATGAGCGTCAAGGCCACGGGCCGGGTGCTCGACATCTTCGAGGCCGAGTCCTACCCCGGCGTGCTCTCCTCGCACAGCTGGATGGACATGGACTGGACCGAGCGGGTCTACGGCCTCGGCGGTTTCATCGGCCAGTACATGCACGGCTCCGAGGGCTTCATCGCCGAGGCGGAGCGCACCGAGGCCCTGCGCGACAAGTACGGCGTGGGCTACGCCTACGGCACCGACATGAACGGCGTCGGCGGCTGGCCGGCACCGCGCGGAGCGGACGCCCCGAACAAGGTGACGTACCCCTTCACGAGCGTCGACGGCGGCTCCGTGATCGACAGGCAGACCACCGGACAGCGCACCTGGGACCTGAACACCGACGGCGCCGCCCACTACGGCCTCGTTCCCGACTGGATCGAGGACATCCGCAAGGTCGGCGGCCAGGAGGTGGTGGACGACCTCTTCCGGGGCGCCGAGTCCTACCTGGACACCTGGGGCGCCTCCGAGCGGCACCAGTCCGCCGTGAACCTCGCCGACGGTGCTGCTGCGGCGGCCAGTTCGGCGGAGTGGAACCCGTTCACCAGCTATGCGCCCGGCCGGGCCGCCGACGGTGACCGGGGCACCCGCTGGGCCAGCGACTGGAGCGACGACCAGTGGCTGCGGATCGACCTGGGCGCCACCCACCGCGTCGGCCGGGTCACCCTCGACTGGGAGCGCGCCTACGGCAGGTCGTACCGTGTCGAACTCTCCGCCGACGGCCAGAGCTGGCGGACCGCCTGGTCCACCACCGCCGGCGACGGCGGCCTGGACACCGCCCGGTTCGCCGGCACGCCCGCCCGCTACGTACGCGTCCTCGGTCTGGAACGCGGCACGCCATGGGGGTACTCACTGCGCGAGGTGAGCGTCCACAGCGACTGAGCGCCGGTACGAGCACGAGGGACACGGACATGGCACGCATGCCGTCGGCAGAACGGCGCCTGCAGCTGACGGAAGCGGCGATCAGGGCGATGGCCCGGGACGGCGTCGCACGGACGACGACCCGGTCCATCGCCGCCGAGGCCGGCGTGTCCCTCAGCGTCTTCCACTACTGCTTCGACTCCAAGCAGGCCCTGGTGGAGTCCGTCATCACGACCATCACCGACCACTACGTGACGCTGGTGAAGCAGGCCCTGGTCCCCAGGGCCACCCTCCAGGAGACCGTCCGGGCCGCACTCCAGGCGTACTGGGGCCACGTCCGCGCCCACCCCGACGAGCACATGCTGACCTACGAACTCACCCAGTACGCCCTGCGCCAGCCGGGGTTCGAGCATCTGGCCCGGCGCCAGCACGAGCTGTACCGCGACACCTACGCCGAGCTCATCGAGCAGCTGAGCCGCACCATGGACCTGCGCCTGCGGGTGCCCGTACCGGTGCTGGCGCGCTATCTCGCCGCCATGACGGACGGACTGACCCTGAACTACCTGGTGCTGGGCGACGAGGAGTCCTGGGTCGGCGTCCTGGACACGGTCACCGCGCACATCGCCGGACTCGTGGACGCCGCATGGTGAATACCCCGGAAACGATCCATGCTGGGAGGTCCGCGACCGTCCGGAGGCCCCCATGCCCGAACCGTCCGTCCTCGCCTCGCTGGTGTCCGCCCTGCGGGAGGGCACGATCGACGTCGTCGACCTCACCGCGCCGCTGTCGGCGGCGACCCCGCTGATCCAACTGCCGTCCGTGTTCGGGCAGACGGCGGCCTTCGAGCTGCAGGAGATCAGCCGGTACGACGGCCGGGGACCGGACTGGTACTGGAACAACTTCCGTACCGGCGAACACACCGGCACCCACTTCGACGCCCCCAACCACTGGGTGACGGGCAAGGATCTCGCCGACGTGGCGTCCGTACCGGCGGGCCGGCTGGTCGCCCCGGCCGCGGTGCTGGACTGCACCGCCGAGGCGGAACGCGATCCGGACTTCCTCCTGGAAGTCGACCATGTGAAGGCGTGGGAGGCGGAGCACGGCCCCCTGCCCGACGGCGGCTGGCTGCTGCTGCGCACCGGCTGGGACGCCCGCGCGCAGTCGCAGGAGGAGTTCCTGAACGCCGACGACAACGGCCCGCACACGCCCGGTCTGTCGCCGGAGTGCGCACGCTGGGTCGCCGAGGAGTCGCCGGTGATCGGACTGGGCGTGGAGACGGTCGGCACGGACGCCGGACGCGGACACGCCTTCGAACCGGCCTTCCCCTGCCACTCCTACCTCATGGGCAACGACAAGTACGGCCTGACCCAGTTGCAGAATCTGGCGCTGCTGCCCGCGACGGGCTGCGTCGTGATCGCCGGCCCGCTGCCGATCGTCACCGGCTCCGGCTCTCCCGCCCGGGTGCTGGCCCTGGTGGAGCGCTGACGAAGGCCGCCGAGGCGGTCGGACGTGCGCCTCCCGCCTCCGCCTTCCATGTGGCACAGGAGGCCGCCGGATCAGGTTCAGTGCACCTTCAGCTCGTAGAACCCCCGCCCGAAGGTCGCCGCCACCAGCCGTCGGTGGCCCGGGTCGTACTCGATGTCGTCCACCGGCACCGCGGGCATGCCGCGCCCCAGCCGCATCCAGTGCCCGCCGCCCCGCAAGCTCGCGAACACGCCCTGGTCGGTGCCGATGTACAGGGCACCCCCCTTGGCGACGACGAGGTCGTTGACGGGGGCCGCGGGGAGGTTGCCGGACAGGTTCCGCCAGGTCGCGCCGCCGTCGGTGCTGCCGTGCACATGGGGGAGCGGTGAGCCGGAGCGGTAGCCGGAGTGGGTCGTCCAGACCCGGTCGGGGTCCTTCGGGTCGACGACCACCCGGGTCACCCAGGGCCGCCCCTCCGCGAGCTTGGTCCAGGTCGCCCCGAGGTCCTTGGTGACCCAGACCCGGCCGTCGTCCGTGCCGACGTACACCGTGCGTCCGTCGGCGGCGGGCGCGATCGACGTGATGGTCCCGAAGTTGGTGTAGATCGGGTCCGCGCCCGGTCCGCCGGTCAGATCCGGGCTGATGGGCTGCCAGGTCACGCCCCCGTCGGTGGAGCGGTTGAGCACTTCGGCGCCGTAGTAGAGGATCTTCGGGTCGCGCGGGTCGAGGACGACCGGGGTGAACCAGTTGCGGCGCTTGTACGTCGTGCTGTTCGCGAAGTACGTGAGGGTGTCGCCGCCGTCGGTGGAGCGGAAGCAGTTGCCGTACTGGTAGCAGGCGTACACCGTGTTCACGTCGGTCGGGTCGATCAGGTTCTCCTCGCCGTCCCCGCCGAGGTACTCGTTGAAGCCGTCCCCGCCCCAGGAGCGCAGGGAGCCGTTGTCCTGGGAGCCCCCGGAGATCCGGGTGACGTCCTGCGGGCTGATCGCGGCGCTGTAGAGCTGGGTGTACGGCTCGTGCCGGGCCTTGACCCAGCCGCCGTCGCCGTCGGAGTCGGAGCGGTAGACGCCACCGTCGTTGCCCAGATAGACGCGGCCCGGCCGGCGCGGGTCCCACACCATGGCGTGGTGGTCGACATGGATGCTGGTGTCGTCCGCGGTCCAGGTGGCGCCGCCGTCCTTCGTGGTGAGCAGGGCGACCCCGGCCACATGGACATGCTCGGTGTCCCGGGGGTCGATCCACACCTTGCCGAACCACCATCCGAAGCTGGACTGGGAGTTGGCCAGTTCGGCGTTGTCCGGTGTGCGGTTCCAGGTGTCGCCGCCGTCGGAGGAGGCGTAGAAGCCTTCGAAGGGGCCGCTCGCCTTGTTGACGATCGCGTAGAGGCGGTCCCCGGCCACGGCGAGGCCGATGCGTCCCACGTCGGGGCCCGCTGCGGGCAGTCCGCCGCCGAGCCGCCGCCAGGTCGCGCCGTCGTCGTCACTGCGGAAGACGCCCGAGCCGACACCGCCGTACGTGCGCAGGTCGGGGCGGCGGCGGTGGTCCCACAGGACGGCGTAGAGGCGGTCGCCGTCCTTGACGATCTCGGTGGCGCCGGTGAACTCGTTCGCGCCCGCGAGGATCCGCTGCCAGGTCGCGCCCCCGTCCTCGGTGCGGTACACGCCCCGGTCGCCGCCGCCGTTGTAGAGCGAGCCCGCCGCGGCGACATAGATGCGGCGGGGGTCGGCCGGGTCGATGGTGATGGCGCTGATCGCGCCGGAGTCGCGCAGGCCGAGCGGCTGCCAGCTGAGGCCGCCGTCCTTGCTGCGGTACAGCCCGGTCCCCTCGTAAGTGATGCTGCCGCCACCGGGGTTGGGCTCGCCGGTGCCCACGTACAGGGTGCCGTCGGGGGCGGTCGTGACCGCGCCCATGGCCTGGGTCCAGCTGTCCGGCCACACCGAGTGGAAGGTCTGCCCGGCGTCGGTGCTGCGCCACAGGCCGCCGCTCGCGGCCGCCGCGTACAGGGTGTCGGCGCGCCGGGGGTCCAGGGCGAGGGAGACGATCCGGCCGCCGATGTCGGTCGGCCCGACGCTCTTCCAGCGCCCGCCCACGACGGGCAGTTCACGGGCCTGGGCCGCGGCGCGGTCATGGGCGTGCCGGGGGATCGGCTGCCCGGGCAGGGTCTTCTGCAGGTAGCGGTACTCCGCGGGGGCCGCCGGACCCCGGACCGGCCGGTACACATCGGTCGGCGGCGGAGGTGGCGCCGCGGACGCCGGCGCCCCGAGCAGGGCGGCCCCGGTCACCGCGGCCAGCATCAGCGACAGCAGACCTCTGCCCATGAGAACCCCTTCGTAGTCATGGCCGCGACAAGCGACAACGACGGTACGGGAGAGGCGTGTTGAGCAGAAGAGGGCCGTTCGGCCAGTCATGGGACAGGAGGGCGCGGGCCATCCGAAACATGCCGTTCCTTTGCGAACGCCACCCTTGACAGTCTCGGTGCGGTTTCGCCACGTTTGATCCCTGGGCCGAGGGGCGTGACGCGCACCGCGCGTCACCGGGGGGAACTGGGGGGAGCGGTCGCCCATGCGTTCCATGAGCAGCAACGATACCGAGATCACCGTCCACGGACCCGGCGAACTGAGCGACCCGCTGCGCGCGGCCTGGCACCGGGCGATGGACGAGTCACCCGAGTACGCAAACCCCTTCCTGTCCCCGGAGTTCGCCCTCGGGGTCGGCGCCCACCGGCGCGGGGTCGAGATCGGCGTCCTGCACGAACACGGCGAACCCGTCGGCTTCCTGCCGTACGAACGCACCGTCCTCGGGGTGGGGAAGGCGATCGGGCTCGGCCTCTCCGACCGCCAGGCGCTCGTGCACCGCCCCGGGATCGTCTGGGACACCGAGGAACTGCTGCGCGGCTGCGGGCTCGCCAGCTTCGAGTTCGACCATCTCGTTGCGGAACAGAAGCCGTTCGCCCGGTACGTGACCGGCATGTTCGCCTCCCCGGTGATCGACCTGGAGCCGGGCGACGGCGACTACGCGCGGTGGCTGCGGGCCACTTACCCCGGGCAGGCCAAGACGACGCTGAAGAAGGAGCGCCGGCTGGGGCGTGACGTCGGTGAGGTGCGGTTCGTCTTCGACGAGCGGGACCCGAAGGTGCTGCGGCGGCTCATGGAGTGGAAGTCCGCCCAGTACCGCAGGACCGGGCGCATGGACCGGTTCGCCCGGCCCTGGATCGTCGGTCTCGTGGACCATCTGTTCCGGCTGCGCGAGGAGCACTGCACCGGCGTGCTGTCCGTGCTCTACGCCGGTGAGCGTCCCGTGGCCGCGCACTTCGGGCCGAGGTCAAGGACCGTGCTCGCCGCCTGGTTCACCGCCTACGACCCCGGGTTCCCCTCCTACTCGCCGGGGCTGATGATGCATCTGCGCACCGCGGAGGCGGCGGCCCGGCACGGGGTGCGGCTGATCGACCTCGGGCGGGGCGCCAAGGAGTACAAGGACTGGCTCAAGACACGCGAACTGCGGGTGGGCGAGGGCTTCGCGACCCGGCCGCACCCCGTGGCGACGGCGCACCGGATGTGGCGCAGGCCCGTGCGCGGACTGCGCAACACCGTCCTCGCCCATCCCCGTCTGCGGGACCCCGCCGACCGGCTGCTGAAGACGGCCGGCGCACTGCGGTCCTCCCGCCGGACGGCCCCGCGAACCCCCTGAGCCGGCCCCACGGCAGCTCGGCGCGCGCGGAGGCGCGCCGCGTCCGTCCACCCCTCCGACGGAAGAAGTGACGATGCCGTACGGAACGCGGCTCGCCGCGACGATGACGCGGCGGCTGGGACGCGAATGCGTCTACACCCCCTCGGCCCGGCTCGCCCTCTACCTGGCGCTGCGGCGCTGGTGCCGGCCCGGTGCCCGGGTGCTGATGTCGCCGGTGAACGACGACGTGATCCTCTTCGTGGTCCTCGCCGCGGGCTGCCGCCCGGTGCAGGCACCGGTCTGCGTGTGGGACGGCAACATCGACCCGGCCGCCGTACCGGAGTCCACCTGGCGCGGCATCGACGCCGTCCTGACCACCAACCTCTACGGCATCCCCGACCGTCTTCCCCAACTGCGCCGCCGCTGCGAGGAGTTGGGCATCCCGCTGATCGAGGACGCGGCCCACGCCATCGGCACCCATGTGAACGGCCGGCCGGTCGGCACCTTCGGCACGGCCGCCGCGTTCAGCCTCTCCAAGCACGTGGCCGCGACGGCCGGAGGGTTCCTCGCCGTCGAGGACGCGCGCACCCGGCGCGAGCTGGAACTGCTCCGCGACGACCTGCTCACCCCGCGCCGACTGCGCGACGACCTCACCGTGACCCTGCGCCCGCTGGCCCGCTCGTCCGTCCGCACCCTGCACCTGGTGCGCCCGGTGTGGCGCACGATGCGGCGGCTCGGACTGCTGGAGCGCGACGCGTTCCGGATGGCCCTGCACGCCCCGCGCCTGACCGCCACGGCGCTCTCGGCACCCAGCCTGACCGCCTACGAGCCGTGGGTCCGCGTCGATCTGCACGGCTTCCGGGTCCGCCACGGCACCCTGGTACGCGGGCAGCTCACCCTGCGCATGGCCCGCCTCGACGACGCCTCACCCGCCGCCGGGCCGGAGTCGCCCTGCTGGCGAGCAGCGCCTGGGCCTCCCCGGCCCTGCGCGAACGGGCGGTCCCCGACGGGCCCCTCCCGCTGTTCCGCGTCCCGCTCCTGGTCCACGACCGCGACGCCCTCCTGGAACGCCTGGTGGACCACGGCATGGTCTGCGGCTACGTCTACGACCCACCGCTCGACGACTACGCAAGCGCGGAGTTCGTCGAACCCTCCCCGGACCCCTCCGCGGCCCGCTGGTTCGCCTCCCACGTCCTGCCCGCCGACCCGCTGACGGCCCGGCGGATGACCGGCGCCCTCACCCGGGAGCGGGCGGCGACGGCACGGCCACCCCTGCGGCAGGCGTCGACGACCGCTGTGACCTGAGAAGCGTCCCGGCAGTGTGGGTGGAGGGGTTGTTCGGGCGCCGCCTCGGCGCCTAGGGTCTGCCCTCGGGAGCAAGCGCTTTCTGTTGGCAGTCCGTCGGCCGTTCGAGGAGCGCCGCATGTCCGTGTTGTCCGGGAACCCCGTCCGCCGCCGCGTCGCCGTCGTCGGCACCGGTGCCATCGTCAGCGGCAGCCATCTGGCCGCCCTCGCCGCCCACGCCGACCGCACGGAACTGGTCGCCGCCGTAGACGTGGACCCGGGCAGTCTCGACGCCTTCCGGGAACTGGCGGGCGGCGCGGTCACCGGATACACGTCGGTCGACGCGATGCTGGACGCCGAACGCCCCGACCTGGTGCTCATCGGCACCCCGCCCTCCCTGCACCGGGAGCAGACGGTGGCCGCGCTCAAGGCGGGAGCCTGGGTGCTGTGCGAGAAGCCGCTCACCCTGTCCCTCGCCGAGTACGACGAGATCGCGGCGGCCGAGGAGGCCTCCGGCGCCTACGCCGCCGTGATCTTCCAGCACCGCTACGGCTCCGGTGCCGCGCACGCCCGCGAGTTGATCGCCGGGGGCGAGCTGGGCGCCCCGCTGGTCGCGCACTGCCAGACCACCTGGCACCGGGACGCGCGGTACTACGCGGTGCCCTGGCGCGGCCGTTGGGCCAGCGAGGGCGGCGGCCCGACCATGGGCCACGGCATCCACCAGTACGACCTGCTGCTGCACCTGCTCGGCGAGTGGGACGAGATCCGCGCGATGGCGGCGCGGCTGGTCCACGACACCGAGAGCGAGGACGTCTCCACCGCGCTGGTCCGCTTCGCCAACGGCGCCCTCGCCACCGTCGTCAACAGCGTGCTCTCCCCGCACGAGATGAGCCGCATCCGCGTCGACTGCGCGGACGCCACCGTCGAGCTGACCCACCTGTACGGTCACCGCAACGAGGACTGGGTCTACACCCCGGCCCCGCATGTCGCCGCCGGCCGCGCCGACGCCTGGCGCACCCCCGCCACCGACGTCCCCAGCTCCCACACCGCCCAGCTCGGCGGCCTCCTCGACGCGTACGACGCGGGTGTACGGCCCCCGGGCAGCGGCCCCGAGGCGCGGGCCACGCTGGAATTCGCCGCCGCGCTGTACAAGTCGGCGTTCACCGGCCTGCCGGTCCGCTCCGGCGAGATCACGCCGGGCGATCCCTTCTACGCGGCGATGCACGGAGACCACCCCGACTGGGCCCCCGAGGAGCGCGCATGAGCATCCGGGTCAGCCACACGCACGGCGAGCACCTCGCGGTCGCGGCGGCGAACGGCACGGAGATCCTCCGCTACGTCTACCGCCCCGACCCCGACGCCTTCGAGTCCCGCAAGCCCTACGCCCACCCGCTGCGCACCCTGTCCGGCCGTACGGTCACCGGATACCGGCCCAGTGACCACCGCTGGCACAAGGGCCTGCAGATGACCGCGAGCCACCTGTCCGGGCAGAACTTCTGGGGCGGCAACAGCTACGTCCACGGCGAGGGATATCTGCGCCTGCCCGACCGGGTCGGCTCGATGCGCCACGACGGCTTCCCCGGGTTCACGGTGACCGACGACGCTCTCGCCGTCACCGAGGAGCTGACCTGGCTGGCCCACGGCGGTGAGGAGTGGGCGCGCGAGTCCCGCGGCCTCTTCGTCCATTCCGTCGACGAGGCAGCCGGGGCCTGGGCCCTGGACTGGTCGATCCGGCTCACCAACGTGCGGGACACCCCTCTGCGGTTCGGGTCACCGACCACCGCCGGGCGCGAGATGGCGGGCTACACCGGACTCCAGTGGCGTGGACCGCGCGACTTCACCGGCGGCACGGTCTTCGCCCCCGGCGCCGACCCGGAGAAACTGATGGGCTCCCAGGGCCCCTGGCTGGCCTTCACCACCGAGCACGACGACGTCGACGCGCACTCCACGATCGTCTTCGCGCACGCCCCGGAGAACCTCGACGCGATCCACGAGTCCCACTGGTTCGTGCGTTCCGAGCCCTTCCCCACGGTCGCGTTCTCCTGGGCGTTCTTCGAGGAGTTCGCGCTGCCGCCGGGCGAGTCCTTCGGCTACCGCTACCGGGTGCTGATCGCCGACGGCGCCTGGGACGCCGAGCGCGTGGCCGCGCATCTGGCGGGCCTGCCGTGGTGAGGCCCGCCCTGCCGCGTCCGCTGCCCGGTGCGGTCGGCCTGTCCCACCTCACCGCCTACGACTGGGAGGCGGCGGACGGCGTGTGCGGCGGCAGCCCGCATCTGCACCTGGTGTGCACCGAGGCGTACGTCGTCACCGGCGGCCGGGGTGCCGTGCAGACCCTGAGCCCCGACGGCTACCGGGACATCCCGCTGGAGCCCGGCACGGTCGCCTGGTTCACACCCGGCACCGTCCACCGCATGGTGCAGGGCGGGGACCTGCGGGTCACCGTGCTGATGCAGAACAGCGGGCTGCCCGAGGCCGGGGACGCGGTGTTCACCTTCCCGCCCGAGGTGCTCGCCGACCCCGAGCGGTACGCGGCGGCGGCAACGCTCCCGCCCGGTACGGGAGTCGACACGGCCGAGGCCGCCCGGCGCCGCAGGGACCTCGCCGTCGAGGGCTACCTCGTCCTGCGCGAGGCCCTTGTCGCGGGCGACGACGGCCCGTATCTGGCCTTCCAGCGCGCCGCCGCCCGGCTGGTGCGCGACAAGGTGACGGCCTGGCGGGAACTGTGGCAGGCGGGGGCACTCGCCGCGGCGGAACGCACCGGCGCCCAGCTCGACGCCCTGGCCGCGGGGGAACCGGCGTACCTGAACGAAGCGACGGCACACCAGGCTTCACCGACGCGGCACGGCGGGTTCGGGATGTGCGGGAGGCGGGACGAGTACGCGCTGCCGGGCGCGACGCTGCCGTAAGCGTGCACCGGGCGCGGGACGGCGGACCGGCCCGCGCCCTGCCCCCTCCGGGGCCGCCGCCGGTGTCAGCGCGGCTGATACGCCCTCGGCAGCCGCATGCCCCGCTCAGCCATGATCTCCCGTACCCGGTCGGGGTAGTTGGTGATGATGCCGTCCACCCCGGCGTCCATCAGCGCCTCCACCGTGGCCGGGTCGTCGCAGGTCCACGGGACGACCTTCAGGCCCCGGGCGTGCGCCGCCTCGACCATCGCCGCGTCGGCGTAGAAGCGGAAGCCGGGGTCACCGACCTTGCCGCTCTGCGGGAAGCCGTAGTTGGGGGAGAGGGTGGTGACCCCGGGGAGGGTGTCGGCGGCCTTCACGAAGTCGCCGTCGTAGTCGTCGGCGTCGATCCCGCCGAGCCACGGGGAGGCGCCCTCCTTGCCGACCTGGAGGAAGTCGTAGTTGGTGAGCGCCACCAGCGGCCACTTGGGCGCCAGCTTGTGCATCGCCTTCAGCGCGCCCCAGTCGAAGGACTGGACGGTGACCTGCCGCTCGATGCCGGAGCGGCGGATCTCCTCGAAGACGCGGCGGACGAACAGCTCGCGGGGCGCGGTCTGTTCGGGGGCGCCCGCCTCCACCTTCGTCTCGATGTTGAGGGTGACCTGCCGGGCCTTGTAGCGCTTGACCAGGTTCAGGACGTCCTTCAGCTCGATCATCCGCAGACCGGCGATCCGCTCCTGCTCGGGGTGGCCGGGCAGTTGCTGGTAGCCGCAGTCCATCGTCCGGATCTGAGCGAGCGTCAGGTCCTTGATGTACTTGCCGACGTACGGGTACATCGGGTCGCCCGGCACCAGGGGCGCGGTGTCCCGGCACTTGGTGGCACTGACCTGGCGGTCGTGGGTGACGACGACCTTCTCGTCCTTGGTGACCTGGGTGTCCAGCTCCAGCGTGGACACGCCCAGCCGAAGGGCCTTGGCGAAGCCCTCCAGCGACGACTCGGTGGTCATGCCGAGGCCGCCGCGGTGGGCCTGGAGGTCGAAGGACGGCCGGTGCCGGACGTCGGGCTCGTGTGCCGCCGCCGGGACGGTGAACACCGGCACCAGCGCCAGGCCGGCGAGGACGTGTCGTGCGGACATGGCAACCTCGATCATGTGGGTTCGGGCGACCAGAAGACGCTATTGCGGGGGCGGACGCGCTCGACTGCCCCGGGGTGAGGGAGCCGTGAACGCTGAGCGAACGCCTCACCGCGCACCCAGCGTGCCTTACGTTGAGGCCCATGACTACGGGCGATGCGTATGGGCGGGTTCTCGTCATCGGAGGCTACGGAGCCGTCGGCGCCGCGGTCACCTCCCGGCTGGCGGAGTGGTTCCCCGGGCGGGTGGTCCCGGCCGGGCGGGACGAGGTCCGGGCGCGCCGGCTGGGAGGGGTGGCGGTCGACGTCGGGGACCTGACCGGGTTCCGGCGGGCGCTGGACAAACTCGGTGACGTGCGTGCGGTGGTGCTCTGCGTCGAGCCCGAGGACGCCTCGCTCGCCCGGGTCTGCCTGGACCGGGGCATCCATCTGGTGGACGTGGGCGCTTCCCGGGACCTGCTCGACGCCGTCGCCGACTGTGACGGTCTCGCCGCCGCGTCCGGGGCCACGGCCGTGCTGAGCGTCGGTGTGGCGCCCGGTCTGACCAACCTGCTCGCCCACCGCGCCCACCAGGCGGTCGGCGGCGCGGAGCGGCTGGATCTGACGGTGCTGCTGGGCTCCGGCGAGCGCCACGGCACCGATGCGGTGCGCTGGACCGTCGACGGTCTGGCCGAGCCGGTGACGGCCGCACCCCGGAGGGTCTTCCTGCCGGGCCACGGCACCCACAGCGCGTATCCGTTCCCGTTCTCCGACCAGTACACCCTGCGCCGCACACTCGGCGTGCCGGAGGTGACGACGCGGCTGTGCCTGGACTCCCGCGCCCAGACCGCCGCGCTCTTCGCACTGCGCCGGACGGGAGTGCTGCGCGGCGAGCGGCGGGCACCGGTGCGGCGCGCGCTGACCGACGTCTTCCGCCGCGTGCACCTCGGCGGAGACGCGTTCGCGCTACGAGCGGACGCCCACCGGGGCGACCGCCATGCCGCGTTCGCCCTCACCGGCCACGAGCAGAGCCGGGTGACCGCCCTGGTCGCCGCCGAGGTGACCCGCGAGGTGATGACCGGCCGACTGCCGGCCGGCGTACGGCACATCGAGCAACTGCCCACCCTGACCGACCTCCCCGAACGGCTGGCCGGGGACGGGGTGGTGATGTTGCGGGCGAGGCTGTGAGGCGGTGTTCGAACGCGGGGGTGGTGGTGCCGCGGCGGGCGAGGCTGCGTGCCGTGTTCCACCGGGCGCGGGATGTGCGCGCCCCGGTGGGCAGACCGGTCAGCGGGGGCAGTCGCTCAATGTGCCTGACCGTCCCCCGCCTGCCGCCTGCCGCCTGCCGCCTGCCGCCTGCCGCCAGCCCGGTCACCCGGCTCTGCTGGCGCCCCACGAACACGACTTCACAGCCCCGTCGTTTCCGGGTGACCCGGGTGGCGGTCGCCGACGGGCGGTGCGGCAGCTTGAGCGCAGACGCAGGAGGGGCGCGTGCCCGGCCGCCGGGCGGGGCGGCCGGGCGCCGTGCCCGGTCAGGCGGTGGCCCTGAAGGACCGTAGCCGCAGGGAGTTGCCGACCACGAAGACCGAGGAGAAGGCCATGGCCGCTCCGGCGAGCATCGGGTAGAGCAGGCCGGCCGCGGCGAGCGGCAGCGCGGCCACGTTGTAGGCGAAGGCCCAGAACAGGTTGGAGCGGATGGTGCCGAGGGTCCGGCGGGCCAGCCGGATGGCGTCCGCCGCGGCCCGCAGGTCCCCGCGGACCAGGGTCAGGTCACCGGCCTCGATCGCCGCGTCCGTCCCCGTGCCCATCGCGAGGCCGAGGTCGGCCTGGGCCAGCGCGGCCGCGTCGTTGACGCCGTCGCCGACCATCGCCACCGAACGCCCCTCGCCCTGCAGCCGCTTGACGACATCGACCTTGTCCTGCGGCAGCACCTCGGAGATGACATGCTCCGGCGCGATCCCCACCTGCCGGGCCACGGACTCGGCCACGGCCCGGTTGTCCCCGGTGAGCAGCATCGGCGTCAGACCGAGCGCCCGCAGCCTGCTGATCGCCTCCGCGCTGGTCTCCTTCACGGCGTCGGCGACCTCCAGCACGGCCCGCGCCCGGCCGTCCCAGGCCACGGCGATGGCGGTACGGCCGCCCGCCTCGGCCTCGGACTTGGCCCGCGCCAGCGCCGGCGGCAGCTCCATGGCCCACTCCGCGAGCAGCCGCTCCCGGCCCACCAGGACCGCGTGGCCGTCGACGATGCCCTGCACACCGAGCCCGGGCACGTTCGCGAAGTCCTCCGGCACGGGCAGCGCACCCAGCTTCTGAAGCGCGCCGTCCGCGACGGCACGGGCGATCGGGTGCTCGGAGGCGTGCTCCAACGCACCCGCCAGCCGCAGGACTTCGGCCTCGTCGGTGCCGTCGGCGGTGTGCACCGCGAGCAGGGTCATCCGGCCGGTGGTGACGGTGCCGGTCTTGTCCAGGACGACGGTGTCGACCTTGCGGGTGGACTCCAGCACCTCCGGGCCCTTGATCAGGATGCCGAGCTGGGCGCCCCGCCCGGTGCCGACCATCAGCGCGGTGGGCGTGGCGAGGCCCAGGGCGCAGGGGCAGGCGATGATCAGGACGGCGACGGCCGCGGTGAAGGCGGCGGCCACCCCGGCACCGCTGCCCAGCCAGAAGCCCAGGGTGCCCAGCGCGAGGGCGATCACGATCGGCACGAAGACGGCGGAGATCCGGTCGGCGAGCCGCTGCGCCGCCGCCTTGCCGTTCTGCGCGTCCTCCACCAGCCGGGCCATCCGGGCCAGTTGGGTGTCGGCGCCGACCCGGGTGGCCTCGACGACCAGGCGCCCGCCCGCGTTGATCGTGGCCCCGGTGACGGAGTCGCCCGCGCCGACCTCGACCGGCACCGACTCGCCGGTGAGCATCGAGGCGTCGACGGCGGACGAGCCCTCGGTGACCACACCGTCCGTGGCGATCTTCTCGCCCGGCCGTACGACGAACCGGTCGCCGACCTTCAATTCATCGATCGCCATGCTCTGTTCACGTCCGTCGCGCAGCACGGTGACGTCCTTGGCGCCCAGCTCCAGCAGCGCCTTCAGGGCCGCGCCCGCCTTGCGCTTGGAGCGCGCCTCGAAGTACCGCCCGGCCAGGATGAACGCGGTGACTCCGGCGGCCGCCTCCAGATAGATGTTCCCGGAGCCGTCGCTGCGGGAGATGGTCAGCTCGAAGGGGTGCGTCATCCCCGGCTCGCCGGCCGTGCCGAGGAACAGCGCCCACAGCGACCACAGGAAGGCGGCCGAGGTGCCGACCGAGATCAGCGTGTCCATGGTGGCCGCGCCGTGCCGCGCATTGGTGAACGCGGCCTTGTGGAACGGCCAGGCGGCGTAGGTCACGACGGGCGCCGCCAGGGTGAGGGACAGCCACTGCCAGTACTCGAACTGCAGGGCCGGAACCATGGCCATCGCGACGACCGGTACGGCCAGGACGACGGCGGTGACCAACCGTTCCCGCAGCGGCCGCAGTTCGTCCCGCTCGGGTGCCTTTTCAGGTTCTGGGGCGGGGAGTCGGGCGGTGTACCCGGTGGCCTCGACGGTCGCGATCAGATCGTCGACGGAGACGTCACCGCCGTAGGAGACCTTCGCCTTCTCGGTGGCGTAGTTGACGGTGGCGGTGACGCCGTCCATGCGGTTGAGCTTCTTCTCGATGCGCGCCGCACACGAGGCGCAGGTCATGCCGCCGATGGTGAGTTCCGTGTCGATGGTGGTGGTCATTGTCTGCTCCTCGTGTGGGCGTGCGGGGGTCAGGCTCGGCCGGTGAGCTCGTATCCGGCGTCGTCGACGACCTCGGCGATCAGTGTGTCGTCCGGTTCGGCGCTGCTGCTGACGGTGACCTGGCCCCGGTCGAGGTCGACCTCCACCCCGGTCACGCCGTCCAGCTCGCCGATGACCTTGGTGAGCGTGGCCTTGCAGTGGCCGCAGGACATACCGGCGACGGCATACGTGGTGATCGTCTGCGTGGGCATGAGGTGCCTCCTGGATAGACTGTCGATATACCCGGTGGGGGTATCCCGACCGGTGGTTCCATGTATACCCATGGGGGGTATCGAAAGCAAGGGAGATCCAGGGTTGACTTCATACCCCCCAGGGGTATGGTGGGCGGCATGGAGACCGTGAGACCGAGGAGATCGTCATGAATGCCGGACTGAAGATCACCGCCTTCGCCGCCGGCCTGGCCGCCACCTTCGGCACCGCCTACGGCGTGGGCAAGGGCGTCGGACCGGTCGGGGAGGACCCCGCGCCCGCGCGCCACGAGAGCCACAGCGAGGGCTCACCGAGCCCGGAGAAGGGCGGCGGTCACCAGGCGGCGCCCGGCGGGCTCCAGATCTCCGAGGGCGGCTACACCCTCGACCTGAAGACCCCGGCCCTCGCCGCCGGCACCCGCACCGACCTGCGCTTCGTCATCCGGGACGACAGCGGCCGCGCGGTGACCGCCTACCAGCGCGAGCACGACAAGGAACTGCACCTCATCGTGGCCTCGCGCGACCTCGTCACCTACCGCCACCTGCACCCGACCCGCGCCGCCGACGGCACCTGGAGTACCCCGGTCGACCTGCCCCGCGCGGGCGGCTACCGCGTCTTCGCCGACTTCACCCCGGCGAAGAAGGGCGCCGCGAACCTGACCCTCGGCGCCGACCTCGCCGCCTCCGGCCCGTACCGGCCCCAGAACCTCCCCGCCCCGAAGGCCACCGCCGAGGTCGACGGCTACCAGGTCCGCCTGGACGGCACCCTGCGCCCCGGCGCGGCGAGCGAGCTGAAGCTGAGCGTGTCACGCGACGGCAAGCCCGTCACCGACCTCCAGCCCTACCTCGGCGCCTACGGCCACCTGGTCGCCTTGCGCTTCGGTGACCTCGCCTACCTGCACGTCCACCCGAACGGCGAACCCGGCGACGGCAGGACGAAGCCCGGCCCCGGCATCTCCTTCGGCGCGACCGCGCCGAGCAGCGGCACCTACCGCCTCTTCCTCGACTTCAAGCACGACGGCAAGGTCCGCACCGCCGCGTTCACCGTGCGCACCGGAGCGGCGCCGGCGCCGTCACCGGAGCAGACCGCCTCGCACGAGGAGGCCCCCGGCCACGGTCACTGACGTCAGCCGAGCGCCCGGTCGAGGTTGAAGGCCGCGCTGATCAGCGCCAGGTGGGTGAACGCCTGCGGGAAGTTGCCCTGTTGCTCCCCGGTGTGGCTGATCTCCTCGGCGTACAGGCCCAGATGGTTGGCGTAGGTGAGCATCTTCTCGAACGCCAGCCGGGCCTCGTCGACGCGGCCCGCGTGCACCAGGGCCTCGACGTACCAGAAGGAGCAGATCGAGAACGTGCCCTCGTCGCCGCGCAGTCCGTCGGGGCTGGCCACCGGGTCGTAGCGGTAGACCAGGGAGTCGGAGACCAGGTCCTGGGTCAGGGCGTCCAGGGTGGACAGCCACTTCGGGTCGGTCGGCGCGATGAACTTCGTCAGCGGCATCATCAGGACGGCCGCGTCCAGTACGTCGTCGTCCTCGTGCTGGACGAAGGCCTGGCGCGTCTCCGACCAGCCCTTGCTCATGATGCGGCGGTAGATGGTGTCCCGGCAGTTGCGCCAGTGGACGATGTCGGCGGGCAGCCCGCGCCGGTTGGCCATCCGGATCGCCCGCTCGATCGCCACCCAGCACATCAGCCGCGAATACAGGAACTTCTTGCGCCCGCCCCGGGTCTCCCAGATCCCCTCGTCCGGCTGGTCCCAGTGCTCGCACACCCAGTCCACCAGCGCGCACACGTCGTCCCACTGGTCGCTGGAGATCGGCTTGGCCCACTTGTCGTAGAGGTAGATCGAGTCGATCAGGGCGCCGTAGATGTCGAGTTGGAGCTGTTCGGCGGCGGCGTTGCCGATGCGGACCGGCGCGGACCTGCGGTGGCCCTCCAGATGGCCGAGCTCCCGCTCGGTGAGATCGGTGCGGCCGTCGACGCCGTACATGATCTGCAACGGGCCCGAGGGCTTGCCGTCGCCCGGACTGACGTGCCGGGTCACGAAGTTCATGAACGCCTCGGCCTCGCCGGTGAAGCCGAGACGCAGCAGCGCGTACACGCAGAAGGCGGCGTCGCGCACCCACACATAGCGGTAGTCCCAGTTGCGTTCGCCGCCGATCTGCTCGGGCAGGCTGGTCGTCGGCGCGGCGACGATCGCTCCGGTGGGCGCGTAGGTGAGCAGCTTGAGGGTGAGCGCCGAGCGGTGCACCATCTCCCGCCAGCGGCCCCGGTACTTGGAGGCGGACAGCCAGTGCCGCCAGTACGCGACGGTGGTGCTGAACTGCTCCTCCGCCTCGGTCCTGGCACACCTGCGCGGCGGCACCTCGCCGCCGACCTGGTCGAGCGCGAACACCGCCGACTCGCCCTCGGAGAGCTTGAAGTCGGCCCGCACATCGAGGCCGTCGGGCTCCAGCGGCACCGTGGCGGTCAGCCCGAGGGACAGCTTGGGGGACTCGAAGACCGCCACGTCACCGGCCATCCGGACGGTGTGCGGCTGAGTGCCGTAGTCGAAGCGGGGGGCCACCCGGGTACGGAACGGGATGGAGCCGCGCACGCACAGCACGCGCCGGATCAGCCGATGCCGCTCGGTCTCCACCGCGTCGCCGTCGACCGGCATGAAGTCCTGCACCTCACCGACGCCGTCCTCGGTGAAGAAGCGCGTGATCAGGACGTTGGTGTCCGGGAAGTAGAACTGCTTGGTCTGCGCCGGTACGGCCGCCGCCAGCTCGAAGGAGCCGCCGCGCTCGGTGTCGAGGATGGCGGCGAAGACGCTCGGCGCGTCGAACGCCGGGCAGCAGTACCAGTCGATCGTGCCGTCGGTCCCCACCAGGGCCACGCTGCGCAGATCGCCGATCAGGCCGTGCTCGGCGATCGGCAGATAGCGCGAAGCCCCGGGGGCGTCGTCCTGGTCGCTCGGTGCTGTTCCGCTCATTGCAGCCTCCCTGGCCCCCGACACTGCCACGTCACCAGCCTAGGCGGAAAGGGGTACCCCGTGGGCGCGTAACGACGTCAGACCGTGACGACCTCGATACCGGCCTCCGTGAACCGCCGGACCGTGTCGGCGCCGGCCGTCGTGTCGGTGACCAGGGTGTCCACCGCGTCGGCCGCGCAGATCCGGGCGAACGCGCGGCGGCCCAGCTTGCTGGAGTCGGCGGCGACGACCACCCGTCCCGCCCGCTCGCACAGCAGCCGGTTGATCGCGGCCTCCGCCTCGTCGTTGGCCGCCGCCCCGTGCGCCACGTCGAAGGCGACGACACCGAGCACCGCCACATCGAGGGTGATCTGCCCGAGCACCCCGTCCGCGAGCGGCCCGATGAGTTCGTACGACTGCGGGCGCGCGACCCCGCCGGTCACGACGATCTTGAACTGGGGCCGTACGGCAAGCTCGTTGGCGATGTTCAGCGCATTGGTGACCACGGTCAGCGCGGGGGAGCCGGTGGTCAGGTCGCCGCGCACGGCCAGTGCGCGGGCCACCTCGGTCGTCGTCGTGCCGCCGGTCAGGCCCACCGCCTCACCGGGGGCGACCAGCGCGGCCACCGCCTTGGCGATGCGCTCCTTCTCCGAGGCGTGCCGGGCGGTCTTGTAGCGCAGGGGCAGCTCGTAGGAGACACCGTGGACGACGGCGCCGCCGCGGGTGCGCACCAGCATCTGCTGCTCGGCCAGCTGATCGAAGTCGCGGCGGATCGTGGCGGCCGAGACCGCCAGCTCGGCGGCGGCCTCCTCCACGTCGAGACGGCCGCGCTCGACGAGCAGTTCCAGCAGTGACTTCCAGCGGGCGTCGCGCGACATCCGCACCTCCGTTCCTCGATCTCCCGGCGACCCTAGCGCACCCCCACTTCACCGGAATGCTTGATTCTGCTCGAAAGCTGGCTATATCTTGCAGGAAAAATCACACCAGGGGAGGGGTGGGCATGACCCACGTCGAGGAGGAACTGGCCGGCCAGCCCGAGTGCTGGACCAGGGCCGCGACCCAGGCGACCGCGGACGGCGGGGCGCTGCCCGCGCCGGGGGAACGGGTCGCGATCGTCGGCTGCGGCACCTCGTACTTCATGGCGCAGTCGGCCGCCGCCCTGCGCGAGGGCGCGGGCCAGGGCGAGACGGACGCCTTCGCCGCCTCGGAGTTCCCGCGCGGACGTGCCTACGACCGGATCGTCGCCCTCACCCGCTCCGGCACCACCACCGAAGTGCTGGACCTGCTCGGCCAGGTGCGGGGCCGCACCCGCACCACCGCGATCACCGCCGACCCGGACACCCCCGTCATGGCGGCCGCCGACGACGTCGTCGTCCTCGACTACGCCGACGAACGCTCCGTCGTGCAGACCCGCTTCGCGACCACCGCGCTCACCCTGCTCCGCGCCCACCTCGGTCTGCACACCGATGCGGTCGTCGCCGACGCCCGCGCCGCGCTGGCCGCCCCGCTGCCCGAAGGGCTCGTCGACAGCGCGCAGTTCACCTTCCTCGGGCGCGGCTGGACCGTCGGGCTCGCCCACGAGGCCGCGCTGAAGATGCGCGAGGCAGCCCAGGCGTGGACCGAGTCCTACCCGGCGATGGAGTACCGGCACGGCCCGATCAGCATCTCCGCGGACGGCACCGCGACCTGGATGCTCGGCGAGCCGCCCGAGGGCCTCGCAGCGCAGGTCCGCGCCACCGGCGCCGCCTGGGTGACCACCACCCTCGACCCGCTCGCCGACCTGATCCGCGCCCAGCGCCTCGCGGTCGCCGTCGCCCGGGACCACGGCCTCGACCCGGACCGCCCGCGCCACCTCACCCGCTCGGTGATCCTCGCCCCCTGACGCCGCCGACCTCCCCGACGTCCACGGAAGGACCAGCCGTGCCCCTCGTCACCACCGGCGAGCTCGTCACCCGGGCCGCACGACAGCGCTCCGCCGTCGCCGCCTTCAACATCATCACCCTGGAGCACATCGAGGCCGTCATCGCCGGAGCCGAGGCCGCGCAGGCCCCCGTCGTCCTCCAAGTCAGCGAGAACGCCGTCAAGTTCCGCTACGGCCGGCTGCTCCCGCTCGCCCGGGCCGCCGTCGCCGCCGCCGAACGCGCCGCCGTCCCCGTCGCGCTGCACCTCGACCACGTCCAGAGCGACGACCTGCTGCGCCAGGCACCCGGCGCCGGCTTCAGCTCCGTGATGTACGACGCGGCCCGGCTGCCCTACACCCAGAACCTCACCGCGACCCGGGCCGCCGCCGACTGGGCGCACGCCCAAGGGCTCTGGATCGAGGCCGAGTTGGGCCAGGTCGGCGGCAAGCAGGGACAGCCCGCCCTCGACGCCCACGCCCCCGGCGCCCGCACCGACCCCGCCCAGGCCCGCGCCTTCGTCGCCGACTCGGGAGTGGACGCGCTCGCCGTCGCCATCGGCAGCACCCACGCCATGACGACCCGCACCGCAGCCCTCGACCACGACCGCCTCAAACGGCTGGCCGCCACCGTGGACGTCCCCCTCGTCCTGCACGGCTCCTCCGGCCTGCCGGACGCCGAACTCACCGCGGCGGTGACCGGAGGCATCGCCAAGGTCAACATCGGCACCGCCCTCAACATCGCCATGACCGGCGCCATCCGCGCCCACCTCGCGGCGCACCCCGAGGCGGTCGACTCGCGCACCTACCTGAGCGCCGGGAGGGAGGCGATGGTGCGGGCCGTGACCGGGATCGTCCGCACCCTGGCCGGCGCTAGCGCCTGACCGCCTTCAGCACCACGAACTTCGGGTCACCGGAGACCAGTTGGCAGTTCCCGAACAGGCGGCGCAGCTTGGCGTGGTAGCCCAGATGGCGGTTGCCGACGACCCAGAGCTCGCCGCCCGGCCGCAGCGCGCGCTGCGCCCCGGTGAACATCCGCCACGCCGTCGCGTCGGTGGTCGTCCGGTGGGAGTGGAAGGGCGGGTTGTTCAGCACCAGGTCGACACTTCCGGCCGGTACCCCGGCCAGACCGTCGCCCACCCGGAACTCGGCGTGCCCCGGCACCCCGTTCGCCCGGTACGTCGCCTCCGCCGAGGCCACCGCCTGGAAGGACTCGTCCACGAACAGCACCTCGGCCTCGGGGTTGCCCAGCGCCACCGCCGTACCGACGACGCCGTTGCCGCAGCCGAGGTCCACCACCCGCAGGCTGCCCCGGCTGTCCGGCAGATGCGCCAGGAAGAACCGGGTGCCGATGTCGAGCCGGTCCGCGCAGAAGACACCCGCGTGGTTGACGACCGTACGACCGGAGACCGCGCCGACGCCGTCGGGCAGCTCATAGCTGTACGGCCACGGGGTCGCGCCCCGCTTCAGCGCCGGGTCCGGCGTGCAGAAGATCAGCCGCGCCTTCTTCTCGGCGAGGGAGGTCCGGGTCGGGCCGAGGATCCGCTCGAACAGTTTCAGCGTCGAGGTGTGGATCTCCTTCACCATGCCGGTGCCGACCACGACCGTGTCCGCGTGCACGGCGGGCGCCAGCCTGAGCAGCTGGTCCTCCAGCAGCGCCAGGCTCTTCGGGACCCGCACCAGCAGCACGTCGATCCGCTCCGGCGGCGGGTCCTGCGTGGTGAGCAGCCGCACGGCACCGGGCTCGACCCCGGCCCGCGCCAGGTTCGCCCGGGTCGCCTCCTGGGCGAGGTGGGAGTCGGTGATCTGCGTCGGCCGGTGCGGTGCCAGCGCCGTGACCAGCGCGCCCCAGCGGTCGCCGACCACCACCACCGTCCCGGACAGCGGGATCTCCCGGTCCGCGAGATGCCGCAGGAGGTACTCGTCGGAGGCGTCCCAGGCTCGCAGCCGGTCGCGCGGGTCCTCCGGGAAGCGGGACAGCGGGGTCTCGCCCCACGGCGTCTTCATACAGTCGTCCATCGTCCGTCCAGGCTAGCGGAACCCCAGCTCAGGGCAGGATGGAGGGATGGACGCCGAGCTGTTCCCGAGGCCCCGCGCGCACCTCGCGCCGGGCGCGGTGCACGTACCGGACTGGCTGGACCCGGACCGGCAGTGCGAGCTGCTGGCGGCCTGCCGGGAGTGGGCACGGCCGCCGGCGGGGCTGCGCACGGTGCGCACCCCCGGCGGCGGCACGATGACCGCGCGGCAGGTGTGCCTGGGCTGGCACTGGTATCCGTACGGCTACGCCCGCACCGTCGTCGACGGCGACGGCGCCCCGGTCAAGCCCTTCCCGCCCTGGCTCGGCGAGCTGGGCCGGCAAGCGGTGCGGGACACGCTCGGGGACGGGGCGGCGGCGCCGTACGACATCGCGCTGATCAACTTCTACGACGCCGACGCCCGCATGGGCATGCACCGCGACAGCGACGAGGAGGCGGACGCCCCGGTGGTGTCGCTGAGCCTCGGGGACACCTGCGTCTTCCGGTTCGGCAACACCGAGGGCCGGACCCGGCCGTACACGGACGTGGAGCTGCGCAGCGGGGATCTCTTCGTCTTCGGGGGACCGTCCCGGCTCGCCTATCACGGGGTGCCCAAGGTGTATCCGGGCACCGCGCCCCCCGAGTTGGGGCTGACCGGGAGGCTGAACGTCACGCTCAGAGTCAGTGGCCGGTAGACCGGCGCACCTGCGGATCATGGGAGACTCGCCCTCATGAGCGGCAAGGCTGACCCCCGGCCGGCGGGGGAAGGGACCACCTCGAGGACGCGGTTGGACCGGGGGCGCGGTGCGCTCGGGCCCGCGCTGGAGCTCGTGCACACCGGACGCGCCCCCACCCGTGCCGTGCTCACCGCCGAACTCGGGGTGACCCGGGCCACGGCCGGCGCGGTCGCCGCCGAACTGGAGGCGCTCGGCCTGATCCGGGTCGACGCCCGGCCCGGCGCGGCGGCCGGCTCCCAGGGCCGCCCCTCGCACCGGCTCGAACTCGCCGAGGACGGCCCCGTCGTGCTCGCCGCCCAGGTGCACGCCGACGGCTTCCGGGCCGCGCTGGTGGGTCTCGGCGGGCGGATCGTCGCCACCGCGCCGGGCTGCGAGACCGTCGACCCCGACCCCGCGAAGGTCCTCGGCTCGGTCGTCGAGGCGGGCGCGGACCTGCTGCGCACGACCGGCCGGCGCTGCGTGGGCGCGGGCCTCGCCGTGCCGTCCGCCGTCGCCGAACCCGACGGCCTCGCCCTGAACCCGCTGCACCTGGCGTGGGCCGTGGGCGCCCCGGTGCGCCGGATCTTCGCCGAGTGCGTACGGGCGGCCGGGATCGGTGGACCGGCGTTCGCGGGCAACGACGTCAACCTCGCCGCGCTCGCCGAGCACCGGCACGGCGCCGGGCGCGGTGCCCGGGACCTGCTGTGCGTGGCCACCGGGCACCGGGGCGTGGGCGGCGCGCTGGTGCTCGACGGGCGGCTGCACACCGGAAGTTCGGGGCTCGCCCTGGAGGTCGGCCACCTCACCGTGAACCCCGAGGGCCGCCCCTGCCACTGCGGCAGCCGCGGCTGCCTGGACGTCGAGGCGGACCCGCTGGCCCTGCTCACCGCCGCGGGCCGGGAGACCGGCCCCGAGGTGTCGCTGCTGCAGCAGGCCAACGACCTGATCCGGCACCACTACGACGACCCGGGCGTCCGCACCGCCACCGAGGCGCTGATCGACCGGCTCGGCCTCGGCCTCGCGGGCCTGGTGAACATCCTCAACCCGGACCGCATCATCCTCGGCGGCCTGCACCGCACCCTGCTGGCCGCCGACCCCGACCGGCTGCGCGCGGTGGTCGCCGACCGCAGCCTGTGGGGGCAGAGCGGCGGCGTGCCGATCCTGGCGTGCACGCTCGACCACAACAGCCTGGTGGGCGCGGCCGAGCTGGCCTGGCAGCCGGTGCTGGACGATCCCCTGGGCGCGCTGACCTCCCGGTGACCGGTCAAGGCCGGCCGGCAGACGCCACTCGGCGCGGCCTAGGCACCAGTTCGCCGCCGCAGTTGGGGCACACCTGGCGCATGGCCTCGCCGCACGCCACGCAGAAGCTGCACTCGTAGGAGCAGATGAGGGCGGGCCCGTCGGCCGGCAGGGCCGCCGTCCCGCAGCGCTCGCAGCGGTCACGCATCTCCAGGGCCATCTCCGCGCCTTTCCTGGGAATCAACCCGCCGGCTTCCATCCTCCGCGCGCCGGGCGTGGCCGAAAGGGCCCGCCGGGACAGAGATCAACATGATCGGGCCAGCCGCGGGGCCAGGCGACGGATCACCCGCCGCGCGGGCCCCTCCGACTCAGCCGGTCCCGCTCGGGTGCCGACAGATGCAGCACCTGGAACACCTCACCCTCGGCCTCGGGCGCCTCCTGCTCCCACAGCGAGAAGTGCACGGACTCCCAGGCCCCGGTGTCCACTCCGGCCGCCGCCAGCACCGCCCCCTCCCGCGCCGCGAGCCGCCGCGCCTCGCTCAGCGCGCCCTCGGCGACGTCGGCCAGCCGGGCCCCCTCCGGCACCGGTCGTCGCCGCCGTACCGCCGTGCGCGCCCGCGAACCGCTGCCCTCCGCGTACGCCAGCCCGGTCCACCCCCGCACCGAGGGCCGCCCGAAGTCGTCGCAGATCCCCTGGAAACCGCCGCCCCACAGAAAGGAGTTCATGCCCTCCGCGGTGTTCCAGAGGTAGAACGGCGCGTACTGGCTGACCGGCGAACCGTGCACCCCGCGCTCGCGCATCAGATAGGCCTTCAGCCCGAGCCCTTCCCAGCGGTCGAGCAGATGCCCCCGCTCGGCGACCCGCCGCCGGATGACGCCCATGTCGTAGTCGGCGGGCAGGCTGATCTCGTACTGCATGGCGTGCACAGAAACCCCCTAGACGGTCGGACGGAGCAGGGCGAGCAGCCCCCGGACCCCGGTGTCGAACGCGGCCGGGGAACCCGACGCGCGGGCCAGTACATAGCCGCCCTGGACGGTCGCGACGATCGTCGCCGCGATCTCCTCGCCGTCCAGGCCGGGCGCGAACTGGCCCTGCTCCTTGCCCTCCTCGACGATCCCGGCGAGCCGTTCGCGCAGCCAGTCGAGGGTCTCGTCGACCGGCGCGCGCAGCTGCTCGCACGCCACGATCTCCGGGTCCATGGTCAGCCGCCCGACCGGACAGCCGCGCAGCACCTCGCGCTCACGCCGCAGATAGCCCTCGATGCGCTCGTACGGCGTCCCCGGCGCGCTCAGGACCGCCTCCGCGGTGGCCCGCAGCTCCTCGGCGGTCCGCCGGATCGCGGCCAGGGCGAGATCGGGCTTGCCCTTGAAGTGGTGGTACATGCTGCCCTGCCCGGCACCGGACCGCTCCAGGATCGCCTTGGGACTGGTGCCGACGTAACCGCGCTCCCACAGCAATGCGCGCGTGGACTCGATCAGCCGCTCGGGGGTGCTCATACCGTCACTGTACATACTAGTAGTTACAGAAGCCAGAGACGGCGGGGTCGGGGCCAAGATGCCGATCGCGCCCAACCCCTGAGGGCTGAGCGCGATCGGCGTCACCGCAGAACTCTCACCGCCCGGTCAGCCGACAGCGGCTGACCGGGCGGGAGCGTGTTCGGGCCTGCGCAGGTCGACACGCGGTCCGATGTCCGTGTACCGGTGCGTGTCCAGCACCGTCCGCCGTGGCGGACGCGCCGCCGCTGCCCTGGCCGACGCCGGGGTCGGCAGCGTGAACCAGACGACCTTGCCCGACTCGCCGTCCGGCCGCACACCCCAGCTCTCGCTGACGGCGGCCACCATCGCGAGGCCCCGGCCGCAGGTGGCGAGGGTCGCGACATCGTCGATGTCCTCCACGACCGGCAGACGCGGGTCGTGGTCGTGCACGGAGACCATGAGCCGGTCGAGCAGCAGCTCGATCTCCACGGTGCACATCTTGTCGGGCTGTGCGTGCTGGTGGACGTTGGTCAACAGCTCCGTCACACCGAGCGCCGCCCGGTCTATCAAGGGATCCAGATGCCAGTAGCGCAACTGCGCAGATACGATTCTGCGGACCTGGCCGATCCGCGACGGCAGGGCTTGGAGCTCCACCGTGCAGTGCCTGCTTGGGTGACTGATCACGGCTGCGACTCCCCGACTTGAGGTCCGGAAGAACACGGGATTCGGATCGATCCAGCAGAGTGCCTGGTACTACGGCCGCCTGCTGTCGTGGCCGGCGGCTGGTTCGCAGCGTTGTCGCCGGTAAACCCATAGTGACGTGAGACCAGCGTGACGCAGGGGGTGCGGTACCGCAACTCGCCGTACATCAGCGGTTACGTCCCGCAGCCTTCCGTACCGCCTCGATGAACCGGCGCGCCGCGGGCGGCCCCGCCTCGCCGGGTGCCGGGTCGTGGTCGCCCAGGGTCAGCAGGTACCGGTTGCCGTTGAGGTCCGCGAGCGCCCGGTCGTCCGGTGCGAACCAGGGCTTGGAGGCCCGCACCGCCTGCACCGGCGCGCTGTCGATCTCGCTGCCGTAGCTGGTGAGCAGTTCCAGCCGACCGCCGCTGATCCGGACCTGTCCGGCCCGGGTGAGCGAGCGCAGCCGCTTCCCGATCCGCACGCCCGTCGCCGTGAACTCCGGCTCCGCCATGCCGTCCCGCCCCCTTGTGCGTGTCGTTCGGCCGGACCGAAGGGTCTGAGCGGGCGAGGTCCGGCTCGTGTGCGTGATCCCGTGTGTGCCCTCGGTGAAGTCTGCCCCCGTCCGGCGTCGAGCACCAGTACGTACGGCGGGTCGCCCGTGCGGGGCCGGAGCACTCGCCCGAGTGCGCCCCCACCGCTTGCGCGGCGCTGCCCCCAGGGTGGCCTTTGAGCTGCCCAAAGGTGTGTTTATGCAGGTGAGAAGGGTGCTGAAGGTGTCTATGATCGGGGCGTCGGCCGCGCGAGCCGCCGTCGGCGCGAAGCGTAAGGAGCCCGTCGTGAGCACCCCTCAGCAGACCCGGACCGGCGCGACCCTCGATGTCGATCACACCGACGTCGGGTATCGGCACTGGCTGAAAGAGGCCGTCCGCAAGGTCCAGGCCGACGCGAACCGCTCGGCCGACACGCATCTGCTCCGCTTCCCGCTGCCGGAGAAGTGGGGCATCGACCTGTACCTGAAGGACGAGTCGACCCACCCGACGGGCAGCCTCAAGCACCGCCTGGCCCGCTCGCTCTTCCTGTACGGCCTGTGCAATGGCTGGATCAGGCCGGGGTGCCCGGTGATCGAGGCGTCCAGTGGTTCGACGGCGGTGTCCGAGGCGTACTTCGCGAAGCTGATCGGAGTGCCGTTCATCGCGGTCATGCCGCGCACGACCAGTGCCGAGAAGATCCGCCTCATCGAGTTCCACGGCGGGCAGTGCCACTTCGTGGACGACCCGCGCACCATGTACGAGGAGTCCGCCCGCCTCGCGGTGGAGACCGGCGGCCACTACATGGACCAGTTCACCTACGCGGAACGGGCCACGGACTGGCGCGGGAACAACAACATCGCCGAATCGATCTTCCGCCAGCTGGAGCTGGAGCGGTATCCGGAGCCCGCATGGATCGTGGCGACGGCGGGCACCGGCGGCACGTCGGCGACCATCGCCCGGTACGTCCACTACATGCAGCACGACACCCGCATCTGTGTCGCCGATCCGGAGAACTCCTGCTTCTTCGAGGGCTGGACCACCGGCGATCCGGACGTCACCTGCGACTGCGGCTCGCGCATCGAGGGCATCGGCAGACCGCGGATGGAACCGAGCTTCGTGCCCGGCGCGATCGACCGCATGATGAAGGTCCCGGACGCGGCGAGCGTGGCCGCCGTACGGGCGCTGGAGAAGGTCATCGGCCGCAAGGCGGGCGGCTCGACCGGCACCGGGCTGTGGAGCGCGCTGAAGATCGTCGCCGAGATGGTGGCCGAGGGCCGGCAGGGCAGCGTGGTGACGCTGCTGTGCGACCCGGGCGACCGCTACCTCGACAAGTACTACTCGGACGCCTGGCTCGCCGAACAGGGCCTGGACATCCAGCCGTACACCGAGGCGATCGAATCACTGCTGGAGACGGGCGTCTGGCCGTCCTGACTCAGCGGTCCGCCAGCCGCCGGTCCAGCGCGGTGACGGCGTCCCGGAACGCCCGCCCCAGTCCGGGCCGCGCGGCCCTGAGCATCATCCGCAAGGGCGCCGGGCCGTCCGCCGCGAACGTCCACCGCACGCGCGTGCCCGTCCCGGCCGGGGCCAGCCGCCACTCCTCCACCAGGGCGCGCAGGCCGGGTGCGTTGGTGGAGGCGACGGCGTAGGCGTACACCTCGGGGTTCCGCGCCGCGAGGACGTGCTCCACGAAGCGGATGCCGCCGCGCAGGGTGATGTCGCGGCCGGCGCCGGTGCCCTCGACGGGGCGGGCCCGGGTCACCGCCGAGAACCACTCCGCCCAGCCGGGCACGTCATCGGCGAGGGCGCTGAAGACCACCTCGGGCGGCGCGGAGATCTCGCGGGCGAAGACGAGCCGTACCGGAGCGCTCTCGACGAAGTCGAGCCCCTCCGGCCGCAGTTGGCGCAGCATGGACGCAACCCCCTTGGCGATGGGCCTCAAGCGCCACCCTAGCTGACGGCGCATCAGCTGTCTGCGGGGTCCTCCGGCTCTCCGGCGACGACCAGCCGCCGCAGCTGCTCCGACACCTCGGTCCGCGCCTCGACGGGCAGGCCCCGGTCCGTCACCAGCGTGTCCACCTGGTGCAGCGCCGCGAACGAACTCAGCCCCACCACGCCCCACTTGGTGTGGTCGGCGACCACCACGACCCGGCGCGCCGACTGCACCAGACGGCGGTTGGTCTCGGCCTCGGCGAGGTTCGGCGTCGACAGGCCGGCCTCCACCGATATGCCGTGCACCCCGAGGAAGAGCACATCGAAGTGGAGCGCGGCGATGGCCTGGTCGGCCACCGGCCCCACCAGCGAGTCGGACGGGGTGCGCACCCCGCCGGTCAGCACCACCGTGGCCGCGCCCTGCCGGGGGCCCGAGGTGCGCTGCGCGACATGGAAGACATCGGCCACCCGCACCGAGTTGGTGACGACGGTGAGGTCGGGCACGTCCACCAGCTGATGGGCCAGCGCGTACGTCGTCGTCCCCCCGGACAGCGCGATCGCCGCGCCCGGGGCGACCAGCTCGGCCGCGGCCCGCGCGATGTCCTCCTTGGCCGTCAGCTCCAGACCCGACTTGGCCTCGAAGCCCGGCTCGTGGGTGCTCGCCTCGACCACCGGCACCGCGCCGCCGTGCACCTTCTCCAGCACGCCCTGCCGGGCCAGCGCGTCGAGATCGCGGCGCACGGTCATGTCCGACACGCCGAGCTTGCGGGTGAGCTCATTGACCCGGACCCCGCCGCGGCGCCGGACCTCGTCCAGGATCAGGGCGCGCCGCTGCTCCGCGAGGAGGTTCTGATTCTCACTCACGTACGCTCCGGTTCCTTTCGCCTCAAGCCGTCTCACCCGCCTCGCGCACCCGCTCCGACGAGCACATTCTCGCCATTGAGGGGCCGCGGACGTCCCATCCTCGCACGCCGGGGCACGGCCCGCGCCACCGGCTGTCCGACGCGCGCATGTCACCCGCGCATCATCCGTTCCCCGTCCTGTCATCCGGATCGGGGAGATTCCGTGACGAGGGGTGTGAGCCGCCCGCCGACCGGCGATCCTGGTGCCCGCACCACACCAGCCGACGGCTCGTCACGGGGGAAGGGCGAACAGTGGAGCGTGCGCCAGACCATGCCTCGGCCGCCGCGACGCGGCCCGAGCAAGCCGACATCGCCCTGGAACTCCTGGTCCACGGCGTGGGCGGCACCACACCCGCGGACATGCTCGGCGATCCCCGCACTCAGCGGATCGCCGGCGACGACACCGCGGCCGTCTTCCGGCGCGCCGACGACGCCGACGCCGAGTCCCGCCCCGCCGACTACCGCGACCGGCCGGTCCCCGAGGCCTACGTCTGGTGCAACCTCACCTCCGGCCACGGCGCCCGCGCCCTGTGGCTGCTGCTGCTGCCCTTCATGGTGGTCAATCTCGCCCACTGGATGCGCCCCGGCGTCCGCGGCCGACTCCGCACGGTCCGCCTCTACGGCCTGCTCGTCCGCCTCGCCGCGCTGTCCCTGACGGTGCTGCTCGTCGCGGCGGCCTGCGAGGTGGCCCTCGACCTCACCGCCTGGCAGTGCGCGGGCACCCGCGCGTGCGCGCAGCGCCACTCCTGGCTGGACTTCCTGTCGCCCCGAGCCGCCGACGCCGGCTGGTGGAGCCTGCCCGGCCGCCGCCTCGCCCTCGCCGCCCTGGTGCCGCTCGCCCTCACCGGCCTGCTCTGGTACCTCTCCCACCGCACCTGGAGCGCGTACGAGTCCCAGGAGCCGCTGACCCGCGCGGGCGAGCCCGACGAGGACACCGACCGCACCGCGCTGGGCCGCCCCGGCTTCTGGTACGGCCGCCGCCTGGTCGCCCGGCTGCGCGCCGCGCACACCGCGGCGGGCCTGCTCACCGTCGCCGCCGCGGCCGGTCTGCCGGCGGCCCGCTTCGACCACCGGCCCGGCGGCCCCGCCGCCCTGGACGCCCTCGGCCGCCTCATGGAAGCGTCCCTGCTGAGCGCGGCGGTCGTCGTGGTCTGGGTGGTGTGCCGCCGCGGCCGCAGCGAGCACCGCCTCGACCAGCGGCGCGACAACGCTCTCGTACGGCGCCTGCCACTCGTCTCCCTCGCCCTGCTGGCCCTCACCCTGGTCTACGCCGCCTGGCAGCGCCCGCAGTGGACGTCCAGCGGCCGGCTCCCCGGCGACGCCACCTTCGGCGCCCTCGCCTTCGTCCAGGGACTGCTCGTCATCGCCCTCGCCGTCATCGCCTCCGTCCTGCACCGCACCCACCCCGACCGACGGGCCGCGATGCGGGGCCTCGGCGGTCCGGCCGTCACCATGCTGGCCTGCGCCCTCGGCGGGGTGATGTCGGGCGGCGTCGCCCAGCGCGTGGCCGACTGGCTGGACGGCACGCGCGCCTCGATCCCCGGCCCGCCGGTCCTGCTGACCTGGCAGGCGTCCGTCATCCCGCCGCTGCTGATCCTGGTGCTCCTGCTGTGCGGCTGGCTCGCCCGGCACACCGTGCGGCTCGCGCGCGCCGAACTCGCCGCCGTGCGGCGCGACTACGGCGGCGAACCGCAGGACAGCACGCGCAGCCGCCGTATCGCCCGCACCCGCGCGATGGCCTCCCTCACCGACCGGGGCCCGCTCCTGGTCGCCGTCGTCTCCACCGCCACCCTGCTGCTCGGCGCGGGAGCCCTGGTGGGCGCCCTCACCACCGACGAGACCCCCGCCGAGGCCACCGAACCCGCGCACGCCTTCGTGCAGGGCGCCGCCGAGACCGCCCAGGCCCTCGGCTCCTGGCTGATCGGCCTCGGCTTCATACTGTTCGTCACCTGGGGCCGGCGTGCCTACAAGGACGCCTCCGCGCGCCGCACCATCGGCATCCTCTGGGACGTGGGCACCTTCTGGCCGCGCGCCGCCCACCCCTTCGCCCCGCCCTGCTACGCCGAGCGCGCGGTGCCCGATCTGACCTGGCGGATGGCCACCTGGACCCGGGCCACGGGCGGCCGCCTGGTGCTGTCCGGCCACTCCCAGGGCAGCGTCCTCGCCGCGGCCGCCGCCTGGCAACTGCACCCGACCGTCCGCAAACGCGTCGCCCTGCTGACCTACGGCTCACCCCTGGAGCGCCTCTACGGCCGCTGGTTCCCCGCCCACTTCGGCCCCGCCGCGCTCAGCGCCCTGCACCACGACGTCGACTGCTGGCGCAACCTCCACCGGCCCACCGACCCCATCGGCGGCCCCGTCCTGCTGTCCGGCGCCTGCGGCCCCGAGGTGGACCGCGACGCCCTGAAGGACCCCCTCGCCTTCGGCCGCACCGAACTGCACCCGCTGCCCGCGCCGGTCCTCGGCCACTCCGACTACCAGGCGGACCCGGCCTTCGCCGAGGAACGCGAACGGCTGCTGGCCCGGCTGCGCCTCCAGCTGCCCGCCCCCCGGGCTCAGGGCGACTCGGGCAGGTCCTGCGGGTAGAGCAGCGTCAGTTCCTCCGTGCTGGGCTCCGCCACCTGGGCGACCCGGCCCGCGTGCCGCTCCACCATGGCCTCGAAGGTCTGCCGCGCGGTACGGCCGTTGCCGAACGCGGGCCCCTTGGGCAGCGCCGTGAAGTACGCCAGCAGCGCCTGAGCGGCGCCCGGCGCCAGCCGGTACTCGTGCTCCTCGGCCTGCTGCTCCACGATCCGCAGCAGTTCCTCGGGGCTGTAGTCGCAGAAGGTGATGGTCCGCGAGAAGCGGGAGGCCACCCCCGGGTTGACCGAAAGGAAGCGTTCCATCTCCGCCGTATAGCCCGCGACGATCACCACCACCGCGTCCCGGTGGTCCTCCATCAGCTTCACCAGGGTGTCGATGGCCTCCTTGCCGAAGTCCCGGCCGGAGTCCTCCGGGGAGAGCGCGTAGGCCTCGTCGACGAACAGCACACCCCCGCGTGCCTTGTCGAAGGCCTCCTGGGTGCGGATCGCCGTGGAACCGATGTGCTCGCCGACCAGGTCGACCCGGGACACCTCGACGAGATGGCCCTTCTCCAGGACACCGAGGGAGGCCAGGATCTCGCCGTAGAGCCGGGCGACCGTCGTCTTGCCGGTGCCGGGGGAGCCCGTGAAGACCAGGTGCCGCTTGACGGAGGCGGCCTTCAGGCCCGCCTCCCGGCGGCGCCGGCCCACCTCGATCATGTCGGTGAGCGCGCGCACCTCGCGCTTGACGCTGTCCAGGCCGACCAGAGCGTCCAGTTCACCGAGGACGTCCTGGGAGGTCCGCGCGGGCCGCTCCGGCGCGGGCGGGGCGGCCGACGGGTCCTGGCCGGTGGCGCGCTGGCCGGGGATGGCGCCGAGCAGGCCCGGTGACTGGCTCGCGGTCTGCACGGCCGGCTCGCGGGGCGCGGCCGGGGAGCGCAGTCCCGCGCTCTCGTCGCTCGTGCAGTCCTCCACCACGGGCCCGGTCCCGGAGCCCGTGTCCGGGCCGGCGTCCGCGAACTCGTAGCCGCCGCGGGCGCAGCGCTCCGTACGGCACTTCCTGAGCGTCGTGCGGCAGCCGTCGATCACGTGAAAGCCGTACCCCGCGCTGCCGGTGACGCGGCAGTTCAGGAAGCTGCCCCGGCCGCCCGCCGACACATAGAAGCCGGCCTCGGCGGGGGAGTCGACCGTGCACCGCTCGATGGTGGGGTCGGCGCCCTTGGTGACGATGACGCCGGTCTGCACGCCGTCCAGCGCGCAGTTGGCGAGGGTGCCGCCGCTGCCGTGGTCGCGGAACCAGGCGCCCGTCGCCGCGTCCCGGATGCGGCAGTCGTCGAGCTGGGCGGTGGCGCCGTCGCTCACCGACACGGCGGTGTTGCGCACCTGGGACAGGTCGCTGTCGACGACGTCCGCGCGGGAGCCGCGGTCGAGGACGAACAGGGCGTCCGGCACGTCGTGCACCCGGCACGAGTCCAGCACGGCGGTGGCGCCGTCACTGACCCAGACGGCCGGGTAGTCGCCGGTGCTGTCGAAGATCTCGCACTGGTTGGCGTCCACGCGGGTGCCCGGGTCCCACACCGACAGGCCGTTGCGCCCGAACTTCCGCACCGTCGTGCGGGTCAGGGTGAGCACGGAACGGGAGCGCAGGTCGACCGCGTTCTCCGGGATGTCGTGGATCCGGCAGTCGGCGAGGGTCAGCACGGCGTCGGTGTCGAGCGTGACCCCGTCGGCCGCGGTGCGGTGCACATCGCAGTCGGTGAGGTGCGCGGTGGCCCGGCCGGTGATCTGGACACCGCTGCCCCGCACCTCGTAGACCTCGCAACCGACCGCCTCCAGCGCGGAGTTCTCGCCGGTCGCGGTCAGGCCCGCGCCGGCGTGGTGCACCCGGCAGCGCTCCAGCCGGGGGTGGCCCCCGCCGCGCACGGCGACACCGGACTGGCCGGCCGCGACGACCTCGCACTCCTCGAACACCCCGCCCCCGCCGTCGAGGACGGCGATGCCGACGCCCGCGGGGTTGTCGACGGTGCAGCGCCGCACGGTCGGCCGGGCACCGCCGCGCACCTCGATGCCGGCGGCGGAACGGGTGACGATCCGGATGTCGGCCAGCTCCGGCGCGCCCTCCTCGATCAGCAGGGCGGGCGCCGCCGAGTCCTGGCCCTCCACATGCAGGTCCTGGATCACCGCCGAGGCCCGCACGGTCAGCGGCACACCGTCCGGCGGGGCGATCCGCACCGAGCCGGGGGAGCCCTCGGGGCCGCGCAGGGTCACCGGGCGCTGGACGACGAGGTTCTCCCGGTAGGTACCGGGCGCGATGGTGAGGACGTCACCGTCGGCCGCGGCCTGGAGCGCTGCGGCGAGCGATGCGTACTCACCCGTGCGGCGCCGCCACCGCGACGTGCCGGTGTGCGTCACCTGGACCGTGCCCTGTGCCATGGCGTTGTTGTGCCCCCACCTCGGTCGTACTGACGGCTCGTCGCCTTCGGGACGCGTCGGCGCGCCGGTGACCGGCCCGCGCGGATCTTCGCCGAAGACTCGGCCGGTCCACCGTAGCGTGCGCGCAGTCCTCGGGTTGACCAGAGGCGGAACGCGGTCAGCTGCCGGCGCCGGTCCGGCCCCAGTCCGGTCCGGCCCGGTCCCAGGCCTGGTCCCAACGGGCGTACCGGCGGCGGACCATGCGCCAGACGATCAGCCGTCTGGAACTCTCGACGGCGCCCATGACCAGCAGAGCCGCGCCGAACCCGGCGAGCACGGCATGCGTGGTCGCCGTCGCGGAGTCCAGCGGGCGGGCGGCCACGCGGCCCTGACGGTCCGTCCACAGCGGGAAGCGGTCGCCCGGCTGCGCATCGTCGATCCGCGTCGTGACCGCGCCGTGCCGCTCGGTGCCGTCCGGCGCGGTCCAGTCGGCCAGCACCCGGGTGCGCACCTCCCGGCCCGAGGCGGCGGTCTCCGGGTCGGCGTCCAGCGGGGAGCCGCCGAGGGTGCCGGCGACGGTGGCCGTCACCTGGTGCCGGGAGGCCCGCTGCTCGCGTACCGACTCCTGCAGCGCCTCCTGCGCGGCGGCGCCGGCCAGGGCGCCGGCCACGGGGGCGAGGACGAGGAGGAGCAGCAGGGCGCACAGCGCGACCCAGGCCTCGGCGAGATCGGTCGCCCGGCGCAGCGGGTTGTGCCGCCAGCGCCAGAGCCCACTGATGGCCCGCACCGTCCCGCACCCCCTCCCGCTCCGTGACCACCCCCGGCGGAGCCGCTCACGCCCGATCCCGGCCGAAGGGAGAGCGACATCACCCGCGCCCGAACCTCTCATGAACTGCTCGCGAAAGGCTCAACGCGCGGGCCGCCGCGCGTGGTTCCCGCCCCCGCGGGTCACGCGTGGTTCCCGCCACCGCGGGTCAGGCGAGGATCTCGCCATCGTGGGTCAGGCGAGGATCTCGACCCGGTCCCCGGCCCGGATCGTGCCGCCGGTCAGCGGCACCAGGTTCTGCCCGAAGACGAGCTTGCCGCCGATGCGGCGGTGGCGTCCGAGGGTGGACAGCGGCTCCTTGCCGCGTCCCGCGGTGCCCTGGTCGGTGGTGGTGACGACGCACCGCCCGCACATCTTGGCGACCCGGAAGGTGACGTCGCCGATGGCGAGACGGGACCACTCGTCCTCGGCCCAGGCGGCGGTGCCGGAGACGACGACGTTCGGCCGGAACCGGTTCATGGGCAGCGGCCCCTCGTCCGCGTGATCGCCCTCGGCGATCAGGGTGTTGAGGGCGTCGAGGGAGGCGGTCGAGGCAAGCAGCAGCGGGTAGCCGTCGGCGAAGCTGACGGTCTCACCGGGCAGCGCGTACTCCGGGTCGACGGGCCTGCGCGTCGCCGGGTCGTCCAGGTGCACCAGGCGTACGGCGATGCCGAGATAGGTGCTGCACCAGGCGTGCACGGCGTCGTCCTCGGCGGGCACCGCCTGGACCTTGTCGCGGAAGATCTCCACCGGGACGGTGCCGGCGGGCTTCGGCACCCGGACGGCCAGCGGCTCCATGCCGGGCGCGGACAGCCGAAGGCCGCCGCCGGGCAGAAGCTCGGCGGCGGCCAACGCGAGACGTGCTTGCTGGCGTTGTGTGACGACCTTTCCCCCGTCGTCGATCAGCATCCAGCGACGGTCACCGGCCAGCCCCCAGGGCTCCACCACGGCCTCCCGGGGCTCGGTGCCCCGGAACGCCTTGACCGGATGAACGTGTATCGACTCAAGTCGCGCATTCCCCATGGGGTCATCGTGCCAGGTGGCACCGACCGGCCGGGGAACGGCTCAGTAGCCGCGGTACTGCTGGTTGTTGTACGGGTCCTGGTACACCGGCGCCGCGGGCCGGGGCGCCGCCGGACGCATCGCCTCGTAGCCCGTCGGGGCCGCCGGGCGCGGCTGCTGGGGCTGCGGACCCGGATAGCCGCGGGGCGCGGCCGCCTGCTGCGGGATGTACGCGGCGGGGGCCTGCTGGAGCGGCGCGGGCTGCTGGGCCTGCGGGTAGCCGTAGCCGTTGCCGTAGGACGGCTGGGAGGGTGCCGCCGGCAGGGCGGGCAGGGCCGAGGGGAGCGCGGGCAGATGGCTGCTGCTCGTGTCGTACGCGGCGGGGACCCGGATCGGGGCGATCTGCGGGGTGCCCCGCTCGGCCACGAGCGAGTCGTAGATCGGGGTGTCCGGGAAGGAGGCGGAGTAGTAGCCGCCACCATAAGTGGAGCGGGGGGAGGTCATGGCACATAAGTTAAGCCCACGATGTGCTGGTTGGGGAGACCGATAAGAGGGTTGATTTCCGTGTTGGCGGTGACGCGGGATCCCCAATGCGAGCGAACTTGACGAAAAGGGACGCCATCCGGCACTCCGATCCGGTAAAGGCCAAGTTCCGAGGGGGTTACCGGCGGTTGGCCGGCGATCTTCCCGGGTCCCTCCGGTGCCGCTTCCCCGCGCGCGGGGAATAGGTTGACCCTGTACGGAACCGAAGGACACCGGCCGGGGCACGACCTGGCGCGCTGACACGTGATGGGGGCGGACATGTCAATGCCGAAGGGATCGAACGTTCCGGTGCCGACGACGGCGCTGCGCGTCGAACTGGGCTGGCGTTCCGGGCCCGGGGTGCCCGACGCCGACGCCTCGGCGCTGCTGCTGGTCGGCGGGAAGGTCCGCTCCGACGCCGACTTCGTCTTCTACAACCAGCCCGCGCACGCCTCGGGCGCGGTCCGGCACGAGGGCAAGCGGGACGCCGGCGGCCGGGTGACCGACACCCTCCTCGTCGACCTCGCGCGCGTGGAGCCCGCGATCGAGACCGTCATCCTCGCCGCCTCCTCCGACGGCGGCTCCTTCGGCCGGGTCCCCGATCTCGCCATCGAGGTCAAGGACGCCGCCCAGGGCACCTCGGTGGCCAGGTTCGACAGCGCCGGAGCCACCGTCGAAACGGCCTTCGTGCTCGGCGAGTTCTACCGCCGGCAGGGCGCGTGGAAGTTCCGCGCCGTCGGCCAGGGCTACAGCAGCGGCCTGGAGGGCCTGGCCGTCGACTACGGCATCACCGTGGACGAGCCGCAGCAGGCGGCACCCCCGGCGCCCGCTGCACCCGCGACGCCCCCCGCCGCTCCCGCGGCGAGGATGCCTGCCGCACCCGCCATGCCGGCGACCGCCCCGCCCCCGCCCCAGGCGTCCCCGGTCAGCCTCAGCAAGGTGACGCTCACGAAGGCGGCCCCCTCGGTCTCGCTGACCAAGCAGGGCGGGACCTCGGGCGCCCTGCGGGTGAACCTCAACTGGCAGGTGCGCAAGCAGTTCTCGGGCTGGGCGAGCAAGCTGGGCCGACCGATCGCCATGCACAACGACCTCGATCTAGACCTGTGCGCCCTGTATGAGCTCACCGACGGCAGCAAGGGCGTCGTCCAGGCCCTCGGCAACGCCTACGGCTCGCTGCACCAGCCGCCGTACATCCACCTCGACGGCGACGACCGCACCGGGGCCGTCGCCACCGGTGAGAACCTCACCGTCAACCTGGACCAGCAGCGGGCCTTCCGGCGCATCCTGGTCTTCGTGACCATCTACGAGGGGGCGCGCTCCTTCGCCGACCTGAACGCCACGGTCACCCTCACGCCCCAGTTCGGCGCCCCGGTCGACTTCTCGCTCGACGAGTGCACGGTGCCCTCCACGGTGTGCGCGCTGGCGTTGATCACCAACACCGGCAGCGACCTCGTCGTCCAGCGCGAGGCCCGCTACCTGGTGCCCGAGCGAGGGGTGAGCCCGCAGCGGACCGTGGACTACGCGTACGGCTGGGGCATGAACTGGACGCCCGGCCGCAAGTAGTCACCCCTCCTCGGGCACCGCGTCCGGACGGGCGTAGGTGCGGCCCTTCCAGGCCGCGCCGCGCCCCCGGTAGTGCTGCACCGCGGAGTCGACCGTCATCAGCAGGTACAGCGACGCGGTGAACGGCAGCAGGGGAGCGAGCCACAGCGGCTGCCGGTAGTAGCGGAGCATCGGCACGTACGTCCCGGTCATCACCAGCCAGGCGAGCCCCCCGGCCGTCGCCGTCGCCGTGTCCCCCGCCGCGAGGGCGAGAGGAGGGACCAGGTAGACGAGCGCGAGCCCGGCGACCGTACCGACGAGCAGCAGCGGGCTGTGGCGCAGCTGCGCGTACGCGCTGCGGGAGACCATCCGCCACAGGTCGTGCAGCCGGGGGTACGGCCGCACGCTGTCCACCCCGTCGGCGAGGCCCAGCCAGATGTGCCCGCCGCTCCCCTTCACCGCCCGCGCCAGCGCCACGTCGTCGATCACGGCGTGCCGGATGGCGTCCGGGATCCGGGCCCGCTCGGCCGCGTCCGCGCGCAGCAGTACACAGCCCCCGGCCGCGGCCGCCGTGCGGCTCCCCTTCCTCCCGATCCGGCGGAAGGGATACAGCTGCGCGAAGAAGTACACGAAGGCCGGCACCACCAGCCGCTCCCACACGCTCTCCACCCGCAGCCGGGCCATCTGCGAGACCACGTCGAAGCCGCCGGTCTCCGCGGCGGCGACGAGCCGGCGGAGGCTGTCGGGGGCGTGGGCGATGTCGGCGTCCGTCAGCAGCAGGTAGCGGGGGTCACGCGCGCGTGCCAGGCCGATGCCGTGGCGCACCGCCCACAGCTTGCCGGTCCAGCCCGCGGGCGGTTCACCGGGGGAGTCCACGGTCAGCGGCAGACCCCCGTACCGGTCGGCGAGCTCGCGCGCCGAGCGCCCGGTGCCGTCGCGGCTGCCGTCGTCGACGAGGAAGATCTCGGCCCGCCCCGGATAGTCCTGGGCCAGCAGCGAAGGGAGGCTGTCGGGCAGGACCGCCGCCTCGTCGCGCGCCGGTACGACGACACACACGGACGGCCACGCGCGCGGTTCCCGCCGGGCCGGCAGCCGTACGTCGGTGCGCCAGAAGAAGCCCTGACACAGCAGCAGCCACAGCCAGGCGGCGAGTGATCCGACGGCGATCCACACGAAGGCGCTCACCCCGCGCAGTCTGCCCCACGCCACCGGCCCGCACGGGCCCATCGACTATCGTGGCCGGGTGAAGATCGCGCTGATGGACTCCGGAATCGGCTTGCTCGCGGCCACCGCCGCGGTACGACGGCTGCGGCCCGACGCAGATCTCGTCCTCTCCCTCGACCCGGACGGCATGCCCTGGGGACCGAGGACCCCCGAGGATCTCACCCGGCGCGCCGTCGCCGTCGCCGAGGCCGCGGCAGCGCACCGGCCCGAGGCGCTGATCGTCGGCTGCAACACCGCGAGCGTGCACGCCCTCACCGCCCTGCGCGCCCGTCTCGAACCGGCCATTCCGGTGATCGGCACGGTCCCCGCGATCAAGCCCGCCGCGGCCGGCGGCGGCCCCTTCGCGATCTGGGCGACCCCCGCCACCACCGGCAGCCCGTACCAGCGCAACCTCATCAGGGACTTCGCCGACGGGGTGACGGTCACCGAGGTGCCCTGCTTCGGGCTCGCCGAGGCCGTGGAGCACGCGGACGAGGACGCCATCACCGCCGCCGTCGCCGCGGCCGCCGCCCTGACCCCCGACGACGTGACGACCGTCGTCCTCGGCTGCACCCATTACGAGCTGGTCGCCGAGCGCATCCGGGCCGCCGTCCAGCAGCCCGGCCGCCCGCCGCTCGTCCTGCGCGGTTCCGCCGAAGCGGTCGCCGCCCAGGCGCTGCGCCGGATCGGCGCGCAGCCCGCGCCCGAGGCCGACGCGGGCGGCACCGTCACGGTGCTGCTGAGCGGACGCGAGGGCGCCCTGCCCGAGGCCGCCCTGGCCTACGAGGCGGGCCGGCTCCTGCGGGCGGTCACCCCCACCCGGTGACCGGCGGCCGTCCGCAGGACGCCCACCCGGACCAGTCACCCTGCGCCACGAGGTAGCAACGCAGGGAAACCTGAGTAACCTCAATGCCATGAGGGAGCACCCCCGGGCCGAGCACGCGCCGTACCCCGACGTCTGGACCGGACGCGCCACCAACCGCGTCCAGTGGCTGCTGGCGCTGATCGGCGCCGCCTGTATGGCGCTCGGCATCGAGCTGGCCGTCGACTCGGCCTGGACCTCCGGCGTCGCCCCGCTCGCGATGGCCGTCGTCGGCTGCATCGCGGCGGGCCTGCTGGTGCTCTTCGGCACCCTGGCGTTCGTGCATGTCGCCCTGAAGGTCGACAGGGAGTCACTCGAGGTGCGCTGCGGCCACATGGGTGTGCCGCGCCGCCGCATCCCGCTGTCGCATGTCGCGGGCGCCGACTTCGCCCCGCTGGTCACCCCGCGCCACTGGGGCGGCTGGGGCTACCGCTGGCGGCCGGAGAAGGGCACCGCGGTCGTCGTACGGCGCGGTGAGGGCGTGGTGCTGCGGCTGTGGGACGGGCATACGTTCACGATCACCGTGGACGACGCCGAGGCCGCGGTCCGGTTCATCCGGGACCGGCTGCGCGCGGGTGCGCCCGGCACCGCGCACTGATCTCACGCCGCGCGGGGTGAGTTCGGCTCCGGCACGGCCGCGGGCGGCGCCTCGGGCAGCGGGCGTGCCGTGGCCACTCCGGCCAGCAGTCCCGCGCCCACCGACACCGTGGTGAAGCTGAGCGCGTTGCCCACGGCGGCGATCGCCGCGAGGCCGGTCAGCGCCGCACCGGCGGTGAGGACGACCGGTGTCGGGCGGGGAGCGCGCCAGAGCGCGAACAGCATCCAGCAGAAGGCCGCCGCCAGCAGCACCACCCCGACGATCCCCTGCTCGGCCGCCTGTTGCAGGGGCGCCGAGTGCGGTTTGCCGTCGGACAGGAGGGTGCTGGTGGCGGTCGTGCTGAGCTCGCCGAAGCGGCCGGGCCCCACGCCCAGGGCGGCGTCCTGCCGGGCCAGCTCCAAGGCGTCGTGCCACAGGTCCAGGCGGTGTCCGGTCAGCTGGCCCTCCACCGACGCGGCGAACCCGTCCGGCACCGCCCGCCCGGCGACCGCCCAGGTCAGGCCGGTCACCACGGCCGTGGCCACGGCCAGTCCCGCGACCCCGACACCGCGGTGCCGCATCCGGCCGGCGGCGAAGGAGCACAACAGCACCGTGGCACAGACCACGAAGCCGGTGGTGGAGCCGAGGGCGGCCGCGGTCAGCACGATCCCGGCCGCCAGCAGGCGCAGGGTGAGCCGCAGGGCGGGCGCGGTGGCGGCCCAGGCCGCGCAGCAGGCGGCGCCCGTGGACAGGGTGAGCAGGGCGGCCGTGGCACCGGCCTGGCCGAGCGGCGGCACGATCTCGGGATCCGGGCCGAGGTGCGGGAGGGTCACCGTCAGGGCGACTCCGGCCAGCGCGGCGGCGCCGGGTGCGGCGACGGGCAGCAGCGCTCCGCCGATCCGGCCCGCCGCGTAACCCGCGGCGACCGCCAGGATCGCGAGCAGCACACCTTCGGGCCGGCCGTCCTGGACGGTGGCCGTGACCAGGGACCAGGCGGCGCAGGCACCGAGCACGACGACGCCCGCCGCGTCCAGAGCGTTGCGTCTCTCACCGATGTCTCTGGCGCCCTCGGAACCGACCGTAGACGTCATCCCCGTGGCACCCACCCCGACCCCCGCTACCCGGTCGCCCCCGAACCATGACGAAACGTTCCGACATGGTGCTGACCGGCTCGTACGACATGTGCTCGGCACACCGTAACGGCTGATGGACGATTTGTGGACGTCTTGGGGAGGAGCGATGGGGCACACCGGGCCGCCGCCCCCAGGGCCGCGCTGTCGGCGCCGGGCCGGCCCGCCGTACACTCCCACAGTGACCGTCACCGCAACCCCCGTGGACGAGTCGGACCAGGTGGAGCCGCTCGCGCCCGCCCCGCACCGGGTGTGGCTCGACCGCCTGCTCCCGCCTCTCACCGCGGCGCTCTCCGGAGTGCTGCTCTACGTCAGCTTCCCGCCGCGCACCCTGTGGTGGCTGGCACTGCCGGCCTTCGCCGGGTTCGCCTGGGTGCTGCGCGGCCGCGGCTGGAAGGCGGCCCTCGGTCTCGGTTACCTCTTCGGTCTCGGCTTCCTGCTGCCGCTGCTGGTGTGGACGGGCGTGGAGGTGGGCCCCGGGCCGTGGCTCGCGCTGGTCGTCATCGAGGCGGTCTTCGTCGCGCTGGTCGGCGTGGGGATCGCCGGAGTCTCCCGGCTGCCCGGCTCGCCCTTGTGGGCCGCGGCCCTGTGGGTCGCGGGAGAGGCGGCACGCGCGCGGGCGCCGTTCAGCGGATTCCCCTGGGGCAAGATCGCCTTCGGCCAGGCCGACGGCGTCTTCCTGCCGCTCGCCGCGGTGGGCGGCACCCCGGTGCTCGGCTTCGCGGTCGTCCTGTGCGGCTTCGGTCTGTACGACGTGGTCCGGCTCGCCGTGCGGCGGCGGCGCACCGGGACCGTCCGGCGGTCGGCCGCCGCGGTGGCCCTGCTGAGCGTCACGGTCCCCGTCGCCGGGGCGCTGGCCGCCCGGCCGCTGGTCAGCGACCGGGCCGAGGACGGCACGGTGACCGTGGCGGTCATCCAGGGCAACGTCCCGCGCGCGGGCCTCGACTTCAACTCCCAGCGCCGGGCCGTGCTCGACTACCACGCGCGGGAGACCGAGCGGCTGGCCGCCGAGGTCGAGGCGGGCAAGGCCGCCCAGCCCGACTTCGTGCTGTGGCCGGAGAACTCCTCCGACATCGACCCCTTCGCCAACGCCGACGCGCGCGCGGTCATCGACGCGGCGGCCAAGGCCGTCGGGGTGCCGATCTCGGTCGGCGGCGTGGTGAAGCGGGACGGCAAGCTGCTCAACGAGCAGATCCTGTGGGACCCCGTCGAGGGCCCGCTCCAGACCTACGACAAGCGGCAGATCCAGCCGTTCGGCGAGTACCTTCCGCTGCGGTCGATGATCGGGGCGATCAACTCCGAGTGGACGTCCATGGTCCGCCAGGACTTCAGCCGGGGCAGCGAGCCGGGTGTGTTCAGCATCGGCGGCACCGAGGTGGGCCTCGCCACCTGCTACGAGGCGGCGTTCGACTGGGCGGTGCGCGACACCGTCACCGCCGGCGCCCAGCTGATCTCCGTGCCGAGCAACAACGCCACCTTCGACCGCAGCGAGATGACCTACCAGCAGCTCGCCATGTCCCGGGTGCGGGCCGTCGAGCACAGCCGGACCGTCACCGTCCCGGTGACCAGCGGCGTCAGCGCGATCATCATGCCGGACGGCACGATCACCCAGCGGACCGGCATGTTCGTGGCCGACTCCCTGGTGCAGGAGGTGCCGCTGCGCTCCTCCGAGACGCCCGCCACCCGGCTCGGCGTCCTGCCGGAGATCGCCCTGGTGCTGGTCGCCGCGGGCGGACTCGGCTGGGCGTTCGCCGCCGGTGCGCGCACGAGGCGGACCGCACCGGCCCGTTAGGGTCGAGGGCATGCCGACACCTGACTTCATCCGCACGATCCGGGCCACCGCGGGCCACCAGCTCCTGTGGCTGCCCGGCGTCAGCGCCGTGGTCTTCGACGACGCCGGGCGGGTCCTGCTGGGGCAGCGCGCGGACAACGGCAAGTGGACGGTGATCTCGGGCATCCCGGACCCCGGTGAGCAGCCCGCGACCGCCGCCGTGCGGGAGGTGTACGAGGAGACCGGGGTGCGCTGCGTCGTGGAGCGGGTCGTGCTCGTCCGCTCCGGGAAGGAAGTCGCCTACTCCAACGGCGACCGATGCCAGTTCATGGACATCACCTTCCGCTGCCGGGCGGTCGGCGGCGAGGCGCGCGTGAACGACGACGAGTCCCTGGACGTCGGCTGGTACGAGGTGGACGCGCTGCCCCCGATGGGCGAACGCCAGCTGTTCCGCATCAAACAGGCCCTGTCCGACGAACCCACATGGTTCGAACCCACGACTTTCGAATGAAGTATGGGTTCTGACCACATGGGGCGGTTCAGGAGCGCTGCCTAGGGTCGGGGCATGACCGCGTCCCACGCCCGCCCGGCGCCCCCCGCTCCCTCGCTCGACCTCGGCGGCCGCACCGCCCTCGTCACCGGTGCTGCCTCAGGCATCGGCCGCGCCTGCGCCCTGCGGCTCGTGGCCGCCGGGGCCAAGGTCAGAGCGGTCGACCGGGACGCCGCGGGCCTGGAGGCGCTCGCCGAACAGTGCCGGGGCCTCGCGGGCACCGTCCAACCCCACCCCCTCGATTTGACCGACCTGGACGCCGCGGAACTCGTCGCCGCCGGCACCGACGTCCTCGTCAACAACGCCGGACTGCAACTGGTGCGGCCCCTGGAGGAGTTCCCGCCCGACGTGTTCCACACGGTGCTCACCGTGATGCTGGAGGCGCCCTTCCGGCTCATCCGCGGCGCCCTGCCCCATATGTACGGCCAGGGGTGGGGCCGGATCGTCAACATCTCCTCCGTGCACGGCCTGCGCGCCTCCGCCTACAAGGCGGCCTACGTGTCCGCCAAGCACGGTCTGGAGGGCCTCTCCAAGACCGCCGCCCTGGAGGGCGCCCCCCATGGCGTCACCTCGAACTGTGTGTGCCCCTCCTATGTGCGCACCCCCCTGGTCGAGAAGCAGGTCGCCGACCAGGCCCGGGCGCACGGGATCCCCGAGGAGCGCGTCCTGACCGACGTCATGCTCCAGGACAGCGCGCTCAAGCGGCTCATCGAACCGGACGAGGTCGCCGAGGCGGTGGCGTATCTGTGCAGTCCCCAGGCGTCCTTCGTGACCGGCACGTCCCTCGTCCTCGACGGCGGCTGGACGGCGCACTGAGCGGTCGCGGGACGCGGGTTGTCCACAGGGGCTGACCCGGTGGTGGTGTGATGAGGAATCCTGTGAGCATGTCCCGCGATCACGTGCAGTCCGAGGAGCGCTCCGCCGGCCCCGCGCCGGACGGCGGTGCCGAGGCGCCGTTCCTGGAGCTGCTGGCCCGCGGCGCCTCGGCCGACGCCTACGAGCAGCCGGTGCTGCTCGCCCGCGCCGAGGGACAGCCCGCCGAGCGGATCGCCGCGCTGGAGGCGGCCAAGCTGCTCGCACTGCGCGTCCGCTCGGAGCTGGAGGGACGGCGCCGCCGCGAGGCCGAGCTGTCCGCGCTGTTCGAGACCGCCCACGACCTCGCGGGACTGCGGGACCTGGACGCCGTGCTCCAGGCGATCGTGCAGCGCGCCCGGTCGCTGCTCGGCACCGATGTCGCCTACCTCAGCCTCAACGACCCCCAGCGCGGCGACACCTACATGCGGGTCACCGAGGGCTCGGTCGCCGCCCGCTTCCAGCAGCTGCGCCTCGGCATGGGGGAGGGGCTCGGCGGTCTCGTCGCCCAGACGGCCCGCCCGTACGTCACCGACGACTACTTGCAGGACGACCGGTTCCGGCACACCCTCAGCATCGACTCCGGGGTCCGGGACGAGGGCCTGGTGGCGATCTGCGGGGTGCCGCTGATGCTGGGGCCCCACGTCATCGGCGTGCTGTTCGCGGCGGACCGGCGGGCCCGGGTCTTCGAGCGGGAGCAGATCGCGCTGCTGGGCTCCTTCGCCGCCCTGGCCGCGGCCGCCATCGACACCGCCAACCTGCTCACCGAGACCCGCTCGGCCCTCGCCGGTCTGGAACGGGCCAACGAGATCATCCGGGACCGCAGCGCAGTCATCGAGCGCGCCTCCGACGTGCACGACCGGCTCGCCGAACTCGTGCTGCGCGGCGGCGGGGTGCACGACGTGGCCGCGGCCGTCTCCGAAGTCCTCGACGGGACCGTGGAGTTCACCGAGAGCGCGCCCGCCCGCGCGCTGGAGTCCTCCCGCGCGGAAGGGCACGCCGTACGGCACCAGGACGACTGGATCGCCGCCGTGTCCGCGGGCGGTGAACTGCTCGGCGCGCTCGTGCTGCGCGGCCATCCCGGGCTCGACCCCGTCGACCAGCGCACCCTGGAGCGCGCCGCCATGGTCACCTCGTTGCTGCTGCTCGCCCGGCGCTCGGCCGCCGAGGCCGAACAGCGGGTGCGCGGCGAGCTGCTGGACGACCTGCTGGACGGCCGCGACCGTGATCCGCGCCTGCTGCGCGAGCGCGCCACCCGGCTCGACGCCGACCTGGACGCCACCCATGTGGTGCTCGCCGCCCGCCTCGACGGCGCCGCCGCCGACGCCGACCAGGAGGCCGCCGCCCGCCGGCGCCTGTGGTCCGCCGCCTCCCACCTCGCCGCGACCCGGCACGGCCTCGCCGCGGCCCGCGACGGCGGCACCGTCCTGCTGCTGCCGCTGGAAACCGGCGACACCGCCACCGGCCTGGCCCGCCGCACCGCCCACCACCTGGGCACCGCCGTCCACGAGCCGGTCACCGTCGGCGCCTCCGCCCCGCTGAAGGACCTCGCCGCCAACCCGGACGCCGTGGCCGCCGCCTACGAGGAGGGCCGCCGCTGCCTCGACGCCCTCCGGCTGCTCGGCCGCCGCGGAGACGGGGCCGCCGCCGAGGACTTCGGCTTCGTCGGACTGCTGCTCTCCGGCGACCGGGACATCACCGGCTTCGTCGACCGCACCATCGGCCAGGTCGTGGCCTACGACGAACGGCGCGGCACCGACCTGGTCCGCACCCTCGACGCCTACTTCGCCAGCGGGATGAGCCCCGCCCGCACCAAGGACGACCTGCACGTCCATGTGAACACCGTCGCCCAGCGCCTGGAACGCATCGGCCGCCTCCTCGGCGACGACTGGCAGACCCCGGCCCGTGCGCTGGAGATCCAGATGGCGCTGCGGCTGCACCGGCTGACGAGGTAAGCGGTCCGAGGACATGGCTCAGCCCCCGACCGGCATCCCGGTCGGGGGCTGAGCCATGGGGTCGGGCCTCCTCAGCGGACCGAGGCGGTGTCCGAGGCGCTGTCCGGCGCGGCGTCCCGCCCGGAGGACGTGGCGCCGATCTGGGCGAGGTCGCGGTGGCGGGTCTCGCGGGCCACCAGGACGGCCACCAGGGTGATGGCCACCGCGGCCAGCAGGTACAGCGAGATCAGGGTCGAGCCGTCGGACTTCACCAGCAGCGCCGTCGCGATGAGCGGCGCCGGAGCACCCGCCGCGACGGAGGCGAACTGCGCGCCGATCGACGCGCCCGAGTAGCGCATCCGCGTCGCGAACATCTCGGAGAAGAACGCCGCCTGCGGTGCGTACATCGCCCCGTGGAAGACCAGACCCACCGTCACCGCCACGATCAGCAGGCCGAAGCTCTCGGTGTCGACGAGGGCGAAGAAGGGGAACGCCCAGGCGCCCATCCCGAGCGCGCCCAGCAGATAGACCGGACGCCGGCCCCACACGTCGGACAGCGCGCCCCAGCCCGGGATCACCGCGAAGTGGACCGCGGAGGCGATCAGGACGGCGTTCAGGGCGGTCTGCTTCTCCAGACCGGTGTGCTCCACGGCGTACACCAGGATGAAGGCCGTGATCACGTAGTAGGAGATGTTCTCCGCCATCCGCGCGCCCATCGCGATGAGCACGTCCTTCCAGTGGTGCCGCAACACGGCGACCAGCGGCGCCTTCTCGACGACCTGCTCGGCCTTGCGGGCCTCGGCCTGCGCCAGCGCCGCCTTGAACACCGGCGACTCGTCCACCGACAGCCGGATCCACATGCCGACGATCACGAGGACGCCGGAGAGCAGGAACGGCACGCGCCAGCCCCAGGACTCGAAGGCGGCGTCGCTCTGCAGCGCGGTCAGCGCGGCCAGCACGCCGGTGGCGAGGAGCTGACCCGCGGGAGCCCCGGTCTGCGGCCACGAGGCCCAGAACCCGCGGCGCCGCGCGTCCCCGTGCTCGGAGACCAGCAGGACCGCGCCGCCCCACTCCCCGCCGAGCGCGAAGCCCTGGACGAGCCGCAGCACGGTCAGCAGCACCGGAGCGGCGGTGCCGATGGTGTCGTGCGTGGGCAGCAGTCCGATGGCGAAGGTGGCGCCGCCCATCAGCATCAGGCTGAGGACCAGCAGCTTCTTGCGTCCCAGCCGGTCGCCGTAGTGCCCGAAGACGAGCGCGCCGATGGGGCGGGCGGCGAAGCCCACGGCGTAGGTGAGGAAGGAGAGCAGGGTGCCGACCAGGGGGTCGGAGTCGGGGAAGAACAGCGTGTTGAAGACCAGGGCGGCGGCGGCACCGTACAGGAAGAAGTCGTACCACTCGATGGTGGTGCCGATGAGGCTGGCGGCGACGATGCGCTTGAGGCTGGCGGGGGTTGGTGGAGCGGTTGCTGCGGAGGCCATGTGCGCCACTTCCTCGTGTGCGGTGGGGACGGGTACGTGTCGGCACACCGTAGAAACCCGCAGGTGGAGCGCACATGTGGTGGGACTACATAGTTTTGGGTGCGGTTATGCGTGGAGCCACCATGCCACGGTGCGCCCTCGGGGTGTGACCTGAGTCACCCCAGGCTCTCCTTGGCGTCGGCGCCCCTCCCGTGTCACTATTTCCGCACGCCTTCCCTGCCCGAAAACAGCCCAAGTCGGCTGTCTCCTTCGGTCAGTTGACCGGCACTTCCCACGCACACTTCCTCCCGTAGCCCGGCCGATCGTGGCCGCGACCGGTGCTGTCCGGCAGCGACCGGGAGTTGCTCCTGCCCGCCTGACGCTTCGGCGGGCCTCCTTCAGTCCGCTGATCCGCCATCAGCGCACCGCTCCACTGCCCTTGCTGTCGAGACTCTGAGGAAGTGGATCCCCGATATGCCGAGGCTATGCAAGCCGGCGATGAACGCGCCCGAACACGTCATCACCCTGGAAGAGACCCTGGAGTTCGCGGAGCGAGCGCACGCCGGCAAGCCCCAACTCCCCCTGGCCCTCAGGCTGATCCGGAACACCGGGGTCAAGAAGCGGCACCTCGTCCAGCCCATCGAGCAGACGCTCCACCACCCGGGCTTCGAGGCACGCAACCGCATCTACGAGGCCGAGTCCAAGAAGCGCACCCCCCAGGTCATCGAACAGGCCCTCGCCAACGCCGACCTGAGGACCCGTGACATCGACGCAATCATCTACGTGTCGTGCACCGGGTTCCTCATGCCGTCCCTGACCGCCTGGCTGATCAACAACCTCGGCTTCCGCTCCGACACCCGGCAGATACCCATCGCCCAGCTCGGCTGCGCGGCGGGCGGAGCGGCCATCAACCGCGCCCACGACTTCTGCGCCGCCCACCCGGGCAGCAACGTCCTGATCGTCTCCTGCGAACTGTGCTCGCTGTGCTACCAGCCCGACGCGGACGACATCGGCTCGCTGCTCTCCGACGGCCTGTTCGGCGACGCGGTCGCCGCCGCCGTCGTACGGGGCGAGGGCGGGGTCGGCATCGACCTGGAGCGCAACGCCTCCTACCTCATCCCGCACACCGAGGACTGGATCAGTTACGCGGTCAAGGACACCGGATTCCACTTCCAGCTCGACCGCCGGGTGCCCGGCACCATGGAGCCGCTCGCCCCGGTCCTGCGCGAGCTGGCCAAGGACCACAGCTGGGACGCCGGAAAGCTCGACTTCTACATCATCCACGCCGGCGGTCCGCGCATCCTCGACGACCTCGCGAAGTTCCTCGACGTGGACCGCGAGGTGTTCCGGCACAGCTGGTCGACCCTCAACGAGTACGGCAACATCGCCAGCGCCGTCGTACTCGAAGCCGCTCGAAGGCTGTTCGAGGAGGAGCCCCCCGCGCCCGGTGCCACCGGTCTGATCGCGGGGTTCGGCCCCGGCATCACCGCCGAGATGGCGCTCGGCACCTGGGCGGCCGACGGCGTCCCGCAGACCTTCGCCTGAACGCAGCGCACACAGCAAAACGCAGCGCACACAGGAAGCGGAGTACATGACCGACCTCATCCTCCCGGCCGGCGCCGGGCGACAACTCGTCACCCCGGCGCAGTCGGTGACCTTCAAGGCCACCCAGGAGATGGGCTCCTCGGTATCGATCTTCGAGGTGGTCGTGCCGCCCGGATTCGACGTCGGGGCCCATGTCCACCAGCGCTCCCAGGAGTTCTTCTACGTCCTGGAGGGCACGCTCGACCTGCTGTGCTTCGAGCCGGTCGAGCGCACCGACGACACCTGGCACCACTGGGAGTCCCCCAAGGGAGACCGGGTCGTCCGCGCCGCCGAGGGCAGCTGCATGTTCGTCCCGCCCGGCACCCCGCACGCGTTCCGCAACGCCACGGACAAGCCGGTGAAGATGCTCTTCCAGAGCTACCCCTCGCCCGAACACGAGGCGTACTTCGAGGAGATCGCCGAGATCTGGTCGCGCGGCACCGCCGTGGACCCCGCGGCCGTGGAGGCGATGCGCCGGCGCTACGACGTCGGCCAGATCACCCCGCTGCGCTTCCAGCCCCCGACGGCCGCCGGCATGCCCGGCCAGAGCGAGAGGTGACCGCGATGCACCCCATCCCCCTCGTCCACGCCAGCCTCGGCGAGCGTGAACTCGACGCCGTCGCCGAGGTGTTCGCCTCCGGCTGGCCGGCCGGACAGGGCCCGCGCGGCAAGGCGCTGGAGGCCCAGCTGGCCGAGAAGTACGGCGTCGGGGACGCCGTCACGGCGAGCAACTGCGGCGCCGCGCTCCACCTGGCCCTCCTCGCGCTCGGCATCGAGCCGGGCGACGAGGTCATCGTCGCCGACTACACCTTCCCGGCGCCCGCGCAGGCCGTGCGCTACGTCGACGCCGTACCGGTCTTCGCCGACGTACGCGCCGACACCGGCACCGTCGACCCGCAGGCGGTCGCCGACCTGATCACGCCCCGCACGGTCGGGGTGATCGCGGTCGACACGCTCGGCATCCCCGCCGACTACACGGAACTCCAGGCGATCGCCGACCGGCACGGCCTGTTCGTCGTCGAGGACGCCGCCTGCGCGGTCGGCGCCACCTACCAGGGCCGCCCGGCGGGCGCGCTCGCCGAGGTGGCCTGTCTGTCCTTCCACGGGCGCAAGGGAGCCACCAGCGGTGAGGGCGGCGCGCTGCTGGCCCGGGACCCGCGGATCGGGGCGGACGCGCGGCTGCGGTCCTCCTTCGGCATCGGCAGCATCTTCGACCTGGGGAAGGTCGTCGGCCTGCCCATCCCGGAGTTCACCGAGATCGGCTACAACTACAAGCTCTCCGACATCGCCGCGGCGATCCTCCAGGTGCAGCTGAGCCGGGTGGAGGAGCTGCTGGACCGTCGCAACGCCGTCGCCGCCCAGTACGGCGAACTCCTCGCCGACGAGGAGCTCCTGACGCTGCCGCACGTGCCCGGCGACCGTACCCATGCCTGGCAGTCGTACATCGTGACGCTGGACGCCGGCGTGGACCGCTCGGCGGTCGCCGCCGAACTGCGCGGGCAGGGCATCGGCTGCGGACAGGGCGCGTGGGCGACCCATGTGCAGCCGGTGTTCCGGTCGGACCAGAAGTGCCCGGTCTCGGCGGACCTGTTCGCCCGCAACCTCGCCATCCCCATGCACGCGGAACTCACCCCGGACCAGGTCGAACGGGTCGCCGGCGCGCTGCGCGGCGCGCTGCGACCGGCGTCCGGCCGGACCCTGGGAGGGGCAGCATGACGAACCCGCAGCCGTCGCCCGACACCGTCATGCGGCTGATCAACGGCTACTGGGCCACCGGCATCCTCGCCGCCTCGGCGACCCACTCGCTCTTCACCCACCTGGACAACGGCGCGGACACGGCCGCCGAACTCGCCGACCGGGCCCGGATCTCCGAGCGGGGCGCACAGACCCTGCTCGACGGGCTGGTCAGCGTGGGCCTGGTCGAGCTGTCCGGCGGCCGGTACCGCAACAGCGCCGAGGCGTCCGCCTACCTCGTCGACGGCAAGCCCGCCTCGCTGAGCAGCTTCGCCAAGCTGAAGCTGACCCACATGGGCAGCCTGGCCGACCTCGCCGAGGTGGTCCGCATCGGGGGACCGGTGGCCAAGTCGGTCGTGGAGGTGGCCAACAACCCGCACTGGGAAGGGATCGTCACGGCCATCGCCGCCCAGTCGATGCCCGCCGCGACGCTCGCGGCCGAACTGCTCGGGCTGGCCGACGCCGGTGCGATCTCCGTCCTCGACGTCGGCGGCGGCTCGGGCGTCTACTCGGGCATCTGGCTGGAGACCAACCCCGAGGCCCGCGCCACCCAGCTCGACTGGGAGCCGATCAACGCCATCGCCCGCCGGCTGCTGACCGAGCGCGGCGTGGCCGACCGGTTCACCACCGTCGACGGCGACTTCCACAGCACCGACTTCGGCACCGCCGAGTTCGACATCGCCGTGTACTCCCACATCGCCCACCAGGAGGGGCCGGAGAGCAACGTCGAGGTCTTCACCCGGCTCCGGCAGGCGCTCAAGCCCGGCGGCACCCTCGTCGTCAACGACTACGTCGTCGACGACGACCGCGGCGGCCCGGCCTTCCCGCTGATCTTCGCCGCCGAGATGCTCCTCAAGAGCAAGCAGGGCAGCACCTGGCGCCGCTGCGACTACCAGGAGTGGCTGACCAAGGCCGGATTCACGAGCGTCTCCTTCCACTCGGCGCCGCCCGCCACCTTGGTCCTCGCCCGCTGAGCGACGCCATCCACCCACTCCCCCCGAAGGAGGCAGCCCCGATGCAGGGCTCCGTGGCCTATCGATCGATCCAGAAGCGCGGTCTGCACATCGGCCTGCTGCCGGCCATGGCCGCGGCCGTCAACGACTCGACGCCGCTCACGCTCGACCACGATCTGGACGTACTGCCCGAGACCGGCCGCCATCTGACGACGGCTCAGCTCGCCGACATCGTCGACGACCTGGCCGCGCGGCTGTGGGCCGCCGGGGTGCGGCCCGACGAACACGTGGTGATCCACAAGAAGGCGAACGCCGATGTGTGGGTGCTGGCCTGTGCCACGTCCCGCATCGGCGCGGTGCCCGTGCTGCTCTCGCCCAGCCTGGACGCGGTGACGGTCGGCGCCCTGCTGCAGCGGGTCCACCGGCCGAACCTGCTCACCGACGAGCACAAGCTCGACGCGCTGGCCGAGCTGCCCCTGGCCGACCTCACCCGGGAAGTGATCGTCGTCAACGGCGAGCGGGAAGGGACCGTCTCGCTGTCCCGGCTCGCCAAGGCACCCCGGGTCAAGCCTGTCGTGCGGCCCATCGACGAGGCCGCCGTGATCACCCACACCTCCGGCACCACCGGAGTGCCCAAGCTGGTCGTGCACACGCCCCGCACCCAGGGCATCCGGCTCAAGCCGCAGTGGCGGCTGCTCTCCCTCATGCGGCAGCGGGAGAACGTGGCCATCGCCATCCCCTTCGTGCACTCCCGGAACGTCGCCGCGATGGCCCTGGCCCTCCTGAAGGAGATGCCGGTGCTGCTGATGAACGAGTCGGACCCGGACACGGTCGCCGAACTGCTCCTGGAGAACCGGCCCGGACTCATCGAGGCGCTGCCCAACTCGCTGATGGCGTGGGAAGGTCTGGCCGAGGACCCCCGCAGGCCGTTCGCCTCGGTGAAGTACTTCAGCAGCACCTTCGACGCCATCCACCCGCGGACGATGAGCCGGCTGCTCAAGTCGTCCGACCGGCCGGGCGCCCTGTTCTTCCAGATCTACGGGCAGAGCGAGGTCGGCCCCGCCGTCGGCCGCGCCTACTTCCGGCACTCCGCCCACAAGGCCAACGGCCGCTGCGTGGGCTGGCAAATGCCGCTCGGCTCGGCGAAGGTCCGCGTCGTCAGCCGCGACGGCACCCGGCCCACCGAACTCAACCCCGGCCGCATCCAGGTCTCCTGGCCCGGCCTCGCCAAGACGTACTTCGGAGAGCAGGACCGCTACGACAGCAACCGCGAGGGCGACTGGTGGCCGACCGGAGACGTCGGCTACTTCACCAGGTTCGGCTGTCTGCACATGCTCGACCGCGAGGTCGACATGATCCCCGGGGTGCGCAGCTCCCTGGAGGTCGAGGACCTGGTCCTCGACAAGATGCCCGAACTGAGCGAGCTGGTGGTGGTCCACGGCCCCGACGCCGAGGCCGTCCCGGTGCTGTGCACCCACGGCGACCGGCCGCTCGACCTGGACCGGTGGCGTGCGGCCGTCGCCGACTTCCCGCAGCTGGCCGACCCGGTCCAGATCCCCGAGGCCGAACTCCCGCGCACCGGGACCTTGAAGGTGCAGCGCCTCGCGCTGGCGGACCGGCTCAAGAACAGGCGCAAGTGAGCAAGGACCACAGGATCCGAGACGGAACTCTTGGGAGCAATGATGTCGGGTGCAGTCGATGTCTCGGTGGAGGGTTTCCTCTCCGCCATCGAGAAGTCAGCCGGCCTGCTGGACGTGACCGCTTCGCGCGAGGTCGTCCGGCCCATTCTGGCCGCGTTCGAAGAACAGCTCGCCGAGGCGGTGATCGCGTTCAGGGTGGCCACCAACGCACGGCACGAAGGAGATCTCGACGCGCGTTTCACGCTGCCCAAGGAGACCGACCCCTACGAAGTCGCCCTGGCCAAGGGCCTGATGGAAAAGCCGGAGCACCCCATCGCGGGCCTGCTCCCGGACCTCCAGCAGCTGTGCCCCATCGACAGTTACGGCATCGACTTCGGCGTCACGACCGGGTTCAAGAAGATCTGGGTGTACTTCCCGGCGGGTGAGCACGAGACCCTGGACCGGCTCACCGGTCTGCCGTCGATGCCCCCGAGCCTGGCCGGGAGCCTCGACTTCTTCACCCGGTACGGCCTGGCCGACAAGGTGGACGTCATCGGCATCGACTACCGCAGCCGCACGATGAACGCCTACCTGAGGGCGCCCGCGGAATGCTACGAAAAGGAGACCGTCCTCGCGATGCACCGGGACCTCGGCCTGCCGAGCCCGAGTGAGCAGATGTTCGCCTTCTGCGAGAAGTCGTTCGGCATCTACACCACCCACAACTGGGACTCCCCGGACATCGAGCGGATTTCCTACGGGGTGAAGACCGACGACCCGATGGCGTATTTCGCGCGGCTCGGCACCAAGATCGAGCATTTCGTGAAGAGCGTTCCGTACGGCGTCGACGACCCCAAGATGGTCTACGCCGCCGTGACGTCCTCCGGCGAGGAGTACTACAAGCTCCAGTCCTACTACCGCTGGCGCCCCGTCAGCCGTCTCAACGCCGCCTACATCGCCGCGCGCGACAAGGTGTAGGAGGAATGACGGCGATGAGTGAGCAGAGCGGCCCGGAATTCCGGTTCAGCCGGATGGAGAGCCTCTTGAGAGGCCGCCGGCTGCGCCGCCTGACCGTCGACGGTGTCGACGCCGTATTCGTCCGGGACCCGGTGCTGGTCCGCAGGATCCTGGTGAGCGACAGCAAGAACTACGGCAAGGGCGAACTCTTCCGCAAGGCCAGGAACCTCAGCCGGGTCGGCATGCTCTCCGAGGACGAGGCCATGCACCGGCACTACCGGCGGCTGGCCCACCCCTTCCTGCGGTCGACGAAGGTCGACGAGTACGTCCCCACGATGCGCGAGATCGTCCGTGACGTCGTCTGCGCCTGGCGCTCGGGCGAAGTGGTGGACGTGCAGGCCGAGATGTGCCGGATCACCTGCACGATCTCGGTGAGCACGCTCATCCCCGGACTCGCTCCGGGGACGACGGCCGCACTCGGCGAGCGGCTGTCCGCCCTGGCCTGGGAAATGATCAGGAAGCCGCTGTACGGGAGTTCGGCGGCCCGGGCGGCGCGGCCGGGGGCGTCCCAGCGCCTGTCCCAGGCGCGCCAGGAGTTCCGGGACCTGCTCGCCTCCTGCATCGACGACCTGCCGAACCGGCCCGAGGGCACGGGCGGTTACCTCGCCGCACTCCTCGCGGACCGAGACGAGACGGGCAAGCCTCTCCTCACGCCGGAGCAGGTGTGCGAGGAGGTGGTCATGATGATGACCGCGGCCACGGTCACCACCGCCTCCGTCATGTCCTGGGCGCTGTACGTGCTGTCCGGGAACCCCCTGGCCGAGGAGCGGCTCCTCAAGGACCTGACGCACAGCGGCAGTACCGCCCAGGCGCACGACGCGCCCGGCTACACCCTGCGGTTCCTGATGGAGGTCCTGCGGCTCTATCCGCCGGTGTGGATCTCCTGCCGCAAGACCCTCGCGGACGTCACCCTCGGCGACCACGCGCTGCCCGCGGGCACGAACGTGGTGTTCAGCTCGTACCTGCTGCACCGCGACCCGGAGTGCTACGCCGATCCGCACCGGTTCGACCCCGACCGCTGGATCTCCCTCAACCCCGGCAAGGTCGACGCCTCCTACATCCCCTTCGGCATCGGCTCCAAGGGCTGCGTCGGGGAGATGTTCGCCTGGCAGGAACTCCAGGTCATCCTCGACGGCGTGACCCGGGAATGGAAGCTCGCCACCGAGCCCGGCAACCAGATCCGCACCGCGCCGGAGACCACGCTCCATCCCCGCCGCCTGCTCATGGTCCCCCAGCCCCGCTGACCGCGGAAACGACAAGGGAGTTGAGTGCTGTGACTGTGTCCACGTCGGCGGAGGGGGCGCCGACCGACCGCCGGGCCGGTTCCGTCGGCACCGGCCGCGCCCACGCCAAGGCCGTCCTGCTCGGGGAACACGCCGTCGTCTACGGGGCTCCGGCGCTCGCCGTTCCCGTACCGCAGCTGACGGTCACCGCGACCGCCCGGGTCACCGACGGACCGGGCGGGGTGTCCTTCACGATGACCGGCTCCCCGTCCCGGCCGATGGTCACGCAGGCGTCCGACGGGCTGCGCCGGCTGATCACCGAGTTCATGGCGACCACGGGCGTGGACGGCAGCCCGCACCTGGAGGTGACCGTCGACGGGGCCATCCCGCACGGCCGCGGACTCGGCTCCAGCGCGGCCTGCGCCCGCGCCGTCGTCCACGCCCTCGCCGACCTCTACGACCGCCAGATCACGGAGAACGAGACGTTCGACCTGGTCCAGACGGCCGAGAACATGGCGCACGGCCGCTCCAGCGGCGTCGACGCCCGCACGGTGGGCGCCGCCGGACCGCTGCTGTTCCACAAGGGCGAGGCGCAGGAACTGGCCATCGGCTGCTACGGCCTGCTCGTCATCGCCGACAGCGGTGTCGTCGGCCGTACGAAGGACGCGGTCGAGCTGCTGCGGGAGGGATTCGCGCAGCACGCCGGAGCGCGGGAGAGGTTCGTGGACCGCGCCTCGCGGCTCACCGAGGAGGCCCGGTACGCCCTCGCGGACGGCAGACCGGAGGAGCTCGGCGCACGGCTGACGGACTATCACGATCTGCTGCGCGCGGCCGGACTCAGCACCAACGGCATCGACGCCCTGGTGGAGGCCGCGCTCACGGCGGGCAGCCTCGGAGCCAAGATCACCGGCGGTGGCCTGGGCGGCTGCGTCCTCGCCCTGACGCGCGGGGAGCAGGCCGGTGACGTCACCCAGGAGCTGTACGCGGCAGGTGCCGTGCAGACCTGGGTCGTACCGCTGAGAGGGCCGGGCGAGTATGCGCGCTGACCTCCCCACGCCCCTCGCCGCCGAGCGGCAGCGGCGCACCGCGGGACGGGCCACCGCCGTCGCGCACCCGAACATCGCGCTGATCAAGTACTGGGGCAAGCGGGACGAGCACCTGGTCCTGCCCCGCGTCGACAGCCTGTCGATGACCCTGGACGTCTTTCCCACCACCACCTCCGTCCGCCTCGACCCCGACGCCGGGCACGACGTGGTGACCCTCAACGGCAGCTCCGCCGAGGGCGAGCCGCTGCGCCGCGTCGTCGGCTTCCTGGACCTGGTGCGGGCCCGGGCCGGGAGCACGCAGCGGGCCGTGGTGGACAGCGAGAACACCGTTCCCACCGGCGCCGGCCTCGCCTCGTCCGCCAGCGGGTTCGCCGCCCTCGCCGTCGCCGCGGCGGCCGCGTACGGGCTCGGCCTCGACGCCACCGCCCTGTCCCGGCTCGCCCGGCGCGGCTCCGGTTCGGCGTCCCGGTCGGTCTTCGGGGGCTTCGCGGTGTGGCACGCGGGCTCCGGCACCGGGCAGGAGGCCGACCTCGGCTCCTACGCCGAACCCGTGCCCACGGGAGGTCTCGACCCGGCCCTGGTGGTCGCCGTAGTCGACGCGGGCCCCAAGCCCGTCTCCAGCCGGACGGCCATGCGGCGCACCGTGGACACCTCCCCGCTCTACGAGCCGTGGGCGCTGTCCAGCAAGGCCGACCTGGCCGAGATGCGGACGGCCCTGCTCGCCGGTGACATCGAGGCGGTCGGGGAGATCGCGGAACGCAACGCCCTCGGCATGCACGCCACGATGCTCGCGGCCCGTCCGGCGGTCCGCTATCTGGCGCCGGCCAGCCTGACCGTCCTCGACGCCGTCCTGAGGCTCCGCCAGGACGGCGTCCCGGCCTACGCCACCATGGACGCCGGACCCAACGTCAAGGTGCTGTGCCGCCGCGCGGACGCCGCCCGCGTCGCCGAGGCGGTGCGGGCGGCCGCCCCCGACGGCTCGGTGCACATCGCCGGACCCGGCCCGGGGGCGCGCCTGTCGGGCGAGGACGGCCGGTGATCCGGCGGAGCGCTCCGGGCAAGCTGTTCATCGCGGGGGAGTACGCGGTCGTCGAGCCCGGGACCCCGGCGATCCTCGTCGCGGTCGACCGGTACGTCACCGTCACGGTGACCGATCCGGCCGAGCCGGGCGTCGGGATCACCTCCGACCTCGGCCCGGCCGGGGCGCGCCTGCGGTGGCGGGAGGGCCGGCTCGGCCCGCACACCGGGCTCGCCCATGTGCTGTCCGCCATCGAGACCGTCGCCGACCTGCTGGCCGAACGCGGCCGTGCGGCACCGGAGTTCGGCCTGTCCGTCGTCAGCGGCCTGCACGACCGCGGCACCAAGTACGGCCTGGGATCCAGCGGCGCGGTGACCGTGGCCACCGTGGCCGCCGTCGCCGCGTACTGCGGACTCACCCTGTCCGACGAGGAACGCTTCCGGCTCGCCCTGCTCGCCACCGCCCGGCTCGACCCCAAGGGCTCCGGCGGCGACCTCGCCGCCAGCACCTGGGGCGGCTGGATCGCCTACCGGGCGCCCGACCGGGCCGTCGTACGGGACCTCGCCCGCGACCACGGCGTCGAGGCGGCCCTGCGGGCGCCCTGGCCCGGCTTCGACGTACGGCCGCTGCCGCCGCCCGAAGAGCTCTCCCTGGAGGTCGGCTGGACCGGAGACCCGGCCTCGACGGCGTCCCTGGTGTCCGAGCTGCACCGGCGCCCCTGGCGCGGCACCGCCGCCCACCGGCGGTTCGTCCGCGCCACCACCGACTGCGTGCAGGCGGCGGCCGAGGCTCTGGAGCGCGGCGACGGACCGGAGCTCATGGCCCGCGTCCGGCAGGCCCGCCGGGAGCTGGCGCTGCTGGACGACGAGGCCGCCCTCGGTGTCTTCACACCCCGGCTGACGGCGCTGTGCGAGGCCGCCGAAGCCGTCGGAGGCGCGGCCAAGCCCTCCGGCGCGGGCGGCGGCGACTGCGGCATCGCGCTGCTGGACGCCGCCGCCCCACGGGACATCGCCCTACTGCGCGAACGGTGGGCCTCGGCCGGGGTGACGCCCCTGCCGATCCGTCCCGCCGCGGAAGGAAACCAGCCATGATCGGTCAACGCAAGGACGACCATGTCCGCCTCGCTGTCGAGCAGCAGCAACAGCACAGCGGGCGCAACCAGTTCGACGAGATCTCCTTCGTCCACCACGCCCTGGCCGGACTCGACCGGCCCGAGGTCTCCCTCGCCACCACCTTCGCCGGCCTGTCCTGGCCGGTGCCGCTGTACATCAACGCCATGACGGGCGGCAGCGAGCGCACCGGCGCCATCAACCGCGACCTGGGCATCGCCGCCCGCGAGACCGGCGTGCCCATCGCGTCCGGCTCCATGAGCGCCTACTTCAAGGACCCCGGCTGCGCGGGGACGTTCAGCGTGCTGCGCGAGGAGAACCCGGACGGGTTCGTCATCGCCAACGTCAACGCCACGGCCTCCGTCGACAGGGCGCGCCGCGCCGTCGACCTGCTGCGCGCCGACGCCCTGCAGATCCACGTCAACACCGTGCAGGAAACCGTGATGCCGGAAGGGGACCGCTCGTTCGCGTCCTGGGTGCCGCAGATCGAGCGGATCGCGGCCGGCGCCGGCGTCCCGGTGATCGTCAAGGAGGTCGGCTTCGGGCTGAGCCGCGAGACCGTGCGCCTGCTGGACAGCCTCGGCGTACGGATCGCCGACCTCGGCGGCCGGGGCGGCACCGACTTCGCCCGCATCGAGAACGGCCGCCGCGAACTCGCCGACTACGCCTACCTCAACGGCTGGGGACAGTCCACCGCCGCCTGTCTGCTGGACGCGCAGGACGCCCCGATCCCCGTCCTCGCCTCCGGCGGGGTGCGCCACCCCCTCGACGTGGCCCGCGCGCTGGCGCTCGGCGCGTCCGGCGTCGGCGTCTCCGGCACCTTCCTGCGCACCCTCCTCGACGACGGAGTGGCGGCGCTGATCGCACGGATCCGGACCTGGCTCGACCAACTGGCCGCCCTCCAGACCGTGCTGGGCGCCCCCACCCCCGCCGCACTGACCCACTGCGACCTGCTGATCCACGGCGAACTGCGCGACTTCTGCGCCGACCGGGGCATCGACACCCGGCCCCTCGCCCGCCGCTCCGGCAGCCTGACGTCCGCCACCAGATGACGGGAAACACACCATGACCGACAACGCGATCGCCGGGGTCCCGATGCGCTGGGTGGGCCCCCTGCGGATCTCGGGGAACGTGGCCACCACCGAGACCCCGGTCCCGCTCGCCACCTACGAGTCACCGCTGTGGCCCTCCGTGGGCCGCGGCGCGAAGGTCTCCATGCTCTGCGAGCGGGGCATCGTCGCCACCCTCGTCGACGAGCGCATGACCCGCTCGGTGCTCGTGGAGGCGCTGGACGCGCAGACGGCGCTCACGGCCGCGCGGACCATCGACGCCCGCATCGACGAGCTGCGCGAGGTGGTGCGCACCGGCAGCCGCTACGCCGAACTGATCGGCGTCCGCCACGAGATCAACGCCAACCTGCTGTTCATCCGGTTCGAGTTCAGCACCGGCGACGCCTCCGGCCACAACATGGCCACCCTCGCCTCCGACGCGCTGCTCGGACACCTGCTGAAGACGATCCCGGGCATCGCCTACGGATCGATCTCCGGGAACTACTGCACCGACAAGAAGGCCACCGCGGTCAACGGCATCCTGGGCCGCGGCAAGAACGTGGTCACCGAACTGCTCGTCCCGCGCGACGTGGTCGAGGGCGTCCTGCGCACCACGGCCGCCGGGATCGTCGAGCTGAACATCCGCAAGAACCTGCTCGGCACCCTGCTCGCCGGCGGCATCCGCTCGGCCAACGCCCACTTCGCGAACATGCTGCTCGGCTTCTACCTGGCCACCGGACAGGACGCGGCGAACATCGTCGAGGGCTCCCAGGGCGTCGTCATGGCCGAGGACCGCGACGGCGCCCTCTACTTCGCCTGCACCCTGCCCAACCTCATCGTCGGCTCGGTCGGCAACGGCAAGGGACTCGACTTCGTCGAGACGAACCTCGCCCGCCTCGGCTGCCTGGCCGACCGCGCCCCCGGCGAGAACGCCCGCCGCCTCGCCGTGATCGCGGCGGCCACGGTGCTCTGCGGTGAGCTCTCCCTGCTCGCCGCGCAGACGAACCCGGGCGAACTCATGCGCGCCCACGTGCAGATGGAACGGGCCCACGAGACAGCGAAGGCAGGTGTCTAGGCACATGGCCGACGACCGCGCCACCGGCATCCACGATCTGTCGTTCGCGACCGCCGAGTTCGTCCTCGCGCACACCGTCCTCGCCGAGCACAACGGCACCGACATCGGCAAGTACCACCACGGCATCGGCCAGCGGTCGATGAGCGTGCCCGCCGCCGACGAGGACATCGTCACCATGGCCGCGACCGCCGCCGCGCCGATCCTCCAGCGGCACGGCAGCGACGGGATCCGGACCGTCATCCTCGCCACGGAGTCCTCCATCGACCAGGCGAAGGCCGCCGGGATCTACGTCCACACCCTCCTCGGACTGCCCTCGGCCACCCGGGTCGTCGAACTCAAGCAGGCCTGCTACGGCGCGACGGCCGCCCTCCAGTTCGCCATCGGCCTGGTGCGCCGCGACCCGGCGCAACGGGTCCTCGTGATCGCCGCGGACGTCTCCAAGTACGAGCTGGACAGCCCCGGCGAGGCCACCCAGGGCGCCGCCGCCGTGGCCATGCTGGTCGGCGCCGACCCCGCGCTGGTGCGCATCGAGGAGCCCTCGGGGGTGTTCACCGCCGACGTCATGGACTTCTGGCGGCCGAACTACCGCGAGGCCGCCCTGGTCGACGGACAGGAGTCCATCGGCGCCTACCTCCTGGCGGTGCAGGGCAGCTGGAAGGACTACACCGAGCAGGGCGGGCGCGCGCTCGACGAGTTCGCCGCGTTCTGCTACCACCAGCCGTTCACGAAGATGGCGTACAAGGCCCACCGCCAGCTCCTCAATTACTGCGGGCACGGCGTCGACGAGGACCGCGTCATCCGCGACCTCGGACTGACCACCGCCTACAACAACGTCATCGGCAACAGCTACACCGCCTCGGTCTACCTGGCCCTGGCCGCACTGCTCGACCAGGCCGACGACCTGACCGGGCAGGCCGTCGGCTTCCTCAGCTACGGCTCCGGCAGCGTCGCCGAGTTCTTCGCCGGCACCGCCGTACCCGGATACCGGGACCACCTGCGCACCGAGGCGCACCGCGCGGCGATCGACCGGCGCACCGCCGTGGACTACGCCCGCTACCGGGCCCTGCACGAGCACTCCTTCCCCGCCGACGGCGGGGACCACCGCACCCCGGCCGAGACCACGGGACCCTTCCGGCTGGCGGCCGTGCGCGACCACAAGCGGATCTACGAGACGCGCTAGCCGGCCGTGCCGTATCCAGACCGATCGAGGGGAAGACGGGCGCATGACCGAAGTCGGGGTGCTCGGTACGGGTGCTCATGTGCCGGACCGGGTCGTCTCCAATGACGAGGCCGGAGCCGCGGCGGGCGTCGACGACGCGTGGGTCGTCCGCAAGACCGCCATCCGCGAACGCCGCTGGGCCGCCCCCGGGCAGGCCACCTCGGACCTGGCCGCGGCCGCCGGACGGGACGCGCTGCGGTCGGCCGGCATCACCGCCGACCGGCTGACGGTGATCGTCGTCGCCACCTCCACACCCGACCGGCCCCAGCCGCCCACCGCCGCCCGGGTGCAGCATCTGCTCGGCGCCGTCGACGCGGCCGCGTTCGACGTCAACGCCGTCTGCTCCGGCGAGGTGTTCGCGCTCGCCGCGGCCGAGGGGATCCTGGCCCGACGGGGCGGACACGCCCTGGTCATCGGCGCCGACGTGTACTCGCGCATCCTGAACCCGGCCGACCGCAGGACGGTCGTGCTGTTCGGCGACGGCGCCGGCGCGATGGTCCTGGGCCCCGGCCGGGGCGGCCGTGTCCGCGCGCTCGCCACCCACACCTTCGGGGAGCTGTCGGACCTGATCGAGGTGCCGGCCGGCGGCAGCCGGCTGCCCCTGGACCGGGCCGCCCTGGACGCCGGACTGCAGTACTTCCGGATGGACGGCCGCGCGGTGCGCGGCTTCGTCGAGGACCGACTGCCCCTGCTGACCAAGCAGTTCCTCCACGAGAGCGGCATCGCCCCCGACGACATCGCCCACTTCGTCCCGCACCAGGCCAACGGCGTCCTCCTCGACACCCTGTTCGCCTCCCTGGCCCTGCCCCGGGCCACCATGCACCGCACCCTGACGCACTACGGCAACACCGGAGCCGCCTCCATCCCGATCACCCTCGCGGAAGCCGCCCGCGCCGAGGCCTTCCGAACCGGCGACCTGATCCTCCTCGCCGGTTTCGGCGGAGGCATGGCCGCGGGATTCGCGCTGGTCGAGTGGTGAAGACACCGGCGGAAGCAGGAACCATGACAGCGAGACACTGCACGGTGGGCCTGATCGGCAGCGGGCCGCGCGGCCTCTCGGTGGTCGAACGGCTGTGCGCCAACGCCCGCGCGATGCCCGAGGGCAGCACGGTCCACGTCCATGTCGTCGACCCCTACCCGCCGGGCGCGGGGAAGGTGTGGCGCACCGACCAGTCCCGCCATCTGCTCATGAACACCGTGGCCGGACAGATATCGGTGTTCACCGACGCCTCCGTCGACCTGCGCGGCCCGCTGGAACCGGGCCCCAGCCTCCACGAGTGGGCCGAGGCGCTCCTCGCGGGCCGCCTGCGCCACGACTGCCCGCCCCATGTCCTCGACGAGGCACGGCAGTTGGGCCCCGACACCTATCCCACCCGCGCCTTCTACGGCCGGTACCTGCGCTGGGCGTACCGGCACGTCGTCGACAACGCGCCCCCGGGGCTGCGCGTCACCTCGCACACCGCCCTCGCGGTCTCCCTCGACGACGACCCGGAAGCCGAGGACCCCACCCTGCAGCGGCTCGTCCTCGACAACGGCTCCGTCCTCGCGGGCCTGCACGCCGTGATCCTCTGCCAAGGCCATCTGCCCGCCCGGGCCGACACCGCCGAGCGGGAGTTCGGCGCCCGCTCGCGCCGGGCGGGGCTGATCCACATCGCCCCCGCCAACCCGGCCGACGTCGACCTCGACGTGCTGGCCCCCGGCACCAGGGTGCTGCTGCGCGGGCTCGGGCTGAACTTCTTCGACCACATGGCCGAGCTCACCGCCGGCCGCGGCGGCTCCTTCTCGCGCACCGGAGGACGGCTCGTCTACCACCCCAGCGGCCGGGAGCCGCACCTGTACGCCGGGTCCCGGCGCGGCATCCCGTACCAGGCCCGCGGCGACAACGAGAAGGGCCCGCACGGCCGGCACGAGCCGCTGCTGCTCACCGCCGACCGCGTCGCGGAGCTGCGCCGCACCCACGCCCGCTCCGGACTCGACTTCCGGAAGGATCTGTGGCCCCTGATCTCCCGCGAGGTCGAGGCCGTCTACTACCGCACGCTGTTCACCTCACGCGGGCACATCGCCCGGGCACGGCAGCTCCAGGACGACTTCCTGGCGGCCGGACCGGGGGAGCGGGAGAAGGACGCCGTGCTGTCGGCGTACGGCATCAGCGAGAAGTACCGCTGGGACTGGGAACTGCTCGCCCGGCCCTACCGGGACCGGGAGTTCACCGGCCGCCGCGACTTCACCGACTGGCTCCTCGACCACCTGCGCAAGGACGTCGCCGAAGCCAGGTGCGGCAATGTCAGCGGCCCGCTCAAGGCCGCCCTGGACGTCCTGCGCGACCTGCGCAACGAGGTCCGGCTCGCCGTCGACCACGGGGGCCTGCACGGCGAGTCGTACCGCGCCGACCTGGACGCCTGGTACACCCCGCTCAACGCGTTCCTCTCCATCGGACCGCCCGCCCGGCGCGTCGAGGAGATGATCGCCCTGATCGAGGCCGGCGTGCTGCACGTGATCGGGCCCGGCCTGTGCGTCGCCGTCGACGGCACCGGGTACACCGCCGCCTCCCCGCTCGTGCCCGGCTCCGAGGTCCGGGCGGACGCCCTGATCGAGGCCCGCCTGCCCGACATCACCCTGCGCCGCACCGGCGATCGGCTGCTGCGCCGGCTGCTCGCCACCGGACAGTGCGCCGCCTACCGCATCCGCACCCGCTCCGGCGGCGCGTACGAGAGCGACGGACTCGCCGTCACCGGGCGGCCGTTCCGCCTGATCGACGCGGCCGGACGGGCCCATCCGCGGCGCTTCGCCTTCGGCGTGCCCACCGAGTCGGTGCACTGGGTGACGGCCGCGGGCATCCGCCCCGGCGTCAACTCCGTGACCCTCACCGACTCCGACGCCATCGCCCGCGCGGCCCTCGCCTGCGCCGACCACAAGACCACGGCATCCGGCGGCGGACAGGAAGCAGCCACATCCGGCGGCGGACAGGAAGCAGCCACATCCGGCGGCGGACAGGAAGCGCCCACCGACCAAGGACTCACCCATGCCCACTGACACCGGTCCCACCGGCGACGCCGGTCTGCTGTCCCCGGTCTGGGCGGCCACCCCCGTCGTGGAGGCGGTGCACGACGGGGCGTGGCTCCAGGCCATGCTGGACGCCGAGGCGGCACTCAGCCGGGCGCAGGCCCGCCTGGGCACCGTGCCCGTGGCCGCCGCACAGGTCATCACTCAGGCCGCCCGGGCCGACCGGCTCGACCTGGCCGCCCTGGCCCGGCAGGCACGCGAGTCCGCCAACCCCGTGGTGGCGCTGGTCCGGGAGTTCACCGCGCTGGTCGCGGACCGGGACCCGGAGGCGGCCCGCTACGTGCACCGGGGCTCCACCAGCCAGGACATCCTCGACACCGCGACCGTCCTGGTGGTGAGCCGGGCCGTGCGGCTGATCCGCGCCGACCTCGAACGCGTCGAGCAGGCGCTGGCCGTGCTCGCCAGGGAGCACCGGGACACCCTGATCGCGGGCCGCACCCTGGCCCTGCACGCGGTGCCCACGACCTTCGGGCTCAAGGCGGCGGGCTGGCGCCATCTCGTCCTGGACGCGGTCCACAAGCTCGACGCGCTCAGCGCCGACGTCCAGCTCGGGGGCGCCGCCGGAACCCTGGCCGGCTACCTCGCCCACGCGCCCGGAGCCGACCCCGCCACCTACGTCCGGGATCTGACGGACTTCTTCGCGGCCGAACTGGGCCTGTCCGCACCCCTGTTGCCCTGGCATGTGCTGCGCACGCCCGTGGTGGACACGGCCACGGCCGCCGCCTTCCTGTGCGGAGCCCTCGGCAAGATCGCCGTCGATGTACTGTCGCTGACCCGGACCGAGGTGGGCGAGGTGCACGAGCCGGCGCCCAGCGGCCGGGGCGCGTCCTCGGCGATGCCGCACAAACGCAACCCCGTGCTCGCCACGGCCGTCAGGTCCGCCGCACTGCAGGCGCCCCAGCTCGCCGCGACCGTACTGAGCTGTCTGCCGAGCGAGGACGAACGGTCCGCCGGTGCCTGGCACGCCGAATGGGAGCCCCTGCGGGCCCTGTTGCGGCTGGCCGGGGGCGCCGCGCACCAGACGGTGGAACTCGTCTCCCACCTGTCCGTCGATCCGGAGCGGATGCGCGCCAACACCCGTATGACGGGGGGAGCGATCATCTCCGAGCGGATCGCCGCCGTACTGGCCCCCGTCCTCGGCAAGGCCCGGGCCCGCGATCTGCTGAACGAGGCGTCCGCCCGTTCGGCGAGCACCGGCGAGCCGCTGGCGGAGCTGCTGCGGCAGGACGGCGGGGCGTCGGCCGCCCTCGCCGACGCCCGACTGTCCGACCTGTTCGAACCGGCGGCCTACACCGGCGCCGCGGGCCCGCTCGTCGACCGCGCCCTGTCCCGCCCCCTGCCCACGCCGGGCCGGCCGGCGAAGGACTGGACGGAGGACTAGACCAAGGCCCGGCCGCCACGACGGCACCTAGCTCCGGCGGCGCAGGGCGATCTCCGTGAGCTCGTCGATGTCGAACTCGGAGCGGCCGGGGGAGCCGTAGCGGGTGATCTTGCCGCGGCTCACCCACTTGCGGATCGTCGCTTCGGACACCCCCGCGGCGAGCGCGGCCACCTTGGTGGGCACCAGCCGGTGGCGTGGTGGTTTCGTCATGCGCCGACAGCCTTCCGCCGCCGCTCCATGAGCGGGCGCAGGGTGATCCACTCGTGCATCTCCCAGGTGTGCCCCGCTGAGCACCGGATGCTCGTCCGGTCCCCGGCCGGCCGCGGTGACGTCGTGATCCTTCCGGCGCAGTCGGCCACCACGCACTCCCGGGTGGCCACCTGGGGTTCGCCGGGCTCCGGGTCGATCGTGCACAGCAACTCCCGCCGCAGCGCGTCGATCTCGTCCGCGAAATCGGCCGCGGGCGGCTGCCCGGTCAGCCACGTGAGGTGGCGCAGCAGGAAACGTGCCAGGTCCGGCACCGAGCGGGCGGGGGCGGCACCGCCGAGTTCGTCGGTGACGTACCGGGCCCACGACTCCAGGACGGCGAGGATGTTGTGCCGGGCGTCGAGCGCGGACATGTTCAGGCGGTCCCGGCTCCGGCTCCCCGAGACCCGGGTGTGGTGCGGTCGGCGGGACGTCGGTAAGACGTGGTGCAGACTCTCCTGGTAGAGACCGGGCAGCGCGCGCAGGTCGCCTTCCAACTGCCGGACACGCGAGGCGCAGAGGCCGGATTCGATCGCCCCGCCTGGTTCCTGGAGAGAATTCTTCGGGCAGGCGTGAGAATCCATGCGATTCCTTTCGGAGGCGGGTTGTCCGTCGGCCGTCTTGAATGACGTGAACCGTCCCAGTGGATTTGCACAGCCGTGGGCGAGGCGAAGGCTCGTGGGAAGAGCGGAAAGTCGCGGCTGAAGATCTCGAATTCGGCCCCGGGCGCACTGGGAGATTTCCACGGGGCGGTTCGGGGTGTCAACGTTCTGTATCCGCGGTCGATCGGCGCTAAAGGGGAACTCCAGATTCACCCTGCGCGGCCCGCTCCCATGCCCTTCATCCGAACCCCCAGGAGATATCCGTGACTTCGGACATCAGCACCGGCACCGCCCAGGAGGCGGTGGCTCTCCGCGCGGACCTGCTCCGCCGTGTCGAGGACAGGCTGCGGTCCCTCCTCGCCGCCGAGCGCGATCTGTGGGCCGGGGTGCACGAGGGGACGGTCGTCCCCATCGACGCGCTGTCCGCGCTGATCGCCTCGGGCGGCAAGCGCATCCGGCCCGCCTTCTGCGTCACCGGCTATCTCGCCGCCGGCGGCGACCCCGACGACCCCGGGATCGTGGCGGCCGGCGCCGCCCTGGAGATGCTGCACCTGTCCGCCCTCGTCCACGACGACGTCCTGGACGACTCCGGCACCCGGCGCGGCGTGCCCACCGTCCACACCACGTACACGCGCCTGCACGGCAGCCGCGGCTGGCAGGGGGAGTCACGCCGGTACGGCGAGGGGGTGGCCCTGCTCGTGGGCGACCTGGCGCTCGTCTACAGCGATGAGCTGATGGCGCGGGCACCGGGCCCGGCGCTCCCGGAGTGGCACCGGCTGCGCTCCGAGGTGATGATCGGCCAGTACATGGACGTCCACGCGGCGGCCGAGTTCTGCGCGGACCCCCGTACCTCCCGCCTGATCGCCCGCATCAAGTCCGGCCGGTACACCATCCACCGGCCCCTCGTGGTGGGCGCGGGCGCGGCGGGCCGCGGCGATCTCGCCGCGGCCTTCGAGGAGTACGGCGAGGCCGTGGGCGAGGCGTTCCAGCTGCGGGACGATCTGCTCGACGCCTTCGGTGACTCCGCGGACACCGGCAAGCCCACCGGCCTGGACTTCACCCAGCACAAGATGACCCTGCTGCTCGGCTGGGCGATGCAGCGCGACGAGCACATCCACACCCTGATCACCGAGCCGGGCCACACCCCCGACGAAGTGCGCCGCCGTCTGGTGGACACGGGTGTCCCGCGCGACGTCGAGCGGCACATCGACGGCCTCGTCGAACGGGGCCGCAAGGCCATCGCCGACGCCCCCCTGGACGAGGTGTGGCGAACGGAACTGGCGGACATGGCCCGCCGCGTCGCCTACCGCACCTCCTGAGCCCGCCCCCTTCCGCCCCGCCCACCGCCGCCTGAACAGCGTCGATGGCTGAAGCTCCCCGACGGGGGATACGGTGGCCCCCATTGGCGGTTGGTGGGGACGAAGGGACATGGCACGTGGCCTTGAGGGCGCTTCGGTCGGCATTGGAAGCCCTGTACGTCAGGCGGCTGGCGCGCAAGCTGGAGGGCAAGCCACGACCACGGCATGTCGCCATCATGCTGGACGGCAACCGCCGTTGGGCCCGCGGCGCCGGGCACGACGACGTCCGTGAGGGCTACCGCGTGGGCGGCGCGAAGGTCGGCGACTTCCTGCGCTGGTGCGACGCCGCCGACATCGAGCACGTCACGCTGTGGATGCTGTCCGACGACAACCTCCACCGGCCGCCGGCCGAACTCGGGCCCCTGCTCGAGATCATCGAGGAGACCGTGGCGAGCATCTGCGCGGCCGACGAGGACTGGCGGATCGACGTCATCGGCGCGCTGGACCTGCTGCCGGGGGAGACCGCCCGGTCCCTGAAGGACGCCGTCGCGGGCACCACCGGCCGCGGCGGCCTCAAGGTTGACGTGGCGGTCGGCTACGGCGGGCGCCGCGAGATCATCGACGCGGTGCGCTCCGCCTTCGACAAGCACATCTCCGCCGGCGGCGACCCGCGCGAACTGGCCGAGAACTTCGACCTCCAGCACATCTCCGACAACCTCTACTCCCCGGCGGGCCCCGACACGGACTTCATCATCCGCACCTCGGGCGAACAGCGGCTGTCCGGCTTCCTGCTGTGGCAGTCCGCCTACGCCGAGGTGCACTTCGTCGAGGTCCTGTGGCCGGCCTTCCGCGAGATAGACCTGCTGCGCGCGCTGCGTTCGTACGCCGTCCGGGACCGCCGCTACGGCAGGTGACCCGGACCCGGGCCGCACCACAGCACCGCTCTACCGGCGCTCCAGATCCGCTCCCGATACTCGGTAGCAGCACTGGAGCGGGGCCTGGCCCCACAGGTCGATCCGAGGGGAACGCTGTGTCCAACCCTGAAGCGGTACTGGCCCGGATGCGCGAGTACATGGTGGGACCGACCCGGTTCATGACCCTGTACGCCTGCTTCGAGCTCGGCATCGTCGACGCCCTGCGCAAGGAGGGCGCCCTGACCGCGGCCGAGCTCGGCGCGGCCGTGGGCGCGAAGCCCGACGCCGTGGAGCAGGTGCTGCAACTGCCGCTGAAGGAGGGCTTCGTCGCCCTGGACGAGACCACCGGCGGCTACACCCTCGCCGCGCTCGCGGACGTCCCGGAGGCCGACCTCCAGCGCGTCCTGACCTTCATGGGCATGATCAAGACGGGCATGATGCGGCAGCTGTACTACCTGCCCGAGTCCATCTCGACCGGCAGCGCGGTCGGGCTCAAGGAGCTCTACGGCTTCGAGGGCACGATGTTCGAGGCGGCGGCCGTGGTCCCGGAGGTGCGCTCCGCGTGGGGGCCGCTGGCGCAGAACGAGACGGCCAGTGTCTATCCCTGGTTCTTCCGCAGCTTCGACGTCCCGGCCGGGGCGCGGGTGCTCGACGCGCGCGGCGGCAACGGCCTCGGGGCCGTGATGACCTGCCAGCTGAAGGGCTCGCCCGGCCTGCGGGTGACCACCTTCGACCAGCCCGCCCTGGAGGCCGCGTGCCTGCGGACCTTCGAGGAGCACGGGGTGACGGAGCAGTGCTCGTTCGTGGCCGGTGACGTCCTTGAGTCCCTCCCGGGCGGCTATGACGTGGTGCTGCTCAAGCACTTCGTGGACATGTACGACAAGGACGAGGTCCTCACCATCCTCAGGAACGCCCACCGGGCCCTGGAGCCGGGCGGGCAGGTCGTGGTCCTCGCGCCCGTGTACCCCGAGGACATCACGGACCCCGACGACCTCCAGGCGGACTTCTTCCCGGCCTACATCCTCGGCTGTGTGGTGGGGCGCGGCGGTCTGCAGAAGCTGTCGACGTACCGGAGCTGGCTGGAGGAGTGCGGGTTCGAGGTCACGAAGGTGACCGCCAAGGATCCCGCCGACATCCCGGCGGACGCCATCATCAACCGTGTGGTCATCTGCGCCGTGAAGCGGGACTGAGCGGGCCGGACGCGTACCGCGGCCGGTGCCCCGGGCACCGGCCGCGGTGGCGCGGCCCGAGGTCTCAGGCGGTGTAGAGGTCGAACGTGGAGCTGCGGCGCGGTCCGGCGACGACGTCCAGCTGGGGGTCGACCACCAGCATCGCCTGGTGCAGCCGCTGCACCCGCGGGGACGGCTCCACGCCCAGGCCCTCGATCAGCCGGATGCGCAACGTCCGGTAGACCTCCAGGGCCGACGCCTGCCGGCCCGAGCGGTACAGCGCCACCATGGCCTGCGAGTGCAGGCCCTCGTGCTGCGGGTAGCGTGCCGTCAACTCGGTGAGTTCAGGGATGAGTTCGGTGTGCCGGCCGAGCCGCAGATCGGCGTCGATCCGCCGCTCGACGGTCCCGAGACGGCTCTCCTCCAGCCGCATGACCTCGATCCGCAGCACCGGCCCCACCCGTACGTCGACCAGCGCCGGTCCCCGCCACAGCGTGAGCGCCTGCCGGAAGCGGTCGGCCGCGACGGTGTCGTCGCCCGCCTCGAACGCCGAGCGGCCCTCCGCGGCCCGGCGCTCGTAGGCGTGCACGTCGACGCAGTCGGGGGGAATCGCCAGCACATAGCCGCCGTGCCGGGTGGCGAGGACCTCCTTGGCGGGCGTGTCGGGCCCCATGGCGCTGCCCAGGCGCCGGCGCAGCTGAAGGATGTACGTCTGTAAGGTCGCCAGCGCGCTCTGGGGTGGTTTGCTCCCCCACAGTTCCTCCATGAGCGTGGAGACGGGCACCACGCGTCCCGGATACAGGGCGAGCAGGGACAGCATCTGCCGGGGCTTGCCGGCCGTCGGGACGATCGACGTCCCGTTGATCTCGGCGCACAACGTGCCCAGGACCTGAAACTTCATGTTCTCCCCCGTACGTCGTCGAGTCCTTCTCCAGTGGGTCGTCCCGTGACCGGAACGCGAGGCTCCTTCGACCCCGGCCCGGTGGAATGCCGACGCGAGGTGAGGTGCGTCGAGGGGGAGGGCAACCCCGGGCAGGGGAGTGGTCGCTCGGCAGCGGTCGACGGGGCAGTGCCCACACGGTGTCTGGCTTGGCCGGATCATTCCGGTGCGTACGCCGACCAGTGTTGTCCATGCGACTTGGGCCGGACTGTCGACCGGCTTGGCGCTGACTTGGCGTGGACTGGGCGCGGACCGGCGCGCGGCACCGGCCCGGGACCGCTCGGGCGGCGGGGACGAGCGGCCGACTAGGCACTTTCCCGGCGTTCCGGCGATCAGGGGTGCGAGCGGGCATATGCCGGTCCCGAGCGGAGCCCGCGCATCCGCCAAGCCGGCCTCAAGGCGCGCTGGACTCCCGCTCGACTTCCCCGGACCGGGTGCGAGGGGTGCGGGCAGGCCGAATCATGTCGACGTGTGCGGCGGTACGGCCGCGGCGCGGATCCGGCGCAGGAGATGGGCCCGGCGCAGCCGCCCGATGCTCTGGTACAGCACCTCGGCGGTCAGCGCGTGGGTGAAGGAGTACCAGCCCAGCCGTTGCGGGTCCTCGCCGATCAGTCCGGCCGCCACGAGCGCGTCGACGGCCTTCAGCGCCGCCTCGATCTCCAGCGAGGCGGCTTCCGCGACGACGTCGACGGCGAAGGCGCGGCCGGCGACGGAGGCGACCGACAGCAACTCCGCGGCGATCGGGCCCAGGTGCGCGACCCGTCCCAGCACCACCTCGCGGACCGGCCCCGGCACCGCCGGTGCCCGGCCCCGGCCTTCCTCGCCGTCGCTGGCCTTGAGCAGCTCGCGCAGGTAGAACGGGTTGCCGCCGCTGCGGTACCGCAGCTCCTCGGCGGCGGCCCCGCTCACCTCCCGCCGGAGCATCGCGTGCGTCAGGGTCCGGGTCTCCGCGGCGGTCAGGCCGTCCAGCTCCACCTGCGTCATCTCCGTGCGGGCCAGCGCGGCCGAGGTCCCGGCCAGGGCCGCCGCCTCGTCGGAACGGTAGGCCACCGCCACCAGCAGACGGCTCGTCCGCACCGACTCGGCGAGGTGGGCCAGCAGCCGCAGTGAGCCGGGGTCGGCCCGGTGGAGGTGATCGAGCACGATCACCAGGGGCCGGGCGTGCGACGCCCCGGTCAGGTACTGCACGATCGCCTCGAACCGCCGCAAGGTGACCGCGTCCTCGTCGGCGCCGTCCAGGGGCTGCCGCGTCTGTCCGTCGAGCACCTCTGCCACGGGGCCCGGGACCGGGCGGCGCGGAAGGTGCGTGCCCGCCGTCCCCAGCACCTGCTGCCAGGGCCACAGCGGCGGCGTGGGCACATGCCCGGGACAGGCACCCCACAACACCGGTGCGGTAGTGATGAGTTGGGCGAAGCGCCGCAGCAGGGCGGTCTTGCCGACGCCCGGTTCACCGGAGACCGTCACCACCTGGCCCCGCCCGCGTGCCGCCTCGGCGCACACCGCGGTCAGGTGCCGCAGCGCCTCCTCACGGCCGACGAAGATCTCCTCGTCCGTCTCCGGCACGGGCCGCGGCGGCGGCGCGGGCGCGGGGAGCCTGGGGGCGGCCGGGGGCCTGCGCGGGGCCGTCGGGGCCGGGGCGGGTGGCGGACGCCAGTCCAGCGCCGGGGCGTGGCTGAGGATCTCGCGTTCGAGATGCTGCAGCGCCGGCCGCGGATCGATGCCCAACTCGTCGCCCAGCCGGCGCTGGTTGGTCCGCAGCACCGCGAGGGCGTCCGCCTGCCGTCCGGCTCGGTACAGGGCCAGGCTCAGCAGCTCGCAGCCGTACTCGCGCAGCGGGTGGGCCTGCATGAAGGCCTCCAGCTCGGCGACCGCGACCTCGTGGGCCCCGACGGCCAGCAGCGCGGCACAGCGGCCCTCCACGGCCGACAGCCGCAACTCCCCGAGCCGCGCCACCTCCGCCGCCACATGGACGGAGTGCGACACCTCCGTGTAGGCCTCGCCCCGCCACAACGCCAGCGCGGCCTCGAACTCGCTCAACGCCTCCTGCGGGTCACCCCGGTTCCAGGCCTGCCAGCCCGCCTTGGCGCGCCGTTCGAAGAGGTGGACGTCCACCTCGACGACGTGGCCGTCCAGCAGATAGCCGCGGTCGTTGGTGTGCAGGACCCGCGTCGGGGTGCGCGGCGCCCGGCCCGGTTCCAGCGCCCTGCGCAGATTGGCGACGTAGGACTGCAGGGACGTCATCGCGGACGGCGGCGGGCTGTCGGCCCACAGGGCCTCCAGCATCACGTCCACCGGTACCGGCTGGCCGAGGCGGCTGACGAGTAACGCGACCAACTTGCGCTGTTTCGGCGCCCCGAGATCCACCGGCCGGCCGGCGACCGTCGCTTCCAATGGGCCCAGCGCTCGGAATTCCGCCAAAGGGGGTTCAATGCCATGCATTTTGGTTGGTTGCGCTTCGGTCCATCGGATGAATTCCGACGGGGCGTCGAATGATGTCGCGAATAATTCCACGTCGGCCATGTCAAGTTTGAGTATGTTTATCGAATAGACCCATGTCAAGGTCGGGTTACGAAGTGGTGCCGGGCGTACACCCATTTCCGGAGCCGATAATCTCGCCGTGCGCCATCCGGTACCCGAGTTGAAAGCGGTGCTGGGCGCCGTACTGCTCGCGCAGGGACGCGATGTGTCCTTGCACGGACCGCAGGCTCATGCCGAGGCGGCGCGCGATGGCCTTGTCGGAACGGCCCTCCACCAGCAGCGCCTTGATGGCCTGGCGGACGTCGGGTACGACCTCGCGGGCCGCGTCCGCCGCCCGCACCGGGCGGAACGGGAACCGCTCGGCCCGTACCCAGGCCTTCTCGAACACCCCCCGCAGGAACGCGACGACGGCGGCGTCCCGGATCAGTGCCGCGCTGTGCGGGTGTTCACCGCCGGGGATGAAGGCGATCTCGCCGTCGATCAGGATCAGCCGGTCGAAGAACTCCGGGAGCGTGCGCACCGCCACGTCGCCCTGGGCCATGACCTGCTGCACGTATTTCTTCGTGGGCTCGGAGAAGCGGGCGCTGTGCTGGAAGAGCGTCCGCAGGGCGACGCCGCGCGCCAGCGGGTCGCGGACGGCCGCGTGCAGCAGGTCCAGTGCGGCTCCGGGGCCGGGCTCGTCCGGCTGGGCCGTGAGGATCTCCCGCTTCGCCCGCCACAGGGCGTCACCGATCGTGTCCTGCACGGTCTCCGGGCCGTCGATGTACCGGATCCGGCCTGGGGCCCCGGTGTCGGCGCCCTCCACCAGCAGCAGGTGGCCCGCGGTCTCGGTGGCGTACCGTTCGAGGCTGCCGAGCGTGTCGGCGATCCGCAGCAGGGATTCCAGCGGTGTGTCGGCGGGGGACAGGGTGTCCCGGGTCTGTCCGCTGCCCGCGTTCATGACGTCATCATCCTTTCCCCCGTTTCCCCGCAACCCGGCCGTTGCCGTCCCCTCAGATCCTTGGTGAACGCCCCCGGCAGACGCAACCGAGAAGGCGCTCACCCCAGTGATCCTGGCTCGAAACTCTAGAACCGTCGCCGTGGCTCAGTAGCCCGGCTCCTTCGCCAACTCCTCCCGGCGGCCCGCGATTTCGGGCTGGTGGACCCGGGCGTCCCAGTCCTGCGGCGGGACCGGGACCAGGGCGATGGAGACCACCCGCTCCTCCACCCCGAACGCCTCCTGCACGGCGGCCGTCACCTGCTCCACGAGCTGGAGCCGCTGCTCGGCGGTGAGGGTCGCCGGGAAGTGCTGAATGGTCACGTGAGGCATCAGGCCGTCCTTGTCCAGGGGGTCGCGGGTCGAGGGGTGGCGCGCCGGAGCGCCTTGACCAGTTCGTCGACGCCCGGCTCGCGCAGCGCCCCGTAGTGGTCGGTCTCCAGTTGCACGATCGTGGGCGGGGCCGCCGTACGCCCCGGTGAGCGTTCCAGGAACGAGGGTTCGTCGCCGGCCGCCCGGAACACCGTGACGGGCGCCGCCACGTGGCGTGCGGCCGGGTCACGGGTGAAGCCGTACGTACGCCGTACCACGGCGATCACACGGCGGATCAATCCGCTGTCCAGCTGCGGGAACCGTCGCTCGACGAACCGCGCGAAGCTCTCCTCGTCCGCGCACTCGCGCAGGCACTCCTCGACGGCCGGGCCGCGGGCCGTGCCGGCGAAGACGGAGAAGAGGAGGGTGGTGAAGACGGGATCGGCGAAGTCGGCCACCGGCGAGGGCGGTGGGGCGACGGCCGGCCGCGGCGATCCCGGGGCGAGCAGCAGTACCTGCTCCACCCGGTGCCCGGCCTGCTCCAGCTGCCCCGCCGCCTCGAACGCAACCCGCGCGCCGAAGGAGTAGCCCCACAGCGTGTAAGGGCCCCGCGGCTGGACGCGCCGCAGGGCCGCCACGTCGGCGGCGGCCATCTCCTCGACGGACCCCAGCGGCGACTCGCCCTCGTTGACGCCGTGCGCCTGGATCCCGTGGACCGGCCGCCCGCCGGGCGCGCGGGCCGCGAGCAGCCGCAGGTTCATCGTCACCCCGCCGAGGCCCGGCCAGCAGAACACCGGCGGCCCGCTGCCCTCGGACCGCAGCGGTGTGATCCGCGAGGCGGGCGCCGCGGCGCGCACGCTCACCGCCTCGGCCAGCTTCGCCACCGTGGGTGCCTCGAACAGCACCTGGAGCGGCAGGGCGCAGCCGAAGGTCTCATTGATCCGCTTGACCAGGCCCACCGCGATCAGCGAGTTCCCGCCGAGCGCGAAGAAGTCGTCGTGCACGGAGACGAAGTCCCGCCGCAGGGCCGTCCGCCACAGCGCGCCGAGCCGTGCCTCGACCCCGTTGCGCGGCTCCACCACGGGCCGGGCCCGGGCCGCCGTCCGGTCGACCACCCCTTCGAGGGCCTTGGTGTCGAGCTTGCCGTTCGGGGTGTGCGGCAGGGCCGGCAGCACCAGGATCCGGCTGGGGAGCATGTACTCGGGCAGGGAGGCGACCAGATCGTCCCGGATCAGCTCCTCCGGCCCCTTCATGTGCACCTGGTCCTCGTGCATGCCCTCGTGGCGGAGCTGTTCCTCGCTGATGGTGCCGCCGACGCAGAAGTACGAGGGCCCGGTGGGCCGTCGGGCCGTCCGCAGGATCGCCGTCATGCGGCGGGCGGCGGGCAGGTCGTCGCCGGTGCGCGAGCTGTACCCGGCGGGCATGAAGCCCAGCTGGACGGTGTTCGACATCAGGCGCTGCAGTTCCCGGCCGAGGTCCAGATAACCCAGCCGCTCCCGGCCCTGCTCGGCGGCCCGGCTGACCAGGGTGATGCCGAAGCCGGAACGGTCGTAGGCGGCCTGGTTGATGGCGATCACATGCCGCTTGAGCACCAGCGCGTCGCTGACCCGGTGCAGTTCGCCGTCCCGGTACAGGTACTGCCCGCTCGCCGGCCCCGCCTCGCTGCCCGGAGGGAACTGCACGTAGATGTCGAGGGCGCGGTGCTCGGGTTCCGGCGTCCAGGGCACCAGGTCGAACGAGCCCAGGCCGAAGTCGTCCTCGGCGCAGCCCAGCAGGCGGGGCAGGCCGGTGTCGTGCGGGGCCTCGGCCAGGGCCAGGCCATGGGCGGGCAGCACCTCGTCGAACAGGCCGGCCATGTGCCCGGCCTCCATCTCCAGGACCTCCTGGATGTTCTTCTTGTACACCGGCTCGATCGCCGCTCTGCGACCGACGAAGTGCACCCGGTGCCGGGCCCGGTCCGCCGCGGCAGGGCGGATCAGCACCAGCTCGTGCCGGACCGGGTGGTAGTAGTAGTGGCCCGGCGCCACACCCTCGATGCCGCTGAGCTCCAGGTGGAGCTGTACCGCGTAGAGGGATCCGGGGGAGGCGTACGCGTACTTCGGCAGCAGCCGCTCCGCGCTGAGGTGCTGCCCGAAGTTGCGCAGGACCGCGCCGAGTTCGGGCAGCGCCAGCTCCTCCGGGCGGCGCGACCCGGTTCCCCGGGGGCGCCGGCCGAGCGCCGACAGGACGTCCGTGACCTTCAGCGGGCCGCCCTCGTAGAAGCGGTAGGTCTTGCGGGCGAAGGCCCGGCGCCGTGCCTCGGGGTCGGCGGTGGCGCCGGGCAGGGGTAAGGAGGGGCGGCCGCGCAGATCGGCTTCGTCCCGGACGCCCGGGTCGGACAGCTGGGTCCGGACCTGGAGCCTGGACGCCTTCGACACATGGTGTTCGCCGAACTCGCCCTGGTCCATCAACGCCGCCTCGCGGGGGCTGAGTTCGACGCACGCGACCAGGTGCTGGGCCCGGGTGCGCGGGTCGGTGCGCAGCAGGACGGCGGCGTTGCGCACCCAGTCGTGGGCCTCGACGGCCAGCCGTATCTCGTCCAGCTCGATGCGGAAGCCGCGCAGTTTGACCTGGTTGTCGACGCGGCCCGCGAACTGGGCGGTGCCGTCCGGGTTCCAGCGCGCCAGATCGCCGGTGCGGTACAGCCGTTCCCGGCCGCCGGGCGTCGTGAAGCGCTCGGCGGTGAGCTCCGGCCGGTGCAGATAGCCGCGCGCCAACTGCACTCCGCTGATGTGCAGTTCACCCGTCTCACCCGGCGCCACGGGACAGCCGTCGGCGTCCAGGATGTGATAGCGCAGGCCGGTCACGGGCCGGCCGATCGGCAGGGTCTCGGGGCCCTCGTCGAGGGCGGCGGGGTCGACGAGGTGGGCCGAGGTGTTGATGGTGCACTCGGTCGGGCCGTACAGGTTGACCAGTGCGGTGTCCGGCAGGGCCCGCGTCAGCCGCCTCGCGAGTGCCCGGGACAGTGCCTCGCCGCCGCTGAAGAGGTGGGTGAGCGACGTACAGCGGTCGAGTTCGTCGGTGTCGACGAGGGCCCGCAGGAGGGTGGGCACGCACTGGAGGGCCGTCACCTCGTGCCGGGTGACGGCCTCGATGATGCGCTGCGGATCCCGGTGGATACCGCCGGACCCGACCACGACCCGGCTGCCGCAGGCGGCGGCCAGCAGCTCCCACTGCGCGGCGTCGAAACCGATCGGCGTCTTGTGCAGCACGGTGGTGTCGGCGCCGAGCGAGAACGTGTCGGCGAGCCAGCGCATCTGATGCGCCAGTGCGCGGTGCTCGATCGCCACCCCCTTGGGCTTGCCGGTGCTGCCCGAGGTGTAGATGACGTACGCCAGGTCCCCGGGCCGCGGGCCCTCCGGCAACCCGGCCGGGTCCGTGCCGGAGCGGCGCTTCCTGAACTCCAGGACGTCGTCCAGGCAGATGACGACGGCGTCGGAGGCGAGCACGTCCGCCAGCCGGCCGCGCAGGTCGTCCTGGGTGAGCACGACGCTCATCCGGGCGTCCCGCGTGACATGGCGGAGGCGCTCCTCGGGATAGCCGGGCGAGAGCGGGAGGTAGGCCCCGCCGGACCGCAGCACTCCCCAGGCGCCGATCAGCAGGTCCAGGGAGGGGTCGACGAAGAGCCCCACGCAGTCGTCCGCGCCGACGCCGAGATGGTGCAGATATCGCGCCACGTCATCGGCCTGGTCGGCCAGTTCGCGGAAGGTGAGCGACTCGCCCTCGTGCACCACGGCGATATCGCCCGGACGGGCCCGGGCCTGAGCGGTCAGCAGGTCAGGCAGGCATGCGCCGACGTCTTCCTGGCTCTTCATCTACGTACCCCCGTGCTCGGACGGCTCTTCGACCTCCGGCACGAACGTACGTATCCACGCCAGGAGCGACGGCGCGAGCGACCCCCGCAGTCGATGCAGTGCGGCAACCCGAACCATGGGCCGCGTGGCCGCGCGGACCCGGAGCGCCGGATTCTGGGCGAGCATGTGCTCACGGAGGGGGCCGTACGCAGCCCCCGGCAGGTGTATCGAGCAGAGCCGATCCGGAGGGGCCCGTGACCGACTTGTCGACCGGCAGTGTCGTCAGCTCACTCGACGAACTCGTGGGCAACACCCCGATGCTGCGGCTGCAACTCGCCGGGCTGCCCGACGACGCCCATGTGCTGGCCAAGCTGGAGGCGGCGAATCCGCTGTCCAGCATCAAGGACCGGGCCGCCCTGTTCATGCTGCGCGCCGCCGAACGGGCGGGCACCCTGCGCCCCGGCGGGACCGTCATCGAGTCCACCTCCGGCAACACCGGCATCGCCCTGGCCGCCCTGGCCGCGGCCCGCGGCTACGGCTGCCGCATCGTGCTCCCCGACAACGCCTCCCGGGAGCGCCTGCTGACCCTGCGCATCCTGGGCGCCGGCATCGAACTCACCGACCACACCCTCGGCTTCGCCGGCTGCGTGGAGCGCGCCGAGGAACTGCACGCCGGGACCCCCGGCTCCTGGTACGCGGCGCAGCACGTGAACGCCGACAACGTCCGGGCCCACTACGAGACGACGGGCCCGGAGATCTGGCGGGACAGCGGCGGCCGCGTCGACCACCTGGTGTGCGCCGTCGGGACCGGCGGCACCCTGACCGGAGTCGCCCGCCGGCTGCGCGAGCACAACCCGCGGCTGAACGTCGTGGCCGTCGAACCCGCGGGCTCGCCCCTGCTGTCCGGCGGAGCGCCGGGACCCCACCGCATCCCCGGCCTGAACGGCGGATTCACCAGCCCGGTCACCGACGTCACGCTGATCGACGAGGTGATCGCCGTCGAGGACGAGGACGCCGCGGCCACCACCCGCGCCCTCGCGGCCGCCACCGGAGTGCTGGTCGGCGCCTCCTCCGGCGCCGCCGCGTACGGCTGCCTGGAACTCGCGCGCCGGTACGACCTCTCGGGCGCCACCGTCGTCACCGTCTTCCCCGACAGCGGAGAGCGCTACCTCAGCTGGTGGCCCGAGGCGCGGGAGGTGCCCGGCACGCCGGACGCCCCGACGTCCTGAGCGGTGCGCGGCGAGCCCGCACCTCACAGTTCGCCGCGCTGTCTCGTCGGACTGACAGGCGCACGGACGCCCAGCCCCGCCCACCGGAACGGAGCCCCACCGACCCATGACTCCCGAGCGTTGCCTGCTCCTCGTCGGCGCCACGGACGAAACCGTCGCCAAGGCCAAGGAGTTGGGCCTGCACGTCCTGCTGCTGCAGCACCCCACCAAGGTCACCGCCGAGCAGCGGCGCCTCGCCGACCACGTGGAGGTCCTCGACTACACCCGCTGGGACCTGGTGGAGCCGGTCGCCAAGCGGCTGTGGGACGCCCCCGGCTTCACCGCCGCCGTCTCGATCACCGAGCCGGGCCTGGAGAACGCGGCCCGCGTCAACGACCTGTTCGCCCTGGGCGGCACCGGCTACGAGGTCACCCGGCGCTTCCGTGACAAGGCCGCCATGCGCGCCCACCTGGCCGGCACCCCGGACGCCGTGCACGCCCAACCCCTGCGCGAACGCGCCGACTTGGACGCCTTCGGGGAGCGCCACGGCTGGCCCTTCATCGTCAAGCCGACCGACGCCACCGCGAGCATCGGCGTCCACCGCCTCGACGGCCCCGCCGACGCCGACCGCGTCTGGGCCGGGGTGCGCCGGCTGGCGGGCACCAGGACGGACCGGGTCTCCACGCTGATGCTGCTGCAGGACTTCCTGATGGAGGAGTACCTCGACGGCCCCGAGTACAGCGTGGAGTCCTTCAGTTCCGCGGGCCGCCATGTGGTCGTCGCCGTCACCGAGAAGTTCACCGACCCCGCGCACTTCGCCGAACTGGGGCACGCGGTCCCCGCCCGGCTCGGCGCGGCGGCCGAGGAGCGGGTACGGGCAGCCGTCGTCGCCTTCCTGGACCGGCTCGGCATCGAGGACGGCGTCTGCCACACCGAGCTGCGGATCGGCGCCCACGGCCCCCGGGTCGTCGAGAGCCACAACCGGATCGCCGGCGACGCCATCACCGACCTGGTGCACAGCGTCTACGGCATCGACACCGTCAAGCTCGCCCTCGGGGCCCCCTTCGGCCTCGCCGACGCGCTTCCCGACCGGCCCGAGGCACACGGCGGAGCCGCCGTACGGTCGGTGGTCGGACGGCCCGGCGACCTCGTGGAGTCCGTCGACGGCGTGGCCGAGACGCGGGCCCTCGCCGATGTGCTCGCGGTGCGAATCAGCGCCCGGCCGGGGCAGACGGTACGGCCCCTGCGGGACAACTGGGACCGCCTCGGCCTGGTCGCCGTCACCGGCGAGGACACCACCGCCGCGATCCGGCGCGGCGCCGAACTCATCGGGACCGTGCTGAAGGTACGGCTGAAGGACCCCGACGGGCGGCCCGGCCTGGCCCAGGCTGCCCCGGTGAACGACGGGACGGTGACGACGGCATGAGCGTGCTCGTCCTGCACCGCAATCCCCTCGCCGCCTTCCCCTACCGCCGCTGGCTGAGCGGCGACGCCCCCGGCCTCGACGACCGCACGCCCTACCCCGGCGACCTCGTCGTCCTCGCCGCCCGCGACAAGATCGAGTCGGCCGGGGAGCAGCTCCCCGGCGACCTCGACCACGACTTCACCCACCTCGAACTCTTCGACACCCTCGACGACGAAGCCGTGCCCGCCCGCGCGCTCGCCCTCGCCGAGCGGCACCGGATCACGCACGTCATCGCCCACCACGAGGCGGACATCGCCCTGGCCGCCCGGCTGCGCGAGCGCCTCGGGCTCGACGGGGCCCACAGCGCGGACATCCGGCCGTTCCGCGACAAGGCCCTGATGAAGAGGCTGGCCCGGCAGGCCGGCATCGAGGTCGCCCCGCACACCGTGCCGGGCAGCGCCCAGGAGGCCCGCGACTTCGCCGCCCTGCACGGCTTCCCGGTCGTCCTCAAGCACCGCGAGGGCTACAACTCCATCGGTCTCAGCATCGTCGCCGACCGGGACGAGCTGGAAGCGCGGCTCGCGCGGGCCTACCGGGGCGGGCCGCGGGACGACCTGCTGATCGAGGCGTACGTCCCCGGGCGGATGTGCCATGTCGACGGACTGGTGGTGGACGGCCGCACGGTGGCCGCCTGGCCCTCGCAGTACCAGTACGACCTGGCCTCCTTCGGCGTCGACCCCGGCCCCCGCGTCGACCTGACCCTGGACGTGGCCGACCCGCTCACCCCCCGGCTCCTTACGCTGGTCGAGCGGACCCTGGCGGCGCTGAAGCCCGCAGGCTCCCGGCTGCGCACCCACGCCTTCCACGCCGAGGTCTTCCACACGCCCGACGACCGGCTGGTGCTGTGCGAGATCGCGGGCCGGTCCGGCGGCGCCAAGATCCGGGAGGTCTTCGAGATCCTCTTCGGGATCCAGCTCGCCGTACAGGTGACCCGTGCCGAGGCGGGGCTCTCGCTGCCCGCGGCCGAGGGCGCCGTGGACGGGCGCGGTCTGCTGCGGCCGCGGTGCATGTCGGGGCAGGTGCTCACGATGAAGCGGCCCGGGCTGGTGCGCTCGCTGCCCTCCGTGCCGGACGAGGAGTGGGTGCGCGGCTTCTGGCTCTTCGCCGAGGAAGGGCAGGTGATCCCCCCGGCCGCCGGTTCCGCGGACTTCCTCACGGCGGCCGTGGGTTCGGCGCCGACCCGCGCCGAGTGCGAGCGCAGACTGCGGGCCCTGGGCGCCCGGATCGTCGCGGAGACGAAGATCGTGCCGGCGGCCGGGGAGGAGGAGTGATGCGGCGGTACCTGTCGTCCGTCCGCTTCAAGTACATGGCGGGCATGGTCGTCGACGCGACCGGCAGCGGCATGTACCTGCCGCTGTCGCTGCTGTACTTCCACCATGTCACCGGCCTGCCGCTCACCGAGGTCGGCGCCATCGTCACGGCCGCCTCGGTGATCGGCCTGATCAGCAATCCGGTCGCCGGTGTGCTCATCGACCGCTTCAGCGCCCGGACCGTCCTGGTCGGCGGATACGTGCTGCGCGCCTCGGCGTTCTGCGCCTATCCCTTCGTCGACAACGGCCTGGCCATGTTCGCGGTCGTGCTGCCGGTCGCCCTCGGCGACACCTCCTACCCGCCGGCCATCCAGTCCTTCGTGGCGGAGATCGTGCGGGGCGCCGAGCGGGACAAGCTGCTCGCCCTGCAACGCAGCCTGCGCAACGCCGGGATGGGCCTGGGCGGCCTCCTCGCGGGCGCGGCCCTCGCCCTCGACGACTCCGGGTTCTACGTCGTCGTCCTCGGCGCCGCCGCCGGCTATCTCCTCGCGGCCGGGCTGATGAGCACGATCCGGCCCCAGGCGCCGGCCCGGCCGGCGGGCGGCCGTATCTCCCGCAAGGGCGGCTACCGGATGGTGGCCCGCAACCGGCCCTTCCTGAGCCTGACCCTGCTGAACATCCCGACGGCCTTCGCCTACATGGTGCTGGCCGTGGCGCTGCCGGTGTACCTCACCAGTGAACTCGACGCGCCCGTCTCGCTGGTGGGCATCGTGTACGCCGTCAACACGGTCGGCATCGCCGTGCTCCAGATCCCGGTCACCCGGCTCCTGCTCAGGTACCGCAGAACCCGCGCGGTGGCGCTCGGCGCGGGCATCTTCGGGCTGTCCTTCGTCACCTTCGCCGTGCTCGGCGGGCTGTCGACCGGGGCGGCCCTGATCGCCGGAGTGTTCGCCGCGACCGCCCTGTTCACCGCGGGCGAGCTGCTGCACGGCGCCACGGCCTCCGCGCTGGTCGCGCAGGCCGCGCCGGAGGAGACCCGGGGCCGTCATCTCGCCGTCTACCAGCTGTCCTGGGCGGTGCCCATCGCGCTGGCGCCCACCGTGCTCACCGCCCTGCTCTCCCTGTCGGCCACCGGCATGTGGCTCCTGCTCACGGCGGGCGTGGCGGGCTCCGCGCTCGGTGTACTGCGCCTCGAACGCCGGCTGCCACAGGCCGCGGTGCACCCGCTGCCGCCCGAGCCCGAACCGGTCGTGTCCGAAACCCGATCCACCGGAAAGGTTGCGTGACCCCATGGGGATGTCCAGTTGGCGCCTGCTCGGCGAGGAGGACCCGGAGTTCGCCCGGGAGGAGGTCGCCGGACAGAGCGGGCTGGTCAGCCAACTGCGCCCGCTGATCACCGAGTTGACCGCACCCGGCGATCTGGTCCTCGACCCCTTCGCCGGATGGGGCACCACCCTCGTGGCCTGCGCCGCGGAGGGGCGGCTCGGGGTCGGCCTGGAGATCAACCCGGCCCGCGCCGAGGAGGCACGGCGACGCGTCGCCCGCTACCCGGACCAGCGCATGCTCTGCGGCGACGCCCGCAAGCCGCCGCTCGACCCCGGCAGCGTGGCCCTCGTCCTGTGCGACCTGCCGTACTTCGGCACCGCCCTGGACCTCGACGACCCCGACCCGGGCCAGATGTACGCGCTGCGCGACTACGACACCTATCTGACGGCACTCGACGAGGCCTTCGCGGCCGTCGCGGGGGTGATGCGGCCGGGCGCCTACGCCGTCATCGCCGTCCAGAACCGGCGGATCGGTGACCGGTTCGTCCCGCTGGCCTGGGACGCCGCACGCGTGCTCGGCCGCCATCTCACCCTCGGGGACGAGCGCGTCCATCTCTACGACTGGCCCGTCAAGGACGACGACGACCCGATGCGCACCAACCGCTCGCACGAGTACCTGCTGATGGCCCAGAAGTGCGGCGACCCGACGCCATAGACGTCAACTCTCCCGCCACAAGCGGAGCTTGTCGGGGTTGAGCACCGACCAGATCTGCCTGATCCGGTCATTCGCGACATCGAACGCCAGCACCGACACCGGCACGCCGTCCACCTCGGCGACCAGACCGGGCTGGCCGTTGACCGTGCTCTCCGCCAGCCGCAGATCCGGCACCACGTCCATCCGCCCGGCGAAGAACCGCGCGATCTGCTCGGCGCCCTCGATGGGGCGCAGCACCGCCTGGACGAGGCCGCCGCCGTCACCGGTCGCGGTGGCGTCGGGGGCCAGCAGCCCGATCAGCGCGTCGATGTCCTTCGCCTCCCAGGCCGCCTTGAAGGCCCGCACCATGTCGGCGCTCCGGGCCGCCGGGGCCGCGGAGGTCTGCGAGGCGCGGATCCGGCGGCGCGCCGACGAGGCCAGCTGCCGGCACGCCGGCTCACTGCGGCCGACGATCGCGGCCACCTCGGCGAAGGAGTACCGGAAGACGTCGTGCAGGATGAACGCCACGCGCTCGGCCGGGGTCATCAACTCCAGGACGACGAGGAAGGCCATGTTGATCGACTCGTCGAGGGTGACCCGGTCGGCCGGGTCGACCGCCGTACCGCCGCCCCACCGCCCGCTGATCCACTGCGTGTCCGCGGGCAGCGGCTCCGGCACCCACTCACCGACGTAACGCTCCCGCCTGGCCCGTGCCGAGCCGAGCAGGTCCAGGCAGATACGGCTGGCGACGGTCGTCAGCCAGGCACCGGGCGACTCGACGGCCTCCCGCTCCGGCGCGGACATGGCGTACCAGCGGGTGTACGTCTCCTGGACGACGTCCTCGGCCTCGGTGAGCGAGCCGAGCAGCCGGTAGGTGAGATTGAGCAGCTGCCGCCGCTCGCTCATGATCGCGCTCAGGCCCGGATCGTCGGGCCGGACGTCCTCGGACCCGGATGCGTCTGTCATGGTGTCGCCGACTCCCTCGGTCGCTCCGCCCCCTACGGTCCGACGACACAGGGCCCCGGAATGTGAGGCGGGCGCCCGCCTCACATTTCGCGGGGCTGTGTCGTCGTACCTGATGAACGGAAACACTAGCCAGGTGACCAAGGAAGGCAACCGATGTCGGAATCCGTGAATGTCTCGATCATCTACTACAGCGCCACGGGCAACGTACACGCGCTGGCTCAGGCGGCGGTCGAGGGTGCGGAGAAGGCCGGCGCACAGGTGCGCCTGCGCAAGGTCGCGGAGACGACTCCGCAGGAGGTGATCAACCTCAGGCAGGAGTGGGTCCAGCACCTCCAGGACACCGCCGACGTCCCCCAGGCCGGTCACGACGACCTGGAGTGGGCCGACGCGGTGCTCTTCGGCACACCCACCCGCTTCGGCAACCCGGCCAGCCAGCTCCGGGCGTTCATGGAGACGACCGGGCCCCTGTGGTTCCAGGGCAAGCTCGCGGGCAAGGTGTACTCGGCCTTCACCGCCTCCAACACCGCCCACGGCGGCCAGGAGTCCACCCTCCTCGCCCTGGGCAACACCTTCTACCACTGGGGCGGCATCATCGTGCCCCCCGGCTACACCGACCCGATCCAGTTCCAGTCCGGCAACCCCTACGGCACCTCCCACGTGGCCGGGGCGGGCGCGCCGGGCGACGTCCAGTTGCAGGCGGCCCGGCACCAGGCCCGCCGTACCGTGGAGATCGCCGCGGCACTGAAGGCGGGGCGCGCGGCGGCCTGACCCCCGGCTGCGCCGCATGAGACCGGGCGGGCAACTGCGGAGCCTGCCCGGCCTCATTCGATTTGCAATCCCCACAATGCGAGCGGGGTTCGGGGAAATTCCGAACCGGCGGTGAAAGCCGAATTCCGGGGCCCACGTCCTGAATAACGGGCTGCCGGGGAGTCACGCGAGGAGCGAGCGGCCCGTGGGCGCCAGCCTCAGTTCCTGGGGGGCCGCGGACTGTTCCCGCTCGATCGCGGGGAGGATCTCGTCCCGTACCCGGGCGTGCGCCCGCACCTCGGCCCGGTGCTTGTGGTGCGCGCCCTCGTCCGGGTACGAGGTGAAGAGCGCGGCGATGTTCTCGCCGGTGCGGACCGGCAGCCGGGGGAACGTGTTCGGCGCGTCCTCGCTGGTCAGGAAGGCGAAGGGCGCGGGACCCGTTTCCGCGAGCGCGGGCAGCATGCCGTCCCGGACCAGCGCCACGCCGTCCTGCCGGCCGGGCGGGAAGGACCACACGGTGGCGGACACGAACCGGTCCGGCGCGGGCGCTCCCACCGGCGGCCGCCCGGAAGGGTCGTAGGAGAACCCGGCCTTCCCGGGGCGCAGCAGCAGGACGTCGTCGGAGTCGAGCATGGTGTCGTTGGCCCGCGGGCCGTGCTCGGCCCAGACGGGGCCGCCGTAGAAGTCGGTGAGCCCTCGGTGGCGGGCCGGCATGTCGGAGAAGCCGCGCAGCCAGACGAAGCGGTCCGGGTCGTCGAGGTCCCGGAACTGTCCGAGCACCATCATCCCCACCTCCTCCTGGGACTCCACGAACTCCCGGTCGAACAGCTCGATGAGCTCCTCGCGCCGCCCGGGACGCAGCGTGTACTGGCGAAGTTCGATCACGGCGGGCAGGCCGACGAGGTCGGTCGAGGGCACGGCGGGGCTCCTGTTCGGTGCGCTGCGGGATACGCGATGCCGGCCACGGGCGCGCTCAGCCGGGCCGCGGACCGACGGTAGGCCAGCACTGTGACAGGACCTGTCAGGGTTTCCGGGGGAGAATGCCGCCATGTCCGCCGGCCGACTGCTGTCGGTGCTGCTGATGCTCCAGTCCCGGGGCCGCCTGTCCGCGCAGGCGATCGCCGAGGAGCTGGGGGTGTCCGTGCGCACCGCATATCGCGATCTGACCCGTCTGCAGGCCGCCGGGGTGCCGGTCTACGCGGAGCCGGGCCGCCGGGGCGGCTACCAGCTCCTCGACGGCTACCGCACCCGGCTGACCGGGCTGAGCGAGGGCGAGGCACGGGCCCTGTTCCTCGCCGGACTGCCCGGTCCCGCCGCCGACTTGGGCCTCGCGGGCGAGGTCACCGCGGCCCGGCTGAAGCTGCTGGCCGCGCTGCCCGCCGGACTGCGCGAGGAGGCGGCGCGGACCGCGGCGGTCTTCCACCTCGACGCCCCCGGCTGGTACCGGGAACCCGAAGGGGCACCGCAGCTGCCGCTCCTCGTCGAGGCGGTGCTCACCCGGCGCGCGGTGGACGTGCGCTACCACCGCTGGCGCGCCCCGCAGGAGGTGAACCGCCGTCTGCACCCCTACGGGCTGGTCCTCAAATCGGGCACCTGGTACCTCGTGGCCGCCTCCCCGAAGGGCGTCGCGACCTACCGTGCCGCCCAGATCCTGGACGCGGCCCTGAGCGACGAACTGTTCGACCGGCCCGGTGACTTCGACCTGGGCGCCTACTGGAGCGCGTACCTCGACGACTTCCAGGCCCGCCGCTACACCGGTACCGCCACCGTCCGGCTGTCCCCTCGGGGCCGTGAACGCCTGCCCGACAACATGCCCCCGGAGGTGGTGCGGGCGGTCGACGCCACCGCGAGGGCCGCCGGCGACGACGGCTGGTGCGAGGCGGTCATCCCGACGGAGAGCATTCCGCATGCCTGCGGTGAGCTGCTGCGGCTCGGCGCCGACGTCGAGGTGGTCGCGCCCGCGGAACTGCGGCAAGCCATGGCGTCCACCGTGGAGGTCCTCGCCCGCGCCTACGGCGTCACGTCCCGCGAGGCCAGCTCGGACCAGGGCGGCGACCGGTCGACGGCGCCCGGCCGGTAGCGGCCGACCCGCGGGCCGCCGGTCCGGCTGATCGCCGCCACGCCCTCCCGCACGAGGAAACCGGCTGCACGACCCAGTTGACCAAGGCAATCGAGGTGGCCCGATCCGGCCATTGGACCGGGCGCCGAAACCGCCCCCCGCACTCACCCCGTGATCTCCGGTCCTCGATGCCCGCCCCGGTCCAGAAGGCATGGACCACCTGCCCCTTCGCGACACGTCGCCGTGATCGGAATTCGCGCCGGGGATCCCACGTGGCGCGAGTACGGACGCCGGTGACCGGGTGGCGTGAATTTGGCGGCCCTCCTGACCGGAGCGCCGCCAATGGGTTGACTCCCGAGTTGACGCGAACCTAGGGTCAAAAAATCGGAGCACTCCCGAAATCGAAGCCTTTCACGATGATATTGCGCGCAGCGAGTTATTCGAAGCGAAGGGGACGCAATGAAGAAAGTGCTCCTGGCGACAGCTCCGAAAGAAGCACTGGTCGAACCCGATGGCGTCGGCGGAAACTGGTACGACCGCACCGACACCTATATGGCCTGGACCTGCGCGGTCGACCTGGAGGACCGATTATCCGTCACCTGTCCGCCGACCGGCCTGCGTTTCATCAAGCACAATGTGCCGGACGTCGAGATCCTGGAGTACCCGACCTGGCAGGAATACCTCGACGCGCTGCACGCCGAGGACTGGGACATGGTCGGCCTCAGCTTCTACACCTGGTCCACACCGGTCGCGATCGAGATGGCCAAGTGCGCCCGGGAAGCCGGGGTGCCGGAGATCTGGGCGGGCAACTACGGGGTGCTCTCACCCGGCATTGACCAGTACTTCACCCGGCTGGTGAAGGGCGCCGGTGAGGCCCCGATCCACGAGTACGTCTACGGCACGCCGCTGCCGCGGGTGCGGCACCCCGCGATGCTGGGGGAGAGCGGCTTTCGCGGCATGAGTTCCCCGGTCGGTTACCTGTACTCCAAGCGCGGCTGCAACATCGGCTGCACCTTCTGCTCGACCCCGATCTTCAATCCCAAAGAAGAAGCCATCTTCATGGAGGACACGTACGCGGCGCTCGACGCGTACCGGGATGCCAAGGTCGCCCACGTCATCATCTACGACGAGAGCTTCTTCCTCACCAACCAGCTGGCCGAACAGGTCGTGGACGCGCTCGCGGAACGCGAGTTGCCCTGGATCTGCCTCACCCGCGCCGATCTGATCCGGGGACGGATACCCGAACTCACCGACCGCTGCATGGACGGCGCCATCGTCGGCATCGAGTCCTACCGGGACAAGAACGTCGCCGACGTGAAGAAGCGTGACGACGTCTACAACGTGCGGCAGACCGTGCGCGAACTCATCGACAACGGCCGCCGGGCCCTCGGCACGTTCATGGTGGGATTCGCCGAGGACACCATCGAGGACATGCGGTACGACATCGAGCAGCTCAGCCAAGAGGGCCTGTTCGCCTGCCAGTTGACGCTGCTCACCCCCTTCCACGGCACCCGGCTCTACCGCCAGATGGAGCACCTGGTCGACGAGCCGGACCTCAGCAAGCACGATCTGTACAACCTGGTGTGGAAGCACCCCCACATGAACCGCACCGAAGCGCGCGACCTGCTCGCCTGGGCGCAGCGCCGGGTCAACGACCCGGACCGCATCGCCGCCCGGCTGAAGCAGGAGATGAAGACGAAGCTCCGCACCGAACTCGCGCGCCGGCACGCCGACCGGCAGGTCAGCCACTCCGGATCGCCGTCATGAGGACGCTGAACATCCTCTGCGTCCAGCTCGGTTTCCACGAGGCCTATCCCGACGCCTCCACCCTGGCGACCACGTACAACGACGGCATCTACTACGTCGCCTCCTTCGTCCAGCAGGAGTTCCCGGACGCCCGCGTCGAGATGTGCCAGATGTTCTGGGGCGAGCGGCCCGGCGACTTCCCGCTCGCCGAGTACGACTACATCCTCATCTCGGCGCTGGCCACCCACTTCTGGTCCAACCTCGAGGCGCTGGAGCTGATCAAGCGGCACAAGCGCGCCGACTGCGTGGTGATCATGGGCGGTCCGCACGCCGCGTTCGCGCCCTACGAGGCACTGCGCTACGCCGACTACGCGGTGATCGCCGAGGGCGAGATCCCGTCCGTCCAGCTGATCAGGGCGCTGGAGGCCGGCGACCCGGTCACCGGGGTCGACAACCTCGCCTACATCGGCGCGGAGGGCCGGTTGGTCCTCAGCCAGGTCGCCCGGTACGGCAACATCGCCAACGCCATCAACCCCCAACTCCTGGCCCGGGCGCCGAAACTGCACTGGGCGACGGTCTCCATGTCCCGGGGCTGCCCCTTCGACTGCTCGTTCTGCTACGCGATCCGCCTGCTCGGACGGAAGTTCCGCACCAAGACCGCCGAGGACGTCCGCAGCGAACTGGACGCCATCTACGAACAGACCGGCTGCAACCGCTTCTACGTCACCGACCTCAACTTCACCACCCGCAAGAACTACTGCCGGGAGATCGCCGAGACCTTCCGGGACCGGGGCTACAAGTTCATCGCCATGAGCCGGGTCAACCACGCCGACGACATGGACCTCGTCCTCGACCTGAAGCGCTCCGGGTTCGACGAGTACTGCCTGGGCGTGGAGTCGGAGGACCCGAGCGTCCTCAAGGCGTTCAACAAGCGCGTCGACCCCTCGGAACAGACCCGCCGGCTGCTGCGCTTCGCCGAGAACGACATCGCCATCCACTCGGCCATCATCTTCGGCCTCGACGTCCAGGACCGGCCGGCGATCGAGGCCACCGCCCGGTGGTGCGCGGAGGCCCGCATCATGCACCCGGTCTTCGTGTGCCTGGCCGAATACCCCTTCCAGGACCTGCTGTACGGGGCCCGGCAGGACGTCGAGGACCACCGGATCATCATGGAGGTGCCGACCTACCAGCACTACTCGTTCGTCGGCATCTTCCCCCGCGAGATGCGCCCCAGCGAACTCCAGCGGGGCATCCTCGACAGCTACGACATCTTCTTCGAGCGGGCCTTCGAGATCGAGCAACGCCCGCAGCGGCGGGCCCGCCTGAAGTCCTACGCCCGCAGTGTCGACCGCGGACGGGCCGGCATGGAGCAGCACATCCGCTTCCTGGCGGACCTGGAGAAGCCGTACTACACCTCGTCCGGGACGCTGAAGGAGGAGCGGCTGAAAGCCGACTTCGACTCCCGGTACGGTGAACTCCGCGACTGGCTGGCGCAGTCGTCCAAGCGCACCGACGTCGAGTTCGTGAAGCGATACGCGCGATGACCGGCACCGTCGTCCACGCCCTGCTCGACAGCGCCCGGCGCACCCCGGACCGGCTCGCCTTCCGGGTGATCGAGCGCACCGAGGAGGAGTTCGCCCTCAGTTGCGCGGACGTGGCCCGCCTGCTCCGCGGGACCGCGGCCGGACTGAGCGCCCAGGGCCTCGGCGAGGGCGACCGCGTCATCCTCGTCCTGCCCACCTCCCGCGACTTCCTCGCCGTGTACCTCGGCTGTCTGTACGCCGGAATCGTGCCGGTCGTCGCCGCGGAACCGACGGGCGCCGGCAGCGAGCGCTGCACCGAGAACCTGCGCAGGCTCGCGGAGCACGCGCAAGCCCGCCGGATCATCGCGCCCCCGGAACTGGCGCCGGCCCTCCAGATCCCGGTCACCACACCGGACGCCGTGCGGGGCGCGGACCCCGGGGTCGACGCGCCGCGCGCCCGGCCGGAGACCCTGGCGCATCTCCAGGCCACCTCCGGTTCGACCGGCGCCCCCAAGCTCGCCATGGTCCGGCACGGCAACATCGTCGCCAACGTCCGCGCCATCGCCGAGGCGATCCGGGCCAGAGCGGACGACTCCCTGGTGAGCTGGCTGCCCCTGTTCCACGACATGGGCCTCATCGGGATCTCCTACGCGCTTCAGGCCCGTATCCCGATGGTGCTCGCGGACCCCGTCACCTTCCTGCGCAACCCCATGTCCTGGCTGCGCTGGATCAGCCGGTACGGCGGAACCCTGTCGCCCGCGCCGAGCTCCGCGTTCCACATCTGCGCGCGGGTCGCGCGGCGCCGCCCGCCGGACGGTCTCGACCTGTCGCGCTGGCGGGTCGCCCTGTGCGGCGCCGAACCGGTGCACGCCTCCACCCTGCGCGAGTTCCAGGACACCTTCGGCCCGTTCGGACTGCCCGAGACGACGCTGCTGCCCGTGTACGGACTCGCGGAGGCGACACTCGCGGTGACCATCCCCGGCGTGGACCGCGCTTACACGGTGGACCGGGTGGACGCCGAGGCCGTCGCGGCCAAGGGCCATGCCGAGCCCCGGCCCGCCGACGACCCGCGCAGCGTCGCCATGACGTGCGTCGGCCCGGTGCTGCCCGGGCATAGCCTGCGGATCGTCGGCGAGGACGGCGCACCGGTGCCCGAACGGGCGATCGGGGAGATCGAGGTGGCCGGGCCCAGCGTGATCGACGGCTACCTGCCGGGGCCGGGCCCGCAGCCGCAGGCCGACGACGCCTTCCGGACACCGGACGGCTATCTCCGTACCGGCGACCTCGGTTACCAGGTCGACGGCGAGGTCTATGTCACCGGCCGCCGCAAGGACATCGTGATCATCGCCGGCCGCAACTACGTACCGGACCAGCTGGAGCGGTTCGTGGAAGCCGTCACCGAGTCCCCGCGCACCCCGGCCGTCGTGGCCGTCGGCGTCCCCGACCGGAGTCTGCCCACCGAGCAGCTCCATCTGCTGCTCGACGAGCGGCTCGCCGAGGAGGGCGAACGGCAGGCCGTCACGGACCGGGTGACCCGCGCCCTCGCGGAGGCGTTCGGGATCGCGGGCGTCGCCTTCCACTGGATCGCCCGCGCGCAGCTTCCGCGCACCACCAGCGGCAAGATCCAGCGCCATCTGTGCCGAAAGATGATCGAGGAACAGCTCACCGCGCCCAGCCGACACGCATGACGATGGGGGAGGCCCACACGATGCAGGACGAGCAGCAGGATCCGGAGCTGTTCGACAAACTCGTCATCCACATCGGCGAGTTCGTCGAGCGGGACGTCTCCCATCTGACTCCGCAGTCGCACGTCAACAACTCCATCGAGGGCATGAGTTCGCTGAAGATGATCGAGCTGCTGCTGTATCTGGAGGACTGCTTCGGCGTCGACTTCGAGGAGTCCGCCATGGACAAGCTGGAGACGATGCAGGACCTGGAGGACTACATCCGGCAGACCCTGGACGCCTCCCGGCAGCAGGCGTGACCCGCTCGGAGACGTCGTGCCGCGCAGCGTAGTGGTCACGGGCATGGGGGTGGTCTGCTCGCTCGGCGCGGACGCCGACGAACTGTGGAAGGGCCTGATCACCGCACGCTCCGGGATCGGCCCGGTGACCCGCTTCGACCCGGACCGGTTCCGCTCCCGCCATGCCGCCGAGATCGACGACACCCGGGTGGTCTTCGAGCCGGGTCCGCTGCGGTTCGAGATCACCCGGATGAGCGGGTTCGTGCGCTACGCGCTGTTCGCGGCCGACGGCGCGCTCAAGGACAGCTCGATCGCCGAGCCGCGCGACGGCGGGGTCTACCTCGGTGTCGCCATGGGCGGACTGCCCAGCATCGAGGCGGGCGTGCTCCAGCAGGAGCGGCAGGGGGCACGGAAGACCAGCCCCTTCCTGATCCCCTCCCTGATCCCCAACATGGCGGCGAGCATGATCGCGCTGCGGCACGGCATCGAGGGGGAACAGGTGACGGTCGCCGGGGCCTGCGCGAGCGGCTGCCAGGCGCTGGGGCAGGCGATGCGCGCCATCCGCTCCGGGGCCCGGACCTGGGCGGTGGCGGGCGGGGCCGAGGCGGTGACGACGCCGATCACCTACTCCGGCTTCGAGGCGATGCGGGCGCTCAGCCGGCATCCGGACCCGGAGCTGACACCCCGTCCGTTCGACCGGCAGCGGGACGGCATGGTCGTCGGTGAGGCGGCCGCCGTCTTCGTCCTGGAGGAGCGGGCGCACGCCGAGGCGCGCGGCGCGGTGATCCACGGCGAGCTGAGCGGGTTCGCCTCCAACAGCGGCGGCGACGGGATCACCGGCCTGTCCAGCCGCCACATCACCCGGTGCATGGCGGACGCGCTCGCCGACGCCGAGCTGGCACCGGAGGAGATCGACTGCGTCTTCGCGCAGGCGTCCGGCATGGTCCAGGGCGATGCGGCCGAACTGGCGGCGGTACGGGCCGCGACCGCGGGCGGGCGCCGGATGCCCGTGGTCACCTCGATCAAGGGACACACGGGCTACGCGTTCGCCGCGAACGGTCCCATGAACCTTGCCGCGGCGCTGCTGGCGCTGCGCCATCGCACCGTGCCGCCCACCGTGAAACTGGACCGCACCGAGCCGTCGTTCGCCGACGTCGACATCGCCCGCGAGCCACGCGCGGCGGACCTCCGACGTTGTCTGATCAACGCGTTCGGATTCGGTGGGATCAATGCCAGCCTGGTGGTGTCCCGCGCCTAGCCGTGCCACCGCACTCACAAGGAGCACCGTCTTGAGTTCCGCGTCCTCGAGTTCCGCCGCCACGCACTTCGAGAAGCTGACCCGCTGCTGCATGCGCTGCAAGATCTCCCGGTTCCTCGACAAGACCATCGAGATCGAGAAGGCCGGCGTCGCACGGGTGGCGATCCCGTTCCAGCCGGAGCTGACGCAGAACGCGGACTTCCTGCACGCGGCCATGCTCTTCGAGGTCGCGGACACCGCCGGGTTCATGGCCGCCAACTCGATGGAGGAGACGTACAGCGTCCTGACGGTCGACTACCACATCAACCTGATCCGGCCGGTCCGCAAGGAGGGCGTCCACGCCGTCGGCGAGGTGGTGACCGCGGGCAGAACGATCTACGTCGCCCGCAGCGACGTCTACTCCGACAGCGGCAAACTCGTGGCGGCGGGACAGGGCACCTACACCGTGTCCCAGATCCTGCTGACCGACCTCGACGGCTACGACGACTGACCGGCGGCGTCACCGTTGCGCCCCAACGAGGATTCATGCAGCCGGAACCGACCGAGAACCCCGACCGGCCGCTCCGCGGGATGCGCGGCATGACGACGAGGTTCTTCGCCTGAACCGCCGAGCACGGATACGGAGATCGCCATGAACGACGGACGCGAGAGCTTTCCTCAGATCATGCGCTCGGTGTACGAGCGCTACCTCGTGGGGGTCCCCGGAGTCAGCGAGGTCTGGCTGATCCGCCACGCCGACTCCTACCGGGGCCTTCAGGACCACGAGGGCGACCCGCGCGACCCGGCGCTGTCCGACACGGGCAGAGCACAGGCGGGGTACCTGGCGGCGCGGCTGGCCGGGGTCCCCCTGCACGGGGTGTGGGCGAGCGGCGCCCGGCGTGCCCGGCAGACGGCCTCGGCCGTCGCCGCCGAGCACGGCCTGCGCGTCCGTACCGATGCCCGGCTGCGCGAGGTGGGCACCAACCGGGACGACGGACGGCCCAGCGAGCTGACACCGCACGGCGTGTACCCCTTCGCCGAGCCGGAGAAGGAAGTCGCCGAGCGGATGCGGGAGGCGGTCGCGGCGGCCGTCGCGGGCACTCCGCCCGCCCCTGACGGCACGACCCGCGTGGCGGTGGTCGGCCATGACTCCGCGCTCGTCATCCTGCTCGGCAGCCTGATGAACCTCGGCTGGGGCCGGCTGGACCTGATCCTCCCGCTGACCAGCGTGTCGATTCTCGCCGTCAAGGGCGAGCGGATGGTCGTACGGTCCATCGGCGACGCCACCCACCTGACCGCGACGCCGTCCGACGTGCTGGAGGTGGGCCGGGACTGAGCGCTAGGTTCGGGTCATGCACACCACGCGGGTCTCCCGGCATGTGAACGCACCGCGCGCCGCCGTGTACCGGGCGCTCCTGGACGCGGAAGCGGTCGGCCGATGGCGGGTGCCGGACGGGATGACGGCACGCGTCCATGTCTTCGAGGCCCGGGTGGGCGGCGCGTTCCGGGTGTCGCTCACCTATGACGTGCCGACCGGGGCCGGGAAGACGGCCGCGGACACCGACACTTACCACGGGCACTTCGCGGAGCTGGTGCCCGACGAGCGGGTGGTGGAGGTGCTCGAGTTCGAGGCCCCGGATCCGGCGCTGCGCGGCACGATGACGATGACCACCACGCTCACCGACGCGGACGGCGGCGGCACGGACGTCCTGGTGGTGCACGAGGGTCTGCCCGACGCGGTGCCCGCCGCGGACAACGAGACGGGCACGCGGATGGCCCTGGCCAGACTGGCCGGGCTCGTGGAGGGCGGTCAGGGCCCCGGGTGAGGGCCCGTCCCGCTCATCAGCGGGCGCCGGTCCAGTTGTGGGCGACGTCCAGGACGATCCGGTCGGTGAGCACCTGCACCCGGAACGGCAGCCGCGCGCGGACCCCGAGCCCGACGAGCGTCTCCCCTTCGAAGCTGCCGGCGAACCGGGTGTCCCGGAAGGTGCGGTACCCGGCGAGGTCGACGCCCGGCAGGGGCCTGCTCACCCGGCCCGGATAGGTGGGGGCGCCGGTCTCGGGGTCGTAGGCGGGCGCGGCCACCCTGACCTCCAGGACGGCACCTCCGGCGACGGGTATCTCACGGCCCGAGCCGTCCTGGTACAGCCGGTTCACGTACCGGACCGAGTAGCCGAGGCCGGCCTTGCCCGCGCCCGGCACGTCGATGACCATGCGGTCGTAGCAGGCGTGACGGCCGGTGCGGATGTTCTCGAGCGGTGTCGCGGTGGAGGTGGAGCGGACCTTGGCGGTGCTGCCCCAGCCGGTCGGGCAGACCGTGGTCTGCGCGGTGGCGGCCGAGGCGGTGGCGGCGGGCAGCGCCGGCACTCCCAGGGCGGCGACGGCGGCGAGTGTGACCCAGGTTGTTCTGCTTCTTCGCATTGCGTCCCCCGACGGGTGCGTAGGTGTGGTATTAGGGGAGACACCCGACTTGCGGGAATGGTTGCGGTACATCACGGAGAAACCCGAAGCCACTCCGGGACGGGCTGCCCAGCTGAGTCCCGGCCCATGAATGCTCTCCTCCGGATCGGGTACGCGGCCCGCACGACCACCGCCGCTACCAGGGGATTCGTGATGGACACACCCGCCGACCGCCACACCGCCACCCCGGCCCGTCAGGCGCTGGACGCCCTGACCGCCAACCACGAGGACATCGCGGCGCTGAACACGCTCGCCGGGAGCGAGGTGCTGGTGCCCGTGCCGGACGACGCCAGTGAGCAGGACGCCACCGACCCGGACGCCGTCGCGCTGCCCGTACTGGAGCAGCCGGACGGCGCTCCCGTGGTGCCCGTGTTCACCTCGGAGCCCGCGATGGCCGAGCTGCTGCCGTTCGTCGGCCGCTACCGGCTGGTGCCGCTGGGCGCGCTCGCCGCGCAGTGGCCCGCGGACGACCTGTCCCTGACGATCGACGCCGGCTCCCCGCATCCCCTCACGCTGACCTCCGAGGGCGTGCGGACGCTGCTGGCCCGGCCCTGAGCCACCCGCCGGGATGTGCCCGGCCACCAAAGTCGGTGGGGGAGCGGCCGGGCCCTCCCGGCGATGCGCTCGCGCAGGACCGAGTGGCACCGACTCCGCTCGGTCCGCGCGTCACGATCGCCGAACCCCCGACGATAGGGCCGTCCCGGGGCCGCGTCGCTCCTTCTTGCGCGGCGTCTGTCCGCAAAACGCGGGGGAACGGCGCGGCCCGGCTCAGTGCGGGGCACGCAGGGTCTGCGAGGGGCTTTCCCCGAACCGCTCCCGGTAGCGCCGCGCGAACCGGCCGAGGTGCGCGAACCCCCACTGGTAGGCCACGGCCGCCACGGTCGTCGAGCCGGGCGCGCACACCCTGAGCTGACCGTGCACCCGGTCCAGCCGCACCTCGCTGACGTACGTCATCGGCGACACCCCCACATGCTTGCGGAACGCCTCCTGCAGCGTGCGCACGCTCACCTGGGCGATGGCCGCGAGCCGCGCGGCGTCGTACGGCTCCGCGGGCCGTTCCTGTACGGCGTCCATCACCCGTTTCACCGCGGCCGGCCGCATCGGTGGCGGCGGGCCCTCGAGCTCGGCCCGGTAGGAGTGGTCGGCGGCCAGCAACAGCCCTTCGAGCAGGGCCTGTTCCAGGCGTCCGCGGATCAGCGGGCGGCGCAGCAGGCCGTGCGAGACCTCCTTGTCCAGCAGGAACCACCGCACCAGCCGGGCCCAGCTCAGGCCGGCTCCCCGGGTCACGTCGATGTACGGCTCGAAGCGCGGCGGGCGGCGCACCGGCCTGCCGAGCAGGGCTTCCAGGCCGTGCAGCACGGACGCCTGGTCGAGCTTCACGGTCAGCGCGTGACAGTCGGGCGACCAGTCGTCGATGCGGATGCCGTACCCGGGGTCGAAGAAGAGGGCCCGCCGGGGGTGGGTGAACAGGGTGGCGCCGCCGCCCTGCCGGAGAGCGAAGCCGCCCTCCAGGGGCACGGCCACGTGGTAGACGCCCGGTTCGCCGAAGCTCATGCGCATCCCGGTGCCGAACGAGACATCGCCCACGACCAGCGGGCCCAGGTCGACTACGCCGAGCGTGGTACGGAACTGGGCGACGGGACCGGCCACTTCCAGACGAAGGTCGTAGTAGTGGGTCGCTATCGCGTCGTGGCTCTCCTCCACCGAGCGCGTCGAGTAGGTGACGAACTCGGCGGTACGGTCATCGTCCACGGACAAGTCGGTGTCTCCCCGTCCCCTCACAGGGTTGTGGGAGTCATGATGCCCACGGGACCGGGAGGTCGAACGGCCCGCCGGACACCGGGTCAGCCGTGGAGCATCCGGGCCAGCACGCCCCGCTGCAGCGGCAGCACCTCGGCGTGCACCTCACGGCCCTTGGCGGTGAGGGCGACCCAGACGCCGCGCCGGTCCTCGGCGCAGATGGAGCGCTGCACCAGGCCGTCCTTCTCCAGTCTGCCGATCAGCCGGGACAGGGCGCTCTGGCTCAGATGCACCCGCCCCACCAGGTTCTGCACCCGGCAGTGGTCACCCTCCTCGGGTGCGGCGGTGGCGAGGATGTCGAGCACTTCGAAATCGCTCGCGCCCAGCCCGTGGGGGTGCAGCACGCGGTCGATCTCGCACATCGTGCGCGCGTGCACCGACAGGATGTCCCGCCACCGTTCCTCAAGCCCATTCCCGGCCGTCTTGGCTGCCATATCTGCACGGTAGCACCGACCCGGCCAGTTGTTTACCGTGCAACTATTGTGCGTGCAAGCTTACCGGTGGTTACTCGCCCGGGTCCTGCAGCAGCCCGATCAGATTCCCGTCCGCGTCCTTGACGAAGGCGATCTGGCGGCCCGCCCCGACCTCCTGGACGTCCTGGAGCACCTCCGCCCCTGCCTCCAGGAGTCCCGCGAGCGTGGCCCGGATGTCGTCGACGTGCCAGTACGGCACCGGCCCCGTCATGCCCTTGGCGTGGCCGTTGGGGTCGAGGCCGACATCCTGGCCGGCGTCCTTGTAGCCGACGTAGTACGGGTCGTCCGCGTACGGCTCCACCCCGAGCAGGGCGCCGAACACGGCCTTCGCCCGGGCGAGGTCCTTCACGGGGTAGATGATGGTGCGAACACCGGCGGTCATGGCGTACTCCTTGCGTGAGACGGGGTTCCGACAGGGTTCGTCGGTGGTCTCACGCTAGGGCGGGGGAGCCGTCCGCGGCTTCTTCGATCCTGACCGAGTGGGCCGGCCGGCCGTTTGCCCGGCGCGACGGCGTCACGTCGATTCCCGTTTGACCAGCTCGGTGGGGAGGATCACCGCCGCCGGGTCCTCGCCGCCTATCTGGGCCAGCAGCACCCGGACCATCTCCGTGCTGATGCGGTCCCAGGGCTGGCGGATGGTGGTCAGCTCGGGACGGGCCGCGAGGGCCGCGGGGGAGTCGTCGAAGCCGCCGACCGCGACGTCCTGCGGGACCCGGCGCCCGGCTCGCTCCAGGGCCGTCAGCACGCCCTGGGCCATCAGGTCGGAGGCGACGAACACCGCGTCGATGTCCGGCGCCTGCGCGAGCAGCCGGTCGGCGCCCGCCTCGCCGCTGGCCCGGCTGTAGTCGCCGGAGACGATCAGCCGCTCGTCGATCCCGACGCCCGCCTCGGTGAGCACCTCCTGGTAGCCGGCCAGCCGCTCCACACCGCCCGGGGTGTCCGGCGGACCGGTGACCACACCGATTCGGCGCCGGCCCAGCGAGAGCAGATGGCGCACCATGTCGCGGGCGCCGTCCCGGTCGTCCGCCGCCACGTAGCTCACCTTGGAAGCGAGGCCGAGCGGCTTGCCGCAGGCCACCAGCGGCACCCCGGCCTTCCGCAACTCCTCGGCGACCGGGTCGCCGGAGTGGCTGGAGACCAGCAGCACCCCGTCGACATGGCCGGCGGTGATGTAGCGCGTGATGCGCCGCCGTTCGTCCTCGGTGCCGGCCAGCATCAGCAGCAGCGGAATGTCGTGCGCGGCCAGCGCCTGGGTGCAACCGCGCAGCAGGACATTGAAGTTGGGGTCCTCGAAGAACCGCTCCTGCGGCTCGGTCAGCAGGAAGCCGACCGAGTCCGACCGCCCGGTGATCAGGGAACGGGCGTGCCGGTTGACGACGTAACCCGTCTTGCGGATCGCGGCGTTGACCGCCTCCTGGGCCGCGGGGCTGACGTAGTGCCCGCCGTTGAGGACGCGCGAGACGGTGCCCCGTGAGACACCGGCCTCGCGCGCCACGTCGTGGATCGTCGGCGGTCTGCGCCGGGCCCCGGTGTTGCTCATGGTCATGACTTTACGGCTCCGGAGAGCAGATCGAGGCTCCAGAAGCGCTGGATGACCAGGAAGAGCACGATGAGCGGCAGCACCGCGAGCAGCGCCCCGGTGATCACCAGGGTGTACAGCGCGGGGGTGTTGGCGCCCTGTTCGAGCAGCGTGTACAGACCGAGCGTGATCGGGAACTTCTCGTCGTCGCTCAGCATGATGTACGGCAGCAGGAAGTTGTTCCACACGGCCACGAACTGGAACAGGAAGACCGTCACCAGACCCGGCACCATCATCGGCAGCGCGACCCGGGTGAAGATGTGCCACTCGCTCGCGCCGTCCATGCGCCCGGCCTCGATCACGTCGGCGGGCACGGCGGCGGCCGCGTAGATGCGCGCGAGGTACACGCCGTACGGCGAGAGGACCAGCGGCAGCAGCACCGACAGGTACGAGTCGGTGAGGTCGACCTCCGCCAGCAGCAGGTACTGCGGGACGGCGAGGATCACCGGCGGCATCAGTACGCCCGCGAGCAGGACGTTGAAGAGGGTCTCGCGGCCCCGGAAGCGGTAGACGGCCAGCGCGTAACCGCTGAACGCCGACACGACAGTGGAGAGCAGGGCGCCGAGACCGGCGTAGAGGGCGGAGTTGCCCATCCACGTCCAGTACACGCCGTCGCGGTAGGCGTTGAGGTCGCTGAGGTTCTCGGTGAAGCCGGTGCCCGGCAGGAAGGTGAAGGTGGAGAACAGTTCGCTGCCGGACTTGGTGGCCGCGACGACCACCCAGGCGACGGGCAGCAGACAGTAGAGCGCGCCGATCAGCAGCGTGACGGTGGGCAGCAGGGCGATCCGGCGGCGCAGCGGCGGGCCCTGGGCGGTGCCGGGCGTGGTCCCGGCCGCCGGCGCGGCCTTGCGGACGGCAAGAGAACTCATCGTGCTGCCTCCTGCTTCTGACGACGGTTCGCGGCCCGCAGGAAGCCGAAGGAGAGCACCAGCGTGGCGAGGGCGATGATCACGGCCTGGGCGGCGGCCGCGTAGATGTCCCCCTTGCCGAAGGCGTCCTGGTACACCTTCATCAGCGGACTCCAGGTGGTGGACACGGAGTTGGTCAGCGGCTTGAGGGTGGTCGGCTCGTTGAACACCTGGAGCGTGGCGATGATCGAGAAGAAGAAGGTCAGCACCAGCGAGGGCGCCACCATCGGGATCTTGATCCGCAGCGCGATCTGCGTCGGGGTGGCGCCGTCCAGCTTGGCCGCCTCGTACACCTCGGCCGGAATCGACTGGAGCGAGGTGTAGATGACGATCATGTTGAAGCCGGTGCCGCCCCAGACCGCGATGTTCGACAGGGCGAGATAGAGCGGACCGCCGTCCAGCAGGTCCGGCTGCGGCAGCCCCAGCCGGTCGAGCACGAAGTAGAAGGGGCTGACGTCCGGCAGGTACAGAAAGCCCCACAGCAGTGCGGCCACCACGCCGGGGATGGCGTACGGCAGGAAGATCGCGAGCCGGGTGAAGGGGGCGAGCCGCACCTTCTCGGAGTCGAGCATCAGCGCGAACAGCAGGGCGAGGCCCAGCATCACCGGCACCACGATGCAGCCGTAGCCGAGCACGCGCAGCGCGCCGTCGACCAGTTCGCTGTCGGTGAGGGCGTCCGCGTAGTTCTCCAGGCCGGCCCACACCTCCGAGCGGGCACCGGCCCCGAGGCCGAGCCCGGAGACCTGCACCTTGCGGAAGCTGAGCCAGACCGCGTAGCCGATGGGCAGCGCGAAGAAGAGCAGGAAGAGAATCGTCGCTGGGAGGAGAAAAAAGTAGGGCGCGCTTCGCGCTCGTTTGAGGGTGGCGGTGGGAGACGGGAGGGCGTACGGGGCCCCCTTGACCCCGTACGACGTCCGGCGGGCGCTGGTCACTCGGAGACCTCGAAGCCCTGCTTCTTCATGTCGGCGACGGTCTCGTCCTGCATGGTGTTCAGGGCGGCGACGAAGTCCGACTTGTTCTTGGCGGCGGCGCCGAACGCGTCCTTGAAGGTCGTGTAGGCGACGTTCACGTTCGGGCCCCAGGCGGAGGGGGCGGTGCTCTTGGCGATCTCGGCGGCCTGCGTGTAGAAGTCGGCCTGGTTCGAGAAGTACTCCGGCGGGCTGGTGAACGCGCCGGACGTCTGGGCGTTGGTGGCGGCGGGGTAGATGCCGCTCTCCTTGGCCAGCGCCTGCAGGGCGGCGTCGTCGGTGTTCAGCCAGGCGGCGAACTTGGCGGCGGCGGCCCGGTGGTCGGAGTCCGTGGTGACGGCGGTGGAGGAGCCGCCCCAGCTGCCGGTGACGTTCTCGCCCTCGGACCACTGGGGGAGCGGGGCCATGGCCCACTTGCCCTTGGTGTCGGGCGCGGCGGTGGTCAGCGTGCCGGGCGCCCACACCGCGGAGACCCAGGCGATCTGCTTGCCGGTGTTGAGCGCCTTGTTCCAGGCCGGGGTGTACATCGGCTGGTTGTCGACGGCGCCCTCCTTGACGAGGTCGCCCCAGAAGGTGGCGACCTTCTGGGTCGCCGCGTCATTGATGCCGACCTTCCAGGTCTCGCCCTCGGTGGTCCACCAGCGGGCGCCCGCCTGCTGGGCCAGGCCCGCGAAGAGACCGGAGTCGTTGGCGGAGAAGGTGGTGAGGTCGGTGCCGGGAGACGCCTTCTTCAGCTTGCGGGCGGTCTCGGCGAACTCGTCCCAGGTCTTGGGGACCGTCAGCTCGTACTTCTTGAACAGGTCCTCGCGGTAGTAGAACATCATCGGGCCGATGTCCTGGGGTATCGCGTAGACCGCGTCCGTGCCCAGCGTGGTCTGCTGCCAGACGCCGTCGGCGAACTTGGCCTTCGCCTCGCCGGTGTCCCCCGATATGTCCGCGAGCGCGTCATTGCTGACCAGGGTGGGAAGCGCCTGGTACTCGGCCTGGACCAGGTCGGGCGCCTTGCCGGCCTTGTGCGCGGTGAGGATCTTGGTGACCAGCGTGTCGCCGGACGCCTGCTTCTTCACCGTGACCTTGATCTGCTCCTTCTTGCCCGGGCCGCTGTTCCACAGGTCGACGACCTTGTCCATGCCGGGCGTCCAGGTCCAGTACGTCAGCGAGACCGGACCGGACGCGGCCTCGGTGTCGTCGTCGGACGAGCCGCACGCGGCGAGGGCGGTGGCTCCGAGGACGACAGCGACGCCGGAGGCGGTGATGCGGCTGAGCCCGCTGCGCTTCGTGATGGGCATGGATCTCTCCCCTGACCTGGGGTTCCCGCCTGCTGCGAGAACCTGCCATGCTTCTGTGAGCGTTCACAGTAGAGAAACATCCCGGACACTTGTCAATGGTTGTTGCTGTGCGGTTATGTTGGGCTCGCACCACCGAGGGTGTGTGTGCACGTTCCCAAATGATCGATTACCCGGGAGAGAATCCATGCCGGAGACCACCCCCAAGGGCCTCGCCAGGCTCGCCTTCGGTGGGGACTACAACCCCGAGCAGTGGCCGGAGAGCGTCTGGCAGGAGGACGTCCGGCTGATGCGGGAGGCCGGCGTCACCATGGTGAGCGCCGGGATCTTCTCCTGGGCGCTGCTGGAACCCGCGCGCGGGCAGTACGACTTCGGCTGGCTGGACCGCCTGCTCGACCTGCTGCACGCAGGCGGCATCCGCGTCGACCTCGGCACCCCCACCGTCGTCCCGCCCGTCTGGTTCTACCGGGAACACCCCGAGGCCCTGCCGGTGACCGCCGACGGCGTGCGCTACGAGTTCGGCTCCCGCGGCGCCATCTGCCCCAGCAACCCCGACTACCGCGCCGCCGCCGCGAACATCACCACCCGGCTCGCCGAGCGCTACGCCGGCCACCCCGCCCTGGCGATGTGGCACGTGCACAACGAGTACGGCGTCCCCGTCTCGGCCTGCTACTGCGACTCCTGCGCCGCCCACTTCCGCCGCTGGCTGGAGACGACGTACGGCACCCTGGAGGCGGTGAACGAGGCCTGGGGCACCGCCTTCTGGGGCCAGCGCTACACCGACTTCGCGCAGATCAACCCGCCGCGCACCACACCGACCGTCGGCAACCCGGCCCAGGCGCTGGACTACCGCCGCTTCGCCGACGCCACCCTGCGCGAGAACTTCCGGATGGAGCGGGACATCCTGCACCGCCTCAGCCCCGGCGTCCCGGTGACCACCAACTTCATGACCGCCCTCAGCCAGTGCGACTCGATCGACTACTGGGCCTGGGGCCGCGAGGTCGACATCGTCACCAACGACCACTACCTGATCACCGACGGCCGCCGCACCCACGTCAACCTCGCCATGGCCGCCGACCTGACCCGCTCGGTGGCCGGGGGAGCGCCCTGGATCCTGCTGGAGCACTCCACCTCGGGCGTCAACTGGCAGCCCCGCAACCCCGCCAAGGCCCCCGGCCAGATGGCCCGCAACTCCCTCGCCCATGTGGCACGCGGCTCCGAGGGCGCGATGTTCTTCCAGTGGCGCCAGTCCCGGCGCGGCGCCGAGAAGTTCCACTCGGCGATGGTCCCGCACGGCGGCACCGACACCCGCATCTGGCGGGAGGTCGTCGAACTCGGCGCGTCCCTCGACGCGTTGAACCCGATCCGGGGCACCCGGACGCAGGCCGACGTGGCCGTCCTGTGGGACTGGCACTCCTGGTGGGCGCAGAGCCTCGACTGGCGCCCCAGCGAGGACCACGACGCACGCGAACGCGCCGACGCCTTCTACGAGGCCCTCTACGACCGCCACCTCACGGTCGACTTCGCCCACCCGGAGGCCGACCTGTCGGCCTACCCCCTGGTCGTCGTCCCCGCCCTCTACCTGCTGACGGAGGCGGCCGGGCGCAACCTCACGCAGTACGTCGACAACGGCGGCACCCTCGTCGTGTCGTACTTCTCCGGCATCGTCGACGAGTACGACGCCGTGCACGAGGGCGCCTACCCCGGACCGCTGCGTGACGTCCTGGGCCTGACCGTCGAGGAGTTCTCGCCGCTGCTCCAGGGCGACACGGTCCGGGTCACCGGCCCGGACGGCGCCGAGCTCACCGGCGACGTGTGGAGCGAGGTCGTGGTGCCCGGCGCGGCCGAGACGGTGTGGACGTACGCCGACGGACTCACCGCGGGCCGCCCGGCGGTCACCCGGAACCGGCGCGGCGAGGGCACCGCCTGGTACGTGTCCACCCGCCTCGACGCGCACGGCCTGGACGCCCTGCTCGGCCGGGCCGCCGAGGACGCGCGGATCGCCCCGCGCGCCGACCTCCCGCACGACGTCGAGGTGGTGCGCCGCACCGGCGAGTCGGGCAGCTACCTGTTCGCGATCAATCACAGCCCGTCGGACGCCAAGGTGCCGCTGGAGACGCACGGCACCGAACTGCTCACCGGCGAACGGGCCGCGGGGCGCCTCGACGTGCCCGCCGGAACCGTCCGGGTCGTCCGGCTCGACGGCTGAACCGACTCCCCTCCGCCCGCGCGTGCCACGAGAGCCGCGGGCGGAGGGGCGCCCCCGCCCGCTGATCCCGGGCGAGGGAACCCCCATCCCCATCCACGTCGAAGGGACGACGGACGAAGATGTTCCATCCCAGACGCACCCTAAAGGCCCTGCTGCTGCCGCTCGCGGCCGGGCTCGCCCTCACCGCCCTTCCCGCGCAGAGCGCCCAGGCGGCGAGCACCCTCACCAACGGCGGTTTCGAGTCCGACGGCGCGGGCGCCGCCACCCCGTCCGGCTGGTCCGAGTACGGTTCGACCGCGGCCTCCTTCGTGGAGTCCGGCGGTCACGGCGGGAGTTACCGGCTGAGCCACTGGTCGTCCTCCGCCTACAAGGTGGAGACCTACCAGTACCTGTCCGGGCTCACCAACGGCAATTACAAGCTCACCGCCTGGGTCCGCTCCGGCGGCGGGCAGAACTCCGCCTACCTAGCCCTCAAGAACTGCGGCGGCGCGGAGCAGCGCACGCAGCTGCCGGTGTCCGCCAGTGGGTGGATCCGGATCGTCGTGCCGGTCAATGTGACGAGCAACCAGTGCACCATCAGCGTCAACAGTGACGCGAACGCGGGCAACTGGATCAACGTCGACGACCTGACCTTCGCCTCCGGTACGTCCAGTACCTCGATCAAGGGTTCCGACGTCTCCTCGATCCCCAAGAGCGAAGCGCTGGGCGGCACTTACCGCACCAGCTCCGGGGCGCTCGCCGATCCGCTCGCCGTCCTGAAGTCCGCCGGACAGAACTACGCCCGCGTGAAGGTCTGGGTGAACCCGGCCGACGGCTACAACAACAAGGCCCGGGTCCTCGCCCTGGCCAAGCGTGTCAAGGCGCAGGGCATGAAGCTGCTGGTGGACTTCCACTACTCGGACACCTGGGCCGACCCGGGCGCCCAGAGCAAGCCGGCCGCCTGGGCGGGACACTCCTACAGCCAGCTCAAGACGGACGTGTACCAGCACACGTACGACGTCCTGAACGCGCTCAAGGCGCAGGGCACCACCGCCGACATGGTCCAGGTCGGCAACGAGATCAACGGCGGCATGCTGTGGTCCGAGGGCTCCACCAGCAACTGGTCGCAGCTCGCCGGTCTGCTCAACTCCGGCTACGACGCGGTCAAGGCGGTCAACTCCACCACCCGAGTGGCGCTGCACCTCGCCAAGGGCGGTGACCTCTCCGGCACCCGCTGGTGGTTCGACAGCGCGGTCGCGAACGGCGTCAAGTTCGACGTCATCGGCCTGTCCTACTACGGCTACTGGCACGGCACGCTGCACGACTTCCAGACCACCCTGGACGACGCGGCCGGCCGCTACGGCAAGCCGGTCTTCGTCGCCGAGACGGCCTACCCCTTCCGCCTGGACAGCGAGGACACGCACGAGAACATCATCGACCTCGACAGCGAACTGGTCCCCGGCTACCCCGCCACCCCGGCCGGCCAGACCCGCTGGATGAACGACATCGCGAGCATCGTGGAGGCCGTCCCCAACGGCCGCGGACTCGGCGTCTTCTACTGGGAGTCGACCTGGACCGCGGTCACCGGCAACGGCTGGGACCCCACCGACCCCTCCTCCGGCAACGGCTGGGAGAACCAGGCCCTGTTCGGCTACGACGACAGGGCGCTCCCGGCGATGGCCTGGTTCAGCCACCGCTGACCCCGCCGGAAGAGAAACGGGGCCCGGCCGCGGGAACGCGCGGCCGGGCCTTGCTCGTACCCGCCAGCCCGAACGCCTCGGGATCGCACGACAGTTCGCTACCGGCCATTACGCGGTGAGTGCCGGACATGTCGGCATCGACTGCGGAACAGTGGGGAACACGCGCTACGAGGAGGACCGGACGGAGGGATCACGATGTTGAGGACACCGGTGAGCACGAGGCGTCTGGACATCCTGGAGTGGCTGAAGGATCCGGCCGCGCACTTCCCGGCCCAGCCGCACGGCGACCTCGTCGAGGACGGCGTCACCTCCGACGCCGTCGCCCACAAACTCGGGGTGGCCCCTCCGGTCGCCGACACCCATCTGAGCCTGCTCGCCTGCGTCGGCCTGCTGCGCACCCGGCGGATCCGGCGGCGCACCTACTACCGGCGCGACGAGGTGCGGATCGCCGAGGTCGCGCGCATCTTCGAGAAGGGCTGGTAGAGGGAGCGCATGAACCGTCCCCGCACCCTCGTCCCGCACCGGTACGTCGCGATCGGCGGCCGTGGCCCCGAGGACGTGGTCGCCGACTCCCGCGGCCAGGTCCTCACCGGCGTCGAGGACGGCCGCATCCTCAGACTCGACGGACTGGCGGACCCCGGCCAGGTCCGCGTCCGCGTGCTCGCCGAGACCGGCGGCCGCCCGCTCGGCCTGGAACTCCTCACCGACGACACGCTGCTGGTGTGCGACGCCGAGCAGGGACTGCTCCGCGTCGACCTCACCGACGGCACCGTCCGCATCCTCGCCGACTCGGTGGCGGGGGAGCGGCTGCGCTTCGCCAGCAACGCCGTGGCGCTCGCCGACGGCAGCGTCTGCTTCACCGTCTCCAGCCGCCGCTACCCCCTGGAGCACTGGATCGGCGACCTGACCGAAGACACCGGAACCGGCCGCCTCCTGCGCCTGGCACCCGGCGCGGACGCCCCCGAAGTCCTCCTGGACGGACTCCGGTTCGCCAACGGCCTCGCCCCGAGCGCCGACGAGTCCTTCCTGGTCGTCGCCGAGACCGGCGCCTGCCGCCTGACCCGCTACTGGCTCACCGGACCGAAGGCGGGCCGCGCCGAACCCTTCGTCGAGCACCTCCCCGGCATGCCCGACAACCTCTGGCGCGGCACCCCGGACGGCCCCCTCTGGGTCGCCCTCGCCGGCCCGCGCGTGCCACCCCTCGATCTGCTGCACCGCGCCACGCCCGCCGTCCGCCGCGCCGCCGCCCGGGTCGCGGTGCGCGCCCCCTTCCGTCCCACCGGAACGATCGGCGTCCTCGCCGTCGACGACACCGGCGCGGTCCGCCACCACCTGGCCCGCCGCCACTCCCGCTTCCGCATGGTGACCAGCGTCTGCGAGGCCGCGGGCCACCTCGTCCTGGGCAGCCTGTGGGAGCGCGGAGTCGCCCTGTGCGAGCCGCCCGCCGCGAAATGAGCCCGGCGTTACCCTGTTGACCGGCCCGCACCGGGCCGTCCCGGCAGGAGACGTACGACCATGTCAGCCTCGGACACCGAGCCGCGGGCCGCCCGCACCCCGAGACCGCCCGTTCTGCGCGGCCAGGCACCCGTCCTCGCCGTGATCGCGCTCGGCGGCGCCCTCGGGGCCACCGGCCGGTACGCCCTCTCCCTGTGGTGGCCGCTCAGGCCCGGCGGATTCCCCTGGGCGACCTTCTGGACCAACGTCATCGGCTGCACCGTGATCGGCGTGTTCATGGTGATCATCACCGAGGCGTGGAGCGCCCCTCGCCTGGTACGCCCCTTCGTCGCCACCGGCGTCCTCGGCGGCTTCACCACCTTCTCGACGTACGCCGTCGACATCCGGAAGCTGCTCGACTCCGGCCACCCCGGCACGGGCCTGGCCTACCTCGCCGCGACCCTCCTCGCGGCCCTCACGGCGGTCTGGCTCGGCGCGGCGACGACCCGCCGGGTCGTGCGGCGGCACAGCGGCCGCGAGGGGTCGACCAGGGAGGACGAGGCCGGCCCCACCGAAGGGGGGAACCCCTCGTGAACTGGCTGCTCGTCGTCGCGGGCGCCATGGTCGGCGCCCCGCTGCGCTACCTCACCGACCGCGCCGTGCGGTCCCGCCACGACTCGGTGTTCCCCTGGGGCACCCTCGCGGTCAACATCACCGGCTGCCTGGCCCTCGGCCTGCTCACCGGCGCCACGAGCCCCCACCTCCAGCTGCTGCTCGGCACCGGTCTGTGCGGGGCGCTGACCACGTACTCGACCTTCTCCTACGACACCCTGCGGCTGACCGAGACGGGGGCCGGGCTGTACGCCCTCGGCAACATCGCCGGGAGCGTGGTCGTCGGCCTCGGCGCCGCCTTCGCGGGCGCATGGCTCGCCGGAGCGCTGTGGGGTTGACCCGCAGTGGGGCGGGCGCGTCTTGAAGCACCCTCCGCCTTGACAGCACCCTCCGCCATACGGACCATCACTCCCGTGAACCTGTCAGACAGCCGGACAGCCGGACAGCCTCCCCGGCGCGTCAGCGCCATGGAGGCGGTGCTCGCGCATCTGCGCTCCGCCATCGAACGCGGCGAGTACGCCGTGGGCGACAAGCTCCCCTCCGAGGCGGAGCTGTGCCGCACCCTGGAGATCAGCCGACCCGTGCTGCGCGAGGCCCTCCGGGCGCTGCAGACCATGGGCCTGACCGTCTCCAGGACCGGCAAGGGCACCTTCGTCGTCGCCTCCGCCGTCGAGGACCCGACCTTCGGCGACTACGCGGCCAGCGATCTGCTGGAGGTGCGCCGGCACGTCGAGATCCCGGTCGCCGGATACGCGGCCCGGCGCCGCACCCCGGACAACCTCGACCACCTGGCCCATCTGCTCGACCGCATGGAACGCGAGACGGACACCACCGCGTGGGTCGCGATGGACACCCTCTTCCACCTCGCCGTGGCCGAGGCCGCCCAGAACCCGGTCTTCCGCCGGGTCATCGAGGAGATCCGGGACGCCCTGGCACGCCAGTCGGCCTTCCTCAACGAACTGGGCGGCCGCCGCGAGCAGTCCAACCGCGAGCACCGGGCGATCGTCGAGGCACTGATCGCCGGTTCCGAGCAGGAAGCCACCGAGGCGATGGCGCATCACCTCGACCGCGTCGCGACCACCCTCACGGACATCGTGCGCCCGGCGCGCACGGCACCCCGGCAGGCCGACGCGTGACCCGCGCCCCGGCCGCCGCCCACCACCCCAGGAAACAGGCAGTGATGTACAGCACCTCCCTCCCGGACGCACCCCTCCTCCGTGAGCCCCTGCACGCCCCCGTCGCCCACCTCATACGCGGCGGAGTCGTGGAAGGCATCCACTACGGCTCGGTCGTCGTGCTCGGCACCGGGGGCGAGGTCCGCCTCCAGCTCGGCGACATCGAGGCCGCGTTCTATCCGCGCTCGGCGCTCAAGCCCGTGCAGGCCGTCGCCATGGTCCGCGCCGGGCTGCCGCTCGACGGCGAGCTGCTCTCGCTCGCCGCGGCCAGCCACTCGGGCGAGGAGCGGCACCTTGCCGGTACCCGGCGGATCCTCGAACTGGCCGGTGTCTCCGAGAGCGACCTGCGCAACGTGCCGGACATGCCGTTCGACCCGGTGGTCCGGGACGCCTGGGTGCGGGAGGGGCGGCTGCCCTCGCGCCTTGCCCAGAACTGCTCCGGCAAGCACGCGGCGATGCTGTACACCTGCCGGTTGAACGGGTGGCCGCTGGAGGGGTACCTCGACCCCGGGCACCCGCTCCAGCAGGCGATCGCCGAGATCGTCGAGGATCTGACCGGCCAGCGCATCGCGCAGGTGACGGTGGACGGCTGCGGGGCTCCGCTGTTCTCCGTCTCGCTGCACGGGCTGGCCCGGGCCGCGGCCCGGATCGCGGCCGCCGCGCCGGGCACGCCCGAGGCGCGGATCGCCGACGCCGTGCGGGAGCACGCGGAGATGGCCTCCGGCACCGGGCGGGACGTGGCGGCGCTGATGCGGGCCGTGCCCGGGCTGCTGGCGAAGGACGGCTTCGAGGGCGTGCAGGTCGCCGCGCTGCCCGACGGGCGGGCGGTCGCCGTGAAGATCTCCGACGGGGCGAACCGGGCGCGGGTCCCGGTCGCGGCGGCGGCGCTCGCGCGGGCCGGGGTCGATCCGTCGCTGCTCACCGAGTTCCAGGGCGAGGCGCTGCTCGGGGGCGGCCGGGCGGTGGGGTGTGTGCGGCCGGTGCGGTCGCTGGAGCCGGTCGCTGTCGCGCCGTGCGTCTAGGGTGTGGCCGGCCTCTGGGGCGTACGTGGTTGGTCGTGTAGTTCCCGGCGCCTCTGGGGAGCGCCCCAAGCCCTTCGCCGCTGGGTGACGTCCGGCCCGGCCTGCCCGGCCTGCCCGGCCTCGCCGACCGGCCCGGAGGCACAATGGTGATCATGAGCGTTGCACCGTCGTCCCAGACCTTCCAGCCGGTCCTGGAGCGCATCGCCGACGAGATCGGGCGTACCCCGGGCCGTGGCCGTGCCGCCGACTACATCCCGGCGCTCGCGGCCTGCGACCCGCGCAGTTTCGGCATGGCCGTCGCCGAACTCGACGGCACGGTGTACGGAGTGGGGGAGTGGCGCCAGCCCTTCTCCACCCAGTCCATCACCAAGGTCTTCACCCTCGCCCTGGACCTGGCCCGTGAGGGCGACGCACTGTGGGAGCACGTGGGCCGCGAGCCCTCCGGCAACCCCTTCAACTCGCTGGTGCAGCTGGAGTACGAGAACGGCATCCCGCGCAACCCGTTCATCAACGCCGGCGCCCTCGTCGTCACCGACCGCCTCCAGACCCGTACCGGCGACGCGGCGGGCGAACTGCTGTCCTTCCTGCGCGCGGAGAGCGGCGACCCGACGCTGGACTTCGACACGGACGTCGCCGCCTCCGAGGCCGCGCACGGCGACCGCAACGCCGCCCTGGCCCACTTCATGGCCTCCTATGGCAACATCGACAACCCCGTACCGGCCCTGCTCGACCAGTACTTCCGCCAGTGCTCGATCCGCGCCTCCTGCGCCGACCTCGCCCTGGCCACCGGCTTCCTCGCCCGGCACGGCGTCCGCGCCGACGGCTCCCGGCTGCTGACCCGCAGCCAGGCCAAGCAGGTCAACGCCGTGATGCTGACCTGCGGGACGTACGACGCGGCGGGCGACTTCGCCTACCGCGTGGGCCTGCCCGGCAAGAGCGGGGTGGGCGGCGGCATCATCGCCGTCGTGCCCGGGCGCTGCACGCTGTGCGTATGGAGCCCGGGCCTCGACGAGCGCGGCAACTCGGTGGCGGGCGTCGCGGCGCTGGACCGCTTCACGACGCTGACCGGTCTGTCGGTGTTCTGACCGGCGCGGTCCGCTCCGCCGCCAGGTCGGCCAGGTCTTCCTCGGTGAGGACGATCGACCCGGCCGCGGTGTTCTCCTCCAGGTGGGCGAGGGAACCGGTGCCGGGAATGGCCAGGGTGACGGGGGAGCGGGCGAGCAGCCAGGCCAGGGCGATCTGCGGAACCGTGGCCCCGTGCCGGCCGGCGACCTTGGCCATGCGCTCCCCGCCGAGGCCGCTCAGGCCACCGCTCAGGGGGCCGCACGGCCTGCTGCGGCTGAGGACGGTGCTGGCCGCCGTCGGCGCACGGCCCACGTCGGTGTCCCTGCTGCCCGACCGCGGCAGCCGGATCCTGGGTCTGGCCGCGGCCGAGGTGCTCGGACTTCCGGCACTGCCCTTCGACCCCGAGCGGGCGGACACCGTGGTCGTGGCGTACGACCTGAACGAGGTGGGCCCCGAGATCATCGGCGGGCTCTTCGACCTGGCTCCAGGGCGACCGCGCCCACCTGCCGTCCTCGGGCCCCGTACCCAGCTCCCGCTTCCGGTGAGCGGGGCCTACCGTTCGGCGTCGCCCCACTCCTGGACGACCACCTCGTCGCCGACGGACAGCTTTCCCGGGCGCAGTACGGAGAACTTGGCGCCGAACACCACTCCTCCGCTCGCCGCGCGCCGGTAGCCCGCAAGCGTGCGCAGCGGTTCCTTGCCCTGCCGTGCGCCGGTCTCCTGGTCGACGAGGGTGACCGCGCAGCGCACCGCGAGCTTGGCGTACCCGAGTTCGGTCCCGCCGATCGTGATGCGGCGCGCGCGGTCCTCGGCATGGGGTTCGGCCGCCCAGCCGTCACCGCCGACGACGATGTTCGGCCGGAAGCGGCTCACCGGCAGCGGCTCGGGCAGCCGCTGACCGAGCAGGGCGAGGGAGGACCGGGTCAGCAGGTGCACGGCGCTGCTGTCGGCGTAGCCGGACGGGCCCGGCGTCCAGCCGTCGGCGATCCGGTCGTGCTCCGGGGGCACCCGGACCAGACGGCTGGGGGTGCCGAGCACCTCCGAGAGCCAGCCGGCGGCTTCGTCGCCCTGGTCGATCCCCCGGAAGACCTCGCCGAACAGGTCGACGTCGCGTCGCGGCGCGGAGGTGGTCACGTCGATGTGCACGGTCGAGCCGCGCGCGTCGAGGGTGAGCCGGCCGCCGTCGGCGCTGACGGCGGGCCGGATCAGGGCGAGGCGGGGATGGCGGCGCTGGGTGCGGTAGACACCGTCCTCGCCGATGACCATGAAGCTGCGGTCGTGCGCCGGCCCCGCCGGGGTGAGGAGCGCGTCACGCACCGACGTACCCGCGCAGCCCTTCACGGGGTAGCAGAAGAGTTCCACGACATCGGCCATGTGCCGCCTCCTCCGGTCGGTGGCCAGGCTGCCACGCGCCGGACACACGTCGGCTTCCCCCCGGAGGGAACCGCGTCGATTTCCGGCCACCCGACGTTGACACGCTGACCGCGTGTTGGCCATGGCCTTTCCCGTCGATCTCCGCCGCTGCCAGGTGCTCGGACTGGCCGGTACCGCCTTCCTCGCGGCAGGCGGCGGCACCGCCGGAGCGCTGCCCGTCCGGGACCTCCTCGCGCCGACCTCCGCCGAGGCCGCCCTCGGCCTGATCGGTGTGTACTTCGGCGTCGTCCTGCTGATAGCGGCCTGGGCACTGCTGGGCCGTCTCCTGCTCGGCGACGGGCCGCCGGCTCCGCGCGCCCTGCTGGTCACCCTCGCCGTGTGGGCGGCCCCGCTGCTGCTGGCGCCGCCGCTGTTCAGCCGGGACGTGTACAGCTATCTCGCGCAGGGCGCCATGGTGGACGCCCACCTCGACGTCTACACCCACGGGCCGTCCCGGCTCGGCGGTCCGCTCGCCGAGGAGGTCGCCCCGCTGTGGCAGCACACGGGAGCGCCGTACGGCCCGGTCTTCCTCGCCCTGGCCTCCGCGCTGTCGGCGCTGACCAGCGGTGAACTCCCCGCGGGGCTCTTCGGGATGCGGCTCGTCGCCCTGCTCGGGGTGGCCCTGATGGCGGCCGCCCTGCCCCCTCTGGCCCGGCACAGCGGCGCCGATCCGGCCGCCGCCCTGTGGCTCGGCGCGCTCAACCCGCTGGTTCTGCTGCACCTGATCGCCGGGGCCCACAACGACGCCGTCATGCTCGGCCTGCTCGGGCTCGGCCTGGTCGCCGCGCTCGGCCGGTGGCCGGTCCTGGGCGCCGTACTCGTCACCCTCGCCGCCCTGGTCAAGGCGCCCGCGGTGCTCGGTCTGGCCGCCGTCGTCGTCCTCCAGGTGCGGGCGGGCCGCCCGCCGGCCCGGGCCGTGCTGACGACCGCGGCGGCCACCGCCGCCACGACGGTCGCCGCGACCGCCGTCGCCGGTACCGGATACGGCTGGATCGGAGCCCTGGACACCCCCGTCTCGCCGCACAACTGGGCGCTCACCAGCCTCCTCGGCCGCGCCACCCGCGCCCTTCTGGAAGGGCTCGGCAGCGACCTGGCACCCCTGGCCGTGCCCGCGTGGCACGCGCTCGGGGTCGCCGCGGCCGTGGTGGCCGTCGCGGTCATCTGGCTGCGGCTGAGACCGCGCCCGGTGTACGCGCTCGGCCTGAGCCTCGCCGCCGTGGCCGCCCTCGGTCCCGCGATCCGCCCCTGGTACGCCCTGTGGGGCCTGTTCCTCATCGCCGCCGCGGCGCCCAGCGCCTCGGTGCGGCACCGGGTGGCGGCCGTGACGGGCGTACTGGCGCTCGCCACCCTGCCCAGCGGGGGCCCGGCGGACACCGGCCAGCTGGTGCTGGCCGTCTCCGGCGGGGTGCTCGCGGTGGTCGTGCTGTTCCAGGCCCACCAGGCGGAACTCGCGCCGGGCCGGGGGCGTACCGCATGAGACTGCCCCGCACCGACCGCGGACGGCTGCCGCTCGCGCTGCTCCTCGTCGCCGCCGTGACGGTGTTCACCGCCACCGTGCCGCTGCTGCGCGACTGGTTCGACCTGCGCGTCTACCACGGCACCGTGGACAGCTGGACCCACCACGGCGGACGCATCTACGACTACCTGGTGCCCGGTACGACGTACGGCTTCACCTACCCGCCGTTCGCCGCCGTCGTCATGCTGCCCATGGCCCTGCTGGACCTGCCCGCCGCCATCGTCGTCACTCTGCTGCTCAACCTGGCCGCGCTGGCCGTGGTGGTGCGCATCCTGGCCGGACGGGACTGGCGGCGGCACGGCTGGTTCGGCTGCGTGCTCGGCGTCTGCGCGCTAGCCCTGTTCGAGCCGCTGCGCGACACCTTCAGCTTCGGCCAGGTCAACGTGGTGCTGCTCGCCCTGGTGCTGACGGACGCCTGGCTCCTGGCCACCGGACGGGAGCGCCGGGCGGGTTACGGCATCGGCCTGGCCGCCGCGATCAAACTCACGCCCGCCGTCTTCATCGGCCTGCTCCTGCTGGCCCGCCGGTGGCGGGCGGCCGCGGTCGCCACGGCTGTGGCGCTCGGGGCAACGGCCCTGGCCGCCTGCGTGGCCCCGGACGCCTCGCGCTTCTACTGGACGCGGGCCCTGTGGGACACCACCCGCATCGGCCGCCTGGACTACGTCTCCAACCAGTCCCTCCAAGGCGTCCTGGCCCGGCTCGGCGCACCGGACCGCGCGCTGTGGGCGGTCGCCGTGCTGCTGGTGCTGTGCGTGTGGGCGTGGCGGGCGAGCCGGGCGGTCGCCGCGGGGGAGTGGATCGCGGCCTTCGCCCTGACGGGCCTGACGGCGTGTCTGGTCAGCCCCATCACCTGGGTGCACCATCTGGTGTGGCTGCTGCCCTCGTTCGCCGTGCTGATCCGCGCCGGGCACCCGCGCACCGCGGGCGCCCTGTACGCGGTGCTGTGCACGAGCGTGGTGTGGCTGTGGTTCGACGACCCCTCCGGCATCGACGGCTTCCTCGGCTCCAACGCCTACGTCTGGATCACGCTGGGTCTGCTGCTGTGGCTGCCGGTGGGTCAACTCCCGGCCGCCCGGCCCTTCCTGAGCCGCAGGGCGACCGCGACGGCCCCGGCGCCGAGCCCGGCGGCGGCCGCCACCAGCCCGGCCTCGGCCCAGCCCGGGCCCGGCTCCGCCGGCGCCGCGGCGGCCCCCGCGGACACCGGCTCGGACACCGCCTCGGGCCCCGGCCGGGGCCTGGCCCGCAGCGCGTCCAGCGAGCCCACCGGATCCACCCGGCCCGCCGCGGCGAAACCCCAGTCCAGCAGCTCCCGGGCCTCCTCGTAGACGGCCAGTCCGCCGCCGTACTGAGGGTTCATCACCGTGACGACGAGGGTCCGGTTCCCCTTCCGGGCCGCTGACACCAGCGTGTGGCCGGCCCGGCTGGTGTAGCCGTTCTTGACGCCGATCAGGCCGGGGTAGGGGGCGACCCCGTCGGCGCCGGTCAGCAGCCGGTTGGTGTTGCGGATGGGGTACGACCATCCGCCGCGGCCCGGGAACCTGGCCTCGACGGTGGCGCAGTACCGCGCGAAGTCCTTGTTGCGCAGCCCCGCCCGGCCGAACACCGCGAGGTCGTACGCCGAGGACACCTGGCCCGGTGTGTCGTAGCCGTCCGGCGACAGCACCCGGGTGTCGAGGGCGCCGAGCGCCCGGGCCTTGGCCTGCATCCGGGCGGCCGTGGCGCGCCAGCCGCCGGTCAGCCGCGCCAGGACGTGCACGGCGTCGTTTCCGGAGTTGAGGAACACCCCGTTCCACAGATCGGCCACCCGGTAGGTGCGCCCCTCGGCGACCCCGACCATGCTGCTGCCCGCACCGACACCCGCCAGCTCCTCCTCGTCGACCGTGTGCCGGATCCCGCCGGGCAGGGCGGGCAGCACGGTGAGGGCGAAAAGCGCCTTGAGGGTGCTGGCGGGCGGCAGTCTGCGGTGCGCGGCGTGCGCGGCGAGCACCTTACCGGTACCGGCGTCGGCGACCACCCACGACAGCGCCGAGACCCGGGGCACCCGGGGCGCCCCCGCGCGCGGCCGCACCTGCGTACCGGGACGGTGCAGCAACGACGCCGGCGGAACCGCCACCCCCCGCGTCCGCTCCGCCCCACCGGGACCCGCGTCACCCCGGTCGGCCGCCGCGGCGGGGCCCGTGTCGCCCCGGTCGGCCGCCGCGGCGGGCGCGAGCCCCCACAGGCCCGCCACACAGAGCACGCAGGCCGAGACGGTCACCCGGTAAGAGAATCCGATCTTCATATGATCAACGTAGAAAGCGCTCGGCGACACGCCGCGCTGCCCGGACGGAGCGTCGCCCGCGAGCACCCGGATGCCGCACGCGGTCCCGGTCGGTCAGGCGGGATCCGCGGGCAGCGTCGGCTGGATCCGGCGCAGGAAGGTCGCGTTGTCCGGGGTCTCGCGCATCCGCTGGAGGAGGGTGTCCAGGGCGTCCTTGCCCTGGAGGGCCCGGCGCAGGCCGCGCACGCCGGTCAACTCGGCCGGGCTCAGGAGCAGTTCCTCGCGGCGGGTGCCCGAGGGGTTGAGGTCGACGGCCGGGAAGACGCGGCGGAAGGCGAGGTCGCGGCTGAGGCGCAGCTCCATGTTGCCGGTGCCCTTGAGCTCCTCGAAGAAGTAGTCGTCGGCGCGTGAGCCGGTCTCGACCAGGGCGGTGGCGAGGATGGTGAGCGAGCCGCCCTCCTCGGCCGCGCGGGCGGCGCCGAAGAAGCGCTTGGGGCCGATCAGCGCGGAGGCGTCGACGCCTCCGCTGAGGGTGCGGCCACCGGCGGCGGCCGCGTTGTTGTGCGCCCGGCACAGCCGGGTCAGCGAGTCGAGCAGGATCACCACGTCCTCGCCCGCCTCGACGAGCCGCTTGGCCCGCTCGACGACGAGGTCGGCGAGCGCGATGTGGTCCTTGGGCGCCCGGTCGAACGTCGAGGCGTACACCTCGCCGCGCACGGAGCGGCGCATGTCGGTGACTTCCTCGGGGCGTTCGTCGAGCAGCACCACCATCAGGCGGGCCTCGGGGTGGTTGCCGGCGACCGCGGCGGCGAGCTGCTGGAGCAGGACCGTCTTGCCGGTCTTGGGCGGGGCGACGATCAGCCCGCGCTGGCCCTTGCCGACGGGGGCGATCAGGTCGGCGACGCGCCCGGTGAGCCCGGCCGCCGGGTGTTCGAGGCGGATCCGCTCGCTCGGGTGCAGCGGCGTCAGGTCGCCGAAGTTCCGGCGGTTGCGTTCGGGCGCGCGGCCGTTGACGCGGGCGACCTCGGCGAGGGTCCGCCGGTCGCCTCGTACGCCTTCGACGAGGTCGCCCCTGCGCAGGCCGTGACGGCGGATCAGGGCGGGGGAGACCTGGAGGTCGGTGGAGGCGGCGAGCAGGCTTCCGGTGCGCAGCTGCCCCTTCCCGCTCGCGTCGATGTCGAGCACACCGGTGACGGTCTGCGGGGCGGTCTTCTGTACGGGGGGTTCGAGTGTGGTGGTCATGGTGGGTGTCCTTTCACGGACGTACGGCAGGGGACATGCGAGGAAGGGGGGAGCCGCGAGAACGGGGCGGACGAAGCGCCTCCGGGCGGCGGGAAACAGCACCTCGGGTACGACGGAACCGCTGGTCACGAGGTGGCGGGGAAGCCGGTACGACACCGGCTGACTGAAGGGGAACTGGCACCGGCGCCCTGGACAGGGCGTACACAAGTGCTGACAGGACGGTACCACGCCGGTTCAGTGCCTGGCGAGAGTTCCGTGGAGCAGGGGGAGGCGCGGCCGAACCGGCAAGCCGCGGGGTGGTCACTCCTGCCTGCGTCAACGCGGCGACGCCCTCGCCTGTTCCGCGGGTGGCGGACGGCGAGGGCGGCGGAGAAGTCGGTCGAAGGGGTCGACGCTCAGGCGGAGCGTGCCTCGGCGTCCTTGGCGATCTGCTCGAACTGGGCGGCCATGGCGGCCTGGAGCGCCTGGGCGGCCGACAGAGGGCGGACCATGACGGTGAACTCGTCGATCAGGCCGTCCTCGTTGACGTGGAGGAAGTCACAGCCCTGGATCTCCCGGTCGCCCACCCGCGCGGTGAAGACCAGCGCGTGGTCCCGGCCGCCCGCGTCGTCGATCTCCCGGACGTAGCGGAAGTCCTCGAAGACCCGCGCCACCCCGCGCAGGATCGCGGCCGTGAGCGCCTTGCCGGGGTACGGCTTGAACACCACCGGGCTGGTGAAGACGACGTCCTCGGCCAGCAGTGCCTCGGCGGCGTCGAGGTCCCATGCCTCGATCGCCTCGCGGAACGCCTTCATCGCGGCCTCCATAGTCAATTTTTTGAGTAGGTGCAGAAGAGATTAATCACCCCCTGCTAGCGTTGTCCACATGTCGCTGAAGTACGCCGTCCTGGCCGCCCTCCTGGAGGGGGAGGCGTCGGGATACGAGCTGTCCAAGGTGTTCGACGTGTCCTTCGCGAACTTCTGGGCCTCGACCCCCCAGCAGCTCTACCGGGAGCTGGAGCGCCTGACGCAGGACGGCCTGATCGCGGCCCGGGTGGTGCAGCAGGAACGGCGGCCCAACAAGCGGATGTTCACCCTCACCGAGGCGGGCCGGGAGGAGCTGGGCTCCTTCGCCGCCGAGCCGGTGCGCCGTCCGGCGGCCCTGCGCGACGAACTCATGATCAAGATGCAGGCCCTGGACGACGCGGACCCCGGCCCCGCCCGCGCGCTGATCGAGGAGCGGATGAGCTGGTCCCAGGGCAAACTCGCCCGCTACGAGCGGGTGCGCGAGCGGCTGCTGGCCGGGCGGACCGAGGAGGAGTACCTGCGCGAGAGCGACCGCGTCGGGCCCTATCTCACCCTGCTCGCCGGCATCGACTACGAGCGCGGCAACGTGGGCTGGTGCGAGCGCGTTCTCGCCGTGCTGAAGCAGCGGAGTCCTCTAGGCTGACGCGGATGTTCAGCCCCGAAGGCCCCTCCCTGCGCGAACTCGCCGTCCAGGCACTGTCGTCCGTCGAACACGGCTACGACCTGCTCGCCCCGAAGTTCGACCACACCCCCTTCCGCACCCCGGACTCGGTGCTCGACGCCGTCGCCGCGGCGCTGGAGCGCAGGGGGCCCTTCGGCACCGGGCTCGACCTGTGCTGCGGCACCGGCGCCGGGGTCGACGTCCTCACGCGCGTGTGCCGCCGCGCAGTCGTCGGGCTCGACTTCAGCGCGGGCATGCTCACGGTCGCCCGCGAGCGCCCCCGCCCCGCCGCCGGGCCGCCGGTGTCCTGCGTCCGCGCCGACGCCCGCGCCCTGCCGTTCGCGCCCGCCTTCGACCTCGCGGTGAGCTTCGGCGCGTTCGGGCACTTCCTGCCACGCGAACTGCCGGGCCTGTTCGCCCAGGTGCACTCCGTCCTGCGGCCCGGCGGGGCGTTCGTCTTCCCGGTCGTCGCCCCGCCCCGCCCCGGCTCGCGGGCGTACTGGACGCTGCTCGGCTTCGACGCGGTGATGCGGGTCCGCAACGCCGTGTGGCGCCCGCCGTTCGTCATGTACTACCGGGCGTTCCGGCTGGGCGAGGTGCGCCCGGAGCTGGAGCGCGCCGGATTCTCCGTGACCCTGGAGCCCCTGCCCGAGTTCGGCCGTCGGCGGGACGGGAGCCCGAGGGTCCGGATGATCGTGGCGCGCCGGCCGACGTGAGGGGTAGCCCCGCTCAGACGGCCGCCGGCAGCGTGAACTCGTAGACCAGCGCGTCCTGTCGGGCGTCCACGACCAGTTCGGTGATCTCCAGCGGACGGGCGTACTGGTCGTGCACGCGTCGCGTGACCCGTACCGACGCCGCGCCCGCGAGCGGGGTGATGGAGTCCCGGTGATGAAGGTCCAGGCCCGCCTTGCGCATCCAGTCGTAGGCGCGGTGCAGTTGGGCCGAGGTGGAGCCGTCGGCGCGGTCCCGGTAGCGGGCCAGCTCCGCCACCTCGGCCACGGCCACGTCGGAGAAGGACGTGACGGCCATGCGGCGACTGCCTCCGTCGGCGCCCGCGGACTCGTAGCGGTGCACGAGGGTCCGGCGGTGCGGGGCCAGGCCCAGGGCCTCGGCGTGACCCGGCGGGGGCGTCTCCCACGCCACCGTCGCCCGGTCGACGGCGCCCGGATCGGCCGCCCGGGCGCCGACCGGGAAGGTGAGCGCCGCGGGATTCTCGACCGGCAGGCCGGGCAGCGTGGCGTGGCTGCCGCGCCGGTCGGTGGCGACCAGGCCGTCGTGTCGCAGCACCTCCAGCGCCTGCCGTACGGTCTCCCTGCTGACCCCGAAGTGCCGGGCCAAGTGCCGCTCTCCCGGCAGCCGTTCGCCGGGCGGGATCGTGCCGTCGCGCAGCTCGCCGAGCAACTGCGTCGCGATCCGCCAGTAGAGGGGCTGTGCCTCGGTGAGCGAGTGGTCGTGCGGGGTGGTGCGGGCCATGCCGCGCCCTCCTGTTGGTGACGTGCCGTAGCCGTGTCGACTCATTGCGCCACCAGAATTAGCATTGGTCTAAACCACTAGGGAAGGGTGTTGGGCCGGTTCGGCCGAAACCGGCCCACGGATCACCGCACGCGTCAGGCGTACGACCGCAGCCAGCGCATCTTGACCGCCTCGTGGAACGGCCCGCCGCCCTCGTGGTCGTTGAACTCGTACACCTCGATCGCCTTGTCGTCGTGCGCCCAGGCGTTGTAGGCCGCGAAGACGGTCGAAGGCGGGCAGGTCTGGTCCTCCAGGGCGGCCGAGAACAGGGCGGGGGCCGTGCCGCGGGCGGCGAAGTGGACGCTGTCGAAGTAGGAGAGCGTGCGCAGCACGTCCTCGCCGCGGCCGCGGTGCGTCTTGAGGTAGAGGCCGATCTCGCGGTACGGGTGCCGGTCGGTCAGCGTCGCCGCGCGCGGGTAGTCGCACAGGAACGGCACGTCCGGGGCGACGGCCGTCAGGTCCGGCACCAGACCGCCCACGGCGATCGTGATCCCGCCACCCTGGCTGGCGCCCACCGCCACGGTCCGCGAGGCGTCGGTCAGCGGATGCGCACGGGCCGCCTCCACGGCTCGCACCGCGTCGGTGAACACCCGCCGGTAGTAGTAGTTCTCGGGGGCGTCGACACCGCGCGTCATGAAGCCGGGGTAGGCGGGCGCCCCGCCCACCGGGTCCGCCGTACCACCGCCACCGCCCCAGGCACTGCCCTGGCCGCGGGTGTCCATCACGAAGTGCGCCCGCCCGGTGGACGCCCACAGCAGATGCTCGTGCGGCAGCCCGCGCCCGCCCCCGTACCCGACGAACTCCACCACCAGCGGCACCGGTTCCTCCGCCCCCGCGGGCAGGGTCAGCCAGCCCTTCACCGGATGACCGCCGAACCCGGCGAACGTCACGTCGTACACCGTCACCGTGGCCAGCCCCGTGTCGACCGGCTCGAAGCGGGCGTCCAGATCGTGTGCGCGGGCCTCCTGGAGCGTCTTGGACCAGAAGGAGTCGAAGTCCTCGGGCGCGACGGAGTCACTGCGGTACTCCCGCAGTTCGTCGAGCGGAAGGTCGAACAGGGCCATGGAAGACCGCCTTTGGGAGGAGGGCCTGCGGATGATCACACGGTACGGGGGTGATCGGACCTTTCGCCAGATCAATCCCGGGGTCCGCGTCCCGCGCCGACGCCGTGGCGAGTCCGGTCGGCGGCCCGGCCGCAGGGCAGAAGTGCTGGTCGGTGAGGCAGAGCCGGCAGCCGGGCAGGCCGGGTGGGAGATCGCCGGCGACGGGCCCACCCTCCCTGGTGGTCGGGTCACCGCACGATCGATCACCGCGCGTCAGGCGTCCCGTCGGCTCCACTGCGGCTCGACGCGGGCCCACTCCCGCTCCCACTCCGCGAGCCGGTGCGCGGTCGTGACGCGGCGGAACAGGGCGTGTCCGAGGAGGACGAGGCCCGCCACGCCGGCCGTCGCGCAGACGCCGATCGTCACGGTGTGCTGCCAGACCGTCGCCTCGGTCGTCGGCGGGGAGACGCTGCGGCCCGCGGAGTCGAGCCACACGTCGACCCGCTCACCGCGGTGGGTGCCGGCCGGGACCAGAGCCGTGTCCGTGCGGCGCGTGCCGTCCAGGTCCGTCCAGCGCACCGTCACCCGTTGCTTGCGCTCGGTGCTCTGCACGGTGGGGAGGGATCCCGCCGCCGCGCCGGTCACCTCCGCGCGGATCCGGTGGCGGTCGGCGCGCTGGGCCGCCGCCGTGGCCCGGGCGTCGTCATGGGCCCACCAGCCCGCCGCCACCCCGGCCGACGGCGCGGCCAGGAACAGCAGGACGGCCACCACCAGGAGCGCCCACGCCTCCCTGACATCGGACCGGCGCCGCAGCGGGTTGTCCCGCCGGCGCCGGCCGGGTGCTCGCGTCCTCGTCACACCGGTCGGGTACCCGCCGACGCGCGCGGAAGTCAGCCGAAGCGCTCGATGCGGATCCGGTCGACCGGCTGGCCCGCCTCCACGAGCAGCCGCGAGGCGTGCTCGGCGAACCCGTTGGAGCCGCACACATAGGCCTCCCACCCACCCGGCGGCCGCTCGGCCAGGAGCGGCGCCACATGTGCGGCCGACACACGTCCGACCGGCACACCCTCCGGCGCGCTGCGCGTGAACACGATCGTCGTCTCCGCGCCGTACTCCCGCGCGTAGATCAGCTCCTCGGGGCCGCGCGCCGACACCAGCAGCCGCAGCGGCACGTCCAGGCCGCGCGCCCGGTGGTGGCGGACCATCGACATCAGCGGGACGACCCCGGATCCGGCGCCGATCAGCAGCGCCGGCCGGTCACCGGGCCAGGCGAAGAAGCCGCTGACCGGTCCGCGCACCTCGACCCGGTCGCCGGGCCGGGCGACGGTGTGGAACCAGCCGGACACCTCGCCGCCCTCGACATGGTCCAGGGTCAGCTCGATGTGCCCGGAGTCGTCGGGCGCGGACGCGATCGAGTAGTGGCGCTGGGCCGCGTAGCCGTCCTCGGCGGTCAGCCGCAGCATCAGGTGCTGGCCGGGCAGATGCCCCGCCCAGGCGGGCACCGCGAGCCGGACGGTGGCCGCACGCGGGGTCTCGCGCCGGATCTCGGCGATGGTGGCGCTCTGCCACACCGTCGCCGTCTGCTGGCTCACCGCGATACGTCCCGGCACGGCGAAGCGGGTCGGGGGAGTGAAGGTCTCAGTCACCGGAGTACCGCTGCTCCTCCCACGGGTTGCCCCGCTCGTGGTAGCCGTTCTGCTCCCAGAAGCCCGGCTCGTCGTGGTCGAGGATCCGCAGGCCCGCGATCCACTTGGCGCTCTTCCAGAAATACAGATGCGGCACCAGCAGCCGCGCCGGGCCGCCGTGCTCCGGGGCGAGCGGCCGGCCGTCGTACTCCCAGGCGATCCAGGCGCGCCCGCCGGTGAGGTCCGCGAGCGGGAGGTTCGTGGTGTACCCGGTGTGTGAGTAGGCCACGGCATGGGTGGCGGAGGCATGGGGCCGGACCACACTGAGGAAGGCGTCCAGGGAGACGCCCCCGAACCGCACCCCGAACTTCGACCAGCTCGTCACGCAGTGGATGTCGCCCTCGTAGACCGATCCGGGCAGCGCGTGCGCCTCGTCCCAGGTCCAGCCGCGGGGCTCCTCGACCAGGCCGTCGACGCGGAACGTCCACTCGCCGGGCGCGAGATCCGGCGTGACCTCGGCGGACAGGACGGGCCAGTCGTCGCCGGCGTCGTACTGGCCGGGTGGCAGTCCGGGGTCGGGGACGCGTGGGCGTCCGGTGAAGCCTCGGGTGACGTTCATGCGGGTGGTGCCTCCAGACCGCCGTGACGGCCGTGATCAGTACGTTGCTCATTCAACCGTACTGGTCCGACCGGGCGGGAACAGCCGCCCACCGATCTTGCTTGGCTTCTGTGGCGGCGAAGGAGAGAGGGAAGAGATGTCCAAGGCGTACGACCAGGTCCTCGACAACCCGGCTCTGGCCGCGCTGACCGGCCCGCAGGCCCGATTCGCCGAGCAGCGGGGCCGGGTCCTGCGCTACCCCGCCGAGGTGGCGCCCTGGGTGGCGCTTCCCGCCGATCCGGAGCCCGCCGACTGGGCCGACGTCGCCGCGCTCGCCGGTCCCGGCAACGAGGCCCTGCTGATCGGCTTCCGGGGCCCGGCGCCCGAGGGCTGGGAGACCGTCTTCCGCGCCGAGGGCGTGCAGCTCGTCGGCCCGGACGTGGCCGGCGCACCGGACCCTGAGGCGGTCCGCCTCGGCCCGGCCGACGTGCCCGAGATGCTCGACCTGGTCGCCCGCACCCGCCCGGGACCGTTCCGGGCCCGCACCCTCGAACTCGGCACCTACCTCGGCATACGCCGGGACGGTGCCCTGGTCGCCATGGCGGGGGAGCGGCTGCGGCCGCCGGGCTGGACGGAGATCAGCGCGGTGTGCACCGACCCCGCCGTCCGGGGCCAGGGCCTGGCCGGACGGCTGGTGCTCGCCGTCGCCCACGGCATCCAGCAGCGCGGCGAGACACCCTTCCTGCAGGCGGCCGCGGACAACACCGGCGCGATCCGGCTGTACGAGGCGCTGGGCTTCCGGCCGCGCCGCAGCACCGTCTTCCTCGGCACCCGCGTCCCGGACGACCTGCTGGAGCCGGTGGCCTAACCGGCGTTGTAGCGCACCAGGTACCCGGCGAACCGCTCCAGATCCTCGTCCGGCCAGTCGGCCAGCCGCTCCCGCACGACCGTCCGCCGCCGCTCGGTGACCTGGGCGAGGAGCCGCCGCCCGGCCTCCGTCAGGTGCAGCACCTGCACCCGGTGGTCGTCCGGGTGGAGGCTGCGGCCGATGAGGCCGTCGCGCTCCAGGGCGGCCACCTGGCGGCTCACGGTGGACTTGTCCAGGGCGTAGTGCGCCGCGAGGTCGGTGGCCCGGCAGCCGCCGCTCTCCTCCAGATGCCCGAGCAGGGTGTACGAGACCAGCGACAGCTCGGGATGCATGCGCCCCGCCGAGGCACGGGCGCGGCGGGCGAAGGCCGTCATCTCCCGCTGGATCGTCTCCACGGCCGGGTCCGGCACGTCCCTCGTACTCATGGTTGCAGAGTACAACTCGGCAGACATCGGCGGAGATCACTGGGTAGGCTGACGGCCGTCCGCGGAGCGTCCCGGACGTGTCGCACCGAGGGGGTGAGACCCATTACCGCAGTGTCAGGTCGGGTGCTCTCCCCGCGCGTCGGTGCCGTCGCCGTTCGCCGGTGACCCGAGGAGCGCCCTTCGGATTCCGAGAGGCCCCCCTTTGTCTTCCCTTTCCCTCTCCCGTGACGCCGTCGTCGCCACGTTGCGTGCCGCGGGCTGTGTCTTCGCCGAGGACGAGGCACGGTTGCTGCTGACCACCGCCGGCTCCGGGCCCGAGCTCGCCGCCCTGGTGGACCGGCGTGCGGCCGGCCAACCCCTCGAACTGGTCCTCGGCTGGGCCGAGTTCCGCGGACTGCGCATCGCCGTCGAACCCGGGGTCTTCGTCCCCCGCCGCCGTACCGAGTTCCTGGTCGAGCAGGCCCTCGCCCAGGTCCCGGCCGCCCGTGTGGTGGTGGACCTGTGCTGCGGCTCCGGCGCCGTCGGGGCCGCGCTCGCCGCGGCGCTGGGCCCGGTCGCCCTGCACGCCGCCGACATCGACCCGGCCGCGGTGCGCTGCGCCCGCCGCAACGTCGCCGCGTACGGCGGTCGGGTCCACACCGGTGACCTGTTCGGGGCGCTGCCCCCGGCCCTGCGCGGCCGTGTCGACATCCTCGCCGCCAACGTCCCCTACGTGCCCACCGGCGAGGTCGCCCTCCTGCCCGCCGAGGCACGCGACCACGAGCCGCTGACCGCCCTCGACGGCGGCGCCGATGGCCTGGACCTGCTGCGCAGGGTCGCCGGTGAGGCGGCGCGCTGGCTGGCGCCGGGCGGCTGCCTGCTCGTCGAGACGAGCGAGCGGCAGACCGCGGCCGCCGTCGGGGCCTTCACCCGCGGCGGCCTGACAGCCCGCCCGGCGGTGTGCGAGGAGCGGTACGCCCAGGTCGTGCTCGGCACGGTGCCCTAGGGGCAGGCGGCCGTGGCGTGGTCGTCGCGCCGCTGGGGGACCGGGGCGGCGGCGTCGGCCGTTGCAGGGCCGCTCGGCGTCGTCCAGGTCCCTGGCGGTCGCCCCGCCGTGCAGGGTGCGCGCTGCCGGACCGTGCGTTCACCGGGGCGGTCCGGCGCGTCCGGTGACGCCGACGCGCAGCCCGTCGTAGCAGCGCCGCCACCGCCCGGGGCCTAACCCGGTGTCGCCACCCGCGCGATGAGCAGGGCGACGTCGTCGGAGTTGTCGGGCTGGTGCAGTGTGCGCAGCAGGAGGTCGCAGACCTCCTCCAGGGGGCGGTCGGGGCCGTCGAGGAGGCGCAGCAGGGCGTCGAGGCGTTCGTCCAGCGGGTGTTGGCGGGTCTCGACGAGGCCGTCGGTGTAGAACACCAGCCGGTCGCCGGGCTCCAGCGACACGGTGGTGGTGGAGAAGGCCACTCCGCCCACCCCCAGCGGTGCCCCGGTGGGGAGTTCGAGCAGCTCCGGGGCGTGGCCTTCGCGCAGGCGGACCGGTGGCAGGTGCCCGGCGTTGGCGATCCTGCACTGCCGCAGCCGCGGGTCGTGGACCGCGTACACACAGGTGGCGATGGAGTGGTCCAGGCCCTCCGTGGTCCTGTCCAGGTGTTCCAGCAGCCGGGCCGGGTCGAGGTCGAGGGAGGCCAGGGTGTTGGTCGCGGTCCGCAGCCGGCCCATGGTCGCGGCGGCGTTCACCCCGCTGCCCATCACGTCACCGACGACCAGCGCGGTCTTGCCGCCGTCCAGCGGGATCACGTCGAACCAGTCGCCGCCGACCTCCGCCGTGGCGCCCGCGGGCTGGTAGCGGGAGGCCACCTCCAGACCGCCCGTCATCGGCGGATGGCTCGGCAGCAGACTGCGCTGGAGGGTGAGGGCGGTGTTGCGGGCGTTCTGGTACCAGCGGGCGTTGTCGATCTGTACGGCCGCGCGGGCCGCCAACTCCCGGGCCAGCAGCAGGTCGTCGTCCCCGAAGGGCAGGGGGTTGGTCATCCGCTTCAGGTCGAGGGCGCCCAGCACCTCGCCGCGGGCGATCAGCGGCACGGCCAGATAGGAGTGCACCCCCGCGCGGGCCAGCTGCTCGGCGGCCTCGGGGGAACGGGCGATCCTGGGCAGGTCCGCGGGCTCGACCCCGGCCAGCAGCACCGGGCTGCCGGTGCGCACGCACTCGGTGACCAGCCGGTCGGGTGCGTACCGCGCGATCTGCCCGGGCGGATCGGCGGCGTCGAGTGCCTCCGACGGATGCTCCGCCTGGACGGCCAGGGCGCGGATCACGGCCGGTTCGGTGGGGCCGAGGATGCTGCGTCTGCCCTCCACCACCGCCTCCAGCAGGTCCACGGCCGCGATGTCGGCGAGTTCGGGGACGGCGACATCGGCCAGTTCGCGTGCCGTGCGGTCCAGGTCGAGGGTGGTGCCGATACGGGTGGACGCGTCGGCGATCACCGCGAGGCGCCGGCGTGCCGCCTCGGCCTCGGTCTGCGCGCGGTGCTGCTCGGTGATGTCCACGACCATGCAGGTCACGCCCAGCACGGTGCCGAGCGTGTCCTCCAGCCGGTACAGCGACACCGACCAGGCGTGCTCCTCGTCCGGATCGGCCGGAGTGCGTCCTACGAGGGCCTGGTCGACCAGCGCCGCGCCGCTGTCCAGCACCCGCCGCACCGCGGACTCCAGGGCGTCGGTGTCCAGGTCGGGCAGGACCTCGGGGACGGTACGGCCCAGATGCGCCTCGGCCGGCATGCCGTTGATCCGCTCCAGCGCGGGGTTGACGGAGACGAACCGCAGGTCGGTGTCGAGGACGGCGAGACCGGTCGGCGACTGCGCCACCATCCGGGTGGACAGCGCCACGTCCCGCTCCAGTCGCCGCACGGTCGACTGGTCGGCGGCCAGACCGAGCGCGTACACGTCGCCCAGGTCGTCCAGCAGCCGCTGGTTGCGGAACTCCACCAGCCGGGTGCTGCCGTCCTTGTGCCGGATCGGAAAGGCCCCGGCCCAGCTCTCGCCGGTCTCCAGCACATCGGCGAACAGCTTCACCACCAGGTCGTAGTGCTGTTCGTGGATCATCAGCCGGGCGGCGGACCGGCCCAGCGCCTCCTGGGCGGAGTAGCCGAAGAGCTGCTCGGCCTGGGGACTCCACAGCACGATCCGGCCGTCGGTGTCCAGGACGACGGAGGCCACGCCCAGCACATCGAGCAGCCCGGTGGGCCGCACGGGCCCCCGCACCGGTTCGTCGCCGACCGGGGGAGCGGGCAGCGACCCGGACGCGGCGGCGCGCACGGGCGCGCCGCCCGCCCCCGGCCGGTGGCCCGGGGCCGGGGGTGGCCCGGCGGCGTGCGCGGGCTGGTCGCCCCGGGCGGGGGGTGGCGTGGGGGCGCGTATGGGCTCGTCGCCTCCGGCGTGGGGTGGCGTAGGGGTCTGTACGGGCTCGTCGCCTCCGGTCAGGGGTGGCGTGGGGGCGTGCGCGGGCTGGTTGCCCGCTACCGGTTCGTCGCCGCGGTTCGTGGGTCGCGTGGCGGCGCGCGCCGGCTCGTTATCCGGTACCGGTTCGTCGCTCCCGGCCGTGGGTGGCTTGGGGGCGCGTACGGGTTCGTCGCCTCCGGCCGGGGGTGGCGTGGGGACGTGCGCGGGCTGGTCGCCTCGGGCGGGGGGTGGCGTGGGGGCGTGCGCGGGCTGGTCGCCTCCGGCCGGGGGTGGCGTGGGGGCGTGCGCGGGCTGGTCGCCCGGTACCGGCTCGTCGCCGCGGTCCGTGGGTCGCGTGGCGGCGCGCGCCGGCTCGTTATCCGGTACCGGTTCGTCGCTCCCGGCCGCCGGTTGCGCGGAGGCACGTACGGGCTCGTCACCCTCTGCCAGGGGCGGCGTAGGGCCCCGCACCGGCTCGTCACCCTCTGCCAGGGGCACCGTGGCGCGCGTGGGCTCCTCGCCCGGTGGCGGTTCGTCGTCCCGGGCCACGGGAGATCCGGCTGCAGTCATCCCACGCACCGCCTTCGCCCATTTTCACGCGGCACGCCGCCCCCGTGCCGACTCCCCCAGTTGTACCGCGCTCAACCGTCTCCGCGACCTCTCGCGTCGCTCACCTCCACCATCCCTCAACACGAGGCCGGACGTCCGGGCAAGCGCCACGAAGACGACCACTGGAGTTCCACTATTGGTCTGTACATGACCATCCCGGCGCGCCACACTGTCCGCCGAGCACCCGCACCCCACCCCCCCGATCGAGGAGTCGGCCCATGCCCCTGCGCGCCCGGCAACGTTGTCACGCCGTCCTGACCGGACTCGTCGCCCTCGCCAGTGCCGCCGCCGTCCTGTCCGCCGCCCCGCCCGCCTCCGCCGCCGAGACCTGGACCGAGGTCGGCTCCGACCGCGCCAACCCGCTGACCGAGAGCCAGGGCCTGGCCTCCGTGGAGGTCCCGGCCGGCAGCCCCAACCGCTACACCGGCATCGGCACCATCCCCCTGGGCGTGAGCAGCCGGGGCTGGAACCACGTCGGTGACCCGGACGCCACCTACGACGGCTACTACATCGAGCCGTACCAGGCCGACTCCGGCACCGCGAAGATGTTCCGGGTGCAGGCGCCCGGCGGCGCCTGGTCGGAGTACGTGCACACGCTCGGCCCCGGAGAGGCGCTGAACAACTCCTGGGTCGCCGTCGCGCCCTCCGGCCAGTGGATGCTGGCCGGCGAGTACGGCACCATGAACCGGCTGCTCGTCTTCCCGACCCCGGGCGCCAACCCGGGCACCTCCCCGTCGGCCGACCTCCCGCTGGCCTCCACCGTCCGCCTCGACCGCGCCGTACGGGACGTGCAGGGCTGCGACTTCTCCGGTCCGGCCACCCTGCTGTGCTCCTCGGACGACCCGGCCGGGACCCTGTTCGGCATGACCAAGCCGCTGCTCCGGATCGACCTGTCCGCCCAGCCGGGCAGTACCGACGTCACCGGCCAGGTCACCGCCCTGCGCCAGCTCCCCCTGCGCAGCCGCTGCTCGGGCACCTTCGAGACGGAGGGCGTCGACTACGACCGCCGTACCGGCACCCTGCGGGTGATCGTCCTGTCGCCGGGCTTCTGCATCCTGACCGACAGCAAGACCTACCGCTTCACCCGAGGCTGAGCCGGGCCTCTCGGGGCTGTGCGTCCCGGAATGTGGTGCTTATCTGGGAGTGCGACACGGTGTCGCGGGGGAACCCGCGCTGTGACGCTGCACGGCCTCGAGAGGAGTGACCACGATGGACACTGAGCGACAGCACCCGGAATCCGTCTCCGTGGAACTGAGCGGATGCAGCAGGGAGGATGCCCGGATCGTGTTCGACGCCCTGTGCGCGCACTTCGAATCGGACCGGTGCTCCGACGACGTACCGCAGGACTGGCACGAGTCCCGGCCGACGGTGTGGCTGGGCACGTTCGACGTCTCCGACCCGCGCCCGGCCGAGCGGCGGCCCGACGGGCGGCTGTCCTCGTCCGTGGAGGCCGATGTGCAGGGCGGCTACTGGGCGATCGAGCGCTTCCGCAGCACCTTGGACGACCTGTTCACGGTGCATGACCTCAGCACCTCCTCCGGTGATCAGGAGCGCGAGCTGCACGTACGACTGGAAAGTCGGTGACCTGGATCTCTTCTATTGTGCAACTAGTTGCATAAGCCGTGCGCGGTCCTCTACAACAGGGGTGACGACGCCGCGCACGGAGGGGCCCGATGAGCCGTTACCCGCATCTGTTGAACCCGCTCGACCTGGGCTTCACCACGCTGCCCAACCGGGTCCTCATGGGCTCCATGCACGTGGGTCTGGAAGAGGCCGAGCACGGCTTCGAGCGGATGGCCGCCTTCTACGCGGAGCGGGCGCGCGGCGGCGTCGGCCTGATCGTCACCGGCGGTATCGCGCCCAACGACGAGGGCCGCCCCTACGAGGGCGGCGCGAAGCTCACCACCGAGGCGGAGGCCGAGCAGCACCGGCGGATCACCGACGCCGTGCACCGCGAGGGCGGCCGGATCGCGCTGCAGATCCTGCACTTCGGCCGCTACGCCTACCACCAGGACCTGGTCGCGCCGAGCCCGCTGCAGGCCCCGATCAGCCCCTTCCCGCCGCGCGAGCTCACCGACGCCGACATCGAGCGGACCATCGAGGACTACGCCCGCACCGCCCGGCTCGCCCGGCGGGCGGGCTATGACGGCGTCGAGATCATGGGCTCCGAGGGCTACCTCATCAACGAGTTCATCGCCGCCCCGACCAACCACCGCACCGACCGCTGGGGCGGCTCGTACGAGAACCGCATGCGCTTCCCGGTCGAGATCGTGCGCCGGGTCCGCGAGGCCGTCGGCGAGGACTTCATCATCGTCTACCGGCTCTCCATGCTGGACCTGATCCCGGGCGGCTCCACGCTGGACGAGGTGATCACCCTCGCCCAGGCCGTGGAGGCCGCCGGGGCGACCCTCATCAACACCGGCATCGGCTGGCACGAGGCCCGCATCCCCACCATCGCCACCTCCGTGCCGCGCGGCGCGTACACCTGGGTCACCAAGCGGCTGATGGGCGAGGTGTCGGTCCCGCTGGTCACCACCAACCGCATCAACACCCCCGAACTCGCCGAGGAACTGCTCGCCGGGGGATACGCGGACATGGTCTCCATGGCCCGCCCGATGCTCGCCGACCCGGAGTTCGTGAACAAGGCCGCCGAGGGCCGGCCCGAGGCCATCAACACCTGCATCGGCTGCAACCAGGCCTGCCTCGACCACACCTTCAGCGGCAAGATCACCTCCTGCCTGGTCAACCCGCGCGCCTGCCACGAGACGGAGCTGGTCCTGGCGCCGACCCGGCTGCGCAAGCGGGTCGCGGTCGTCGGCGCGGGCCCGGCCGGTCTCGCCTGCGCGGTCTCGGCCGCCGAACGCGGCCACGAGGTCACCCTGTACGACGCCGGCAGCGAGATCGGCGGCCAGCTCAACGTCGCCCGCCAGGTCCCCGGCAAGCAGGAGTTCGACGAGACCCTGCGCTACTTCCGCCACCAGCTCGACGCGCGGGGTGTCGACGTACGCCTGAACACGCCCGTCGAGGCCACCGACCTGGAGGGCTACGACGAGGTCGTCGTCGCCACCGGCGTCACCCCGCGCACCCCGGACATCCCCGGCGTCGACCACCCCAGCGTCGTCGGCTACCTCGACGTCCTGCGCGACCGGGTGCCCGTCGGCGAGCGGGTCGCGATCCTCGGCGCGGGCGGCATCGGCTTCGATGTCGCCGAGTTCCTCACCGACGGCGGCGACAAGGCGAGCGAGGACCCCGAGACGTACTTCCGCCACTGGGGCGTCGACACGGCGTACGACGGCCCCGGCGGGCTGGCGGCGCCCGAGCGGCCCGCCCCGCCGCGCACCGTCCACCTGCTCCAGCGCAAGACCACCAAGGTCGGCGCGGGCCTCGGCAAGACCACCGGCTGGATCCACCGCACCGAGCTCAAGCACCGCGGCGTGCGCATGGTCCCGGGCGTGCGCTACGACCGGATCGACGACGCCGGGCTGCATGTCACCGTGGGCGAGGAGAGCACGGTCCTGGAGGTCGACACCATCGTCCTGTGCACCGGCCAGGAGCCGCGCCGCGACCTGTACCGGGAGCTGGTGGCCGCGGGCCGCAGCGCGCACCTGATCGGCGGCGCGGACGTGGCCGCGGAACTCGACGCCAAGCGGGCCATCAAGCAGGGCACGGAGGTCGCGGCGGCCCTGTAGGGGCCGTCCCGGGCCGTCCCGGGCCGTCCCGGGCCGTCCCGGGCCGTCCCTAGGATGACGTCATGTCACTCCCGCACGCGATCCTCACCGCCCTGCTGGAAAAGCCGTCCTCGGGGCTGGAGCTGACCCGTCGCTTCGACAAGTCGATCGGCTACTTCTGGTCGGCGACGCATCAGCAGATCTATCGCGAGCTGGGAAAGCTGGAGGCGGACGGGCTGATCCGCGCGCTCGCGTCCGAGCAGCCCGTCCGCGGCCAGAAGAAGAGTTACGAGGTCCTGCCGGCGGGCCGCGCCGAGCTGGCCCGCTGGAGCGCCGCCCCCCAGGACCCCAAGCCGCTGCGGGACACGCTGCTGCTGCGGCTGCGCGCGGCGGCCGTGGTCGGCACCGAGGGCATCGCGGCCGATCTGCGCCGTCATCTCGACCTGCACACCCGGCAGCTGGCCGAGTACCGGGAGATCGAGGAGCGCGACTTCCCGCCCGGCAAGGACGGCCCCGAGGACCGGCTGCGCCATCTGGTGCTGCGGGCGGGCATCGATCTGGAGACCTTCTGGACCCAGTGGCTCACCCACGCGCTGGAGGAGTTCGCCGAGCTGTCCGGCGCCGAGCCTCAGAGCCGGTAGGGCTTGGAGCGGCGGCGCAGGAACCAGACGGTCGCCGCGGCGCCGATCGCCAGCAGTCCGCCGCCCGCGGCGAGGGTCAGCGTGCCGTAGTCCTTGGTGCCGCCGCCCACGCCGCCCATGACCCCGCGGGACGGGGAGGCCGTCGCGGAGACGGTGGGCGTGGGGGCCGAGGAGACGACGACGGCCTGGGTGCCCGCGGTCTGGTTGTTGAACGTGCACTGCACCACGACGGTGTACGTGCCCGGGCTGACGCTCGACCAGGCCGCCGACTGCTGGCTGGTCGTGCCCGAGAGCGCCACCTGGCGGCCCTGGGCGAAGTTGGCCTGGCTGCTGGTGAGCAGCGAGGCGGTGCCCCAGCTGCCGGTGGAGCTGGTCTGGCTGCACGCGCTGGTGGTGACCGAGACCGTGTTGCCGCTGGTGCTCACGGAGATCCCGGACTGCGCGCCGGCCGTCGGGGCGGTCAGGGCGAGCGGAAGCGCGGCGACGGCCGCCACGGTCAGCCCCGAGCGGACAATGGGCGATGAGTTGCGCATGTGGACTGCCCTCCAGCGGCACGGTTGGCGGTACATCCCTTGCGCCGCCGAGGGTCGGGAAAGGCCCGTGCTGCCTCGGGGTCAGCCAACGTCCCCTCGGCCCGGCGCGCATGCGGACGGCACCCGGGCAGGTGACGCGGTCCACCGTCCGGCCCATGGCGGGGCCTTGCTGACCGTGCCGGGTCCGGGCCATGGCGCGGCCTTGCTGACCCTGCCGGGTCCGGCCCATGGCGCGGCCTTGCCCACCGTGCCGGGTCCGGCCCATGGCCGGGCCTTGCTCATCGTGCCGCGTCTCACCGTGCCGCGTCGCCCGTGGTGACCGTGCGTTCGGCCGAGAAGCCGCCCCACGTCCCGTCGGGCAGCCGCGCCCGCAGCCGGACCCGGTGGCGCGCGCCCGCCTCCTCGCCCGCGTAGAAGCTGTACGTGGCCTTCTCGAGCGGTTCGTCGCCGCCGAAGACCACCGAGGTGGCGGGCTTGCCGTCCAGGTGCACCTGATACTCCGTGATCCGGCCGTCGGCGCGCGGCGGGACCCAGCTCAGGTCGATGTAGTAGGCCCCGTCCTCCTGGTCGCGGTGGCTCGTGGCGCGGAAGCCGGACGGTGCGGTGCCGCGGCCGTCGTCGGTGCCGGGGGTGGTCAGGCGGACCGGCGTGCCCGGCGCGGAGCGGTTGTCGGCGGCGTCCCGGGCGCGGACGGTGAAGGTGTAGCGGGTGCCCGGCCGCAGTCCGGTCACCACGGCCGCCAGCTGGTTCCCGCCCACACTGTGGATCTTCGTATCGCCCTGATGGATGTCGTACGACACCACCCCCCGGTCGTCCTTCGCCGGGGACCAGGACAACTGGACGGCCCGGCTGCCCACCGCGCGGCCCCGGAGGGCGCCCGGCGCGCTCGGGGCCGCGCGGTCCGCGGCGGCTGAGGCGGGTGTCGTCGCGCGGACCTTCTCGCTGGGCGGTCCGAGGCGGCCGTCGGTGTCGCGGGCCCGCACGGTGAAGGTGTAGGTGGTGGACGGGCGGAGCCGGGTGACGTCCACCATGTGTGCGTCACCCGGCACGTCCTTGACCTTTGTGGGGCCGCGATACACCTCGTAACCGTCGATGCCCTGGCTCACCGCCACCGCGTTCCACATCACGTGCACGCTGGTCGCGCTGCCCGCCTCGGCCGTGACGCCCCTCGGCGCGCCGGGCAGCGGGACCTGCTCGGCCTGCCCCTGCCCGCCGCAGGAGGCGACCAGGGCGAGGGCGCCGCAGAGCAGGGCGAGTCGGTGCGGGCGGGCGGGGACCGGAACGCGTCGCACGGCTGAGCCTCCCGTGGGGGGAACCGGGGCCGCGGCGGCACTCCCGGCACCGGCACGGCAATGGTCCGGACCAATATGGCGCGACTGACGCGATCACATCAAGAGGGCGGTGGGGGGTGACCGTTCGCGGCGGTTACGTATGCTGGCCCCTCGACGGTTGGACTCCCCCGGGGGAATCGGGAGTTCACGCCGGGGGCGCGGACCGCTGTCGTCGCTGATGCCGCGCCGGCCGTGCGCGGCCGGGAGGACGGGCCGACACCGGCTCAGACTCCCGGCCGCTGCCGGAGATTCGGTCCACCCGTCGCGGAAGGACGCGCCGGGGCACCCCGTCTGGCCCTCGAATGGTGGCCTCTTGATCGGCCAGGTACCAGATTGGGCTGAGTGTCCGTCAGTGTCCCCCCGGAGAGGGTCCCTTATCCATGCCTGTCCAGTCGCTGACGCTGGTCGCGGCAAGCGCCGCCCTGCTCGCCCCGACCACCTCGCCCACCACCGCCCCGCCGCGCGCCGAGGAGAGGTCGGCGGTGCGGCCCGCGATGGGGCCCCAGGGCGACGTCCGCGCCGCCGAACTGCTGGCCCAGACGCGCCGCTGCGCCCAGATCTCCCGCGGTCGCTACCGCACGGACGACGGCCGCTCCCCGACGGTCCCCGTCTGCGGAACCCCGGACGCCGTCTTCTGGAAGGCCGACCTGGACATCGACTGCGACGGCCGCCCGGGCCCCCGCTGCAACGGCCGCACCGACCCCTGGTTCAGTGACGCCACCGCCTTCACCCAGTCCGACGGCCGCTACCTGGACGCCGAACGCCTCCCGTACGTCGTCGTGCCCACGCCGAGCCGCATCTGGGACTACCGGGACCACGGGATCCGCGGCGGCTCGGTGGTCGCCCTCGTGCACCGGGACCGTGTGCGGTACGCGGTCGTCGGCGACGTGGGGCCCCGCGACATCATCGGCGAGGCGTCCTACGCCGCCGCCGAGGCCCTCGGCATCCCCGCCGACCCGCACGGCGGCGGCACGGACTCCGAGGTCACCTACATCCTCTTCAAGGACACCCGGGTGGACCCGATCGAGGACCACGAGGCCGCCGTGACGGTGGGGGAGCGGCTGGCGCGCACGTTCGCGCGCGGCGGCTGACCGCCTCGGTCAGACCGCCGACCAGCCGTCGTCCACGGGCAGCACCACGCCGTTGATGTTGCTCGCCGCGTCCGAGGCGAGGAACACGATGGCCGCGGCCTGCTCCTCGGGCCGGGCCAGCCGGCCGACGTTGACGAAGTGCGGGCCGAGCGCCGCCGGCCCGTGGGCGCCCTGCTCGGCGTCGACGACGATACCGGTCTCGGTGCCGCCGGGCGCGATGGCGTTGGCGCGGATCCCCTTGCCGCGGTACATCACCGCGAGGTTCTTCGTCAGGCCCACCATCCCGTGCTTGGAGGCCGTGTACGCGGCGCCCGCCGCGCTGCCCCTCAGGCCCGCCTCGGACGCCGTGTTCACGATCACGCCCTTGCCCGCCGCCAGCATGTGCGGCAGGACGGCCCGGGTGAGCTGGAACGGGGCGGTGAGGTTGACCCGGATGACCCGCTCCCACTCCGCGTCGCTCACATCGGCGACCGCCGACATACGGTCCATGATCCCGGCGTTGTTGACCAGCACGTCCACCCCGCCGAACCGCTCCACGGCGGTGGCCACCACCGCGTCGACGACCGGCTGCTCGCTCAGATCGCCGGTGACGGCGACCGCGGCGCCGCCCGCCCCCTCGATCCGCGCGACGACGGCGCGTGCGCCCTCGGCGTTGAGATCCGCCACCAGCACCCGGTCGCCCTGGGCGGCGAAGGCCAGCGCCGCGGCCCGGCCGATGCCCGAACCCGCCCCGGTGACGATGACGCCACGTCCCTCGGTCATCTGCTGCTCCCGTCCTGTGCCAGGGCCGAGTGCCCTGTGCGCGCCCACCCTACTCACTTAATGTCTGTGAGTGACATAAAGTCGGGTGAGGGCGGTGGGGGAGAATTCCGGCAGTGATCACCGGACCGGAGGCAGAGATGACCGCAGCCCGCGCACGCACGGGACGACCGCCGCTGACCGAGGAGCGCAGGGCCGAGATCCGGCTGGAGATCGCCCGGGCCGCGGTCGGCCTGTTCGTCGCCCAGGGGGTGACGGCGACCACCGGAGAGCAGATCGGGCAGGCGGTCGGCGTCTCGGCGCGGACCGTGTGGCGCTACTTCCCGAGCAAGGAGAACTGCGTACAGCCGCTGTTCTCGGCCGGGATCGAGATGATCGCCGAGTCGCTGCGCAGCTGGCGTCCCGGGGAGCCCCTGGAGCGGATCCTCGACCGCAGCCTTCCGGCCGACCAGGGTTCCGCGCACGACACCGTCGGCGCCCTGGTACGGCTCACCCGCACCGAGCCGGGACTGCGCGCCGTCTGGCTCCAGACCTACGACGAGGCCGAGCCGGCCTTCGCCCGGGCGCTCGCCGAGCGGGCCGGACTGCCCGCCGACGACCTGCGCCCGGTGATCCAGGCCGCGATGTTCAACGCGGCCCTGCGGGCGGCCGTGGAACACCACGCCTGGCACACCGCGGACCAGGCCCCCGACGCGACGGCGACGCGAGCCGCACTGGAGGCGGCCCTGCGGACGGCACTGGAAGTGGCCTCCCGCGGCATCGCCTAGACCCCGTCGCCGGTCGCACCGTGCGGGAGGTTCACACCTTGCGGTAGGTGTACGCCTCCTCCGCGGCCGCCTGTACCGCCGCGAGGTCGGCGCCGGTGGCCGCCGTGACGACCGCGGCGATCGCGCCCTCGACGAAGGGCGCGTCCACCAGCCGCGTGCCGTCGGGGAGTTCGTCGCCCTCGGCGAGCAGCGCCTTCACGGTCAGCACCGCGCTGCCGAGGTCGGTCAGGACGGCCACCCCGGCCCCCTGGTCCACGGCCGCGGCCGCCGCCGCGATCAGCTCGGAACTGGTGCCGAGGCCGCCGTCCTCGGTGCCGCCCGCCGGCGCCACCGGCACCGACGTCCCGCCGCCAGCGAGGCTCTTCGCCAGCTCGGCCACCGACGCGGCCACCTCGGCGCTGTGCGACACCAGCACGATCCCGACCCGCTTGTCGTCACTCACCGTTCGCCTCCGCCAGCGCCGCGACGAGCAGGGCCGAGGAGGTGGCACCGGGATCCTGGTGCCCGATGCTGCGCTCGCCGAGATAGCTCGCCCGCCCCTTGCGCGCCTGGAGCGGCGTCGTGGCCCGCGCCCCTTCCTCGGCGGCGGCCCGGGCAGCGGCGAAACTGGAGCCGAGCGCGTCCACGGCCGGCACCAGCGCGTCGATCATCGTCTTGTCGCCCGGCGCGGCACCCCCGAGCGTCATCACCGCGTCCACTCCGGCACGGAACGCCTCCGCGAACTGTGCCTCGTCGACCTCGGCCGCCTCCCCGAGCGCCTTGCCGGTGCGCCGCAGCAGCGTCCCGTACAGCGGCCCCGAGGCGCCGCCCACCGTCGAGATCAGCTGCCGTCCGGCGAGGGTCAGCACCGCGCCGGGAGTGTCCGGGGACTCCTTGTCCAGGGTCTCGGTCACGGCGCGGAAGCCGCGCAGCAGATTGCTGCCGTGGTCGGCGTCCCCGATCGGCGAGTCGAGGGAGGTGAGCCGTTCCGCCTCACGGGCGACGGACGCGGCGGTCGCGGTCATCCAGCGGCGGAAGAAGTCGGCGTCGAGCACAAGATCTCCTTGCGTGGTAGGTACGTTGACACCCGGGCGCCGCCCGCTCACATGCCCCAGCGCAGTCCGGCCGTCCGCACCGGAGCGTCCCACAGGCGCAGCAGCTCCTCGTCGATCTGGCACAGGGTGACCGAGGCGCCGGCCATGTCGAGGGACGTGACGTAGTTGCCGACGAGGGTGCGGGCCACGGCCACCCCGCGGGCGGCGAGCACCCGCTGGACCTCGGCGCTGAAGCCGTACAGCTCCAGCAGCGGGGTCGCGCCCATGCCGTTGACCAGGACCAGGACGGGGTTGCTCGGGGCCATGTCCTCCAGGATCGCGTGCACCGCGAAGTCGGCGATCTCGCCCGAGGTCATCATGGGCCGCCGCTCGCGGCCCGGTTCGCCGTGGATGCCGACGCCGAGCTCCAGCTCGCCGGGGGGCAGGTCGAAGGTGGGGCTGCCCTTGGCGGGGGTGGTGCAGGCGCTGAGCGCCACGCCGAAGCTGCGGGCGCTGTCGTTGACCTGGCGCGCGATCGCCTCCACCCGCTCCAGCGGCATGCCCTCCGCGGCCGCCGCGCCCGCGATCTTCTCCACGAACAGGGTCGCGCCGGTGCCGCGGCGGCCGGCGGTGTAGAGGCTGTCGGTGACCGCCACGTCGTCGTCGACGAGCACCTTCGCCACCTGGATGCCCTCGTCCTCGGCGAGTTCGGCCGCCATGTCGAAGTTGAGGACGTCGCCGGTGTAGTTCTTCACGATGAACAGCACGCCCGCGCCGCTGTCCACGGCCGCCGCGGCCCGCACCATCTGGTCGGGCACCGGAGAGGTGAACACCTCGCCCGGACAGGCCGCCGACAGCATTCCGGGCCCCACGAACCCGCCGTGCAGCGGCTCGTGTCCCGAACCGCCGCCGGAGACGAGGGCGACCCTTCCGGGCACCGGGGCGTCCCGCCGTACGATCACCCGGTTCTCGACATCCACGGTCAGTTCGGGGTGAGCGGCCGCCATACCGCGCAGGGCGTCGGTGACGACGGTCTCCGGGACGTTGATGAGCATCCTCATGGGTGCCTCCTGGTGAGGTGGGCAGACAGCTTCCGGACCGCTGTCGGCAGTATCGACCTTGGGGCGGGGAAGGTCACGTGCGGGGGAGGACCCGTCGGCGCGCGGGGCGCCCGGCTCAGGCGGCCACCCGCAGCACCAGCTTGCCCGTGGACGTACGGCTCCCCATGAGCCGGTGTGCCCCGGCCGCGTCCGACAGCGGGAACTCCGCGGTGACCGGCAGTCGCACGGTGCCGTCGGTGACCGTGCGGAAGGCCCGCTCGGCGAGCGCGCGCAGCGCGTCCGGTGCCGACTGGGCGAGGGCCAGGATGGAGAAGCCCGCCACCGAGCGGCCCTGCGCGTACAGCTCGGGCCGGCCCACCTGCCACGGCTCCGATCCGCTCGCGTTGCCGAACGACACCAGGCGCCCGTAGACCGCCAGCGCGTCCAGCCCGCGGCGCAGGGTGTCCCCGCCGACCGGGTCCAGGACCAGGTCCACGCCCCGGCCGCCGGTGGCGCGGCGGACGTCCTCGGAGAAGGTCTCGGCGCTGAACACCGCGTCGTAGCCGTGCCCGCGGGCGTACTCGGCCTTGCCCGCCGAGGAGGCGACGCCGTACACCGCCCCGGCGCCCGCCGCCCGGGCCAGCTGCCCTGCCACGGTGCCGATGCCGCCCGCCGCGCCGTGCACCAGCACGCTCTCCCCGGCGCGCAGCCGGCCCACCTCGTGCAGCAGGGCGTACGCCGTCGGCACGACCGTGGGAAGCGTGGCCGCCGTCCGCAGGTCCATGCCCTCGGGGAGCGGGAAGACGGTCGCCGCGTCGGCGACGACCACCTCGGCGTAGGCGCCGCCGCCGACCAGCGCGGCGACCTCCTGCCCGGGCCGCAGGCCCTCGACACCCGCACCGACGGCCCGGACACGCCCGGAGAGCTCCAGACCCGGGCGGTAGGGCAGCGCGTCCACCCGGTACCCCTCGGCCCGCGCCTTGAGGTCCGCGAAGTTCACCCCGGCGTAGGCGGTCTCGACGGTCACCCGGCCCGGCCCCGGTTCCGGGACGTCGGCCTCCACGACCTTCAGCACCTCGGGATCGCCGTACTCCTCGAACTCCACTGCGCGCATGACGGATCGGCCCTTCTGTGACGTGTCGACCGTGACCTGCCGACCTGACTGTTCGACGGGAAGCGAACACCCGGACTGTAAGATACGCATCGAACACTCGGCAAGCGGCACGGGGAGCGGAACATGGCGAACCAGGTGGCGGGCGGCGGTCATCGCGCCGCGCCGGTGCACACGGATCCCGAGGACGTCTCGGTGCAGACCGCGCTGTCCGCGGTCGCCGACCCGGTGCGCATGCAGCTCATCCGTGAGCTGGCCAACTCCGCGGACTGGACGCGCAGTTGCGGCAGCTTCGACGTCCCGGTCGGCAAGGCCGCGCTCAGCCACCACTTCTCGGTGCTGCGCGGCGCGGGGCTGGTCGAGCAGCGCGACGAGGGGCCGAAGCGGGTGAACCGGCTGCGGCGCGAGGAGTTCGACGCACGCTTTCCCGGGCTCCTGGCTCTGGTCTTGCGGGATTGAACGGCATATACCGGGACAACGTGGTAGGGATCCTCACCTAGGAGACGCGGCCCGGCGCCGTACCCGGGGACGAGACAGGAAGGCGAACGCCATGACCGACAGGCTCACCGTGGCGGTGCTGGGCACCGGGATCATGGGGGCCGCGATGGCCCGCAACCTCGCCCGCGCCGGACACACCGTCCGCGCCTGGAACCGCACCCGTGCCAAGGCCGAACCGCTCACCTCCGACGGCGCTTCCGTCGCGGGCACCCCCGCCGAGGCCGTCCAGGACGCCGACGTCGTCCTGACGGTCCTGCACGACGGCCCCGCCGCCCTGGACGTGATGCGCCAGGCCGCCCCCGCCCTGGGCCCCGGCACCGCCTGGGTGCAGTCCACCACCGTCGGCCTCGACGCCCTCCCCGCCTTGGCGGACCTCGCCGGTGAGCACCGGCTGGCCTTCTACGACGCCCCCGTGCTCGGCACCCGCGGGCCCGCCGAGGCGGGACAGCTCACCGTGCTGGCGGCCGGGCCCGCCGACGCCCGGGACAAGGTCACACCGGTCTTCGAGGCGGTCGGCGCCCGCACGGTGTGGACCGGCGAGGACGGCGCGGCGGGGACCGCGACCCGGCTGAAGCTGGTCGCCAACAGCTGGGTCATCGCGGCCACCGCGGCGGCGGGGGAGACGCTCGCCCTGGCACGGGCCCTCGACGTGGACCCGCGCAGGTTCTTCGATCTGATCGAGGGTGGCCCGCTGGACATGGGGTACCTGCGCGCCAAGTCGGGGCTGATCATCGAGGAGCGGCTGTCCCCGGCCCAGTTCGCGGTGTCCACCGCCGCCAAGGACGCGCGGCTGATCGTCGAGGCGGGCGAGCGGGGCGGGGTGCGTCTGGACGTGGCCGAGGCGGGCGCCGCCCGTCTGGAGCGGGCCGCCGCCCTCGGCCACGGCGACGAGGACATGGCCGCCGCCTACTTCGCCAGCTTCGACGCCACCGCCGACGAGCAGAGCTGACCGCACCGGACCCTCGACACCTCGCCACCTTCGACGACCAGAGTTGAACCGCACCGAACCGAGGAGGACCCAGATGTCCAAGCCCCCGCTGCCCGGCGAGGCGCAGGAACTGCTGCGCCGCCCCAACCCGGCCGTGATGGCCACCCTGCGCTCCGACGGCACGCCCGTCTCCACGCCCACCTGGTACCTGTGGGAGGACGGCCGCGTGCTGATCAGCCTGGACGACGGCCGCGTACGCCTGAAACACCTGGGCCGCGACCCGCGCGTGACGCTCACCGTGCTCGACGGCGAGGACTGGTACACGCACGTCACCCTCATCGGACGCGTCGTGGAGACCTACGGCGACGAAGGGCTCGCCGACATCGACCGGATCGCCTCGCACTACACCGGCAAGCCCTACGCCAACCGGGTCCGCCCCCGTACCAGCGCCTGGATCGAGGTCGAGCGCTGGCACGGCTGGGGCGCGCACAAGGACAGCGATCAGGCCTCCGCCTGAGGCACGCGCGAGGTCAGGATGCTCATCGCGTTCGCGGCCACGATCGCCCCGATGCTCGCCCACTCCGCCCACCCGAGGCCCTGCCCGAGCCCGACCAGGCCGACGAGCGCGGCGAGCACCGGGTTGACGCTCATGAACAGCCCGAACGCCCGGGCCGGGACCCGGCGCAGGGTGAGCAGGTCCGCGAGGTAGGGGACGGCCGACGACAGCACCCCGGCGGCCACGGCGCAGGTCACGGCCGCGGCCGTCGGGGGCTGTCGTACGACGAGGACGATCCCGGCCGGCAGGAACAGCAGGGCGGACAGCGTGGCCGCGGCGGCCGCACCCTGCGCGCCGGGCAGGCGCTGTCCCACGGTGCGGTTGAGCAGGATGTACGACGCCCAGCAGACGGCGGCCAGCAGGCCGAGGCCCAGGCCGACGTAGTCGGCGGAGGGCCCCGGACGCAGCAGTGCGATCACCCCCGCCGCCGCGATCACCGCGCACAGCGCGTCCAGGCGCCGCCGGGACGAAGCCAGCGCGATGGCGAGCGGGCCCAGGAACTCCAAGGTCACCGCCAGCCCCAGACCGATCCGGTCGATGGCGGTGTACAGCGACAGGTTCATGGTGCCGAAGACCACCGCCAGCAGGGCGACCGGCCACCACTGGTGCCGGGTGAAGGCACGCGGCCGGGGCCTGGCGACGGCCAGCAGGACGAGGGCGGCGACGTACTGACGCACCGCCACCACACCGAGCGGACCGAGCACCGGGAAGGCGAGCGAACCGATCGCGGCGCCGGTCTGGTTCGACAGCCCGCTGGCGATCATGGTGGCCACACCGGCGAGCCTGCCGGGCGCGCACTCGACGTGGGGGAGGGCGGCATCGGCGGCTTCGGCGGCGGAGGCGGAGCGCATGCGGACAGCGTGGCGCCGGCCGCCGTATGCGCAAAATGCGTACGCCGAGCCATCTATACGCTTGAGTCATGGATGTGGAACTCCGCCAGCTGCGCTGCCTGGTCGCCATCGTCGACGAGGGCAGCTTCACCGATGCCGCCCTGGCGCTCGGCGTCTCCCAGGCGGCCGTCTCCCGGACCCTCGCCTCCCTCGAACGCGGCCTGGGAGTACGGCTGTTGCGCCGGACCTCCCGGGAGGTGACCCCGACGGGCACGGGACTGCGGGTACTGGCGCACGCCCGCCGCGTGCTGGGGGAGGTCGACGACCTGGTCCGGGAGGCCACCTCCGGCCATGCCCGGCTGCGGATCGGCTACGCCTGGGCGGCGTTCGGCCGGCACACCCCGCCGTTTCTGCGCCGCTGGGCCACCGCGCACCCCGGAACCGACCTGCAGCTGGTGCGCGTCAACTCGGCCACCGCCGGTCTCGCGGAGGGCGCCTCGGACCTGGCCGTCGTCCGCCGGGCGCTGGACGACCGCAGGTTCGACTCCGCGATCGTCGGTCTGGAGCGGCGGCTGTGCGCGGTGGCCGCCGACGATCCGCTGGCCCGCCGCCGTTCGGTCCGGCTCACCGACCTGGGCGGGCGCACCCTGCTCGTCGACCGGCGCACGGGCACGACCACGGCGGACCTGTGGCCCCCGGACGCCCGCCCGGCGACGGAGGAGACCCACGACGTCGACGACTGGCTCACCGTGATCGCCACCGGCCGCTGCGTCGGCATGACCGCCGAGGCGACCGCCAACCAGTACCCGCGCCCCGGCGTGGTCTACCGCCCGGTGCGGGACGCCGAGCCCATCGCCGTACGACTCGGCTGGTGGCGGGAGGACCCCCATCCGGCGACCCAGGCGGTGATCGAACTGCTGACGGGCCTGTACCGCGACGAGTGAACCGGGATCAGCTGACGCACAGCACCAGCAGGCAGAGTCCCGACGGGGCGGTCGCCGAGGGCGAAGGGGCCGCCGGTGCGGGCGTGCTCTCGGTGGGTGTGGGCGTGGGTGTGGGCGTGGCCGTCGGTTCGGGGGCCGGGCCGGTGGCGGCGGGGAGTGCCTGGGACTGGGCGGCCGGTGGCGCCGCGGCGGGCGGAGCGGCGGGGGTGTGCGGCTGGGCCGTGGCCGGGGCGGTGGCGACGGCCTGTTCGCGCGGGGCGTGGGTGGCCGAGGGCCGGGCGGGCGGGGTGTCGGGCCGGGAACGGGGCGTCTCCGGCGGTGCCGACGCCGCCGGGGTCGGCTCATCGGCCGCACCGGCCTGCTCCTCGCCGGTGCCCATGGCGGTGGTGTCGGGCGCCGTGGCCGCCTGAGCCCGGTCCCCGGACTGCTGGCCCAGCGAGGCGAGGGTCAGCCCGCCGCCGACCAGCGCCACCGCGGTGGCCACCACGGCCTTGCGCTGGTTCTTCTTCCAGCGCGCCCGCCGGCGTCGGCGCGCCGCCCGGCCCGAGGGCGCGTCGGGCAGGGCCTGCGGCTCCTCGTACGGGACCTGTTCCTCGGTGGGGGTCTCCTCGGCGGGGGTTTCCTCGTCGGGGGTCTCCACGGCGGGCCAGATGGTGTCGGAGCGGGCCACCGCGGGAGCCTGCGCGATCGGCGGAGCGATGTCCGGGGCGTAGGCGCCGCACCCGGGGCACACCAGGGCACCGTTGAGATGCCGACGGCATGTGGAGCAGTAGTCCATCCGCGGTCTTTCTGACTCGGCGTTCGCACGGGGGGTCGATCGGCCAGAACCGTAGCGAGCCTTTCCAGAGGCCGTGTGCAGCCTGTGTGCCGCTCCTGCACAGAACTCGTGGACCGGCCGTGGCCGACCCGCCCGCCTGCGGTTTCCCGGGCACCCGTGCGACCGTGGAGACGGAGCAGCGCGGCACGGCGCTGCCCCGCCCCGCCGCACCGTGCCGCCCGCCCCGTCGCCGTCGTACCCCAGCGGGAGTGACCATGGAGCGCCTCGCCCCCACGCTGACCGGCGTCCGAGCCGTCGTCTTCGACACCGACGGGGTGATCACGGACTCCGCGCGGGTGCACGCGGCGGCCTGGAAAGAGGCGTTCGACGCCTTCCTCGAGGCGCATCCGCCCGAGGATCCCGGGCAGCGGCGGCCCTTCGACGTGCAGGACGACTACCTGCGGTTCGTGGACGGCAGGTCCCGCCTCGACGGCGCCGCCGCCTTCCTCGCCTCCCGCGCCGCCGAGGCCTCGGACGACACCGTGCGGGCCGTCGCCGCCCACAAGGAGGAACTGTTCACCCGGCGCCTGCGCGAGCACGGCGTGGCGGCCTATCCCGGCACCGTGCGACTGGTGCGCGCCCTGCGCCGGGCAGGGGTCCCCGTCGCGGCGGCCTCGGCCTCCCGGCACGCCGGTGAACTGCTCACCGGGGCCGGTGTGCGCGACCTGTTCGACGTCCTGGTGGACGGCGGCGAGGCGGCCCGCCTCGGCCTGCCGGGCAAGCCCGAGCCCGATCTGTTCCGCACCGCCGCCGGCCGGCTCGGCGTCCCCACCGGCCGCTGCGCCGTCGTGGAGGACGCCCTGGCGGGCGTGGAGGCGGGCAGACGGGGCGGGTTCGCCCTGGTGGTGGGCGTGGACCGGACCGCCTCGGGGGACTCGGCGGACAGACTGCGCAGCCACGGTGCCGACATCGTCGTACGAGATCTCGCGGAACTGCTCGGTGAGGAGTCGACGTGACGGGATGGACCTGGGAGTACGAGGGCTACGAGCCCACGGACGAGCGGCTGCGCGAGTCCCTGTGCACCCTGGGCAACGGCTACTTCGCCACCCGGGGCGCGCTGCCGGAGTGCACGGCCGACGACATCCACTACCCGGGCACGTACGTCGCGGGCTGCTACAACCGGCTCACCTCCACCGTGGCGGGACGCCAGGTCGAGAACGAGGACATGGTCAACGTCCCCAACTGGCTGCCGCTGCGCTTCCGGCTGCGCGGCGGGCCCTGGCTCACCCCCGACACCGCCCCGCTGGTGGAGCACCGCATGGGGCTGCTCCTGGCTTCCGGGATGCTGGAGCGGCGCACCCGCTACGACCTCGGCGCTGGCCGCGTCCTGGCGGTCCACCAGCGGCGGATCGTGCACATGGCGGACCCGCATCTGGCCGCGCTGCGCACCGAGTTCACCGCCGAGGGCTTCTCCGGCGAACTGGAGGTCGAGGCGTCCCTCGACGGCGGCGTCACCAACTCCGGCGTACCGCGCTACCGCGACCTGGACGGCCACCACCTCATCCATGCGCAGACGGGCACCGCCACCCCGGAGATCGTGTGGCTGCGCTGCCGCACCCGCACCTCGGACGTCCGCATCGGCATGGCCGCCCGGCTGACCTCCGACGCACTGGTCGCCGTCCGCAACAAGAACCGGCGCACCACCCAGCACACCGTCCTGGCGCTCACCGACGGCCGCGCCCGCACCGTCGACAAGATCGTCGCCCTGTACACCTCGCGCGACCCGGCCATCAGCGATCCGCTGCACGCCGCCGTCGACCGGGTCGGGCGTGCGCCCGGTTTCGACGACCTGCTCACCTCGCACTTCACCGCCTGGGACCAGCTCTGGCGGCGGGCCGCCCTGGAGGTCGCCGGGGAGTCGGGCCGCATCCTGCGGCTGCACCTGTTCCATGTGCTGCAGACGCTCTCCCCGCACACCGCCGACCTCGACGTGGGCGTGCCCGCGCGGGGACTGCACGGCGAGGCCTACCGGGGGCATGTCTTCTGGGACGAGCTGTTCGTGCTGCCGTTCCTCAACCTGCACTTCCCCGAGGTCGCCCGGGCCCTGCTGCGTTACCGCCACCGCCGCCTGGAAAAGGCCTGCACCTCGGCGCGGGCCGTCGGCCGGCGGGGCGCCCTGTTCCCGTGGCAGAGCGGCAGCGACGGCCGCGAGGAGACCCAGCAGCTGCATCTCAACCCGCGCTCGGGGCGCTGGCTGCCCGACCACTCGCATCTGCAGTACCACGTGGGTTCGGCCATCGCGTACAACGTCTGGCAGTACTGCGAGGCCAGCGGCGACATGGAGTTCCAGCACACCAAGGGCGCCGAGATGATGCTCCAGATCGCCCGCTTCTGGGCGGACGCCGCCGAGTACGACGACGGCCTCGGCCGGTACCGCATCACGGGTGTGGTCGGCCCCGACGAGTACCACGACGCCTATCCCGGCGCGAGCGCCCCCGGCCTCGACGACAACGCCTACACCAACGTCACGGCCGCCTGGGTGCTCATGCGCGCCCTGGAGCTGATCGACGCCCTGCCGGAACCGAGGCGCCGCGAACTCGCCGAGCGCACGGGCCTGGACGGGACCGAACTGGAGCTGTGGCAGGAGGTCTCGCGCACGCTCCACGTGCCCTTCCACTCCGGTGTCATCAGCCAGTTCGACGGCTACGGCGAGCTGGCCGAGCTGCCCTGGAACGACTACCGGCAGCGGTACGGCGACATCCGCCGCCTGGACCGGATCCTGGAGGCGGAGGGCGACAGCGTCAACCGCTACCAGGCCTCCAAGCAGGCGGACGTGCTGATGCTCGGCTACCTCTTCGCCCCGGCCGAACTGCGGGGCCTGTTCCGCCGGCTGGGTCTGCGGCTCGACGACGAGATCTGGCACCGTACCGTCGACTACTACCTGCACCGCACCAGCCACGGGTCCACCCTCAGCGGCCTGGTGCACGGCTGGGTGCTGGCCCGGGCCCGCCGCGCGGAGGCGTGGACGTTCTGCCAGGAGGCCCTGCAGGGCGACATCGCGGACGTCCAGGGCGGGACCACCGGCGAGGGCATCCACCTCGGCGCCATGGCGGGCACCCTCGACCTGGTGCAGCGCGGGCTGACCGGCCTGGAGACCCGCGACGGGGCACTGTGGCTGGACCCGGTGCCGCTGCCGGAGCTGTCCGCGTACGGCTTCGGCCTGCGCTACCAAGGGCACTGGGGCGTGCGGCTGCACCTGGAGCACGGACAGCTGGACATCTCCGTGCCGTTCTCCGACGCGCCCCCGATCGACCTGCGGCTGCCGGACCGCACGGTCGTCCTGGAACCGGGGGAGTCGACGCGGCTGAAGCTGCCGGACTGAGAAGGGAGACCGGCGATGGACGGTCCTGGCGTCGTGAACGGTCCTGTCGTCGTGGGCGTGGACGGCTCGGAGGCGAGCCTGACCGCGGTGCGGGTCGCCGCGCGGGAGGCCGCGCTGCGCGGCGTGGGGCTGCGGCTGGTGCACGCCTTCGGGGGGCCGTCGGTCCACGTGCCGCCCTGGAGCCCGGCGACCGCCGGAGTGCGCGAACTGGTCGACGGCACCCTCACCGAGGCGGAACGGCGTGCGCGCGCGACCGCACCGCACCTGGAGATCTCCCGTGAGGTCGTCGTCGGCGAGCCGGTGATGGTGCTGGAGCTGGAGACGCGGACCGCGTCCCTGGCGGTCGTCGGCAGCCGGGGCCTGAGCCGCTTCGGCAGCCTGCTGCTCGGGTCCACGGCCGCGCACCTGGCCGCCCACGCCGCCTGTCCGGTCCTGGTCGTACGCGGCCGACCGGATCCCGCGGGCCCGGTCCTGCTGGCCGTGGACGGCTCGCCCCACGCCGAGCCCGCCGTCGAGTTCGCCTTCGCGCACGCCGCGCGGCACGGCACGGCCCTAGTGGCGCTGCACGCCTGGAACACCCACACCGAGCGGGTCTACGACGCCCCGGGCGACCCGCCCTTCGTCACCTACGACGAGGAGCGGCTGCGCCAGGAGGAGGAGCGGGTGCTCGCCGAGGCGCTCGTCGGGCCGCGCGAGAAGTACCCGGACGTCGAGGTGCGGCGCCGCCTCGTGCGCGGCCGGGTCCGGCACACGCTGATCGAGGCCAGCGCGGACGCCGGGCTCGTCGTGGTCGGGGCGCGCGGCCGGGGCGGTTTCACCGGGCTGCTGCTCGGCTCGGTGAGCCAGGCCGTGCTGCACCACGCGGACTGCCCGGTCGCCGTCGTACGCGCCGCGGGAAAGTGACCGGCGCCGTACGTCACCGGGTCAGGCGGGGTCCGGTCCCAGGCTCGCCGCGTGGTCCGGCACGTAGGTCTGCAGATCGCGCGGCGGGCGCTCGTAGCCGGTCGACGGCGGCCGTTCCGGCAGGTCGAGCACCTGGGGCGGTACGTCCTGGTAGGGCACCGAGTCCAGCAGGTGGGCGATCATGTTCAGCCGGGCGCGGCGCTTGTCGTCGCTCTCCACCACGAACCAGGGCGCCTCGACGATGTCGGTGTGGACCAGCATGTCGTCCTTGGCCCGGGAGTAGTCCTCCCAATGGGTGATCGACTCCAGGTCCATCGGCGACAGCTTCCAGCGCCGCAGCGGATCCGCCAGCCGGCGCCGGAAGCGGTCCTGCTGCTCGGCGTCGCTGACCGAGAACCAGTACTTGCGCAGCAGGATCCCGTCCTCCACGAGCATCCGCTCGAAAATGGGGCATTGCCTCAGGAAGATCTGGTACTCCGCCTTGGTGCAGAAGCCCATCACATGCTCGACGCCGGCCCGGTTGTACCAGCTGCGGTCGAACAGCACGATCTCCCCGGCGGCGGGGAGCTGTTCCACGTACCGCTGGAAGTACCACTGGGTGCGCTGCCGCTCGGTCGGCTTGGGCAGGGCCGCGATCCGCGCCACGCGCGGATTGAGGTGCTCCGTGACTCGTTTGATGGCGCCTCCTTGCCCGCCGCATCCCGTCCCTCGAAGATGACGACAAGACGGGCGCCCTGCGCACGCACCCACTCCTGCATCTGCACCAATTCGGTCTGCAGCCGCAGCAGTTCCTGCTCGTACGCCTTGCGCGGCAGCTTCTTCGCCTTGTCACCGGCCATGCCGCCTCCCACCGCCCGTCACCCTGTCGATGACCCAGGAGTCACCGTATGTCCACGGTCGAACACCAGAACAGCACCGTACTGACCGACGACGAGCTGCGCACCCTGGACGCCCACTGGCGCGCGGCCAACTATCTGGCCGCCGGACAGATCTACCTGCTCGCCAACCCGCTGCTGCGCGAGCCGCTGAGCGCCGGGCACATCAAGCCACGTCTGCTCGGCCACTGGGGCACCTCGCCCGGTCTGAACCTCGTGTACACCCACCTCAACCGGGTGATCAAGGCCCGCGGCCTCGACGCGCTGTGCGTGTGGGGCCCCGGACACGGTGGGCCGTCGGTGGTCGCCAACTCCTGGCTGGAGGGGAGCTACAGCGAGACGTACCCCGACATCGGGCGGGACGCGGAGGGCATGCGCCGGCTGTTCCGGCAGTTCTCCTTCCCCGGCGGGGTGCCCAGCCATGTGGCGCCCGAGACCCCCGGCTCCCTCCACGAGGGCGGCGAGCTGGGCTACGCGCTCTCCCACGCCTACGGCGCCGCCTTCGACAACCCCGGTCTGGTCGTCGCCTGCGTGATCGGCGACGGCGAGGCGGAGACCGGCCCGCTGGCCGCCTCCTGGCACTCCAACAAGTTCCTCGACCCGGTCCACGACGGCGCCGTCCTGCCGATCCTGCACCTCAACGGCTACAAGATCGCCAACCCCGCCGTGCTCGCCCGGCTGCCCGAGCCGGAACTCGACGAGCTGCTGCGCGGCTACGGCCACGACCCGCTGTACGTCTCCGGCGACGACCCCGCCGCCGTGCACCGTGCCATGGCCCAGACCCTCGACACCGCCCTGGACCGCATCGCCGGACTCCAGCGCGGCGCCCGCGAGGAAGGGGCGACCGAGCGCCCGCGGTGGCCCGTCATCGTGCTGCGCACCCCCAAGGGCTGGACCGGGCCCGCCGAGGTCGACGGCCTCCCCGTCGAGGGCACCTGGCGCGCCCACCAGGTCCCGCTCTCCGGGGTCCGCGAGAACCCCGAGCACCTGCGCCGGCTGGAGCAATGGCTGCGTTCGTACCGGCCCGAGGAACTGTTCGACGACCAGGGACGGCCCGTCCCGGACGTCCTGGCCTGTCTGCCGGAGGGCACCCGCCGGCTGGGCTCCACCCCGCGCGCCAACGGCGGCCTGCTGGTGCGGGAGCTGCCGATCGGCTCGCTCGACCGGTTCGCGGTGCCCGTCGACAAGCCCGGCACCACCCTGCACGAACCCACCCGGGTCCTCGGCGATCTCCTCGCCCAGGTCATGAAGGACACCGCGGACCGCCGGGACTTCCGGGTCGTCGGCCCGGACGAGACCGCCTCCAACCGGCTGCAGGCCGTCTTCGACAGCAGCGGCAAGGCATGGCAGGCCGGCATCCTGCCCGTCGACGAGCACCTCGACCGGCACGGCCGGGTCCTGGAGATCCTCTCCGAGCACACCTGCCAGGGCTGGCTGGAGGGGTACCTGCTGACCGGCAGGCACGGGCTGTTCTCCTGCTACGAGGCGTTCGTGCACATCGTCGACTCGATGGTCAACCAGCACATCAAGTGGCTGAAGACCTCGCGCGAGCTGTCCTGGCGGGCGCCCATCGCCTCCCTCAACTACCTGCTGACCTCCCATGTGTGGCGCCAGGACCACAACGGCTTCTCGCACCAGGACCCCGGCTTCGTCGACCACGTCCTGAACAAGAGCCCCGAGGTCGTCCGGGTCTACCTCCCGCCGGACGCCAACACCCTGCTCTCGGTGGCCGACCACGTGCTGCGCAGCCGCGACTACGTCAACGTCATCGTCGCCGGCAAACAGCCCTGCTTCGACTGGCTGTCGATGGACGACGCCCGCGCCCACTGCGCCCGGGGCGCCGGCATCTGGGAGTGGGCGGGCAGCGAGAACGGCGGCGAGCCGGACGTGGTCCTCGCCTGCGCCGGTGACGTCCCCACCCAGGAGGTCCTGGCCGCCGCCCAGCTGCTGCGCCGCCATCTGCCCCAGCTCGCGGTCCGCGTGGTCAACGTCGTCGACATCGCCCGGCTGATGCCAAAGGAGGAGCATCCGCACGGCATGGGCGACCGCGAGTACGACGGCCTGTTCACCGCCGACAAGCCGGTGATCTTCGCCTACCACGGCTACCCCTGGCTGATCCACCGCCTCGCCTACCGCCGCAACGGCCACCAGCACCTGCACGTGCGCGGCTACAAGGAGTACGGCACCACGACCACACCGTTCGACATGGTCGTCCGCAACGACCTCGACCGCTACCGCCTGGTCATGGACGTCATCGACCGCGTCCCCGGCCTCGCGGTGCGCGCCGCGGCCGTGCGCCAGGAGATGGCCGACGCCCGCACCCGCCACCACGCCTGGATCCGCGAGCACGGCAGTGACATGCCGGAGATCGCGGAGTGGAGCTGGAACGCCTGAGAAACAGAAACCTCCCCCTCAGGGCCGATGGGCCCTGAGGGGGAGGCGCTCCGCCCAGCCCCGGTCTACGGGCGTCAGGTGCCGCCCGGGCCGCCGCTGCCGAAGGAGCCGCCGCTGTCCTGGTCCCAGCGCGGGCGCTCCTTCTCCGGGTTCGAGCGGGAGGGCATGTTGCCGTGCCCGGGCATCTCGTGCGGGGTGAGGCGGTGGTCGCTGCGGGGCATCTCGTTCGGCTCGCGGGTCTCCCGCACCTCGCGCACCGGGCCGTCGGCGGGCATCCGCGGCTGCTCGTCGGGGCGCGGCGGCCCGGGCTCCCGGCGCCTGATCCGGGAGCCCAGCACAAAGGCGCCGAGGAGCAGCGACACGACGACCACGCCAGCGACGATCAGTCCGATTCCGAGGGCGCCGCTCTCGGCGGCCAAGTCCAGCCAGGTCGTATTCATGAACTCGCGAGTACCCCTGGTGCTCGAATCCAACCGGGTTTGACCCCCCGAGCGGCGGCTACCCGCACCCTGTGACCTCGACTACTTCGCAGCAGGAGCTCTTCCAGTACCTGGAGGACCGCTTCGCGTGCGCCCAGGCGTGCACCGAGTGTGCGCGGGCCTGCGCGCTGCGCGCGAGCCTCGCGGAACCCGACGGGACGGCGGAAGAAGAACGCGTACGGCGTAAGGGCATCATGTGCGCGGAGGTGTGCGACGCGACCTGCCGCATGCTCTCCGAGCAGGGCCTCACGGACGAGGAGAGCGTCCGCGTCCAGTTGGAGTGGTGCCGCACGGTGTGCCTGGAGACCGCGGACGTGTTCGACGGCTGGCTGGGCGCCGAGGACGGCGCCAAGGCGTGCCGTGAGTGCGCCCAGGCGTGCACGGACTTCCTGGAGACGCTGACGTGAGACACCCCTGCGCGCGGGCGAGACGCATGTGAGGCGTCCCCGGCATTCCCAATTTCTGTAACACGTTCTACGGTGTGCGCCGTCAGGACCGGCCAAGGGGAACCCTGGAGGCGCCGTGCATCTGGACCACACGCCCGAGCAGCTACGGCTGCGCACCGACCTGCGCGCCTACTTCGCCGAGCTGGTGCCGGACACGGCCCACGCCCGCCACGCGGACCCCGCCGCCCAGAAGCGCTTCTACCGCGAGACCATCCGGCGCCTCGGCGCCGACGGCCGGCTCGGGGTGGGCTGGCCCGAGGAGTACGGCGGGCGCGGCCTGGGCGCGATGGACCAGTTCATCTTCTTCGACGAGGCCGCCCAGGCGGGCGTACCGCTGCCCCTGATGGCGCTGAACACCGTCGGCCCGACGATCATGCAGTTCGGCACCGACGAGCAGAAGGCGTACTTCCTGCCGCGGATCCTCTCCGGCGAACTCGACTTCGCGATCGGCTACAGCGAGCCCGACGCCGGTACCGACCTCGCCTCGCTGCGCACCCGCGCGGTGCGCGACGGCGACGAGTACGTCGTCAACGGGCAGAAGATCTGGACGACCAACGGCGACACCGCGGACTGGGTGTGGCTCGCCGTGCGCACCGACCCGGCCGCCCCGCCGCACAAGGGCATCACCATGCTGCTGGTGCCGACCGACGACCCCGGCTACTCCTGCACCCTGATCAACACCCTCGCCGGCCACGACACCACCGCCAGTTACTACGAGAACGTCCGCGTCCCCGTCGCCCGGCGCGTCGGCGCCGAGAACCAGGGCTGGCGGCTGATCACCAACCAGCTCAACCACGAGCGCGTCACCCTCGCCGCCCACGGCACCATGGCGATCCGCGCCCTGCACGACGTCCAGCGCTGGGCGGCGCGGACCAAGCTCGCCGACGGCGGCCGCGTCGTCGACCTGCCCTGGGTGCGGCGCCTGCTCGCGCGGACCCATGTCCGCCTCGACGCCCTGAAACTCCTCAACTGGCAGATGGTGCAGGCCGTCCAGGACGGCACCCTCACCCCGCAGGACGCCTCCGCCGTCAAGGTCTACGGCTCCGAGGCGCGCCGCGACGCCTACGCCTGGCTGATGGAGATCGTCGCCGCACCCGGCGCCCTGAAGGAGGGCTCGGCGGGCGCGGTCCTCCACGGCGAACTGGAGCGCGGCTACCGCTCCGCCGTCATCTTCACCTTCGGCGGCGGCAACAACGAGATCCAGCGGGAGATCATCTCCTGGATCGGCCTGGGCATGCCACGCGTACGGCGCTAGCCCGCTCACCCCCCCCCGCTCGGCACCGTACAAAGTCGGACGACAGCTCGCCATACTGGACGAGCCAGGGGCCGGCGGGGGACCACAGCGACGGGGGCGGGCGCGGGAGATGGGGGAGAGCAGGCTGATCCACGGCCGGTACCGGCTGCTGGACCTGATCGGACGCGGCGGCATGGGCGAGGTGTGGCGGGCGCGCGACGAGTCGCTCGGCCGTCAGGTCGCCGTGAAGTGCCTCAAACCGCTGGGCCCGCACCACGACCAGCAGTTCACCCGCGTGCTCAGGGAGCGGTTCCGCCGGGAGGCCCGGGTGGCCGCGGCCCTCCAGCACCGCGGTGTCACCGTCGTCCATGACTTCGGGGAGTCCGACGGCGTCCTCTACCTCGTCATGGAACTGCTGGAGGGCCGCAACCTCAGCCAGCTCCTGGAGGACAGCGGCCACCATCCGCTGCCGGTGCCCGCCGTCGTGGACATCGCCGACCAGGTCACCGCGGCCCTGGCCTACACCCACCAGCAGGGCATCGTGCACCGAGACCTGAAGCCCGCGAACATCGTGCGCCTGACCGAAGGCACCGTGAAGATCTGCGACTTCGGCATCGCCCGCCTCGGCGCCGACATCGGCCTCACCTCCCGGCTCACCGGCACCGGCATCGCCATGGGCACCCCGCACTACATGTCCCCCGAGCAGATCGGCGGCGCGGAGGTCGACCAGCGCAGCGACCTGTACTCGCTGGGCTGTGTGCTCTATGAGATCGCCACCGGCGCACCGCCCTTCGACCTCGACGACGCCTGGGCGGTCCTCGTCGGACACCGCGACACCCCGCCGCGCCCGCCCCGCGAACACCGCCCCGACCTGCCCGGGTTCATGGAGAAAATCGTCCTGGACCTGCTGGCCAAACGCCCCGAGGACCGGCCGCGCGACGCACGCGAGGTGGGCCGCCGCATCGTCCTGGGCCGCGGCACACCGACGTACGTGCCGACCGTCCTCAGTCCGCGCCCGGCGCTCCGGCCGCCCGAGCACACTGGCCGCGAGGTCCGGCTGCCGTCCTGGACCCAGGGCATGACCACCGGCCACAAGGCCACCGGCGCCGGACTGCGCACCACGCCCCCGGACGCCGGAGCCGGACTCACCGGCGAGTGGATCCCGCGCCCCGCCCCGGGCCGGCCCGACCCCGCCGCCGAGGACCCGCCCGTCCCCGACCCGGCGGTGCTCACCGCGCTGGCCGGCCGGCACAACGCCGGGCTCAGCCTCGGCCGCCTCGGACGCTGGGCGGAGGCCGGGGAGGTGCACCGGGCGGTCGCCGCCGAGCGCGAGCACCTGCTCGGACCCGAGCACCCCGACACCCTCGCCAGCCGCTACGAGGTCGCCTTCACCCTCAGCCGCACCGGCCGCGCGGCCGACGCCCTGCGCGAGTACAAGCACGTCGCCCGCGCCCGAAGCCTCGCCCTCGGCCCGGACCACCCCGAGACGCTCGCCGCCCGCCAGGAAATGGCGTACGTACTGGGCCAGTTGGGCCGCCACCTCGACGCCCACCAGGTGTACGACTCGGTACTCGCCGCCCGCGAGCGGACCATGGGCGCCGAGCACCCCGACACCCTGCGCTGCCGCCACAACCTCGCCTTCAACCTCAGCCGCCTCGGCCGCCTGGAGGACTCGTACCGCATGGCCCGCGAGGTGGCCGCGGCCCGCGCCCGGGTGCTCGGCCCCGACCATCCCGAAACCCTGGTCACCCGCTACGAAGTCGCCTACGCGCTCGGCCAGTTGGGCCGCTGGGCGGAGGCCCTGCACGCCTACCGGGAGGTCGCCGAAACCCGCGCCCGGGCGCTCGGCCCCGACCACGCCGACACCCTCGCCGCCCGCTACGAGGTCGGCATCAGCCTCGGCCGGCTCGGCCGCAGCGAAGAGGCCCGCCGGCTGTACCGCGAACTGATCGCCGACCGCACCCGGGTGCACGGCGCCACCCACCCCGAGACCCTGCGCGCCCGCCACGGCCTCGGCGTCAACCTCGGCCGCCTGGACCGCTGGGAGGAGGCCCTCGCCGAGTCCCGTGACGTGTGCGCGATCCGCGAGCGGGTCCTCGGCCACGACCATCCGGACACCCTCGTCAGCCGCCGCGAGGTCGCCGTCGGCCTCGGCTGGCTGGGCCGCTGGCCCGACGCGCTCACCGAGTACCGCAAGGTGGCCGCGGCCCGCGACCGCGTCCTGGGCCCCGCCCACCCCGACACCCTGGCCGGCCGCAACGACGAGGCCCACTGCCTGGAACAGCTCGGCCGAATGGCCGAGGCGGCCGAGCTGTACCGCCAGGTCGCGGCAGTGCGGCAGCAGCGAGCGACCGGCGGCCCCTGAGCGGGCCGGGCCGCCGTCCAGCCCTGGCCGACCTGGATCAGCCCGTGTTACCAAGAACCATGCCTGCACACGAGGGACACCCGGGACATCGCGCGTACGACGCAGTCATCGTCGGAGGCGGGCACAACGGCCTGGTCGCCGCCGCCTATCTGGCCCGGGCCGGCCGGTCCGTGCTGGTGCTGGAGCGGCTGGACCGCACCGGCGGCGCCGCCGTCTCCACCCGTCCCTTCGCGGGCGTCGACGCACGGCTGTCCCGCTACTCGTACCTGGTCAGCCTGCTGCCCAAGAAGATCGTGCGGGACCTCAACCTGACCTTCCGGGTCCGCGCCCGCACCATCTCCTCGTACACCCCGGCCGAACGCGCCGGACAGGCCACCGGACTGCTGGTCGGCGGCGGCGAGCGGCGCACCCGGGAGGCGTTCGCGAAGCTCACCGGCGACGAGCGCGAGTACGCCGCCTGGCAGCGCTTCTACGGCCTGACCGGCGAGGTCGCCAAGCGGGTCTTCCCCACGCTCACCGAACCGCTGCCCACCCGCGAGGAGCTGCGCCGCCGGGTGGACGACGAGGAAGCCTGGCGGATCCTGTTCGAGGAGCCCATCGGCGCCGCGATCGAGGACCGCTTCTCGGACGACCTGGTGCGCGGCGTCGTCCTCACCGACGCCCTGATCGGCACCTTCGCCGACGCCCACGACACGTCCCTGAAGCAGAACCGCTGCTTCCTCTACCACGTCATCGGCGGCGGGACCGGCGCCTGGGACGTGCCCGTCGGCGGCATGGGCGCCCTCACCGACGCCCTCGCGACGGCGGCGCGGGCGGCCGGCGCCGTCCTCGCCACCGGCCACGAGGCCGTACGCATCGACACGGACGGCGCAACCGCCGAGGTCAGGTACCGCACCGCCGAAGGAGAGGGCGTCGTCGCCGCCCGGCACGTCCTGGTGAACGCCTCCCCGCGCGACCTGGCCGAGCTGACCGGCGGCACCTCACCGGAGCCCGCCGAGGGCGCCCAGCTCAAGGTGAACATGCTGCTCAAGCGGCTGCCCAGGCTCCGGGACAGCTCCGTCGACCCCCGCGAGGCGTTCTCCGGGACCTTCCACATCGCCGAGGGCTACGAGCAGTTGGCCGCCGCCCACGCGCAGGCCGCCGCGGGTGAACTGCCCGCCGCCCCGCCCTCGGAGATCTACTGCCACTCCCTCACCGACCCCACGATCCTCGGCCAGGGCCTCGTCGACCGCGGCTACCACACGCTGACCCTCTTCGGCCTGCACACCCCGGCCCGGCTCTTCGCGCGGGACAACGACGCCGTACGCGAGGAACTGCTCAAGTCGACGCTGGCGCAGCTCGACGCGCACCTGGCCGAACCGCTCGCGGAGCTGCTGGCGACGGATGCCGAGGGGCGGCCGTGCATCGAGGCGAAGACCCCGCTCGACCTGGAGCGCGACCTGCGCCTGCCGGGCGGCAACATCTTCCACCGCGACCTGTCCTGGCCCCACGCCCAGGACGGCACCGGCCGCTGGGGCGTGGAGACGGGGCATCCGAACGTCCTGCTCTGCGGAGCGGGCGCGGTGCGCGGCGGGGGAGTGAGCGGGGTGCCCGGACACAACGCGGCGATGGCGGTGCTGGAACAGGGCGGAGCCTGAGCGTCAGACCGCTCTGCCCATGCGCTGAGCTCGTCGATGATGCCGGGCGCCGCGCGGCCCGCTGAACCGGCGATCGGAGCAGCACATCGTGCGCCCCGGCCGCCCTACCGGCACGCTGGCCTCATGGCCACCGATCACCCCGTCGCAGTCCTCCCGCCCACCGCGGACGGTGGTCGGCGCGTCCGCATCGACGGCCGGTACGTCGGTATCGCCTACCGGCTGCTCGACGTCACGGCGTTCCTTCAGGAGGCCGGGCTGCAGGACTGGGACGAGATGGACGTCGTGCAGTCCTCGCTGATCGACTGGCAGGGCGGCGGTCCCGAGGTGTGGGAGGGCTGACACGGCGTTCACCGGCCCGTCAGTCCCCTGACGCCGTCCAGCCGGATGCCGTGATGCGTGCCGCGTCCGCTGGGCGGGCCTCGTCGAACAGGACCCCGTCCGGGTCCGCGACCCGCAGGCCGTCCACATAGGCGCCCCGGCCCACGTACAGCCGGTCCGTGGCGTACCGCCAGCGCAGGGCGAGCTGCCGCGCGGCCGGGAGGTCCGCGGTCAGGCGGTGCCAGACACGGCCGGACCAGCCGGTGACCGTTCCCGCCGGGCGCTCCTGCGGCTCCCCGCCGGGGAGTGCGGTGGTGAACGGCACCGGCTGCCAGGTCGCCCCGCCGTCCGCGCTGGCCTCCAGGACGAGGGCGTCCGCCTGCGGCTCGGTGTCCCACCACAGGGCGCAGCGCAGCCGGGCCCCGCCCGCCGAGGTGTCCAGCGCGGGCAGCGCGAGGATGCCGGTGGCGGAGGCGGCCATGCCGGAGAACCAGGCGGTACGGCCATGGCGTGGGCGGACCGGGACGGCCCGCGCCAGGTTGTTGGCGGCGGCCACCCGGGGCGCCGATCCGGACCGCCAACTGCGCACCGGGTGCACCGAGTTGCCGAGCACCACCAGGAACGAGTCGGTCGTCGGGTCGAGGACCAGCGAGGTGCCGGTGAACCCGGTGTGGCCCGCGGTGCGCGGAGTGGCCATCGCGCCCATGTACCAGTGCTGGTGGAGCTCGAAGCCGAGACCGTGCTCGTCGCCGGGGAAGGCGGTGTTGAAGTCGGTGAACATCAGCTCCACCGACTCCGGTTCGAGGATCCGCGTCCGGCCGTAGGTGCCGCCGTTGAGCAGCGTCCGGCCGAGCACCGCCAGGTCCCAGGCGCAGGAGAAGACGCCCGCGTGCCCGGCGACCCCGCCGAGACCGAAGGCGTTCTCGTCGTGCACCTCGCCCCACACCAGACCCCGGTCCAGCCCCGACCAGGGCTTGCGGGCGTCCTCCGTGGCGGCGATCCGGGGCTTCCAGGAGGCGGGCGGGTTGTAGCGGGTGCGGTCCATGCCGAGCGGACCGGTGATGTCGTCGTGGAGCAGGACGTCCAGCGGGCGGCCGGTGATCTCCTCCAGGACGAGCTGGAGCGAGATCAGGTTCAGGTCGGAGTACAGGTAGCGGGTGCCCGGCGGATTCAGCGGGGCCTCGTTCCAGATGAGCCGGAGCTTTTCCTCGTAGGTGGGTGCGTTGTAAAGGGGGATCCAGGCGCGGAAGCCCGAGGTGTGCGTCAGGAGTTGACGGACGGTCATCTCGCCCTTGCCCGCCGAGCCGAACTCCGGCAGATAGGAGGGCACCTTCGCCTCCAGCTCCAGCGCGCCCCGCTCGATCTGCTGCACGGCGAGCATCGAGGTGAACAGCTTGGACACCGAGGCGAGATCGAAGACGGTGTCCTCGGCCATCGGGATCTGCCGGTCGGCGGGGAACTCGACGCCGGTGTCGGTCTTCTCGTCGTACGCGGAGTAGCGCACCGCCATCCCGATCGGCTCGTGCAGCGCCACGGTGCCGCCCCGCCCGGCGAGCAGCACGGCGCCCGCGTACCAGGGGTGCTTGGGAGAGGGGCCGAGGAAGGCGCGCGCGTCGGTGACGAGTTGACGGAGGTGGGCGGGGAGGAGTCCGGCCCGCTCGGGTGAGCCGTACCGCAGGGTGCTGCGGCCGGTGGACGCGGCCGCCGGACCCGCCGGGAAGGGGACGAGGGCCAGGGCGCCGCCCAGGGCCAGGGCTCTTCGGGCCAGTTGACGCCGGGTCAGGCCGTGTCGGTCGTCGGTCATCGGGTTCCTCCCGCGAGTCCGCCTGAAAGTATCTTTCCGGGATCACCGTGCGCGCTGAAACTTTCCTGTCAGACGGAGGTCGTGTCAACCAGGCGTTCGGCGCCATAAATCTGACAGACCATCAGGAATACCCTTCCGTCCTCCGGAGGACTCCGGCATCCTGCGCCCATGCAGACGGAGCTGAGCAAGCAACTGGGAGTCGGGCACGCCGTCTTCGGGTTCACGCCGTTCCCCGCCGTCGCCGCGGCCATCAGCCGGGCCGGCGGCTTCGGGGTGCTCGGCGCGGTCCGCTACACCGCCCCCGACGAGCTCAAACGCGACCTCGACTGGATCGAGGAGCACGTCGACGGCAAGCCCTACGGGCTGGACGTCGTCATGCCCGCGAAGAAGGTGGAAGGTGTCACGGAGGCCGACGTCGAGGCGATGATCCCCGACGAGCACCGCGCGTTCGTCCAGGACACCCTCGCCAAGTACGGCGTGCCCGAGCTCGCCGAGGGCGAGGCGTCCGGCTGGCGGATCACCGGCTGGATGGAGCAGGTCGCCCGCACCCAGCTCGACGTCGCCTTCGACTACCCGATCGCCCTGCTCGCCAACGCCCTCGGCTCACCGCCCGCGGACGTCGTGGACCGCGCCCACGACCAGGACGTCCTGGTCGCCGCCCTCGCGGGCAGCGCCCGGCACGCCCGTAAGCACCAGGAGGCCGGCATCGACATCGTGGTCGCCCAGGGCTACGAGGCCGGCGGCCACACCGGCGAGATCGCCTCCATGGTGCTCACCCCCGAGGTCGTCGAGGCCGTCGCCCCGCTGCCCGTGCTGGCCGCCGGCGGCATCGGCAGCGGAGAGCAGGCCGCCGCGGCACTCGCGCTCGGCGCCCAGGGCGTGTGGCTGGGCTCCCTGTGGCTGACCACCACGGAGGCCGACCTGCACTCGCGGGCGCTGACCCGCAAGCTCCTCGCCGCGGGCTCCGGTGACACCGTCCGCTCCCGCGCCCTGACCGGCAAACCGGCCCGCCAGTTGCGCACCGAGTGGACCGACGCCTGGGACGACCCGGCCGGACCCGGCACCCTCCCCATGCCCCTCCAGGGGCTCCTCGTGGCCGACGCGGTCTCCCGCATCCAGCGGTACGAGGTCGAGCCGCTGCTGGGCACGCCCGTCGGCCAGATCGTCGGCCGGATGAACGGCGAACGCAGCGTCCAGGCCGTCTTCGACGACCTCACCCGGGGTTTCGAGCGGGCGGTGGACCGCATCAACCGCATCGCCGGAAGGAGCGGCCAGTGACCGGCTCACCGCCCGTGGGCTTCTGGGCCCAGGCGACCCAGGACCCCGACCGCACGGTTCTCGTCGCCCCGGACGGCGAGGAGTGGACCGCGGGACGACTGCACTCCGCCGCCAACCGCCTCGTCCACGGCCTGCGTGCCGCGGGGCTCGAACGCGGGGACGCCTTCGCGGTCGTCCTCCCGAACGGCGTCGAATTCCTCACCGCGTATCTGGCCGCCAGTCAGGCCGGGTTCTACCTCGTGCCGGTCAACCACCACTTCGTGGGACCGGAGATCGCCTGGATCGTCGCCGACTCCGGCGCCAAGGTGCTGATCGCCCACGAACGGTTCACCGAACCGGTCCGCCGAGCGGCCGACGAGGCCGGGCTCCCGGCCACCCACCGGTACGCGATCGGCACGGTCGAGGGATTCCGGCCGTACGCCGAACTCCTCGACGGACAACCGGAGTCACCGCCCGCCGACCGCACCCTCGGCTGGGTCATGAACTACACCTCGGGCACCACGGGACGCCCGCGCGGCATCCGCCGCCCGCTGCCCGGCAAGCTCCCCGAGGAGGCCTACCTCGGCGGCTTCCTCGGCATCTTCGGCATCAAGCCCTACGACGGCAATGTGCACCTCGTCTGCTCCCCGCTCTACCACACGGCGGTCCTGCAGTTCGCGGGCGCGTCCCTGCACATCGGTCACCGGCTGGTGCTGATGGACAAGTGGACCCCGGAGGAGATGCTCCGCCTGATGGACACCCACCGGTGCACCCACACCCACATGGTCCCCACCCAGTTCCACCGCCTGCTGGCCCTGCCCGACCCGGTGAAGTCCCGCTACGACGTCTCCGCGATGCGGCACGCCATCCACGGCGCCGCCCCCTGCCCCGACCATGTGAAACGAGCGATGATCGACTGGTGGGGCCACTGCGTGGAGGAGTACTACGCGGCCAGCGAGGGCGGCGGCGCCTTCGCCACGGCGGAGGACTGGCTGAAGAAACCCGGGACCGTCGGCAAGGCCTGGCCCATCAGCGAACTGGCCGTCTTCGACGACGACGGCAACCGCCTCCCGCCGGGCGAACTGGGCACCGTCTACATGAAGATGACCACCGGCGGCTTCGCCTACCACAAGGACGAACACAAGACGAAGAAGAACCGCATCGGCGACTTCTTCACGGTGGGCGACCTCGGCTGCCTCGACGAGGACGGCTACCTCTTCCTCCGCGACCGCAAGATCGACATGATCATCTCCGGCGGGGTCAACATCTACCCGGCCGAAATCGAGTCAGCCCTCCTCGCCCACCCCGCGGTCGCCGACGCGGCCGTCTTCGGCGTACCGCACGAGGACTGGGGCGAGGAGGTGAAGGCGGTGATCGAACCGGCCCCGGGCCACGAACCGGGCCCCGACCTCGCCACGACTCTCCTCACCCACTGCGCCGACCGCCTGGCCGCCTACAAACGCCCCAAGTCCATCGACTTCACCACAGAAATGCCCCGCGACCCGAACGGCAAGCTGTACAAGCGGAGGCTGAGGGACCCGTACTGGGAGGGGCGGACGCGGGCGGTGTGATGCCCCGGCCGCGCTGCCGAACTCCGGTCGTACGGTACCGCTCCCGACGGGCCGCGGCGGCTCAGGTCACCGCCGTACGCGATCAGGCACCCTCACCGGCGCTCCCGTGCCACCACCCACCGGAGGGACGGTGACGTCAGGATGTCCTTCTCGCAGAAGCGGGACGTCACCCACTTCTCGGCCGAGAACAGCTTCGTCTGGTCGCTGTAGTGGGGCGAGTTGGGGTTCGAGGACTGGGAGTAGGACAGCAGCGTGCGGGCCACCGGGCAGCGGGTGCCGTTCCAGCCGACCGCCTGGATGTAGCTGGAGCCCGTCGTCACCTCCGGGTAGCCGCCCTTCGACGCGTCCCACACCGGCTCGATCTTGTTCCAGATGCCCAGCGACTCGGTGCCGCCCGGGACGGGGATGCGCTTGCCGTCCCGTACGACGAACTGGTGCTCACCTAGCGGGGAGTCGAGCGGGATGCCCGCCGCCCGCAGCTCGGCGACCGCGTCCGCCAGGGCCGTGGTGAGGCCCGGCGCCGCGGTGTTCAGGGTGTTCGGGGTGCCCACCGGGTCGGACGCCGAGAACGGCACCTTCCACAGCTGGGCCGACGGGACCGTGGCCGTCAGCTTGCGCCAGAAGCGGTCGAAGAGCAGGGCGCCCCGGCTCCCGGTGTCGGTCGTGCGGTCCCACGCGGCCAGCACCGCGCAGGCGGCCGAGACGTCAACCGCCTTGCCGTCACTGGCCGTTGCCGTACCGCCGGGCAGCGCCGCACAGGCCGCCGCCGCGTCCGCCGCCGCCAGATCACCCGCCGGCGCCCGGTTGGCGAACTGCTGCTGCTGAAGATCCCGTACGGTCAGCTCACCGCGGTCCGCCAGCGCCGCGACGTCCTCGATCGCGCCGCGCGTCCGCATCGAGCGCTGCGTGCCGATCGTGCCGAAGACCCGCTCGTAACCCGTCAACGGCCGGTCCGCGTTGGACAGCCAGGCACTGTCGTTGGAGTTCTCCGCGTACGGCGCGTCCGTGAGCGTCGGCAGCTTCGCGGGCCCGAAGATCCCCGGCTGTACGGCGTCGGGGTCGGCGCCGAGCGCGCAGGCGCCGCGCGAGCCGTCGAGGATGGCAAGACCCGCGGAGGGGTAGGTGACCTCGCCCAGCGGGGTGGAGCAGTTCTGCGCCAGCTCGTCGGTGATCCGGGGCAGCACCTGCGACTGCGTGAACAGGGTGTGCCCGGAGGAGTCCGCGGCGATGGTGTTCACCCAGGGCAGACCCTGGCTGCGCCGCAACGAGCCCAGGACGTCCGCGGTGCCGCGGGCCTTGCTGAAGCCGAGCGCGGTGTCGGAGCCGCGCAGATTGACCGCGTTGGGGTCGTGGACGGCGTACGCCGTGGTGGCCGTCCACGGCAGCGGCAGCGCGGCGCCGAGCGAGGTGACGACCGGCCCGTACCGCGTCCACCACTGCGTCCGCGTCACCGGCGCGCCGTCCTTCACCGCCACCGTGACCGTGCGCTTCGTCATGCGCTCCGGCTTCCCGTCGATGAGATACACCGTCGGATCCGCCGGATCCAGCGTCAACTGGTGGAGGTTGAGCGGGACGCCCGTCGCGACGGTGTGGCTCCAGGCCACATGGGCGTTGTGCCCTATCGATATCGTCGCGCTGCCGAGCAGCGAACCGCCCGCCACGTTCAGCTCGCCCGGGATGGTCTGCTGCGACTGCCAGAAGCGGCGGCCGCCCTGCCACGGGTAGTGCGGGTTGCCCAGCAGCAGCCCGCGGCCGTTCGCCGTCGTGGCGCCGCTGAAGGCGACGGCGTTGGAGCCCATGTCGGCGGTGTCGGCGGCGAGGAGCTCGCGCGCGGCGCGGGCGGTGTCCTGGGCGTCGGGCGCCGTTGCCGCCGCGCCCGTCGGCGGCTGCGCGGCCGTGATGCCGTCCACCGCCCGGCCCTGACCGCCCAGCACCGACAGGGCGAAGCCGCGCGTGGCCACGTCGAGCGTGGTGACCGGGCGCACCCAGGCGGCGCCCTTGCACGCCGGATCGGTGATCTCGTTCTGGCGCAGCCAGGCGTTGTACCCGGCCGCGAAGCCCCGCATCAGCTCCTGCACCTGGCGGCTGGGACCGCGCGGCGCCGGTTCGGCGAGCAGCTTCTCGACCGTCTTCGCCTCCCGTACGCCACGGAAGTACAGGTCGCTGGAGAGGTTCCGGGTCGCCGAGGACAGCGAGGAGTCGGTCGCCGCGTCGGGGCCGAAGTAGCGGGAGCGCTCGCCGCGCACGGTCACGAAACCGTCGGCCAGTATGCACACCTGGTCGGCGGCCTGCGCCCATCCGGTGCCGAAGCCGAGGTTCGCGTAATCCTTCGCGAGAATGTGCGGAATGCCGTACTCGGTGTAGCGGATCACGGCCGACAGGCCGCCGTGCGAAGGGTGGTCACGGCGGTCCTGGCGGTCGGCCGCGGCCGCGGGCAGTGTGGCCGTGGCGGTGAGCAGGGCCAGGGCCGCGACGGCGAGCCGTCTCGGGCTGATGCGCATCAAGCCTCCCAACGTCTTCGGGCGGGAAGGGGCGGTTGAGCGTACCAACCGGTATGTGTCCATGGGGCGTGTCGTCGTCGGCTGTCTTGACCTCCTTTCGGCGGGGGCCGAGGATCACCTGTCATGACGCCCGGACACGGCAGCACGGTCGACGGGGTGCTGCGGCGCAGCGCCCGCCGCACCCCGGCACGCGTCGCGGTGGAGTACCGCGACCGGACATGGACGTACGACGAGTTCGACGCGGCCGTCTCCCGCGCGGCGAGCGTCCTGCTCGACCGGGGCCTCGCACCCGGCGACCGCGTCGGCGCCTACGGCCACAACTCCGACGCCTATCTCATCGGCTTCCTCGCCTGCGCCCGCGCCGGGCTCGTCCACGTGCCGGTCAACCAGAACCTCACCGGTGACGACCTGGCCTATCTGGTCGGCCAGTCCGGCAGCGCGCTCGTCCTCACCGACCCGGACCTGGCGGACCGGCTGCCCGACGGGGTACGGACGTTGCCGCTGCGCGACGCCGAAGGGTCCCTGCTGGACCTGCTGGCCTCGGCCCCCGCGTACGACGGCCCCGAGCCGCGCAGCGAGGACCTGGTGCAGCTGCTGTACACCTCGGGGACGACCGCCCTGCCGAAGGGCGCGATGATGACGCACCGCGCCCTGGTGCACGAGTACCTGAGCGCCATCACCGCGCTCGACCTGGGCGCGGGGGACCGGCCCGCGCACTCCCTGCCGCTGTACCACTCGGCGCAGATGCACGTCTTCCTGCTGCCCTATCTCGCGGTCGGCGCCCGCAACGTCATCCTGGACGCGCCCGACGGCGACCGGCTCTTCGACCTGATCGAAGCCGGCCGCGTGGACAGCCTGTTCGCGCCGCCCACGGTCTGGATCGGCCTGGCCAACCGCCCCGACTTCACCACCCGCGACCTCGGCGGTCTGCGCAAGGCGTACTACGGTGCCTCGATCATGCCGGTGCCCGTACTGGAGCGGCTGCGCGAACGGCTGCCGGAGCTGGCCTTCTACAACTGCTTCGGCCAGAGCGAGATCGGCCCCCTGGCGACCGTCCTCGCCCCCGACGAGCACGCGGGGCGGATGGACTCCTGCGGCCGGCCGGTGCTCTTCGTCGACGCGCGCGTGGTCGACGAGGACGGCAAGGACGTGCCCGACGGCACGCCCGGCGAGATCGTCTACCGCTCACCGCAGTTGTGCGAGGGGTACTGGGACAAGCCCGAGGAGACCGCCGAGGCCTTCCGCGACGGCTGGTTCCACTCCGGGGACCTGGCCGTGAAGGACGCCGAGGGCTATTTCACGATCGTCGACCGGGTGAAGGACGTCATCAACTCCGGTGGGGTGCTGGTCGCTTCGCGCCAGGTCGAGGACACGCTCTACACGCACCAGGGGGTGGCCGAGGTGGCGGTGGTGGGGCTGCCCGACGAGCGGTGGATCGAGGCGGTCACCGCCGTCGTCGTCCCGCGCGGCGAGGTCACCGAGGCCGAACTGATCGACCACGCCCGCGAGAAGCTCGCGCACTTCAAGGCGCCCAAGCGGGTGGTCTTCGTGGACGCGCTGCCCCGCAACGCCAGCGGCAAGATTCTGAAGAGGGAGCTGCGGGACCGGTTCGCCGGCTCCTAGGATCGACGCCGTGCCGATCTTCACCGCCTCCGACGGAACCCGCCTCGCGTATCACCGGCAGGGCGAGGGCGAGCCGCTCATCGTCCTGCCCGGCGGGCCGATGCGCGCCTCCTCCTACCTCGGTGACCTGGGCGGACTGGCCGCCGGGCGCACCCTGATCCGGCTCGATCTGCGCGGCACCGGGGACTCGGACGTCCCGGCGGATCCGGCGACGTACCGCTGCGACCGGCTCGTGGACGACGTGGAGGCGCTCCGGGCCCACCTGGGCCTGGACCGGGTCGACCTGCTGGGCCACTCCGCGGGCGGCAGTCTCGCCATGCTCCACGCCGCCCGCCACCCGGAGCGGATCCGGCGGCTGGTGCTGGTCACCCCCAACCCATGGGCCCTCGGCACCCCGGCGACGCCCGAGGACCGCCTCGCGGCGGCGCGGCTGCGCACGTCGGAGCCCTGGTTCGAGGAGGCGTTCCCGGCGCTGGAGGCCTGGCTGAGGGGCACCGGGGACTTCGTACCCGAACTCTCGCCCTTCTTCTACGGCCGCTGGGACCGGGCCGCCCAGGAGCACGACGCCCGCGCGGACGAGGAGTACAACGACGAGGCCGCCGGGGTGTACGGCTCCGAGGGCGCCTACGACCCACCCGCCACCCGGGCCGCCCTCTCCCGTCTGCCCGCCCCCGTCCTCGTCCTGGCGGGCGAACTCGACGGCGCCCCCAACCCCGCCCTGGCCCACCGCACGGCGGACGTCTTTCCGCACGCCGAAGTGGCGGTGCAGCCCGGCGCCGGCCACTTCCCGTGGCTGGACGACCCGGAGTGGTTCGCGGAGCGCGTCGGAAGGTTCCTGGACGGGGCGGGTCGGTCGTAGGACGCCGCCCCGGCCGCGGAACCGTCAGCGCCGGGGAGCCGTTCCCGGCCCGTACGCCGTCATGAAGCGGTCCCGGAACTTGTGCATGCCCCACTGGGGGGCGTCCTCGGCCGGCTTGAGGCCGTCCGTCCAGTTCCAGTCGGAGATGCGGTCCAGGACCTTCGGGTCGCGGGCGACGATGGTGACGGGGACGTCCTTGCTGCGGCTGCCCGCGGTGACCGTCGGTACCGGCTGGTGGTCGCCGAGGAAGACCAGCACCGTGTCGTCGTCGCCGTAGCGCTCGACGTACTCGACGAGGCTGCGCAGCGAGTACTCGATGGCGTTGGCGTACTCGGCGCGCACGCTGTCGGGGTTCTTCCAGACCTCCTTGGGGTCCTTGCCCTCCTCCTTGATCCGGTGGAAGACCGAGCCGTCGCCGAGATCCTCCCAGGCGATCATGCGGGCGACCGGTGCCCAGGGGTTGTGGCTGGAGGCCAGGATGATCTCGGCCATGATCGGCTCACGGTCCTTCCTGCCGCGCTCCAGTCGCTCGAACGCCTCCAGGCTGAACTGGTCCGGCACGGGCGTCCAGCTGAAGTACGGGCCGTGGTAGCCGAGCTGCTCGGAGTCGTAGATGTGGTCCAGGGCGAAGAACTTCCCCTCCGGCCAGGCCCTGCGCACCCCCGGCACGATGCCCACCGTGCGCCACGCACCCGTCTTGCGGAAGTAACTGCCCAGCGTCGCGCGGTCGCTGGTGGTCAGACTCCGGTACCGCTGCTGGTTCTTGATCCACAGTCCGGACAGGAACGTGGAGTGCGCGAGCCAGCTGCCCGCCCCCGTCACCGGGGACCGGAGCCAGGCGCTGCGCGAGGCGAATCCCGCGGCCCCGAGCCTCTCGGTGCCCTCGTCGAGCACCGTGTCGATCTGCCCTGCCATCGCCGGATCGTCGATCGCGACCCGTCCGTAGCTCTCGACGAAGGTGAACAGCACGTCCTTGCCCCGCAGTCCGGTCAGCAACTGCTCGGGCGGGGTGTCGGCGAAGGCGTCCACGGCCGCCTGCTTCTCGAACACCTCCGCGTCCCGCAGCCCCGCCCGGACCTGCTCGACGCGGTTCTCGACGTAGTCGGCGTTGATCTTCGAGGCGACGGGCACCTCGGTGAACCGGACGCCCAGCGTGACGCAGGTGATCCACGCGGTGCCGAGGACCAGCGTCGTACGGGCGGCGAGGGGCCGGTGGCGCACCATCAGCGAGGTCACCCGCAGCACCGCCAGCGTCATCAGCACCAGCACGGCGATGACTCCCACGATCACCGCCCCGATCGCCAGCAGTTCCCCGGTGCGGCCGGCCGACGTGCGCAGGAACTCGGCGGCGTCGTCGAACAGGATCCAGTCCAGTACCAGGTCGAAGGGGCGGGCCAGCACCGAGTAGAAGCCCATGTCGACGAACTTCAGCACGGTCAGCACACCGAGGAGCGCCCCCGCGGCTCCCGCGGAGATCCGCCGGGCCCGGGGCGGAAGCCGGAGCAGCAGCCCGGCGAGCAGGACGCCCTCGGCGGGGATGCGCACGAACATGTCGACCGACATCCGCTCCAGGCGGTTCGGCAGCAGCAGGGCGAACAGGACGAGGGCGGCGGCCAGCACGGTCGTACCGACGGACACGCCCCGAGCCGCCCGCGGGTACCGCTGCCGCAGGCGGAACCGGCCCGCCGCCCCAGGCGGACCGTCCTCGTCCGCGACCTCGGGGACGATCTGCTGACGAGGGCGCGTGAACAGCGACACGAAGGACCTTCCTGCGAACCGTGCGAAACCGGGCGACGGCATGGCGAGCCCGCCCGCCACCATCAGTACGCTCGCACGTCACCTACGGTTCAACCCGCACCGCCCCGCGATTCACCGTACCGGCCCAGCCGGGTCACCGGTCCGCGGCGGCCGCCACCTCCCGCGCCCACCGGTAGTCCGCCTTGCCGCTCGGCGAGCGGCGGACGGCGTCCGTGACCACCAGCCGGCGCGGGATCTTGTACCCGGCGAGACGGGACCGGCAGTGGTTCTGGATGTCTTCCAGGGAGGGCCGGTCCGCGCCCTCGCGGAGCTGGACGACGGCCGCCACATGGTGGCCCCACTTCGCGTCCGGGACCCCGGCGACCAGCGCGTCGTACACGTCCGGATGGGACTTGAGCGCCTGCTCCACCTCCTCCGGGTACACCTTCTCGCCGCCGGTGTTGATGCACTGCGAACCCCGGCCGAGGACGGTCACCACGCCCTCCTCGTCGACGGTCGCCATGTCCCCGAGCAGCACCCACCGCCGCCCGTCCTTCTCGAAGAAGGTCTCCGCGGTCTTCGCCGGGTCGTTGTAGTAGCCGAGCGGCACGTGCCCGCACTGCGCGACCCGGCCCGCCTCGCCGACCCCGACCGGCTCGCGCGTGGCCGGATCGACCACCCGGGTGCGGGAGTTGACGCGGATGCGGAAGCCGCGCCCGGGACCCGAGTCCTCGGTGGCCGTGCCGTTGAAGCCGGACTCCGAGGAGCCGAAGTTGTCCAGCAGCATCACGTGCGGCACCAGTTCCAGGAACTGCCGCCGTACGGTCTCCGACATGATCGCCCCGGACGACGACACGCTGAACAGAGACGAGCAGTCGGTGCCCCGCAGCGGTCCGCCGAGCGCGTCGATGAGCGGCCGCAGCATCGCGTCGCCGACCAGTGACACGCTGGTGACCTTCTCCTTCTCGATCGTGCGCAGTGCCTCCTCGGGCACGAACCGGCGGTGCAGCACGACGCGTTGACCGAAGTTGAAGCCGATGAACGCGGTGAGCGTGGAGGTGCCGTGCATCAGCGGGGGAGCGGGGAAGAAGGTGATCCCGGACCCGCCGGCCGCGACCCGCTCGGCAAGTTCCTCGGGCGTCTTCACCGGCTCACCGGTCGGCGCCCCGCCGCCGAGCCCCGCGAAGAACAGGTCCTCCTGGCGCCACATGACCCCCTTGGGCATCCCGGTGGTGCCGCCGGTGTAGATGATGAACTGGTCGTCGCCCGACCGCGCCGGGAACCCCCGCTCCGGTGAACCCCCGGCCTCCGCCTGCGTGAAGGCGATGCCGGTGGAGCCGTCCCCCACCCGCACCAGATGCCGCAGCCGCTCCGTCCGCGGCCGTGCCGCCGCCACCCGGTCCTCGAACTCGGCGTCGAAGACGACCGCCACCAGATCGGCGTCCCGGTAGAGATAGACCAACTCCTCGGCGACATAGCGGTAGTTGACGTTCACCGGCACGATCCGGGCCTTCAGGCAGCCCAGGACCGTCTGGAGGTACTCGACGCCGTTGTACAGGTGCAGTCCGAGGTGCTCGCCGGGGCGGATCCCGCTGTCCAGCAGATGGTGCCCGATCCGGTTGGCCGCCGCGTCCAGCTCGGCGTACGTCAGCCGGCGCTCCGCGCCCGTGCCCGGATGGTCGAGGTACACCAGCGCCTCGCGGTCCGGCACCACGTCCACGACCGACTCGAACAGGTCGGCAAGGTTGTACTCCACCGCTCCTCCTGACCTCGCTGTCCCTCGGTTGCCGGTCATCAGAGCAAAGGGCGGCATGACTGGGAAGCCTCCGCGCACAACAAATCTGACTGTCTGTCAGAAAACTCTTGAAGTGCTCCGCCGGCTCCTGCAACCTGTTCTCGTTCTCATGAGGGGAGACGGGCGATGAGTGGAACCGAACACCTCACCGTGCGGCGCGAGGGCGCCACACTCGTGCTCACGCTGAACCGGCCCGAGGCCAGGAACGCGCTCTCGCTGCCCATGCTCGTCGGCCTGTACGACGGCTGGATCGAGGCCGACGAGGACGACACCGTCCGCTCCGTCGTGCTGACCGGCGCGGGCGGCGCGTTCTGCGCGGGCATGGACCTCAAGGCCCTGGCGGGCAGCGGGATGGCGGGCGAGCGGTACCGGGACCGGCTCACCGCCGACCCCGACCTGCACTGGAAGGCCATGCTGCGCCACCACCGCCCCCGCAAACCGGTGATCGCCGCCGTCGAGGGGCACTGCGTGGCCGGCGGCACCGAGATCCTCCAGGGCACCGACATCCGCGTCGCCGGCGACTCCGCGACCTTCGGCCTCTTCGAGGTCAGGCGGGGCCTGTTCCCGATCGGCGGCTCGACGGTCCGGCTGCCACGCCAGATCCCGCGCACCCACGCCCTGGAAATGCTGCTCACCGGCCGCCCCTACAGCGCCCAGGAGGCCGCCGGCATCGGACTGATCGGCCATGTCGTCCCCGACGGCACCGCCCTCGCCAAGGCCCTGGAGATCGCCGAACAGATCAACGCCTGCGGCCCGCTCGCCGTCGAGGCCGTCAAGGCGTCGGTGTACGAGACCGCCGAGCTGACCGAGACCGAGGGCCTCGCCGCCGAACTCGAGCGCGGCCGGCCGATCTTCGACACCGCCGACGCCAAGGAGGGCGCCCGCGCCTTCGCGGAGAAGCGACCGCCCCACTACAAGCGCGCCTGAGGAGCCCCCGTGCCCGAAGTCCTCAAAGCCCCCCTCGTCGTCGAGTTCCCCTTCACCCGCTCCCTCGGCCCCGTGCAGAGCGCCTTCCTCACCGGCCTGCGCGAACGCGTCGTCCTCGGCGTGCGCACCACCGACGGCCGCACCCTCGTCCCGCCCGTCGAGTACGACCCGGTCACCGCCGAGGAGATCCGCGACCTCGTCGAGGTGGCCCCCACCGGCACCGTCACCACCTGGGCCTGGAACCACGCACCCCGCCGCGGCCAGCCCCTGGACACCCCCTTCGCCTGGGTCCTGGTCCGCCTCGACGGCGCCGACACCGCCCTGCTGCACGCCCTCGACGCCCCCGGACCCGACGCCGTCCGCACCGGCCTGCGCGTCCGCGTCCGCTGGGCCGAGGACCGCACCGGCGCCATCACCGACATCGCCTGCTTCGAGCCGTACGACGGAGAACCGGCCCGACCCCGCGGCCACACGGGCGAGTTCGCGAACATGGTCACCGGCATCGTCGCCCCCGCCCGGCTCGACTACACCTACTCACCCGGCCGCGCCCAGACCGCCTACATCAACGCCCTAGCCGACCACCGCAACGTCGGCGAACGCTGCCCGTCCTGCCACAAGGTGTACGTCCCGCCCCGGGGCGCCTGCCCCACCTGCGGCGTCGCCACCACGGAACAGGTCGAGGTCGGTCCGCACGGCACCGTCACCACCTTCTGCATCGTCAACATCAAGGCCAAGAACCTCGACATCGACGTGCCCTACGTCTACGCCCACATCGCCCTCGACGGCGCCGGGCTCGCCCTGCACGGCCGGATCGCCGGCATCCCCTACGACCAGGTCCGCATGGGACTGCGGGTGGAACCGGTGTGGACCGAGAACTCCCGCTACCCCGACCACTACCGGCCCACCGGCGAACCCGACGCGGACTACGACACCTACCGGGAGCTGCTGTGACCCGCGAGATCGCCGTCGTCGCCTTCGCCCAGACCGACCACCGGCGCACCAGCGACGACCTCTCCGAGGTCGAGATGCTGATGCCCGTCCTGCACCGGGTCCTGGACCGCACCGGCCTCAAGACCGCCGACATCGGCTTCACCTGCTCGGGCTCCAGCGACTACCTGGCGGGCCGCGCCTTCTCCTTCACCCTCGCCCTCGACGGGGTGGGCGCCTGGCCGCCGATCTCCGAGTCGCACGTCGAGATGGACGGCGCCTGGGCCCTGTACGAGGCCTGGACCAAACTCCTGACCGGCGACGCGGACACCGCCCTCGTCTACTCCTACGGCAAATCCTCCCCGGGCCCGCTGCGCGACGTCCTCACCCGCCAGCTCGACCCGTACTACCTCGCCCCCCTGTGGCCGGACTCCGTCGCCCTGGCCGCCCTCCAGGCACAGGCCCTCATCGACGCGGGCGAGACGGACGAACCCCGGCTCGCGGCCATCGCCGCCCGCAGCCGCGCCACCGGCAACCCGCACGCCCAGCTACGGGGCCCGGTGCCGCACGGCGACTATCTCGTACGCCCGCTGCGCACCGGAGACTGCCCGCCCATCGGCGACGGCGCCGCCGCCGTGATCCTCGCCGCCGGGGACCGCGCCCGGGACCTGTGCGCCCGGCCCGCCTGGATCCGCGGGATCGACCACCGCATCGAGGCCCACTCCCTCGGCGTCCGCGACCTCACCGACTCACCCTCCACCCGCCGCGCCGCCGAGCGGGCCGGCGCCTTCGCCCGGCCCGTCGACACCGCCGAACTGCACGCGCCCTTCACCGCCCAGGAGGTCGTCCTGCGCAAGGCCCTCCGGCTCGACGACAGCGTGCGCGTCAACCCCTCCGGCGGCGCCCTCGCCGCCAACCCGGTCATGGCCGCCGGGCTGATCCGCATCGGAGAGGCCGCCGCCGGCATCCACCGGGGCGAGTCCGACGGCGCCCTCGGCCACGCCACCTCCGGCCCCTGCCTGCAACAGAACCTGGTCGCCGTACTGGAAGGGGATCCGCGATGAGCAAGGAACCCGTGGCCGTCGTCGGGATCGGCCAGACCAAGCACGTGGCGGCGCGCCGGGACGTGTCCATCGCCGGGCTGGTGCGCGAGGCGTCCCGGAGGGCCCTGGACGACGCCGAGCTGACCTGGGCCGACATCGACGCCGTCGTCATCGGCAAGGCCCCCGACTTCTTCGAGGGCGTCATGATGCCCGAGCTGTACCTCGCCGACGCGCTCGGCGCGGTGGGCAAACCCATGCTGCGCGTGCACACGGCCGGCTCGGTCGGCGGCTCCACCGCGCTCGTCGCGGCGAACCTCGTCGCCTCCCGCGTCCACGGCACGGTCCTGACCTGCGCCTTCGAGAAGCAGTCCGAGTCCAACGCGATGTGGGGCCTGTCCCTGCCGATCCCCTTCCAGCAGCCCCTGCTCGCCGGCGCCGGCGGCTTCTTCGCCCCCCACGTGCGCGCCTACATGCGCCGCAGCGGCGCCCCCGACACCGTCGGCTCCCTGGTCGCCTACAAGGACCGCCGCAACGCCCTGAAGAACCCCTACGCCCACCTCCACGAGCACGACATCACCCTGGAGAAGGTCCAGGCCTCGCCCATGCTCTGGGACCCCATCCGCTACTCGGAGACCTGCCCCTCCTCCGACGGCGCCTGCGCCATGGTCCTCACCGACCGCGCCGGAGCCGCCCGCGCGCCCCGGCCGCCCGCCTGGATGCACGGCGGCGCGATGCGCAGCGAACCCACCCTGTTCGCGGGCAAGGACGCCGTGTCCCCGCAGGCCGGCAAGGACTGCGCCGCCGATGTCTACCGGCAGGCCGGCATCGCCGATCCGCGCCGGGACATCGACGCCGTCGAGATGTACGTGCCGTTCTCCTGGTACGAGCCGATGTGGCTGGAGAACCTCGGCTTCGCCGCCGAGGGCGAGGGCTGGAAGCTCACCGAGTCCGGGGTGACCGAGCTGGACGGCGACCTGCCCGTCAACATGTCGGGCGGCGTCCTGTCGTCCAACCCCATCGGCGCCTCCGGCATGATCCGGTTCGCCGAGGCCGCCCTCCAGGTGCGCGGACAGGCCGGGGAGCACCAGGTGGCGGGCGCCCGCCGGGCACTGGGACACGCCTACGGCGGCGGCTCGCAGTTCTTCTCCATGTGGCTCGTGGGAGCCCGGCCCCCCGACTCCTGAGCGGGCCGCGTGAAGGGTCCCCCTCACGTGGCCCGTTGGCACCCCGGACCGATCGCTAGGCTGGCCGCGGACGACGAACCGGGAGGAGCACGGACGTGGCCGAGAGCACCATCCAGCAGCAGCCGCTCACGGGCTGGGACAAGCCGGAGCTGGACCTCAGCAGCGCCGAGTGGCACTCGAGCAGTCGCGGTCTGGGGGACGTCCAGATCGCCTTTGTCGAGGGTTTCATCGCGATGCGCAACAGCGGCCGCCCACAGAGCCCTTCGCTGATCTTCACCCCCGCCGAGTGGGGGGCCTTCGTGTCGGGCGCACGGGAGGGAGAGTTCGACCTCACCTGAGCCACCCCCGCCGGAGCCGGTCCGGCGGGCCGATCCGGGGGTGTTCCGCCCGTTTTTCCGGACACGCGACCTCCACCACCCTCCCGGGACCGGGCCCTGAGCCAGGCTGACCCGGGAGGGGGACGGTCGTACTCGGGAAGCGAGGAACCCATGAGCACCCTGCCGGTCATCGCCGCGGTCGACGGCTCGGACGACAGCCTGCGGGCCCTGGACTGGGCCCTCGACGCCGCCCGCCGCCGTGATGCGCCGCTGCGCGTGGTCCATGTGCGGCAGTACGCGGCCTGGATGCAGGCCGACGTCCTCGTCGCGGGACCGCCCGCGGCGGAGGAGGATCCGGTCCTCGGCCAGGTGCGCGCCCGCCTGGCCGCCGAGCCGGAGCAGCCGGACACCGAGTACGTCGCCCTGGAGGGCGCCCCCAGCGCCGTACTGTCCGAACTGGGCGCCACCGCCCAGCTGCTGGTGCTGGGCTCCCGCGGCCGGGGCGGCTTCGCCAGTCTCATCCTCGGCTCCAACGGCATGGCCGCCGCCCGGGACGCCGAGTGCCCCGTCGTGGTGGTGCCCCGGCCCGGGCGCGAGGTCCACGAGGGCGTGCCGGTCGCACCCGGACCCAGAGTCGTGGTCGGCCTCCAGGTCGACAGCTCCGACGAGGCCGTCCTCGGCTTCGCCTTCGCCGAGGCCGCCCGGCGCGGGGCCCTGCTCCAGGTGGTGGCCGCCTACCCGTCCCCGGTACAGATCTGGACCGCCGCCCCCGCCCAGATCGTGCCCCCGCCCGTCGACGACCGGGCCGTCGAGAACGAGACCCGCGCCCTGGTGGAGGGCTTCCTCGCCCCGCACGCCGCCCGGTTCCCGGACGTCACCGCCGAGCCGTACGTGGCCCCGGGCGACGCGGCCGGCCACCTCGTCGCCGCCTCCAAGGACGCGGACCTGGTCGTCGTCGGCCGCCACCGGCGCCGCCTGCTGGCCCCGGCCCGGCTGCTCGGCTCCGTCACCCAGGCCGTCCTGCTGCACGCGGCGAGCCCGGTCGCGGTGGTGCCCCCCTCTCCGCCGGAGGAGTGACGGCGGGCGTACCGGTCAGAAACGCGGGGAACCGCGCGACGAACCACGACGGTGCCGCACCCGGGACGGCACAGGGCCGCAACCCGGCAGCGCCCACGGCCAAGTAGCATGGGCGACATGTCGTTCCTCCGCCGCCGCAGCGCCACGCCCGCCGGGCCCGACTTCGACGTCCTGGCCATGGATCCGGGCGACTGGCCCGGCAATCTGGGCGCCGGGCTGCTGCCCGCCCCCGACGGCAGCTGCCAGGGCGTCTTCCTGCGCTACGACCTGTTCGGCGGCCGCGGCCCCGCGATGATCATCGGCAATCTGCCGGAGGGCTCCCCGGCCCGTGACATCGCCGAGGGAGAGATCCCCTTCGAGGTCGCCCAGCTGCTGCTGGCGCTGGAGAACGACGAGGAGATCACCGTCGTCGGCACCGAGGACGTGCCGGTGATGCAGGGCGACAACCTCCTGATCGTGCGCCGCCTCAAGCTCTCCGAGAGCCGGATCTCCTGCGTGCAGTTCGACCGCAGCGACAACGTCCTGGTGACCATCGCCGCCTGGGACCGCCCCATCACCGACGACCTCTACGCCCTGCTGAAGCCGCTCCCCGCGGAGCTGTTCCAGCAGGGCTGAGGGGCGGCTCGCTACCCGGCCGCGGAGCCGACCTCGACGTCCGCGGCCCGCACGAACGCCACCCGGTGGCCGAACTGGATCTCGTAGTACAGCTCCTTGCCGGTCACCACCCGGTGCGCGGTCTCGTCGAAGGTGACGGCGTAGTAGTACTGGCCGGGCACCTTGTCCCCGACCACGTACTTCTGGCCCTTCGGCAGCCGGTACGGCAGCGGCGACACCGGCTGGGCGGGCACCCCCTCCGGATAGGCGGACGCCTCCGGATAGGCCCGCCCGTACACCGGGACCTCCTCCAGACCGTCCTTCGGCGTCACCACCAGGCCCGTCGCGTGCACGGCCGTCGGCTGCTCAGCCGGGTTGTGGAACCAGGCCTTCTGGCCCAGGTACCAGATCGCCGTCCAGTCCCCGTCCCGCCCGGCGACCGCGTACTGCTGCCCGGTGGAGACCCGCGAGGACAGATCGTTCACCCCGGTGGACGGGGTCCTCCCCAGGCCGATGTCCTTGATCAAGGGGTACGACGTCCCCGGCCCGGAGTACAGCCGGACCGCGCTCGAACCATGGGGTGCGCAGGGCTGGCCCGCCGCCGTGCAGCCCGTGTACGCGGGCCGGTGCTCGGCGTAGTCCGGGCGGATCGTCACCATGCCGCCCTTCTTCCCGGCGGTCGGTGCGAACGGCCGGCCGAGCAGCTCGAAGTAGTGCTGCCAGTCCCAGTACGGGCCCGGGTCGGTGTGCATGGTCCTGATCGTCGCGGCGGTCGGTCCCGGCACCGTGTCATGGCCGAGGATGTGCTGCCGGTCCAGCGGGATGTCGTACTTCTTGGCGAGGTACTTCACCAGCCGGGCCGAGGAGCGGTACATCGCCTCCGTGTACCAGGCGTCCGGGTTCGCCAGGAAACCCTCGTGCTCCAGGCCGATCGACTTGGCGTTGACGTACCAGTTGCCCGCGTGCCAGCCGACGTCCTTCGCCTTCAGGTGCTGGGCGATATGGCCGTCGGTGGAGCGCAGGGAGTAGTTCCAGGAGACGTAGGTCGGGTCCTGGACGAGCCGGAGGACACCCTCCCAGGCGCCTTCGGTGTCGTGCACGACGATGTACTCGATGCTCTGGGACTCCGGCCGGTTCCCGAGGTCGTGGTTGCCGTAGTCGCCGTCCCCGAACTCCTCGTACGGCGCCGGGATCCACTCGCAGGACACCGACGCCGGGCACTCCGTGTCACCGGCGGCCGGGGCGCGCAGTCCGGCGTCCTCCAGGGGCGCGGTGTCGGGCGCCAGGTCCGGCCGGGCCGCCAGGGCGACCTGCTGACCGGCGTCCGTGCGGCGGGCGCCGCCGGTGCGGATCACGTCGTAGACGTCGTTCGCGTACGCCGCCGCCGTGGCGCGGTCGTCGGCGCCGGAGAACAGGGCCACCGCGCCGTACCAGTCCGCCGGGTCCGCGCTCGCCGGTTCGCCCAGGCTCCGCTGAGCGGCGGCGAGCAGCGCGGCACCGCCCGCGACATTGGCGGCGGGATCGGTGCGGAGCCGATTGGGGCTCAGGCCGGTCAGCTCCGCGGCTTTCGGCAGCGTCCGCAGCCGCGCCGGGATCTCACCTTCCTCGGGGATCCGCTCCTCGGGGACGAGCGGGGCGCGGGCCTCGTCACCGCGGGCGTCCTCCGCGCCCTCGCTGTGATGGGCCGCGCCGGCGAGCGCGGTCCGGGCGTCGGTCAGATGCATCGGGCCGTAGCCGCCGGTCACACTCGGCGCTCCGGCATGCGTGTCCCAACGGGACTGGAGATAGGAGACGCCCAGCAGCACGCTCCGCGGCACGCCGTACTCGGCGGCGGCGGAGGTGAACGCCGACTGCAGGAGCAGTGCGGGCGACGGGGCCGGGGCAGGGGCCGCGCCGAGCAGCGGCAGCACCAGGGCGGCGCAGGCCACCGGACCGGCGGCTCTCTTCAGGGCGGTGACGGATCGTCGCAATGCAGCCTCCTGGGACGGTGTGGCGCGATGAGCCGTGCGGGGCCGGGCATTGCGTCCGTGGTACCGGCCTGCCGACGATCCGTCAATCATGCCCAGGAGCAGGGGAAGAGGCGGGCATACGAAGGTCCGCGGTGCGCCGCTGCTCAGGGCGCACCGCGGACCGCCGTCCCCCTCAGCGAGTGCCGACCGCGGCCCGTACGGCCCGTCGGGCCATCTGGCAGTCGTCGTGCAGCCGCCTGAGCAGCAGGCGCTGTTCCTCGCCGGACGGCGCGGCACCCGGGTGGGCCGTGCCCGGTGCCGCCGGGGCCGGGTCGTGCATCGAACGCTGCACGGCCGTCTCGTAGGTACGGATCTCGCGGGTCAGTACCAGCATCAGGTTCACCAGGAACGCGTCCCGTGAGGCCGGACCCGCCGACTGGGCGATCTGGCTGATCTGCCGGCGCGCGACCGGTGCGTCCCCGAGGACCGACCAGAGGGTGGCCAGGTCGTAACCCGGGAGGTACCAGCCCGCGTGCTCCCAGTCCACCAGTACGGGACCGGCCGGGGAGAGCAGGATGTTCGACAGCAGTGCCTCGCCGTGGCAGAACTGGCCCATGCCCTGCCGGCCCGCCGAATGCGTGATGCCGTGCAGCAGCTTCTGCAGGTCTCCCATGTCCCGGTCGGTGAGCAGCCCCAGCTCGTGGTAGCGGGAGATGCGCGAGGCGTAGTCCAGCGGGGCGTCGAAGGTGCCCGCCGGCGGCCGCCAGGCGTTGAGCCGGCAGATCGCCCCCAGGGCCGCCCTGACATCCGTGCGGGGCGGGGCCTCGGAGGGGTGCCGCTGAAGGGCCGCCACGCGCCCCGGCATCCGCTCGATGACCAGCGTGCAGTTGTCCGGGTCCGCCGCGATCAGCCGGGGCGCCCGCACCGGGGGGCGGTGCCGGACGAACGAGCGGTAGGCAGCTATTTCGTGCCTGATCCGCTCGGCCCAGACCGGCGATTGATCCAGTAAACATTTGGCGACGGCCGTGCTGCGTCCTGTCGTCCCCACGAGGAGCACGGACCGCCCGCTCCGGCGCAGGACCTGGACCGGGGCGAACTCCGGGCAGATCCGGTGCACCGACGCGATGGCCGTACGCAGCTGGGCGCCCTGAGGGCCGGACAAGTCGAGTCTCCCGCTGAGCGGTTGGGTGCCGAGCCCCGTGGCGCGGCGGGTACGGCCCGTACCGATGACGGGGGCCGCCGCCGAGCGGGCGGGGTCGAGGTAGGGGCCGCTGCCCGCCGGGCGGGGGTACAGCGTCCGGGGCGGGGCGGACACGGAGGACGATGCTGCGTACATGGGCGAAACAGATCCCTTCGTGTGCCTTCACTGCCTGTTCTGCGCAAGCGCGCTACCCGGCCCGGCCGCAGGAGTGCACCCTGGGGAGTGCGCCCTTTGCAGAGCGGCGACCGGGTCGGGGTGGCGCGTTCCTACCTGACACCCGATGCCCAGTGGCACACCATCTGGCGCACCCTGGCGAACCCTGGCGAATAGTCGCCCGGCAACTCTCCCCGGGCTACTGTCAACTCAGCCGAGAACCTGGGGGCTTGACGTGAACGGACAACCCAACTCCCGCCTCGCGGACCTGTTCGGCCTGGCCGGCTGGTCCAAGGGTGAACTCGCGAGGCTGGTCAACCGGCAGGCGGCGGCCATGGGCCACCCCCAGCTGTCGACCGACACCTCGCGGGTGCGGCGTTGGATCGACATGGGAGAGATCCCGCGCGATCCGGTGCCGCGGGTGCTGGCGGCTCTGTTCACCGAGCGACTCGGCCGTGTCGTGACCATAGAGGACCTCGGTCTGGTCCGGCACGGGCGTGCGGGGAAACGGCAGGGCGGCGGGAGTGTGGAACATCCCGACGGCGTGCCGTGGGCGCCCGAACGGACAGCTGCGGTCCTCACCGAATTCACGGGAATGGACCTCATGCTCAACCGACGCGGCTTGGTGGGCGCGGGTGCCGCGCTCGCCGCGGGATCCGCACTCAGCAGCGCCATGCACGACTGGCTGCTCTCCGATCCGACTCTCAAGGCCGACGCTCCCCGATTCGACGATCCCCTGCACGCCGACCCCGCTGGGTTCGACCGCTACGAGGCCGCCCCCATCGGGTCGCAGGAGATCGAGGAACTGGAGCGTTCCGTAGAGGTGTTCCGTGCCTGGGACGCCGCCCGCGGTGGCGGGCTGCAACGCAAGGCGGTCGTGGGACAGCTCAACGAAGTGGGCGGCATGCTCGCCTACCGGCATCCGGACCACCTCCAGCGGCGCCTGTGGGGCGTCGCCGCCAATCTCGCCGTCCTCGCGGGCTGGATGTCACACGACGTCGGCCTGGAGCCCACGGCGCAGAAGTACTTCGTCATCGCCGCCCACGCGGCCCGTGAGGGCGGCGACCGGCCCCGCGCCGGGGAGGCGCTCTCCCGAGCGGCTCGCCAGATGGTGCACCTGGGCCGGCCCGACGACGCACTGGACCTGATGAAGCTCGCCCAGTCCGGCTCCGGCGCCGAGGTGCTGCCGCGGACCCGGGCGATGCTCTACACCATCGAGGCCTGGGCCCAGGCCTCGATGGGCAAGGGCCAGGCGATGCGCCGCACCCTCGGACAGGCGGAGGACCTGTTCGTCTCCGACAAGGGCGATGTGCCGCCCCCGAGCTGGATGCAGACCTTCAAGGAGGCGGACCTGTACGGCATGCAGGCCCTGGCCTACCGCACGCTGGCGGAGTTCGAGCCGCAGGCGGCCGTGCACGCCCAGCACTACGCGGAGAAGGCGCTGTCCCTGCGGGTCGACGGGCGGCAGCGGTCGAAGATCTTCGACTTCCTGTCCATGGCCTCCGCCTGCTTCATCGCCGACGACCCCGAACAGGCCGACCGTTACGCGCGCCTCGCGCTGGTGTCGATGGGATCCAACTCCTCCCACCGCACCTGGGACCGGCTGCGTCAGATGTACCGGCTGACCGCCGAGTACTCCAGCTATCCGCAAATCCACGAGCTGCGGGAGGAGATCAGAGTGGCCCTGCCCAAGCCGGCGAAGGGCGGTAGCAGCGCACGGGCATAAGGGGATGGCACGGGTACAGGGTCCCGTGCGCTCGATCCCTGCTCACATCATCAGGCTCACATGACTTTGGCGACCAGCACACAGGCGTCGTCCGCGCGCTCGGTCGCGCCGAACTCCTCCATCACCATCCGCACGCAGTCCTGCGCGGAGTGCGCCGCGTCGAAGCGCGGAGCCAGATCGAGGAGACGGTCCGACACGTCGGCTCCGCCCTGCCCGGACACCAGTCCATCGGTGTGCAGGAGCAGCAGGTCGCCGCCGGTCAGGGTCACTTCGGCCTGGTCGTAGGAGGCGCCGGGCGTGGCGCCCAGCAGGACGCCGTCCGGTGCGGCCAGTCTGCGCCCCGTCCCGCCGCGGAACAGCAGCGGGGCGGGGTGTCCCGCCTGTGCCCAGACCAGGGTGCGGGTGGCGGGCCGGTAGCGGCAGCAGACGGCGCTGCCGAGGGCGGGCTGGACGGTGGCGTCGAGTAACTGGTTGAGCCAGGACATCAGCTGGCCGGGCGCGGTGCCGGCCATCGCCATGCCGCGCACGGCACCCAGCAGGGTCGCCATGCCCGAGGCCGCGGCCACGCCTTGGCCGGTGAGGCCGCCGACGCTCAGCAGCGTCTCGCCGCTGGGGAGTTCGAGGGCGTCGTACCAGTCGCCGCCGATCGGCGAGCCGTTGGTGGAGGGCAGGTGACGGGCGGCGAGGTCCAGGGTTTCCGGGCCCTGACGCGGGAGGCGCAGGGAGCCGCGCCACGGCGGCAGCACAGCCTCCTGCAACTCGACCGCCAGCCGGTGCTCGGTCTGCGCGCGGTGCCGCTGGCGCTGGAGCGAGTCACGGGTCTCGCTCACCTCGCGCTGGCTGCGGCGCAGTTCGCTGACGTCCCGCAGCACGGCCCACATCGAGGCGGTGCTGCCGTCGGCATCGAGCACCGGCTCGCCCATCATGTGGACGGTCCGTACCTCGCCGCCCGGGCGGACGACGCGGAACTCCCCGTCGATCGGCTTGGCGTCGACGAGGCAGTCGGTGACCATCGCGGTCAGCCGCGGCCGGTCCTCGTCGAGGACCAGGGAGGGCAGTTCGTCCAGGGTGAGCGGGGGAGCGGAGGCGTCCCGGCCCAGGATCTGGTACAGCTCGCCGGACCAACTGGCCTCGTCGGTCAGGAGGTTCCACTCCGCGCTGCCGACGCGGCTGAGCAGCGATGCGCCGGGCGGCGCGGGCTCGGGGGCCGCGGGCGTCGCCGATGCGGTGGGCACCGGCGGCGGTCCCTCCCGCAGCTGGGCCAAGTGGGCGTCGAGGTCGTCGAGTTGGGTGAGGGCCAGGTCGTACAGCGCGCGCTGCCAGCGGTCCTGCGGGTCCGAACCGTCACCGGGCGTGTCCCGGCGTACCGCGTCCACGTCGCCCTTGAGGCGTCGCGCCTGCGTTATCAGCGCGTCGACCGAGCCGCGTCCGGGCGGCTGGGCGGCTGGGCGGTCCGCAGAGAGATGGGACGGCATGACGCACTCCGGTGAAGGGGACGGTACGACCAGATTGACGGAGGGACCGTTACGACTGTTGCACAGCCCGAGACGCGCTGTAAGGGATTCGGCAACACCCGATCCGGTGGTGCTTCTGGCATATGCCAGTGTCTTCACGGGCCGGTCCCGCCATGCCGATGGCGTACTGTTCCGCCGGGTCAAGTCGTAGACAGGGTACGTGGTTTGACGGGGCGTCGGGCCGACGATGAGGAGCCCACCCTCGTGTTCGACGGCAGTCTGTTCGAGGGGGCCCGCGTCTGTCGCGGGGGCTTCGGGTGGCTTCGGGCGGGTAAGGCGAGAATGCTCCAGCTGGGCGTGACGCAGGTCACTCAAGGGAATCCGGCGCAGGGGTAATGCGAAGGGCGTCTGCGAGGTCTTAAAGACATCCCGGCTTTCGCCGGTCCGACCTCATCGATCACCACGGGGGAGATCGTTATGGACGTCACCTTTGAGCAGCCTGTCCGCGCTCGTCTCATCACCGCCGACGAGGAGACGCTGCCCGCTCCCGCCACGCTCCGGTACAGCTCGGCCGACCCGCTGGCCGTGCACATCGACTTCCCGTCCGAGGTGTCCCTCGACGGCGAGGGCGTCACCTGGACCTTCGCCCGCTCGCTGCTGGCGGAGGGGCTGCACGGCCCGGCCGGAGCGGGGGACGTGCACATCTGGCCGTGCGGCCCGGCCCGTACGGTGCTGGAGTTCCACTCGCCGTACGGGCTGGCCCTGCTGCAGTTCGACACCTCGGCGCTGCGCCGCTTCCTGGCGCGCAGCTGCGCGGTCGTCGCCGTCGGCCAGGAGGACGTCGGGTCGGCCGTGGACGAGGGGCTCAGCGCGCTCTTCGGGAGCGTGTGACCCGGCTCAGTAGCGCAGGACGCCCGCGATGCCGGTGGCGTCGTCCAGGGTGCCGTCCGGTACGAAGCGGACGTCGGCGCCGGTCTCCAGGCACTGTTCGACGATCTCGTCCACGATGTCCTCGCGGGCGTCGAGGTCGCCGCTGTCGGCCGGGACCAAATGGTCGCCGGCGTCGTCGCGGACGGTCGCGCGGTAGTTCTCCTCGACCGCCAGCAGCCGGACCCGGCCCTCGCGGGCGCTCTGCCAGACCTCGTCGAGACCGGCCGCGTACGCCTTGCGGCCCCGGGCCGTCTCCAGTTCCCGGGCCACCTCGTCGACGGTTTTACGGCCGTCGGCCGCGACCATGGGCCGTACCGCCTGCCACACCGCGTCCGGGGTCGCGTGCGAGAGGCCGCCGTGCCGGACGTGGACGGCGTCCTTGGTGACGCTGCCGACCTCGTCGAGCAGGGACAGCGCGGCGGTCTCGCCCGTGACGTACAGCGGGCGCGGATCGTCGCGCAGCAGCCCGCCGATCGCGGTGTCGGCCTCCCGCAGGAAGTGCCGGGTGTCCTCGTCGCGGAAGGTGCTCGGCAGATCGCCGATCCGCTCCTGGCGCTCGGCGTCGAAGTTGTCCGTGCTCCGGGTGAGCGGGAAGCCGCCGATGTGTTCCTCCACCACCCGGTCGGTTCCGCCGCTCCACAGCGCGACCCGGTCGGCGGAGACCGAGAGCACCCAGAACGGCCGCTCGGCGGCCTGCGCCGAGACGAGGTTGCGGGTGAGGAAGGTGTCGGAGAGGACCACGCGCTCGGGCACCGGGCGCGCCAGCGACCACACCTGGTGCTCACCCGGCGCGGCGAAGATCGCCAGGCCGTCCTCGGCGTGCGTCAGGTCGACCTCGGTGAGCGCCTCCTCCAGCTGCCGGACGACGTCGATCCGCCGTTCCCGGCTGACCGCGGGATCCGCTTCCAGCCGCTTCTTGGCGTCGGCCACGACATTGCGCAGCCGGACCGCGTCCTGGGCGTTGTCGGGCTCCCTGCGGTGCGTCGGGGTCAGTACGGACACCGCGGGGTAGGGGCGCGGGCGGCGCAGCTCGGCGAGTGTGGCGGGACTCAGTGCATGCTCCATGACAGCACGATAGGACTGATTCGCGAATAGGGCATGGGGGGCAAACGGGACAGGCGTTCCGGGCATTTCACCGCTAACCTCGCTCAGGTCACCGCGACGGCGCCCTGGGACACCGCGCACAGTGTTTCCGTGCCCTGGCTGTCGACGGTGACCAGATCGCAGCGGCACACCACCCGGGTGCGGCCCGCGCGGACCACCTCCGCGTGCGCCCGCAGGAGTTCGCCCTTGGCCGGGCGCAGGAAGTCGAGCGTGAGCCCGGAGGTGGTCAGCCGGGGCCCGGCCACGGTTCCGGCGGCGAAGGCCGTCGCGTTGTCCGCGGCGTAGCCGAGCACCCCGCCGTGGACGTAGCCGAACTGCTGCAGCAGCTCGTCGCGGATGTCCAGTTCCAGGGTCGCCGCGCCCTCGCCGAACGCTGTCAGGCGGGCCCCGAGCAGGGCGCTGAAGGGCTGGGCGGCCAGTACGTTCCTGGCCGACGCCAGGTCCAGGGACTCGGTCATCAGAACCTCACTTCAGTAGTGAAGTGAGAGTGGCGCGGGGATGCCGCCTCTGTCAAGATCGGGCCATGTCCGAGCCCGATCAGCGCCTCTACTTCCTGCTGCAGCGAGCGGCGCACCGGCTGCGCACCACCGCCGACCGGCGCTGTGTGGCCGCCGCCGGGATCACCACCGCCCAGCTCGGCGCGCTGTTCGCCGTCGAGGACCGCCCGGGCATCACCCAGCAGCAGCTGGCGCGCTCGCTCGGCCTGCGGGAGTCGGCCGTCACGGGCCTGGTGACCCGGCTGACCACGGCCGGACTCCTCGCCAAGCGGGCGCACCCCGGCGAACACCGGGCCGTGGTCCTGGAGTTGACCGAGGCCGGGACCGCCGCCCTGGGCGCGGCCCGCCCCGAGATCGACCGCTTCAACGCCGAACTGCGGGAACTGCTCGGCGACGACGGCTTCGGCCGGACCGCGGCCGCCCTGCACCGGATCGCGTACCGGGAGGACTGAGCGGGCCGCCTCAGTCCTCCTGCGCCGGCCCGCAGGAACTGCCGTTCGCCGGCAGGGAGCCGTACAGCAGGAACGCGTCCACCTTCTCGTGCACGCACTTGGACGAGGCGTACCCGGTGTGGCCGCCGTCGCGGTTGTCGAGCACCACGGCCGAGGGGCCGAGGCGGCGTGCGGTCTGCGTGGTCCAGCGGTACGGCGTCGCCGGGTCGCCCCGGGTGCCGATCAGGAGCATCTTCGGGCCGTCCAGGTCCTTGACCTTCTCGCGGATGAAGTCGGTGCCCTTGGGGCGGCCGTAGCACATCAGGACCTCGGTGAGCCGGTAGCGGCCGAACACCGGGGAGGCCCGCTCGTACGCGGCGCGCAGCCGGTCGAGGTTGCGGGTGATGTCCTCGGCGCTGGGCCGGTCGGGATCGTCCGCGCAGTTGATCGCCATCAGCGCCGCGGGGAGGTTGTCCAGGGGGACGTCCTCGGTGTCCACGAGACCGCTGTGGCCGTCGTCGTCGCCGTTGCGGCCGGGCACGGTCATACCGCCCGAGGCGAAGCCCAGCACGCCCCGGGTGTCGCCGTCCTCCACCAGGGAGGTCAGGGCGCGCTGCAGCGACGGCCACAGGTCCTCGCTGTACAGCGCCTGCCCGATGGCGCCCACCAGGTCCTGGCCGGTGAACTCGTCCCCGAAGTCCGTCGGCACGGGATCCTCGTCCAGCGACTCCACGAGCCGCTCGACCTCCTCGCGCGCGGTGCGGGCATCCTGTCCGAAGGGGCAGCCGATGTCCTCGGCACACCAGTCGACGAACTCCTCCAGCGCCTTCTGCTGCCCCTGGGCGCCCGCCACGCCCTGTTCGGTGAGCGGCTCGGTGAGGGTGTCCACGCCGTCGAGCACCATGCGGCCCACCTTGTCGGGGAACTGTTTCGCGTAGACCGCCCCGAGCCGGGTGCCGTAGGAGAAGCCGAGGTAGTTGAGCTTGCTGTCGCCGACCGCTCGGCGCATCACGTCGAGGTCTCGGGAGGCGTTCACGGTGCCTATGTGGGGCAGTACGGGCCCGGAGTGCTTGGCGCACGCGGCGGCCGTGGCGCGTATCTGCTCCAGCACCGCCTGCGGATCGGCGTCGAGTTCGGTGCTGTCGTCGGTCGAGTCGGCGGTCGCCTCGGCGCCGTCGCCGCAGCTGACCGGCGAGGACCGGCCGACGCCGCGCGGGTCGAAGGTCACCACGTCGTAGTCGTCCGTCAGGCCCATGAAGTCCTTGCCGCCGTAGGCGAGCTGGTCGACGCCCGCACCGCCGGGACCGCCGAAGTTCAGCAGCACCGAGCCGCGCGCCTCACCCGTGGCCCGGTAGCGGGCCAGCGCCAGGTCGAGCGTCCCGGCCTCCGGGTCCGCGTAGTCGAGGGGGACCGTGACCTTGCCGCACTGCAGGTCCTTGGGCGCCTCCATGCCCTGGCACTTCCCCCACGCCACCTTCTGACGGTAGAACCGCGTCAGATCCGGCTCGTCACCGTCGGCCGCCGGCAGTCCCAGCCCGAGCACGGTCAGCCCTACGGCCGAGATGACGGCGAAGTGCCGCAGGGCGGGCCGTTTCGACAGCTTGCCCAGCATCGATGCCTCCACGGGCGCCCGTCGGCGGACCGGGATCCGGCGCCCTCGATCACGATAAGCGGCCCTCCGTGGCTGCGCCTCCGGGGCTCCGTCTCCGGGGCTCCGTCTCCGGGCGAGCGGGAGCGCCCGCGGCAGGCCGCTGTCCGCGCTCTCCTCGCCGCCCGTTGCATGCACATACGCGGCACTGAATCCACATACAGCAGCTTTGCCGCTAGTTCGATAAGCCTGCCACTCGATGGGGTGAAAGGCCGATTAGCCATAACTCCGATGGTTCGCCTGCGTTTAATCCGGTGCGGGTGAGCGCCCGCGTCCATCTCTGGAAGGCAGGGAACCTATGAGACGGGTTACCCGAAACGGTGTGATCGCCGTCGCCGCCGTGTCCGGTGCGATGGCTGTGACGATGCCCGCGCAGGCCGACTCCGGGGCCGACGGCGCCGCGGTCGGCTCGCCCGGAGTGATCTCCGGCAACACCCTCCAGCTCCCGGTGCACGTCCCGGTGAACGTGTGCGGGAACACCGTGAACGTGGTGGGGCTGCTCAACCCGGCCGCGGGGAACACCTGCGCCAACACGAGCGCGGGCGACGAGCGCGGCGCACCGGGCGGAGCGTCGGCCCGGGACGGAGCGTCCGCCGGGGACGGAGCGTCCGCCGGGGGCGGAGCGTCCGCGCGGGGCGGAGCAGAGGATTCGCCCGGTGTGGTCTCCGGCAACGGCGTGCAGCTGCCGGTCCAGCTCCCGGTGAACGTCAGCGGCAACAGTGTGAACGTGGTCGGCCTCGGCAACGCGGCCGTCGGCAACGAGTCGGAGAACTCCTCCGGCGACCGCCCCGTACGACCCGACCGCCCCGCGGAACCTGCCCCCCGGCCGCCCGCGCCGCCCCGCGCACAGCCGGGTCCGAAGCCCGCGGAGGAGGCTCCCGACCGTCCCGGGGCCTCGCTCGCCCACACCGGGGCGGACCACACCGTTCCCGCGCTGGCGGGCAGCGCCGCCCTCGTCCTCGGCGGCGCCGTCCTCTACCGGCGCTCCCGCGTCCGGACGGCGCGCTGACGCCAGGCAGGCGAGGCCCCACCGGGCGCGCGACCGGTGGGGCCTTCGCCGTGCTCAGCGCGCCGTCCCGGAGCCGTCGCGGTCCGGAAGCGTCGGGTCCGAGCCGATGCGGGTGACGGTGAGCTCCCGGGTCAGGGGCGCGAACACCTCGGTGACCCGGTCCGGGTCGGGTATCTGGTGGCGGCGTTCATGGAGAACATGCCGACGTACCGGATCGGACCCGCCTCGCGCTGGCCCGGCTGCCCGATCTGAACCTGCGCCAGTGCCTGCGCCGGGGTGGCCGGCACCGCCGGGTTGAGGCGCCGGCACAGGGCGTGGAAGGGCAGCCGGCTCGCCTCCGGGCCGTACAGGATCTGCCGTTCCAGATAGGCGATGTTCCCGGCCCCGGCCTCCACGGCCTCGATCCGGCGGCTCACGGCGGCGGCGAGCGTCAGCGGATACAGGTTCGGTCCCGCCCCGGACTCCACCGAGCGGGCCACCGATCCGGGGGCCGGCCGCCGGTAGAACGCCGAGTGGTGGGCGATGACCGCCGCGTCCGAGGGGTGCACCTCCCGGTAGTTCTCGGCGAGGTGGTCCGCGACCGGCCAGCGGTTCCAGTCCACGTCGTCGTTGTGTGTCGTCATGGCCGCACCGGCCCTGCATCTCGGCGGGAAGGCGCCCCGGGTCAGCCCTGCCGGCGGTGGAAGCGGACGTGCAGGGCGCGCACCTCGTCCACCAGCTCCGCCACCGGGCCCTCGACGGTCACGCCGGGCGCGACCTCACGGACCGGCAGCGTGCGCACCGGCGGGGCGGGCACGCCCAGCTCGCTCAGCCAGGAGCCGAGCTGCTCGCTGGAGGCGACGTAGACGATGCGGCCGAGGCCCACCCAGCCGTGAGCGGCCGCGCACATGGGGCAGTGCTCACCGGAGGTGTAGACGGTCGCCGCCGCCCGCTCCTCGGGGGTGAGGTGCGCAGCCGACCAGCGGGCCAGTTCGAACTCGGGATGCCGGGTGCGGTCGCCGGAGGCCACCCGGTTGTGGTCCTCGGCGAGCACCGAACCGTCCGCCCCGACGAGCACCGAACCGAACGGCTCGTCCCCGGCGTCCAGCGCCTCGGCCGCCAGCTCCACGCAGCGGCGCAGGTGCGGCAGTTCGGCGTCCTTCACGACCATGGCGTACGCCCCTTCTCACGCAGGTGATCTTCCTGCGCACCCTACGCCTGGCCGCCCATTGCCATACCCTCTCGCGAGAGTTATAGTCTCTAACAGAAACGACACTGAATAACTCACCCTCCAGGAGGGGTCAGCCATGACTGCCACCGCACGCCCTCTGCACGTCGTCCTCGGCTCCGGGCCCGCCGGAACCGCGCTCGCCCGGGAACTGGTCCGCCGCGGTCACCCGGTGCGGCTCGTCGACCGCAAGGGGGAGGGGCCCACCCTCGACGGGGTCGAGCGGTTCGCCGCCGATGTGTCCACCGCCGAGGGCGCGCGGGCCGCCGTGGCCGGAGCCGCCGTGGCCTACCACTGCGTCAACGTCGGCTATCACCTCCAGGTCGAGGTGATGCCCCGGATCCAGGAGGCCGTCCTGGCCGCCGTCGAGGCCGTCGGCGCCCGCCTGGTGGTGCTGGACACGCTGTATCCGTACGGCGAGACCGGCGGAGCGGTGATGACCGAGGACTCGCCGTGGCAGGCCACCACCCGCAAGGGGCGGATGCGGGCCGAACTCGACGAGAAGTACCTCGCCGCCCACCGGGAGGGCCGCGCCCGCGTCGTCCTCGGCCGGTCAGCCGACTTCGTCGGCCCCGGCGTGCTCAACTCCACCCTCGGCGGTGCCGTGTTCCCGGCCGCCCTGACCGGCGGTGAGGTGCCCGGCCTCGGTGACATCGACCTGCCGCACAGTTACACGAACATCGAGGACGTGGCCGCCGGTCTCGCAACCTTGGGCGAGCGGCCCGAGGGCGACGGCCGCGTCTGGCACCTGCCCACGGCGCCCGCCGTCAGCACCCGCGAGATCCTCGCCATGATCGAGAAGCGGGCGGGCAGGCCGCTGAACATCGTGCCCGTGCCCGAAGCCCGCCCCTTCGGCCCCTTCGACGAGGAGTTCATGGCCGAGTACGCGGAGATGTTCTACCAGCACACCGAGCCCCAGATCATGGACTCCTCGGCCTTCGAGCGGGCTTTCGGCGCGGCCCCGACCCCCCTGGCCGACACCATCGACACCACGGTGGCCTGGTACGCCGCATGGCTCGGCCGGCTCTGATCGGCGGGGTCGAACCGGGCAGGGTGGCCGCGATGCCGTCGCCTTCCGGGCACTGGCGATACTCGGGCGTATGAAGGAACACGCGCTGGACGGCGGGGCCGTCAACAGGGTCGTACGGGTGGGAGCGACGGTCCGGCGCGAGCCGTCACCGGGATCGGCGTACGTACGCGGCCTGCTGGCCCACTTCGAACGCCACCGGTGGCCGGGCGCCCCGCGCTTCCTCGGCACCGACGAGCGGGGGCGGGAGGTCTTCGACTTCATCGAGGGACGCGCGGCGGTGAGCCCCGAGGAGCGGGCCGCGGCCCGCACGGACGCCGCCCTGGTGCGGACCGTCCGGCTGGTCCGGGAGTTCCACGACCTGACCCACGGCACACCCCTGGCCGGCGACCGGGACGTGGTCTGCCACAACGACCTCGCCCCGAAGAACACCGTCTACGACGACGATGGGCGGCCCAGGGCCTTCATCGACTGGGACCTCGCCGCGCCGGGGGAGCGGGTGCACGACGTCGCCCATGTCTGCTGGCAGTACCTCGACCTCGGCCCGGGCGTGACCGACGTGCCCGAGGTGGCCCGGCGGATCGGGCTCGTGCGCGAGACGTACGGCGAGGGTGACCTCGACGGCCTGATCGACACCGTGCTGTGGTGGCAGGACCGGTGCCGACGGGGCATCGCGGCCGGGGCCGAGCGGGGGGAGGAGGCCATGGTCGCCCTGCGGGACCAGGGTGTGGTGGAGCAGGTGCGGGCGGCTCACGACTGGGTGGCGGACCATCGCCGGGAACTCGGTCGAGCGCTCCTGGGCGGAGGAGAGGGTGTGTCAGCGACCCGGCGGGGTGACTGACCGCGGACACAGGGCGCCGGCCGGCCCGTGTCGTCACGGACCGGCCGACGCGTCCTCCTTCTGACTCTCGTTCCTCACTTCGTGGCTCTGCGGCCTTCGTGGCTCTACGGCCGGGGGACGCTCTTCGCCGCCGTACCGGCGCACACCAGGCCGAGGATCAACGCCAGGGCGCCGATGATGATGTTGTTCCACACCACGCCCGCGTCAGGGCCGTCCCCGACGATCCACGGCGAGACGATCATCCAGACGCCCAGCGCGCACATGGCCCAGCTCAGGCCGTACATGCGCTCCGGGGCGCGGGTGAACCCGAGGGCCAGGAGGCCGATCGCGATGCCCATGACCAGGTTGTGCGGAACGAGGTCCGGCTGGCTGGTCGTGTAGTGGACGACCCAGGGGGATACGGCGCAGTACAGACCGAGCAGGAACACCGGTCCGTCCACGAGCGCCACATCGCGACCGCCGAGCATGCGGGCGTACCGATCCCGCATTTCGGGTGCGTCAGGGTGGCTGGTGATGTCACCTCTGGTGGGCGAGACGTTGGCCATCACTCGTCTCCTTCGACTAGGCCTGACCGCGTCTGGTGCGGTATGCGGACAGCGCCGCATTTCTACATTCTGCTCTTATTTATCCTTTATGTGTAGAGACGGGAGGGAGGGAAGGCGAGTACGGGAATGATGTGCGGGCCACAATGGTTGGCCTATGCATCAATACGTCGATCCTCAGCGAGGCACCGTGAACCACCCCGCCGACACCGTGGCGCGACTGCGCGCCGCCTTCCGCACCGGCCGCACCAAGCCCGTCGAGTGGCGCGTCACGCAACTGCGCCGGCTGCGCGCGATGCTCACCGAGAACGCCCCGGAGCTGGCCGCGGCCCTCCACGCCGACCTCGGCAAGAGCGCCACCGAGGCCCGGCGCACCGAGATCGGCTTCACCGTCCGCGAGATCGACCACACCCTCGATCACCTCGACGGCTGGCTGCGCCCCGAGCCCGCCCCCGTCCCGGACCACCTCGGAGCCGACGCGCGCGCCTGGACGCAGTACGACCCGCTCGGCGTCGTCCTCGTCATCGCCCCCTGGAACTACCCGGCGCAACTCCTGCTGACCCCGCTCCTCGGCGCCCTCGCCGCGGGCAACGCGGTCGTGGCCAAGCCCAGCGAGCTGGCCCCGGCGACCTCGGCGGTGCTGGCCCGGCTGCTGCGGGACTATCTGGATCCGGAGGCGGTGGCGGTCGTCGAGGGCGGAGTTCCCGAGACCACGGCCCTGCTGGCCGAGCGCTTCGACCACATCTTCTACACGGGCAACGGCACGGTCGGCCGCATCGTGATGCGCGCCGCGGCCGAGCACCTGACCCCGGTCACCCTCGAACTCGGCGGCAAGTCACCGGCGTTCGTCGACCGGGACGCGGACCTGAAGGTCGTCGCCGACCGGCTGGCCGCGGGCAAGTTCCTCAACGCGGGGCAGACCTGCGTGGCGCCCGACTACGTCCTCACCGACCCGGCCACCGCCGCCGCGCTGGAGCGCGAACTCGTCCGCGCGGTGGAGTCGTTGTACGGCACCGACCCGGCGGCCTCGCCCGAGTACGGCCGTATCGTCAACGAACGGCACTTCGACCGGCTGAGCGGGCTGCTCGACTCGGGGCGGGTGGTCGTGGGCGGCTCCGGTGACCGCGCGTCGAAGTACCTCGCGCCGACCGTGCTGGCCGACGTCGACCCCGCCTCGCCGGTGATGAGCGAGGAGATCTTCGGCCCCATCCTGCCGATCGTCACCGTTCCCGGCCTGGACGAGGCCATCGGCTTCATCAACGACCGCGACAAGCCGCTCGCCCTGTACGTCTTCACCGAGTCGGGCGACACGCGTGGGCGCATCGCCGCCGAGACGTCATCCGGCGGCCTCGGGCTCGGTCTCCCGCTCGCCCATCTCACCGTCTCCGACCTGCCGTTCGGCGGGGTGGGGGAGAGCGGCACGGGCAACTACCACGGCCGCTACTCCATCGAGACGTTCAGTCACCGCAAGGCCGTACTGGAGAAGCCGCTGACCTGAGGTGCGGATCAGCTCCTCGCGAGCAGACCGCGGGTGCGCAGCACCCAGCGCTCCAGGGGGCTGAAGATCAGCAGGTCGATGGCGATGCCGACGAGCAGGATCAGGAAGATGGCCAGGAACACCTGGGACATGCTGGCGTTGTTGCGGCCGTTCTCCAGCAACTGGCCGAGCCCGACGCCCAGATCGGGGGAGGAGGCGATGATCTCGGCGGCCATCAGTGAGCGCCAGGAGAACGCCCAGCCCTGCTTCAGACCGGCCAGATAGCCCGGCAGGGCTCCCGGCATCACGATGTGCCAGGTGCCCTTCAGGCCGGTGGCGCCCAGGGTGCGCCCGGCGCGCAGGAACAGCGG